>JABFFZ010000027.1 GCA_013112725.1 Chloroflexota bacterium
CTTTATCAAACATATTTGATAAACAGATAGGTGGGTTATGGGATTTGCGGATAGATTGCGGCTGTTGAGGGAAAGTTTGGGGTTGAAGAAGGCGGAAATGGGACGGTTGGCTGGTGTGGCAAGCCAGTTGCAGCCGCCCGTTCTCCTTCAAATAAATCGTTTTCATAAGAGATAATTGAGTAATCGGGTAATTAACACCCAATTACCCGATTACTTCTTCCACGAGGTGACTATGTTCAAACGTCCATTTACCCGCATAGTATGCGGGCTGGTAGGGGCAGGGGCGCTGTTAATGGCCGTGCTGCACCTCCTTCACGCCCAACCGCAGCAGACCAACGTCGCCTTTGGCTATGGCTTCAACGTGGCCGCCTGGGACGTTCCCCAGTTACAGGCAATGGGTTTCAACTGGATGAAGGTCTTCAACGGCCCTGGCAGCCGCCTGCCGGTGAGTGTCCTCATGCGCATAGATGCCAATGTCAACCACTTTAACAATCTGAACGCTTTTGGCAATTCAGTAGCCCAGTTAGCGCAGCAGCAAAAGGGGTATGTAGACGCCTACGAGATTGGCAACGAACCCAATCTGGACGCCAGTTATGGCTGGGCTGCGCCACCCATTGCTGCCGATTATGTGGCCGTGTTGTGTAAGGCTTACGACCGTATCAAAGCCATAGACCCGGACGCGCTGGTCATCTCCGCCGGGCTGGCCCCCACCGGGCGCGTGCAGGGTAACTGGAACGGTCATCCCGGCCACAATGGCCTTTACCAGGACGAACGGGAATTTTTCCTGGAATTTGTGGCCGCGGGCGGCGGCAATTGCCTGGACGGCGTGGGCTACCATCCCTACGGCTACAGCGCCGACTTTGACGCCACGCCAGACGCGCCCTCCGGCGACCCCACCCAAAATTGCGCCAACGGCTTCTGTTTTCGTGGCGCGGAAAAGCTATATGAGTTGATGCAGACGCACGGCCTGGGCCACAAAAAGATGTGGGCCACGGAGTTTGGCTGGATTACGCAGCCGCCCGACCACTGCCTCAGCGATCCCAGTTGGCAGGGCCGCCTGTGGCAGATTGTGTCGCCGCAGAAGCAGGCCGAAAATTTAGTGGGCGCGTATGAATACGCGACAACACACTGGCCCTGGATGGGAGCCATGTTTATATTCAATTTGAACTTCAACCAGGCGCCCATCTACCCGGAGTGTGAACAAATGCGCTTCTACGGAGTGATGGGGCGGCCGGCAGAGCAGGCATTGGCCAACATGCCCAAGGTGTCGCCACCGGCTACCGGCGTCCTGGAAGTTAGCCCACTGTCGCTGACAACGATTATCACGCCGGGGCAACTGCCACTGATGCATACGGCCGTACTCCACCTGCACAACAGCGGCGCTACTACCCTCACCTACACCATCGCCGCCACGCCCACCGCGCCGCTGGCCCTCACACTGCCACCGACCACAACCGGCGCGCTGGCTGCCGGGCAAAACATGACCATGCCCGTGCAACTGTCCCTACCCGTGTCACCTATTGGCTTATACACCGGCACAGTCACGGCCGTGTCCGCATCATCGGGCCTGACCGCCACCCAAACTATACCGGTGCGGGTATATGTGTGGCAAACGATACATCACGTGTATTTGCCGGTGGTGTTGCGTAACTGAGTAATTGGATAATTAGGCGGCAATTACCCAATTACCCAATTACCATTCTTTGCACAGTTTGCCCAAAGACAAACAGACAAACTGGCAGCAAAATAAACCCATGTCATTCAATTGGTTAAACGATTTTCACCGGGAAATGGAAAAACCGGACAATTACGCCGAAAAAACGTTGGCGCAGTATCGTCTGGGCATAAAGGCCAAAGGTTCCATTGTGGGCGTGCGTATTGAACGAGACCAGGAAGGGTGTGACGCCTGCCAGCAGTTGGATGACACGGCCGTGTACCACCCGGACGACGCCCCACACCTGCCCCTACCCACATGCAGCAAAGGCCGCCGCTGCGGCTGCGTCTATCGGCCTGTGATGAGTTATGAAAACCCGTAACCCATAAGCCGTGAGCCATAAGCGGATAAGGGATTACGAGTTACACCCACAAACTGGTGACTCCGTGACAATGCACCCCCCCACCTACTCTCTGGCCCTGGAAGATTTCCAGCGGGCGCGGCGAAAAGCGGCCATGGAACAACTGCTGGCCCGTTTTTCCGGCCGTTCCACCGATCTGCTGTCGTATGAAGAGCTTCGCCAGCAGTTACGAGTGGTAAACCAGGCCCCACGCGGGCTGCAAGAGATTCCACTGGACAAAATTGTGGGCAGCGTCGGGCGATATAAAGATTTCACCCGCACCTTTTTGCCCCGGCAAGACAATATCGAACAGCGCTGGGCTAAAGTGAAAACGGCCGTACACGACCTGACCGGCGTCCCGCCCATTGAAGTCTATCAAATAGGCGATGCTTACTTCGTCATTGACGGCAATCACCGCGTCTCGGTGGCCAGAGAAATGGGACTACCCACCATTAGCGCCTATGTCACCGAGGTAAAAACCCGCGTGCCACTCGCCGCCGACGACGACCCAGAGGAGATCATCTGTAAAGCCCGTTATGCCGAATTTCTGGAACAAACCGACCTGGACAAGATTCGCCCAGAGGCAAACCTGTTGATGACCTTTTGCGGGCAGTACCGGTTGATTCTGGATCATATAGGCGTACATCGGCATTATCTGGGGCTGGAGCAGCAGCGTTTTATACCGGAAGAAGAAGCGATTGCCAGTTGGTATGATCATGTCTATCTGCCGGTGATCAACATTGTGCGGGAACAGGGGATTTTGCGTTACTTTCCGGGGCGAACGGAAGCGGATATGTATGTGCTGCTGGCCGAATACCGGGCAGAACTGGCCAGGGCGTTAGGCTGGGAAGTATCGCCGGAAACGGCCGTGTCCCAACTCGCCAAAGAAAAACGCTCCCCCATTCAAGCATTGCTGGAAGCAGTGGTACCGGCGGAATTGGGCAGCGGGCCGCCGCCAGGCGTGTGGCGGGCCGAACTGGTGAACAAACGGCCGTCGGGCCGCCTCTTTGACGATATTCTCATTCCCATGGGGGCGCACCCGGCCGATTGGCGGGCGCTGGATGTGGGCATTGGCATCGCCCAATTGGGCCAGAGTCGCCTGCTGGGGCTGCATGTAGTAGACGAAGAGCATTCACCGGAAGACGCCCTGCCCGTCGAAGTGATACGGGCTGAATTTGAACAGCGCTGCGCCGCAGCCGGAGTGCAGGGCCAGTTCGCAGCGGAATGGGGCAGCGTCGCCGCCAAAATTGTGCAGCGCTCCGTCTATGCTGATGGCATTGTTTTGCCGGTAAACCACCCCCCGGAAACGGTAAGCGACCGGTATACGTCAGGGTTGCAGTTCATATTGCGCCACTGCCCGCGCCCCATTCTGACAGCGCCGCCGGGAGAGGTACGACCGTTGGCCCATGCCCTGCTGGCATATGGCGGCGGCCAGACGCCGGCTGATGAAGCGCTCTTTGTCGCCACGTATCTGGCGGCTCATTACCAGATTCGGCTGTCGGTTGTCAGCGTGGGCGACAACATTCAAACAAACCGGGCGTTAGCCCAGGTGCGAAACTATCTGCGACAGGCAGAAGTAACAGCCGAATTTTTCGCGGCAGAGGGAGATGTGGTAGAGGTGTTGCAGGCAACGGCCGTGACCGCCCAAGCAGACTTCCTCATTATCGGTGGTTTTGCCTACAGCCCGCTGCGCACCCTGCTGCGGGGCAGTGTGGCTAACCGGATGCTGTTAACCTGTGATAAACCGCTTTTAATTTGCCGGTAAAGGAGATTTGGGATTGGAGATGGAACTAATCTCCAATCCCAAATCTCCTTATGCAGCCGGCGGCGGCACCGGCAGTTGGTCAACGGGGGTATCTTTCCACTTTTCGCCTTCATCAATGAGCATGACGGGAATGCCATCACGGATGGGATATTTCATGCCGCTGTCAGCGCACACCAGCCAGCAATTGTGTACCAGTTCCAACCGGCCTGGATCATCGCCGTATTGATCTGACCGCACAGCCAACGGGCAGCGTAAAATCTCTAGCAGGTCTGGGCTGATGGGGGGTGCTTGATAATCACTCATTTTTCTCCTCCAAAATAGTTTGTAGTAGGCGATTTATCGCCTGCTGCGGCACTAAAGTGCCGACTACAAACGGGTTCTCATTCATTACGGAACATATACACAGCGGAAACCCACAGTAGAGCTAAAGAAAGTGGGGTCTAGTTCGCTGCGATTGGCCGAGCGGATCCGCTCTTTGCCTACGTTGCTGGGCCAGGCGCCACCCCGTATCCCCTTTGTCAGCCCAAATTCCGGGCCGGTGGGATTTTCTGCCGGGCTTTGAGCATAATAGTTTTCGCCGTACCAATCGGCCACCCACTCCCACATACTGCCCGCCATGCCATATACGCCAAAGGGGCTGGCGCCACGCGGCAAAGCATCTACGGGCAATAAGTCATTAAAACTATCACTCTGGTAGACGGCGCGCTCTTTGTTGGGTGGCTCATTGCCCCAGGGGTAGATACGGCCATCTGTTCCCCGCGCCGCATATTCCCACTCTGCTTCCGTGGGCAACCGCCCGCCCATGGCCTGGCAATAAAAACTGGCGCCATACCAGCTCACGTGGTTAATGGGATAGTTGGCAAAACCGGTCAGGGCATAGAATTGGGGCACACCATCCCCTAAATCTTCTTCGAGCAAATAGCTGCTATAACCGGCCACGTGACGCGGCAGGGCGCAATCAAAACCATCACATAAACCGGCATAGCCGCCCAACCGGTTTAACAAAGCCGCATACTGCGCCACCGACACCTCATACTGGTCAATGTAAAACGTGTCCAGCGTTACCATATGCTGCGGCCGTTCGTCCGGGGCTGCCGGAAAATCCAGATCGCTTGACCCCATGGCAAACGCGCCGCCGGGGATGAGAATCATGGGCATATTGTCCTGGCGGCGGACGAAAGTATCCGGCAAGACGCTGGGTGTGGGGGTAGGGGTGATGGTCGGCGTTTCCGTAGGCGTAGGCGTTTCGGTGGGGGCAGGTGTGTCGGTGGGCGTGGGCGTCTGGGTATTGGTGGGGGTGGGCTGCGGTGTGGGTGATTCCACAATGACCACTACCTGAATGGTAGGGCCAGAGGTGGGCACGGCCGTACTCTCTACCACTTCGGCCACACTACCGCCGCCAAAACTGGCTAACTGCGCTGACCAGCTTTGCCCGGTGACACGCGGCACGGCCGTAATAAAAGTAACAACCAACAACAACAAAACCACCAACGCCAGAAACGGCCACTCCTGCCAGAGAGCGCGGCGTGTAGTGCGCTGTACAGTTTGTACGGCCGTGCCCTTGGGACTGATGTGAAACGATGGGCCAGCCGCCAACTGCGCCTGGTACAGGCCAGAGTCCAATACACTGCGCTGTACCGCTTTTACATCGGCCACTGTAATCAACTTGAGCTTGAGCCGCTGCTGCCGTTCATAGAGTTCCTGGCAGACCAGTTGCGTTTCATACGGGTGGTTTTGCGTAAGACCGGCGATATATTCCGCCACATTTTTGAAGATGGTGTAATTCATCGGCTGGCGAATGAGCGCCAGCGCGTCCTCATCTGCCAGGGGGCCAATATCATATACCTGCGCCTGGTCAAAAATGGGCTGCATCATTGCCGGAATGGGCTGGTCTCCCATTTCCCAGGCAAATAGGCAAGCCGCCATGTGGTTGCGGTAAATGGTCTGGTGCAACGATAACAGGAAATCTTCTTTGAGGGTGTGGCTCTCTACTTTTGTGGCCAGTGCGTTCAGGTTATCGAACATGAACAGGAGTTTGCTGGCAGGGCGGCCTTCATGCACGGCCATTTGCGCTTCATTCAGGGCCACCGTTGCCGGCAATAACAGTTGCTCCCGGAATGCGCGTAGGGGATCACCGATAAAAGAGGCGTGGCTGAGCGGCGGCAGCTCCATATACGCCTGTTGCAGCCGTTGCACGGCCGTTTGCGCCACGTCCCACACCAGCGCGCTGGGGGTATCCAGGGCAATGGTCGCCAGGTCAATATACACGGCCGTATACGGTGGTTGTAACGCCCCGGCTTCAATTTGCAACAAGATGGAGGTTTTGCCAATGCGCCGGGGGCCGCGCAGGATGACCGGATGGTCGGGGCCTTGTTCAGGCACGGCTTGCAGCAGCGCCGCGTGTATCCAGGTGAAGAGGGCGTCACGGCCGTAAAACGGCCGATCCTTTGCCGCCGGTTCACTGACACTATATGGATTAACAGCGGGTATCTGCTTGGCAATCATAGGGTAAATGTATCATCAATCAGGGGTGCAAGCTATAGAACGATGGGGGGAATAGGGGATGTAAGTGGCAGGAGGTGGCAAGTGGCAAGAAAAGCCAGGAATTTGAATGCTGCCACCGGATTATCCATTACGCAGGGCCAGCAAAACGCGGTCATACTCAGCAATCGCCTGGGTGACTTTGGCGGCAATATATTGGTCTCGATTGCGGGCCATCGTTTCAATTTCGCGGAACAGGGGTTCCAGCGAAACGATGCCCATGGTGGCGCAACTGCCCTTAAGGGTATGCGCCATCTGGCGGGCTGTTTCCAGGTCATCGGCGGCTACGGCCGTTTGCAACCGCGCCAGCAGCTGATCACTCTCATTTTGAAAAATATGCATCAATTCCAACAACCGCCCGCTATCTCCGCCGGTTATCTGGTTGAGCATGACCCGATTTATGGGCCAGGTCTGGGCCGCGCTCCGGGCGCGAACCACCGGGTAGCGGCAGAGTGCTGTAATCAACATCTCTGCTTGCAGCGGTTTGCTGAGGAAATCGTTGAGTCCGTCGGCCAGGTAATCCTGACGGCTCTCGTGCAACACATCAGCCGTGACGGCAATGATCCAGGGCTGCGCCGTAGCCGGCAGCATGGCGCGAATAGACTGGGTGGCCTGACGGCCGTCCATCTCCGGCATGTGCAAATCCATCAAAATCACATCATACGTGTGCGTCTGGAGGGCCGCCAGCACTTCCAGACCATTGGCAGCCACATCTGGGCGATAACCCAAATGCTCCAACATCCAGACCATCACTTTCTGGTTGGTAGCATTATCTTCGGCAACCAGGATGCGCAGGGGAAGTTGCCGCGCCATATCAGGATCAAACGGCCGTACCCGCTCCAACGTGAGGGCGGTGGGCAGCGGCTGCTCTGTCACCGGGCTGGGAATAGACACATGAAAGGTAGAGCCTTTGCCCGCTTCACTTTCTGCCCAAATGCGCCCACCCATCAACTCCACCAAACGCTGCGAAATGGTCAGCCCCAGGCCGGCGCCGCTGTAGCGGCGGCTGCGCCCGGCATGGCCGCGATGAAAGGGTTGAAAGAGCCATTCCCTATAATCCGGCGGCAGACCAATACCGGTGTCTTGCACCGCGAGGTGAATTTCATAGGTGGCGGGGTCCAGGTAACGGCCGTCTACCTGCACAGCTACCAAACCGGCATGGGTAAACTTGATGGCGTTACTCACCAGATTCACCACCACCTGCCGCAGCCGGTCACCATCGCCAATAAAGACCTGCGGCATATCGGGGGCAAAGGTCGCCGTTAATTGCAGTTCCTTTTCAGCGGCATTGGGTCTGAGCAGCGTGAGGACTTCATTGATGTTGGTGGCTAAATGGTACGGCCGTGGCTCCAACGATAGCTGGTGCGCCTCAATGCGCGACAGGTCAAGAATATCATTCAAAATGGTGAGCAAGGTGCTGCTGCTGCGCCGGGCAATCTCCACAAAAGTCTGCTGATCTGGCGTCAATTCCGTATCCAGCAGCAGGCTGGTCAGCCCTACAATGGCATTGAGCGGGGTACGAATTTCATGGCTGGTGTTGGCCAGGAATTGCGATTTGGCCTGGTTTGCGGCTTCGGCGGCTTCTTTGGCCGCCAAAATTGCCATTTCTGCTTCTTTGCGAATGGTGATGTCGCGGGCAATGGCAATGAACTGGCGCTCGCCCTGCACCATCATCTGGCTGATGGTGAAATCCAGAGGGAAGAGGGTGCCATCCTTGCGCTGCCCGGCAATTTCGTTGCGAATACTGACGATGTCGGCACGGTTGTCCTGTTTATCTGTTTGCAACGCCAGAGCGTCTTGCTCAATCCGGTAACGGTGAGGGTCTGGCAGCAGCAGTTCTAGGTGCGCGCCAATGACTTCCGCAGCCGAATAGCCAAACATTTGCTCGGCCGCGCGATTAAACCATTCGATACGGCCGTGTTCATCAAAGGTAATAATGGCATCTGCCACATTGTCCAGCACCGCCTGCAAGCGGTCTTGTTCGGCCGCCCGCTGCCCATACGTCTGGCTGATCTGTGCCAGCAGCGCCCGCCAGGTATCATCATCCGGCGCCTGACCCTCCGCCAGGTTAAACTGTGCCAACTGTGCCTTTAATAATGGGTTTAACATATGGCAACCTCTGCTTACTACCGTATTGCCCCTAAAATCGAAGTTCGTAATCCGTGATCCACCAGCCGATTACCGGTTACGGCTCTATGCCCATCTCTATTTTAACGCTATACTTGCTATCTAGAAAATCCCGGAAAAAAGTTCAACTTTTGGAAATTTGTCTATGCAGCAAATCTGGATCAACAAAGTTGGCCCTCCGGAAACACTTAAACTGCAAACCAGCCCTGACCCCATTCCCCGCACCGGCGAGGTGCGCATTCGCGTGCAGGCCTGTGGCGTCTCCTTTGCCGATCTGTCAGGGCGCATGGGGTTAGACCGTGATGCGCCCACACCGCCTTTTGTGCCCGGTCTGGAAGTAGCCGGTGTTATTGACTTGGTTGCCCAGGGCGTATCCACGTTCAAAGAAGGTGATGCGGTTTTTGCGCTTACCCATTATGGTGGGTACAGCGATACCATTTGTGTACCTTATCGCCAGGTACACAAACGGTTGGAGTGGATGCGGGTGGAAGACGCGGCGGCATTGCCTGTTAATTACTTGATGGCTTACCTGGCGTTGGTGGGAATGGGGTCTTTACAGGCGGGGGAACGGGTGTTGATTCATAACGTGGGCGGCGGGATGGGGCTGGCAGCGCTGGACATCTGCCGCATCCTGGGCGCGGAAACCTATGGCACAGCTTCGCCGGAAAAACATCCCTTTTTAGTGGAGCGCGGCTTAAAACACCCCATTGATTATCGCAATTTTGATTATGAACGGGTGGTGATGGACCTTACCGGCGGGCGCGGTGTACAAATTGTATTGGACTTGTTGGGGGGCGTACATTGGCCCAAGAATTACCGTCTGCTCATGCCGACGGGGCGGCTGGTACATCTGGGGCTATCGAGTATGGCTCCGGCCAAAACGCGCTCCTGGCGGCGCTATTGGCGCGGAGCAATTATGCTGCCATTTTATACGCCATTTCGCCTGATGCAGGATAATAAAGCCGTCATTGGCCTGAATCTGCAACATTTGTGGGAGCAGGCGGCTATGCTACGGCCGTACCTGCAACAAATTATCACCTGGTATGACGATGCCCTCTTCCGCCCCCACATTGATACCACCTTCCCCCTGGCAGACGCTGCCCTGGCCCACCACTATCTGCACAACCGTAAAAATACGGGAAAGGTATTGTTGATCCCATGATCCATGCGTAATCCGTCAGCCGTAAACCGTAATCCGAGGAATAACTTCGGATTACGGTTTACGGATTACAGTTTACGGATTATGGTTCGATTACCGTCTCCGAAACCAAAACAAGTTCATTTTCTTCCAGCGCAAAAACCTGCTCTACATGTTCGGTCGGGCAGCACATCGGGTCATCTGCGCCTGCCTGTACCATATCTACCACAATCGTATTGCGGGTAATGTCCAGCGAATTGATAATGGCCCGGTCGCCCAAGTATATCGTGGCCGTATTCACCAACTGCCCATTTTCATCCTGCGTAAACAGTGCCAGGTAATAAAACGTGCCGGTGCCGCCAGTATTGACAGTGATAACCGTGGCAACAGCAAATTGACCGTTCAATGTGCCGGTAGCGGCCACGCCCGTCCAGGTCACAACTAACTCTGTAGCTGACCCTTCGGCAACAGGCTCACGGTATTCGCCATTTTCCAAAGTGACGGAACCAGCCGGAGACTCTTCCACCGTGTAGGTGGTATTAGCCAGGAATTGTTGAAGCGCCGGCTCTACAAAACCGGCCGCTTGAAACAAGGCCACTAATGCGCCGTCGGCGTCGCGCATTTCCACCTGGGGGCCATCTATGCGATAGGTCATGGCCGTATTCAACGCCGCCAGGTATTGTGCTTCCTGCTCCATCACCCCTTCCGGCGTTTCACAGAACATCATCGTAGAAACAGCCAGATCAATCATGATGTTTTCACCATCCACCTCATACATAGTGCTGTAATTGTTACAGCCACCAAAACCAGACAATGTACCATCTTCGCCAAATTGAGCAGTGATTTCCGTGCCTAGAATCAGGCTAACCACGGCCTGGTTGCCGTTGTTAAACGAGATAACATCCCAATTGCTGCCGGCCAGCGCGGGCGCAACCTCGACCGTAAAAATCACAGCCAGACTGCCATCAGCGGTGTACAGTTCCAGTGTGTCGCCCATCAGTTGATAGGTAGCCGCGGATTGCAGCGCCGCCAAATAAGCCGCTTCTTGCTGCATCACATCTTCCTGGCAGGCCATCATGGTGGAAGCCAATGGGCCGATGGTAATGTTATTGCCGCTGGTGGTGTAGGCGCCACTGAAGCTGTTACAACCACCGTTGCCGGAAACCATGCCATCAGGGGTGAACACGGCCGTCAACCGCATCCCGCTGATCACACCAACAATGGCCTGCCCACCACTGTTGTAGGAAGTCACCAGCCAGGTGTTGTCAGACAGGCTGGCGGGTGGTTGGGCCATATAGTCGGCCAGCAGCGCGCCATCGGCAGCGCGCAGTTCCAGTCGGTCGCCGCTAATGCGGTAGGTAGCGGCCTGCGGCAGCGCCGCCAGGTACGTCATTTCCTGCTCCGCTTGAGGCTGGTCGCAGGCCCGACGGGTGGTGGCTATTTGTTCACTGATGCTAATGTTGTTGCCATCGATGGTGTAGCTGGTGGTGTAGTTATTACAGCCGGTGGAACCAGACAGGGTACCATCGGCGCCGAAAACGGCCGTTATCGGCGCCGCCGCCAGCACAGAAACCACCGCCTGACGGCCGTTGTTATAGCTGATACCTTGCCACATGGTGTCAGCCAAGGTCGCCGGTTGTTTGACGCTATACGTTAACACGCTATTTCCATCCTTATCCGCCAGGGTAAGTTGATTGCCATTTATCTGAAACTGGCTTACCTGCCCTAACACTGCCAGGTAACTACTCTCCTGGTTCATCACCTCTTCCGGGAAACAAAACATTTCGGTAGAACCGGCCATGCCCAGACTCAACACGTTGCCACTGATCTGGTATTCACCAAAGTAACGGTTACAACCGGCGCTGCCACTGTAACCACCGTCCTGAAATTCCAGGGTGATTTCGCTGTCGGCCAGTACATTCACCTGGTTCCCAGTTGTATCCTGGAGTGTCTCCAGAGACCACAATGTACCAGATAAGGGATCATCGCCAACGGCCGTGTCCATTTCCACCACCGTTTCCTCAACCACTTCCTCGGCCGTTTCCACCACTGTTCCGGTATCCGGGGGCGTGGTGGGTTCGGGCACGGCCGTTGCCGTTGCCTGGCTGGCCGGCGTTTGGGTACTCCCGCACGCCGCCAGCGCCAGCATTCCTATAAGCAAAAGTAATATGTTAACCAGTTTCATCCTACAAAATTCTCCTTATGTTAATAAAGATTGTTGGTTGGTCAGGCAGAGTGTACTAAATTCATCCACCATTAGTGACCATAGTGCTGCTCTTAAGGGCTTTGTTCCCATTCTCACAAACGGTTCATAAAAAATGCCAGATAAGAGGACTATGGCACAACTTCAGCGCCAATGACAATCAACCACCAACCCACACCAACTGCGACCCAATCATCCCGTCCCGGCAGATTCCAAATCTAATGTTAACAGTCCAATTGGCAATTGAAATCCCTTGCTTCTGCTCAGGACACATCTCTCATAGGTTACCAGACCAAATTCTGCTACAAATTTTAGGCAAGTGTAGACAACCCCACATGCTTGTGATAATCTTTAGCCACTGAATCAATCAAACCACCCATAACTGTATTGAGTTTGAGGAACAGCACTATGGCCGACGAGGTGAAAAAAGTAGTTTGCATCGAAGACGAACTGGAGATGATCGAGTTGGTAAAACTCATCCTCGGTCGTAATAAATTTGACGTAACCGGCGCCGTTGGTGGGCATGAAGGTCTGGAGAAAATTACGGAGATCAAACCTGACCTTGTCTTGCTCGATTTGATGATGCCAGAAATGGACGGTTGGGAAGTCTACCAGAAGATGAAAGCCTCTGACGACATGCGCGATATTCCGGTAATTGTGGTGACGGCCAAAGCGCAAAGCATTGATCGTGTCTTGGGCCTGCACATTGCCCGTGTGGATGATTACATCACCAAGCCGTTTGGCCCACAAGAATTGTTGGACAGTGTAGAGCGGGTTATTAACAACCGCACGAAACAAAAAGCCGGCTAAATCCCCCCTGATTTCTTTTCAGAAACAAGCGATTAACTATCCCAGGCCCATTTAAACACTAAATGGGCTTTTTTGTTTTTAATTCCCTCCTCAGCAACAACACAACACAGTCACTTAACGTCTCTCCGGTGACTTTCCTCAATGCGACTTATGCTGTTTATCACTATTCCCGCGTTTAGAGAAGGTTTATAGTGTCAGAAGAGGTAGTAGATTTTCGCCACCTCAACGGAGGTGAGGCATGTTTGCACATTTATTAGTTCCTTTGGATGGTTCTAAGCTGGCTGAAGCTGCACTCCCCATGGCATTGGCGCTTGCTGGTCGTTTTGAAAGCACCATCACCTTACTGCGCGTGGTGCGCCCACCTCATTTTGCAACCAGCAGTAATGATTTCACACAAATATATGTTAGCCTGCGTGAAGATATGCTGGAAGAGGCTACTGCTTATATCCAATTAAAACAAAATGATCTCCTGGCAGGCGGTTTCATCGTTAACGGCCGTGTCGCCGAAGGGGAATCTATTGCCGATATTATCTTAAACGCTGCCGATGCGTTGGGGGTTGATGCGATTGTGATGAGTACCCACGGCCGTGGGGGCATGAAACGATGGGTCTTCGGCAGTGTGGCTGACAAAATTTTACAACAGGCGCGTGTGCCCATATTGCTGGTGCGGGCACAACCATCGGAAAGCGATACCTGATCCCCGTACCCGATCCCCAACTGCTGCCAACAAGAAAGGTGTCCATCGCCGCGCCATCCGTTTTCGAGGCGTTACCACAGGCTACCAGTGGCAGCACCTGGAGGGCACAACTATGACAACACAGCGTGTACCACAAAAAGGACATCACGGCCGTTCCGGTTCTAACCTGGAATGGATTTTGCTGATTATTTTGCTGATTTTACTCGTCGTCGTGATAGGTTTACTGGCCTGGCAAATTCGCCGCGCCCACTTGGCGCCGCCGACAGCGCCCACCGCTGCACCGCCGGTCCTGTTGCCGCCAGCCACAGCCGCCAAACCACAGATACAGATTACACCAGGCGTGGGGGTCGTAGGTACGCTGATTACCGTTTGGGGCCGAGGTTGGCAGCCAGACGATCAGCTCATTGTCTGTCTGGATGATCTGGGTGACCCGGCCGAGCCACCCATCTATGCGGAAAGCCGGGTGAACGCAGTCGGAGAATTTTTTGCCACCTTCACCTTTCCTACCGATGTGCAGTGGCGCAGTCTGCCCGATATTCCGGTGATGGTAGAGTCCCGAACGACGCAGGAAAAGCAAACGGCCGTTTTCAAGCTCATTACCGGCAGCCCAACGGCATTAGCCGCCATGGCCACGCCGACGGCAATTAGCCCCATCGCGCCCGCCACGGCCACCCCCTGGCTGCCAACGCCCACACCCACGCCCGGCTGCCTCTACAACATGGCTTTTGTGACCGATGTGACCATTCCCGATGACACGGCCGTGCCGCCTGGCGTTAACTTCACCAAAACCTGGCGCATTCGCAACACCGGTACGTGCCCCTGGCCGGCGGGCAGCAGTTGGGTGTTTACCGGCGGCGACCAGATGAATGGGCCAAACGCCGTTTCTGTGCCCGCAGCCCAGCCCGGTGAGACGGCCGATGTTTCTGTGCTGCTGCTCGCGCCCACCACTCCCGACCGTTACACCGGTTATTGGACGCTGCGCCTACCCGATGGCACGTTGATAAACCAGAGTTACTACATGCGCATTATTGTACCCGCGCCTACGTTCACGCCCACCGCCACACCTATACCAGCTACAGTCACGGCTACGGCAACGGCAACGGCCGTGCCTGCTACCCCCACCATCACCCAAACGCCTACCGCCATGTCTCCTACACCCACCCCTCCGGTTATTTACAACTGGCGCGGTGAATACTTCAATAATATGACCTTAGCCGGGCCACCTGCGTTGGTACGAGATGACGCGGCCATCAACTTCAACTGGGGTGCGGGTGCGCCTGCCAGCGGCATGCCCGCCGATAACTTCTCCGTTCGCTGGCTGCGCAATTTTAGCATAGCGCAAGGGAGCTATCGCTTTTATGCGGCTATGGATGATGGCCTGCGCCTGTATGTGGATGATTTCCTGCTCATCAATGAATGGCGTGATGCCAGCTACCGCCAGGTTAGCGTGGACCACTGGTTGAGTGCGGGCAGCCATTTGATCCGGGTGGAGTATTACGAGCATCTGGGAGACGCCCTGGCGCAGGTTTGGTGGGAACCGGTGGCGGGTTATCCTGACTGGCGCGGCGAGTATTGGGCTAACAAGGATTTGTCTGGCACGCCCATACTCGTGCGCAACGACCAGAACATTGACTTTAATTGGGGATTTTCGGCGCCGGCCCCCGGTCTGCCCGACGAAAAATTCTCCGCCCGCTGGACGCGTACCATCAACTTTAGCGCCGGTACCTATCGCTTTTATGCCCGCGCCGATGATGGTGTGCGGGTGCTGGTGGATGGGCAAAAGATCATTGATATGTGGCGTCTCAATGACGGGCGGCGCATCTTTCAAGCAGACATGACCCTACAAGGCAGCCATACCGTCGTTGTGGAGTATTACGAAGAATCAATCGCCGCCGAGATTCATGTCTGGTATGAACGCATCGGCAACTAACAAGGAAGGGAACAATGATTACGTTAGACAAACCTGTTTATTTGACGGAAAAAGGCCGGACAGAACTGGAAGCGGAGTTGGCCTACTTGCAAGATAATAAACGCCTGGAAACTATCGCCCGCCTGCAAGAAGCCAGAGGCGGTGGCGACTGGATGGACAACACCGAGCATATGCTTATCGAAGAAGAACTGGCTTTTATAGATGCCCGTATCCAGGAAATCAGCTACATGCTCGACCACGCCCAACTGATTGAACCGGGTAATGAAGATAACCAGGTAGACGTAGGCGAAACAGTCATCATCCAGACGGACGATGGTGGGATGGAGGAATACACCATTGTTGGGGTAGCTGAGGCTGACCCTGGCCGAGGTTTTATCTCCAATGAATCACCTTTGGGCCATGCCTTGCTGCGCCACAAAGTAGGCGACGAGGTAATCGTCAAAGCGCCTATTGGTGAGTTGCACTATCGCATTGTGGCGCTGAGTTAGGGGGAATGAGATGATTAGAGATTAGGAGATTGAATCTCCTAACCTCTCAATCTCCCAATTCTATTCTGACAATTCTCCTGTGCCTGGTTATGACGGCTGGGGTATACTTGGCGCGTCGCTCTGGAATTTGCTAAATTTAGCGACGGGATGAGAGTATGCCTGGGAAGCCGGTTTCACGATTGACCTTTTTAGCCAGTTATGTACTGGCTTTTTTCTTTTTTGGTACTCTGGCAGGCTGTGGCTCAAGCAGCGAATCAGCCGCTTCGGCAGGCTCATTACACGCAGCACCGAGTTCTATTGCCAGCAACCAACCGGCGCTGGCGGCAGTGAGTACGGCCCCTTCGACAGGCTCAGGGCAGGCCGCAGCCACGCCACCATCAGTCACCAACGGGCCGCCAGCAACGCCAACGGCCGTGCCCACCCGCACCCTCTCGCCAACCCCAACTCTGACTCCCATTCCCACGGAGACGCCTACGCCACTGCCCACACCAACACCCACTCTGCCGCCCGCCCCGGCCGAGGTGTACGTGAATGGCGTTGCCCCCGGTTGGTTTGTGCTGCTGCCGGAAGAAACGGTACAGCGCACACGCGAAATTTGGGCGCTGGGGCAGGCAGCCGGGCGCGATCCCCATCGCTTCTCCAAAATCGGTGACAGCATTGTGGACACGCACGAATTTTTTACCTGGTTTGACGAAGGCAACTACGAGTTAGGTGACTATGCCTATTTGCAGGGGGTAATAGATTATTTTGCGGGGTCCTACGGCCGTCATGGGGTCGCGCTCAAAGTGGGGCTAAACAGCGCCGTTGTCACCGACCCGGCCTGGGCCGACAAGGAGTTGTGTTACGCCAACGAATCGCCGCTGGCCTGTGAAATTCGCCTGAACAACCCGGCCATCTTGCTCATCCACTTTGGCACCAACGACTATTCCGGCTCCTATGAAGGCAACATGCGCGAGATTGTGGAATATGCCCTGGCCGAAAGCATTGTGCCCATCCTCATCACCAAAGCCAATCGAATTGAGGGCAGCAATTACCACAACAATGTCGTGCGCCAGTTAGCGGCCGAATACCACATTCCGGTGTGGGATTTCGATGTGGTGGCGGAGACGCTGCCGGGGCGCGGCCTGGAGCAAGACGAACATCACATGACCTTTAACCAGCGCCCCGTTTACAATAGTGACCGCTTTATCTACACCGGCTACGGCGCGTTTAACCTCACCGGGCTGATTGTCCTGGATACCTTTCTCCGCGAAGTGATTATGGGGGAAGAATAGATCTACGGTCTTGACGGATGAGACGGATTTTCACGGATTTGTTTTTGTCTATCCGCGAAAATCCGTCCTATCCGTGTCATCCGTGATCCTATACAACAACTAACTCCGGTAATTCCGTATCTTTCCATTCTTGTCTGGGTTCACGCGCGGCGACGATCATAGGCAGGCCGCCGGCGGGGGACATGGTGATGAGCGTGTCCGGCTGCACGGCCGTGCCCGCCACCAGCCGCAGCCGGACACGCTGGGCCATCGTCGCCAGGATCAATTGTGCTTCCATCATCGCAAACGAGTTGCCGATGCAGACGCGCGGCCCGCCGCCAAAGGGCATGTAAGCATATTTGGGCAGCGATTTCTCCATCTCCGGCGTCCACCGTTCCGGTAGGAATTGTTCCGGGTTGGGGAAATAGTGCGGCTGCCGGTGCATCACATACGGGGCAATAAAAATCATGCTCCCCTGGGGGATGGCATAGCCGCCAATTTCCACGTTGGTCAGGGGTGTACGGCCGTTCAAAATCCAGGCCGGTGGGTAAAGCCGCATCGCTTCTTTAATCACTTGCAACGTATACGGCAGGTGGGGTAAATCGTCCACTGTGGGCGAGCGCCCTTCTAAAACCGCATCCAACTCCGCGTGTAATTTTGCTTCCGCCGCCGGGTTTTGGGAGAGCAAATACCACGTCCAACTGAGGGCATTAGAGGTCGTCTCGTGCCCGGCGGCAAAGAGGGTGGCCACTTCGTCACGCAGCTGCCGATCATCCATGTAACCACCGTCTTCATCTTGGGACAACATGAGCATGGAGAGCAAGTCGCCATTATCGGCAATTTGTCCGTTTACGGCCGTGGCCCGGCGCTCACCGATAATCCGTTCAATGGTCCGGTTGTAGTCAGCAATCGCCCGCTTCCGCTGGCGATTACCGGCAGTGGGCAGCCAGTTAGGCAGCACAAAACCGCGCCGGTAATCGCCATTGGAGACCGCCTGCAAATCGTGAATGGCCCGACCGACGGACACGGCCGTGTCTTCCGCCTCCGTCACCGCATCGGCATCAAACAATGTCTTGGAGACAATGTGCATGGTCAGGCGCATCATATCATCGGCCACATCCCGCTTTTGCCCATCCTGCCAATCCGCCAGCAAATGGTCGGTATACGCCACCATCACCTCCGCATACGTGCGAATGCGCTTCATGTGAAAGGCCGGCTGCGCCAGCCGCCGCTGCCGGGCATGAAAAGCGCCTTCGCTGGTCAACAGCCCATTGCTCAGGAATTTGCCCAGAATCTGGCGATCCAGAGGTGCCTTTTCAAATTTATCTGACTGTGTTACCAGCACTTCCCGCACGTAGTCTGAATCCGCCAGCAAATAGGTGTGATTGTGATATTGGGCCAGCCGGAAATGAACCATGCCGCCATACGTTTGTGCCAATTGCCGCAAAAACTCAGGGGGATTCGCACCAAAATCACGCAAACTGCCTACCAATAAATTCCCCTTTGGCCCAGGAGGACGTCGGGTGGTCATACCATTTACTCCTTTTGGAATAAAACCTGACAGGTCTTCAAAAAGCTGCCAGGCAATTAGTTAATTGACAAGTTGTTGATTTATCAATCAATCGTCTATAAAATAACGCAGGTAATATCGTGTGTCAAGCAACAATTTGACCGATTTGTTGCAAACTCGACACGTGTTGAAAATTCAGACCTGACAGGTTTTGCAAACCTGTCAGGTCTTAACAGGAGAACGGTATGGAAAAAGTAGACCGCCGCGTGCGCCGCACCCGCGCCTTGCTTGGCCAGGCACTACGTGATCTGATTCTGACAAAACCATATGAAACCATCACCATTCAGGACATTACCAACCAGGCCGATTTGAACCGGGCCACCTTTTACCTGCACTATGCCAGCAAGGAAGAGCTGCTGATGGACAGCCTGAAGCAGCAGTTTGATGCTTTAGTAGAGCAGTTAGAAGTGGAGAAAAACGGCCGTCCCATGTGGGAAAACCCGGTTACCCTGCGCCTTATTTTTGAATATGTGGCCGCCAATGGGGATTTGTTCAAAGTGCTGTTGGGGCCACAAGGCCAGGGGCATGTGATGTACCGTGTCATCAACTACATTGCCCAGGTGGACGAGGAAGAACTAGAGAGCGCCTTTGGCCAGGACGCGCTGCCCATTCCCAACGCCATTTTAGCCCGGCATTTTGCCGGGGCGCTGTTTGCGCTGATTAGCTGGTGGCTGGAACAAGATATGCCCTATTCACCTGCTTATATGGCGGAAACCATCCAACAGCTTTGTATGGCCGGTTTTATTCCGGTATTGGCTGAGGTGGGCAGCGGGGCAAGGGCCAATTGAACCGACGGCTTGGGGCGATTCAGGCCGCGCCTGCCGTCTGGCAATGGCTGGCGGTGACACGGCAGGCACGGCTTCTGTACCTGTTTGACCATGCCATTAACCTGGTTAATGAATATGGTGATGTGCTGTCCGTGGTGACGCCAAAAATTGGCGCCGGCCCTTTTCATGTGGTGGTAAACGGGTTCGTAGCCGGCGATTTATCGCCCATAGAAGGCGATGAATCGCCGGCTACGAACATCGGCGTTCAGGTTCAGCCGGATGGTATGCAGATAGGGAAACTATGGGTGGATGTGCGCGGGGCGGCGGTTTGGCCGCCGCGTGTGAATTGGGAGCGGCTGCGGGCGCACACGGCCCCTACTACGGCAGGCTCAGGACAGGCAGTTTGGCACTCTCACCTGCCTCACTTGCAACGGATCGTCCAGCAGCATCGGATGGAATTGGGGCTGGACACGACCGTATGGCAACCACCGCTCCAGACTGGACTGGACTTGCTGTTGACGGGCATTGCGCAGGGGGATACGGTCGTTATCCAGAGTGGCACGGCACAGTTGGCCGGGCTGGGGCCGGGGCTGACACCCGCCGGGGATGATGTGCTGATGGGGGTGATGCTGGGGTTGTGGGCGACAAAAGCGGAAGCGACGATACGGCCGTTGGCAGAGGTTATGGTAGCAACGGCCGTGCCGCGTACTACTACGCTCTCTGCCGCCTGGCTGCGCGCCGCCGGGCGCGGTGAGGCGGGTTGGCTGTGGCATGAACTCAGTAATCGGTTATCGGTTACCGATAATCGGTGGGAAGAGACGGTGGCGCAGATTTTGGCGACGGGGCACAGTTCGGGAGCGGATGCATTGTTGGGGTTTTTATCTGTAATCCGAGGTTGGTAAACCGAGGTCCAACAAAGTGGAGGTAAGCAAAATGGAACGACAAAACATTTCTAGCGCCGTGGGAAGGGACGGTGGAGTATTCCCGCGCAGTGCGGGTAGGGGCGTGGGTGTGCGTGGCGGGGACAACGGCCGTAGATGAAAACGGTCAGACCATGCATCCGGGCGACCCTTACGGTCAGACTCGATATATCTTGCAAAAGATTGAGCGGACGTTGCATGAAGCGGGCGCTGAACTGAGTAACGTGGTACGCACCCGGCTGTTTTTGACCAATCTTGCCGATTGGCAAGAAATAGGCCGGGCGCACGGCGAATTTTTCGCCGCCATTCGTCCGGCAGCTACTATGGTTGACGTGAGCCGGCTCATCTCCCCCGATTTACTGGTAGAAATTGAAGTGGATACAATAACCCAGCCAGAAAACCAGGAATGGGAAATCAATAATATACGCACTTGATGTTGAAGATGAGAGATTGGGGATCGGCCAGACGTTCAATCTCCAATCTCTCATCTCCAATTGCTAAAAAGCATTGCCGCCCAGGCTGACGACCAAAGACAATATCATGCTGAGGGCGATGAGAATGCCTAGTACAATCATTACTTTTTCGGCGGTTGACCGCTTGCGATTGTAGATGCGGTCGTGCAGGGAACGCTTGGGTGGCTGCTTGGGCGCTTCGCGCCGCTTTCTATTCTTGGCCATATATAAAAAATCTCCTTAAAGTCAATCACAAAATAGCGAGCGGGAGTATAGCACAAGTTCACGGCCGTGAGAAAAGGCTTAACGTACAGCAATTCTCAATTTACCAAGAGCCAGCGATTAAAATCGCGCCTACAGAGAGCAAAGCCCACCCTTCAACAGGTTCAGGGCAGGCTCTGCGTGGGCTAGTCACCAGTCGGCGCAGGCCGACTTTGCCTTTTGTAGGTGCAGATTTATCTGCCGCCGCCAGCCAAATTGAGAATTGCTGCTTAACGTAATACTGCGTTGACGATACGGCCGTCTCTTATATAATCAGCGCCACAATTGGATATAAACCTTCGGGGCAGGGTGAAATTCCCGATCGGCGGTAAGGTTTACATAAACCAAGCCCGCGACCCGTTTTCCGGGAATCAGTAACCGGGGATCAGTAATCGGTTAGTGAGCCGACTACCAATCACCAGTTGCCGATCACTGGATGCGGCTGATCTGGTGCAATGCCAGAGCCGACAGTTATAGTCTGGATGGAAGAAGGTCAATACATAACGTCTGTATTGTTTTGCCTTTGCCTCACCATAGGGTGGGGCCTTTGGGGCGATGCATGGGGTTGGGTAACGGCCGTTATTCCCGTTATTCCCCGTATCACAGTTTCTCTTGCCCACGTACTGTAGCTGAAGTCTTACAATTCCATAATGCCACTTTCGGTTTGAGTGGTGACCAGACATCCGGTTTCTCAAAGAAATCGGATGTCTGACACCAACAATTGGAAAAATCATTTCCATAAGGGATTCGGTCTACTTCTATTGCTGAGGGAAATGAACATTTTGCAGAGACAACCTGTCTGGTTGACTACTCTTGTTTCCTTTGCCTTTCTTGTCATCGGCTGGCAGTTGCTGGTCACTCTGGGCGGCTATCAAAAATTCATCCTGCCTGGCCCGCTGGATGTGTGGCGGCAGATGCAAATTGTGGCTGCCGACGGCCGTTTGCTCCGCCACAGCCTCATCACCATCAGCGAAATCATCCCTGGCCTGCTTATTGGCTGCCTGGTCGCTGCCCCGTTAGGGTATTTGCTGGCCAAGTCACCGCTGGCCGAACGGCTGATCTCCCCTTACCTCATCGCCTCCCAGGCCATTCCCATCATTGCTATTGCCCCCTTGCTCACCATCTGGATCAGTTCTGTTTACTGGTCACGAGTAGCGGTGGCGGCTCTCGTCGTATTTTTCCCTATTCTCATCAACATGGTCGTGGGGTTGCGCTCCGTGCCCGCAGAATTGTATGAACTAATGCACGTCTTAAAGGCAGATAATGGTCAGATCTTCCGCAAACTGGAGTTTCCGGCGGCGCTGCCGGTGTTTTTAGCAGGATTAAAAATTGGGGCTACGTTGGCTGTAATTGGTGCGTTGGTGGGCGAATTTGTACAGCCGCAGAGTCGGGGACTGGGCTTTCTGCTGATTACGGCTCGCCAATCCTTCAAGACCGACCTGGTATTTGTTATTTTGGTAACACTGGCGGTAATCGCCTTATCCCTATACGGCCTTGTCGCCTTATTGGAAAAGCAGGTGCTGCGTTGGAAGTTACAAAAATAGAAACTTTAGATAGGGGGTAGTGTACTGCCCCGTATCTCCTCATTTCAATATCTTAAAGGAGTAGATTAAGATGAAACGTTCTCTGATATTTCTATTGGCCATCGCCATTATCTTACTGGCGTGTACCTCACAGGCAACCCAGGAAACAACGCCGGCAATGACCCCGATCAACCTGCCCATGGGTTACATTGCGGATCCCCAATATGCCCCTTTTTATGTGGCAAAGGAAAAGGGGTATTTTGCCGAGGAAGGAATTGACCTGTCCTTTGATTACAGCTTTGAGACAGATGGCATGGCGCTGGTGGGGGCTAACCAACGGCCGTTTGCCATTGTAGGCGGCGATCAGGTGATATTGGCCCGCGCCCAGGATTTGCCGGTAGTATATATCTTGGAATGGTTCCAGCGTTTCCCCATTGCCGTCATCAGCAAAAGCGACGCCAACATCAAAACACCACAAGATTTGGCCGGGCGTAGCATTGGGCTGCCTGGTTTCTTCGGCGCCAGTTATGTGGGATATTTGGGGATACTTTCGGCCGCCGGTTTACAACCTGAGGACGTCAACACCAGTGAGATTGGGTTCACCCAGGTGGAGTCGCTGCTCACCGACAAAGTAGAAGTGATTGTCGGTTACATCAATAACGAACCGGTACAGTTAACCAGCATGGGTGAGCCTGTGAATGTGATTGATGTGGCCGACTATATTGATATGGTGGGCAATGGCATCATCACTAATGAAACCATCATCAAGGAGAACCCGGCACTGGTAGAAGGTTTTGTCCGCGCCACCCTACGCGGGTTAAAGGATACGCTGACCGATCCTGCGGCTGCCTTTGAGATTAGCAAGAAGTATGTGGAAGGAATGGATGATAATCGGTATCCGGTGCTACAAGCATCGCTGCCTATCTGGCAAACAGACCGGTTGGGCATCACCACGGCCGATTCCTGGCAGCAGACCCACGATATTTTGCTCAATAATGGTTTACTGGACGCCCCGGTGGCTAACCTGGACGCGGCGTTTACCAATGCTTTTGTGGAAAAGGTGCAGCCGTAGGCGGAGTGAATAAGTAATTGGGTAATTGGGTAATTACTCAATTACTCAATTACCCAATATCAATGAGTTCTCCATTTTTAACGGCCGTCAACATCAGCCACACTTTTCACGACCTGCCGGTGCTGGAAAATATCTCCCTGGAAATTCAATCCGGAGACTTTGTGGCCCTGGTGGGGCCTTCGGGTGTAGGTAAATCTACTTTGCTGCGTATATTGGCGGGCTTGTTACGGCCGTCGTCCGGCGAGATTCACATGGCCGATGGGTCACGCCAGGAACCAATCGGCCTAGTCTTCCAGCGCGATAACCTAATGCCCTGGCGCACGGTGGCCGAAAACATACGCCTGCCGCTGGAACTGATGGGGATGAACGGGCGGGAAGCCAACGGCCGTGTGCAAGCCATGATCAACCTGGTGGGGCTGGCCGGTTTTGAGCAGCGGTATCCGGCGCAGCTGTCCGGCGGCATGGCGCAGCGGGTGGCGCTGGCGCGGGCGCTGGTGCATGAGCCGCTGTTTTTGCTGCTGGATGAGCCGTTTGGGGCGCTGGATGCGCTGACGCGGGAGCGCATGGGGCTGGAACTGCTGCGCATCTGGGAAGCCATGCCTGTTACCGTCCTATTGGTCACCCACAGCATCAACGAAGCGGTGTTCCTGGCAGATGAGGTGTTGGTAATGGGCAGCCGTCGCCCTAACACGAAACGGCCGGCTACCATCACCCACCGCATCCCCACCGGCCTGCCCCGACCGAGAGATTTAGCCATGGAGCGCACGGCCGTATTTCAAGATTGTGTCACGGCCGTGCGCGCCGCCATTGAATCCGGTGTTTAAGACGTACTTCCCATTTTGAGATTGGGTGGCAACCAGACATCCGATTTCTTTGAGAAATCGGATGTCTGGCACGAACGAACAGTTACTTTATTCCCCTGGCGTAACCTGAGGCACAGATTCTATTTTCCGTTGCCGCTGGCGACGCCGGACAAAGCGAACCACCAGCCACAGCGGAATACCGATCAGCAGGGCGATGGGCAAGACAACAATCACCAGCCAGATGGCCAACGTAGCCAGACCTTGCAGGGCGCTGATGAGGGCTTCGATGGCATCCCGCGCCACGCCTTGAGGCCGCCAACCGGCCACCTGCACCGGCCGGCTGGCGATGTCCGGCGTCAGGGAGATGGTGATGGTGGAAAAAGCGGCCGACTGGCTCAGATATTGCATCCGCCCCTTCATCACCTCGATTTCACCGTCCAGGCGGCTGAGTTCCTGATTGACAGCCAGCGCTTCTTCGACGGTAGTAGCCTCATCCAGGAATGAGCGAACACGCACGGCCGTCGCCTCCAGATTACCCAACCGCGCCGCCAGGTCTACATACTCCTCCGTCACGTCCTG
The DNA here is from genome assembly GCA_013112725.1 of Chloroflexota bacterium. GTDB lineage: Bacteria > Chloroflexota > Anaerolineae > Promineifilales > Promineifilaceae > CAADGU01. The sequence continues at coordinate 24,954 of JABFFZ010000027.1, forward strand.
CCCGGAGACACTTTCGCTTTGCACCTCCACCGCTATCGCTTTGAGCGCATCCATAATGCCCACAAAACCGGCGGCCGGCACCCGAATGGTGATGTCGCCTGATTTGGCGTTTGTGCCATATTGGTACAGATTGGCGCTGACCACCCAGCCGCCGCTCTGCTCGGCCAATCGCGTAATGTCCGCCGCCGCCTCTTCAGTATCCGTCACTACCAGATGCAGGCTGCCGGTACGAATAATCAGCCGCTCCACCTGGTTAGCGCCAACACCAGATTGTTCCCCTTGCCCTTCACCTGAGGCAAAAGATAGATTGTCCACTCTGTTCCAGGCCATTTCGGAACCGTCAGCGGCTTCCATCGGTAGTTGGGCCGGCGCTGAAGCCGCGCCCGAACCACTTGTGTCATAGGCAATCTGGGCTTCGGACATAGAGGCGCCGGCACAACCCACCAGCAGCAGCGCCAGAAAGAATAGGGGTAGAAAAAGTTTCTTGTTGGTCTTGGTCATCTTAACCTCCTGAGTATGATAATTGGTGGCGGTGGATGGAGGAGAGGCTTTAGCCGATGCCTGGCTCGCCTAAAGGCTCTCCTCCGACTCCCACTTTTCAGGTAGAGTCGCGTATCCATCCATCGCCGATGATATGCAAAAGCTAAGACGCTGCCACAAACAAATTAGTTCCCCCAATAATCGATAACCGTTCACCGATTACCGTTCACTGATTACCGTTCACCGATTACCCCATCTTCCCGGCCACCATCGGCGGGGTATCACCTTTCGGCAGTTGCCACAATTGGTACCCCTTTGGGGCAATGGCAATGAATTGCGTAATCAGGATCAGGGGCAGGGCAATTCTCTCGATGAAAGCAAAGATATTGGTAAAAACCTCAATCCCTTCCTGAGAGAAATCAGTCGCCTGGGCTAAGGCGGCGTTGACGCCCAAGACTGGCCCGTTGACCATGAAGATGTACACGACAACGGCCGTCAACAGATTCACGCCTATATCTAACAGCAGCGTTGTCCGGTTTTGCCAGCGGAAACGCAGCTTGTAAACATCTACGCCAATGGAAACGAGCAGCAGCAAATTGGCCCAAGGCAGCAAGTTGGTATAAAAGTTGGCCGAGAAGAGGGGCACGGTCATCACCTGCTCATCGTGCAGGACAATGATGCCCGCCCATTGCGGAAAGGCGTTGAGCAACAGCAGAAAGATCACGCCAAAGACAATCCCGCCAATGAGTTCACCGCGTTTCATTTCTCGCCCACCATCAACGGCCGGCAATTGGTGCGGGTCCCATTTTTCTTCCTCGTCTGCCGTTAACTCGGATTCGGGGATAACCCGCTCCAAAATGGCAAAAACAATGGCGACAGAGCCAAAGGCGCTGAACAACGCGCCGATGACATCAGGAATGGCACGCACCATGGAAGTGGTGACATCGGTTAGAAAGGCGTCCGAGTTCCAGGCCGAAAGCACCACGCCCAAAAGGGTCACGGCCGTGAGTACCACCGCCACCACCGTCACCACAATCTTAAAGATGGGGAATAGCTGCGGCCCAATCAGGTATTGCGGGCGAGTCTGGTAAGAAGCGGCCACTTTTTCGGGATGTCCCATTTCCAGCAGTACGGCCGTGACCACCGCCTCATCTGCCTTATCCACCTTCGTTTGCGCCCGGTCTTCCACCATATCTTGCAGCAGCGAGCGCAGTTCCGTCTGCACATCCACCCGCTGTTGGCGGGGCAAATGCCGCCCCACCTCGGCCACGTATCGTTCTATTAAGTCCATTTTTTGTCTCCTGGTCATTGGGTAATCAGGTAATTGCGTCATTGGGTAATTACGCAATTACTTATCATCAACAAGCAGCCCATCCATCACCACACCCAGGTATTTCCACTCCGCTTTCAGGTCGGTTAAGATGGCCTGTCCGGCTTCCGAGAGCGTGTAATAGCGGCGCGGCCGGCCACCTTCTTCCAGGTCCCATTCACTGTTGAGCAATCCCTGAGATTCCAACCGGCGCAGCAGCGGGTACAGGGTGCCTTCATTCACATCAAAACCCTTGTCCACCAACGCCTGCCGCAGTGAATAACCATAATGGGTCTGGCGTAACTGGCTTAAGACCGCCAGCACAATCACCCCACGCCGCAGTTCCAATTGCAGATTTTCTGCATACTGTTGATTGGCTTTTGTCATGTGTCACATTATACATTGCATCACATAGTATTGTCAAGCACACAGCATTGATGCAGGTCGCAGGTTGCGGCGATAGTCGGGTTTGTAGCCGCATTGGCTCATGAAAATGCGTAACACGATTTGGCAAATCGTGTTGTTTCGGTTGCCTGACGTGTTGTTGTTACGGGTAGCCGCGAACTGTTATGGTTATTACCTGAAATGGGGGTGTTGGCAACATGTGGCGGAACGAACGTAGAAGATGATGCGAAGGGGCGGGACGGGTGGGGCGATGACTGGTGGGCTCACCAAAATGCTCCTTCCCACCCGTCCCGCCCCGTTTTCCCACCATTTTTCCACGCAAAGGGCGAGACGGCGCGGAGACGAGACCACCCGTTTCTCACACCGTTTCACCGCGCCGTCCCACCCCTCCGATGGGTGATACGTCATTTTGGCGAGGATGGCAGCCAGATTATCCCGGTCTTCGGCCCAACGCGCTGGGTTGTTGCGGATGTATTGCCGGGCTGTCTGTAATTCTCGTTCATTGCGAATGATACGTTCATAACAGCCACGCTGCCACACCTTTGACCCCTGGCTGTGACGTAGATTGTTGATACGGGTGGTCACGGCCGTTTTGTACCGACCCACCACCACACCCAATGACCCGGCCACCGCATTTTGGAAATTGCCGATGGGCAGCGCCATATCTGCCTGTGCCGGGCACTGGGTGAAATCGAACACCATGTGCGCATGGTTGGACATCACCACCGATTCATCTACCACCACGTGCCGGGCGTGGTCTTGTTCCGGGATACGGGACAGGGCGGCCACGGCGATGTCATAATAAGCGGGATCGGCGAACAAATTGTACCGTTCATAGGTGCAAATGGTCACAAAATAATAGGCTGGCGAACGATAATCCCAATCCGGCAGCCGGATGGAACGGCGATGATGTTTGTTTGGGTCGTATTGATTCATGTCACACCATACCTGGTAGGGGCGGGACGGGCGGGGCGATACCTGGCGGGTTCACCCAAACGTTTGTTCCCGCCCGTCTCGCCCCGTTTTTGGCGGGGTGGGCGGAACGGGGCGAGACGGCGCGGAGACCAGGTTCCACGTCTTACCCACCGCCTCACCGCGCCGTCCCGCCCCTACGTTGATCGCGCCTGGTAGGGGCGGGACGGGCGGGGCGATACCTGGCGGGTTCACCCAAACGTTTGTTCCCGCCCGTCTCGCCCCGTTTTTGGCGGGGTGGGCGGAACGGGGCGAGACGGCGCGGAGACCAGGTTCCACGTCTTACCCACCGCCTCACCGCGCCGTCCCGCCCCTACGGCAGGTTGTTTGAAAATTTTTGCAGCGATCTCGCGCCTATGGGCGCGAGAGGCGGTGCGGGGACGCACCGCTGCCTGCTCCATTACCATTGCGCAGGCAAGAGCAGAGATCAGTGATCAGGATGAGATGGGGGACGACGCACCACCACCCGGAAACCAACAAAGTCGTTGCGGTTGACTGGGGGGCTGAAGTCGCGGTAGGCCGCGCGCGCAAGGTCCTGGTAGTAGAGCCACGAGCCGCCGCGCAGCACGCGCCGGTTGCCGCTGCCATCCACTGCCTCATCCTGGGGATCGTCATCTTTGTTCCCGCACCATTCCCAGACGTTGCCGCTGAGGTCATACAGGTTGAGGGCGGCGTTGCGGCCAGAGGGGTAAAGACCAACGACCGTAGTGCTGTTCAGTCTGCTTTCAATAGTGTTGGCTTTTTCTGCGTCAAAGTCGTCTCCCCAGGGGTAGGCACGGCCGTGAGGATACCGCGCCGCCACTTCCCATTCGTATTCATGGGGCAACTGCACCGTTTCGCCCAGTTTGTGGCTCAACCAGCGGCAAAAAGCCACCGCCTGATACCAGCTTACCGTTTCACGCGGGTGATTGGCGTAAGGGAAGCGTTGTTCCGCTATTTCGCGCAGCAGATCTTTGTTGCCTTGCCAATCTTCGGCTATTTCTGGCATATTGGCCCACCAACGGCCGTCAGCAAAATCCTTTGCTTCCACAAAACATTGAAACTGGGCATAGGTGACGGGATATTTTGCCAGGCGGTAGGGGTGTTTAATCACTGCCGGTGGTTCAACAAAGGGGTATGTCCCGGCGGGCACTTCTTCGCCCCAGGCAATGTCGGGTAGTTTCAGGCCATCGCGTTCCACCACACCCACGCCGGAGCGGTCATCGAGTGGACGGCCGTCGGGCCAATACAACCGCCCCAAAACGCGGCCGGCGGCAGCCCGGTCGGTGACGGCCACCTGCCCTTCCGCCGCCAGCGCTGCCAGCAGCCACCCTTTGAGCCGCTGCGCCTTTTTTGTAAACGGATGATCTGGCTCTTGGGGGCGGGTGTGGCGCATAAATTCTGTTTCGGCCAGCGCCTGCCCAGCCAACACGGCCACTTCTACCTGCGCCAGGGTAATCATACCGCCAGCGGTACCGCGCACCAGCCAATCCATCAATTCGGCCACATTTTTGGGCGTGTTCTTCTGCTGCCCGGCGGCCAACAAGAACACTTCACGCCACCAGGCCAGGTCACGGCGCACATAGTCGGCCAGTTTCTCGCCGGGATTGGCCTCCTTCCAGATGTGCAGCGCCGCCAGGTACTCTTGAAAGGTGCGGTGGGGAAAGGTGTAGGTGAAACGGTCGCGGGCTTGCAGCAGCCCGGCGCGAAACTGCACGTAATCGGTCACCTGTTTGGCCCGGTCATAACTGCCCAAATCCTTTTCTAATTCGTCCCACAACATATCCCGCGTGATGTCCGCCGCCCGGTCGTCCCGGTCGGCCGCCTTTTCTTGCTGCTCATGCGCCTGGAAAGCGACTCGCGCCAGCGCCCCTTTTAAGGTCTCTATGCGCACATCCAACTGCGTGATCAGCCCCGGCTCAATCCGCCGCTTGCCGTTTACATCACGCTCAATGCGGTTCTCCCAATGGGCCAGCAGCAGGTTGACGGCCCGCTCATACAGGTCGGCGCGGTCTTCGGGTAGGGTGCCGTCACGGCCGTGAACCTGGGCCATGAGGGTCAACAACAGCGGGTACTACGCCAGTTCGCGCAAATGCCGCCACTGCTGGCTGGCGGCATACAAACGCTGCGCCTCACGCTGGCAGCGGGCAGCATCCCACCCTTTGTAAGGGCCGGTCAGTTGGTACCAGGTCAGGGTGAACTGCTCAATCTGCTCCGGGGCAAAGAGGGCCAGGTCTACCACCGGAAAATCGGCTTCCGGCAGCCGCCAGGCGTCGCCCCGTTTGTAGGCGTATTCGCGGCAGGTGACGACCACTTTGCAGTGGGTCAGCGGGGCGGCAAAATCGGCAATCGCCTCCTTGATCAGGGAGCGGCGGTTATCCTCGCGCTTTCGTGTACTTCGTCCAGCCCATCAAACAGGATCAGCCCGCCTTCTTCGGTCAGCAGGTGTTTGAGGCCAACCAGCGCTTCCTGGCAGCCCCACTGCGGCAGCAGCGTCTGTTCCAGATATTGCCAGACCAGACCGCCTTTTTTGCCGGGAGGGATATGCGCTGGTAGGGCAGCGGCAAAGTGGCGCAAGATGATGCGCACGGGCAGAGGGGCGGCTTCGGTCGGCCAGCCGGGCAGGTCACTATTTTCCTGCCCCAGGCGGCGGCGGGCTAACTGCGCCGCCAGATAGTTGACCAGGGTGCTTTTGCCGCCGCCGGGATAACCGAGGATGACCAGGCGGGGGAGAGCGGCGATGGCGGCAACGGCCGTGACCGGCTCTCCTTCTTCCTTTTCTCCACGCATTGCCTGATCTGGCTGCCGGGGCCGCAAGATAGCGTCTGCCACCGATTGGCGGGATATACGGCGAATGGGCTGCTGCCCATGCGCCAGATAGAGCGAGGTAAAAACATCGGTGACACGCACAACGGCGCTTTCCCGGTCAACGGCATAAAACTCGTCCACTGCGGCCACATCCAGCGGGTCACAGTAACCCAACAGGGTGCGCAGATAATGTTTTTCCCAGGCATAGGCCGAGGGTGGCAGCAGGCCAGAACCACCCGGCCATTGAAAGATGTTGTTTTGTGTGCCGCTGACCACGCTGTGGGCCACGATCTGCCCGGCGTGAATGCCGATGGCCTGCCCCGGCTGTAGGGATTGCAAGGCGGCTACCATCTGGCGCATCAGGGCGACCATTTCCCGCTGCAAGGCTGTTTGCGCCCAGCCCTGGTGTACCTGGATGATGGGTTGCAACACTTTTTCCGTGGCCGCCCATTCCAGAAAGGCGGCTTCAAAAGCGGCGACGGCGGCCGGAAAGTCCAGGCCGGGCAGGGTTTCCGGGTCATACCCGGCGTCCACAAAGACCTCTTCCAGTTCGTGTACGGAGAGGGGTTGCAGGTATACTAGCCGGGTCAGTTCTTTGGCAACGGCCGTGCTGCCAAAGAACTCCGTGAAAATATCGCTCAACAGCGCCTCGTAATCGGGAGCATCCAGGTTCGCTTTGCTAACCATGCCTACTACGCCTGCGTGCAGGCAGCGCTGTAATGCCTGGCTGCTTTCATCCCCCTGCCATTTTGCCTGGAAGCGTTGGGCCACTTTGGCAATGATGGGCGCGCTCAGTTCGGCAGCCAGATTGCTGAGGAAATCGGCGGTAAAAGCGTCCATTGTTTTGTCCTGCTCTCGATACCGGAGGGGAGGCTTTGGCCGACATGGGTCGGCTAAAGCCTCCCCTCCTTGTGAGAGAAGTTAGCGGGCGAACGTTACTTCTTTTCCGATGCTTCCGGCGGGTTGGCAAGGTGCTGGATGCCGGAGACGATGTTTTCGGCTTCGATATTGTCGGCGGTGATACGGCCGTGACGCAGCGCCGCGGCTAAAACGGCGGGATCGGGGATGGTTGTGTGGTCGCCGCCCGCCTGTTGGATACCAACGACGACGTTTGTGGCCTGAATGGTTCTGGCCTGAATGCCACCTACAGGAGTGGTGGCAGCCGGTTGGCTATCCGGCTGTGTCTGCGACAGTTCGGAAAGTGTCGTTGCCACATCAGGCCAGGCAACATGAGGGCGTTGGATGTGGCAGTGGGTGAGGAGGTCGGGCAGACGGCCGTGACGCAAACAATGTTCCACGAGCGATTGGGCTTTGCCGATGCGGGTCTTGGGGCCGGGCAGGTTTTCGTATTCGATGCCCAGGTCAAAACAAAGCTGGTTTAGTTCGGCATTGTTGAAATGTTCGTTGAGCAGGTCGCGCAAGGCCGGCAGGCTCATGGCATTGTCTCCTGACGTCGGAATGCCACTTATCGTAGCCAGAAAAAGGTTATGTCCCCTGATTGGTCAATGGCATCAAATTCGTGATGATTTGAGGCGCGCAAACTCAGTACTGCTGCTCAAAACCCCTTGATATTTACCGCGCAAGCTGGCCGCTGGCTTTTTGGCGGTGGTATCTACAACTGTGATAATGTAAATAAAGCCTGGTTTGCCTTCCAACGGTTGCAACGGCCGTAAATACCCCTTTTCATAGACGGCTTCGACTGTTTTTACAATTGCACTCATTGTGGCCTCCATCAGAGAACTCATTCTGATCAATGCCGCTATTCTACCTGCTTTCCCGGCAAAATGTAATAAGATGTCAGGGACTCAGGGGGTTGCTTCAAGGTGGCACAGTTGCACCGTCTGCAACTGAATAGCGACGGTTTCGTGAATGTCACGGCCGTAGCCACCCGCCATTGTCACCACCACCGGAATACCGCGCACACGGCAGCTTTGTAGGACGAGGCGGTCGCGGGCAGCGATGCCCGCGCTACTGAGGGCCAGTTTGCCCAGCCGGTCATTCACATGTACATCGGCTCCGGCCAAAAAGTAGGCAATATCTGGCTGTGTCGCCAGGGTGGTTTCCAGACCGCCTTGCAAAGCCGCCAGATAGTCAGCGTCACCAGTACCATCGGGCAGGCCAATGTCCAGGTCGCCGGGAATTTTGCGGAAGGGAAAGTTACTTTCGCCGTGAATGGAGAAGGTGAAGATGGTGTCGTCGCCGTTGGCGATGTCGGCCGTGCCGTTGCCCTGATGTACGTCACAATCAATGACCGCCACCTGCCGTACTAATCCTTCTGACTGTAAGACGCGGGCGGCTACGGCCGTGTCATTAAACAGACAATATCCCTGCCCCTCCGCCCGCCGGGCATGGTGTGTGCCCCCACCCAACGAGACGCCAATGCCATCCTTCAACGCGGCCCGGCTGGCCCCAATCGTCGCCCCCACCGAATACTGCACCCGCTGCGCCAGTTCTGGCGACCAGGGCAGGCCAATCTGCCGCTGTTCGGCGGCGCTCAATGTGCCTCGTATGACCCGCTCGATATAGTCCGGGTCATGCGCCAGTGCCAACTGCTCAAAAGTTGCCGGGAGGGGGTGAATTAGATTTTGCGGCGGCACAATGCCCGCCGCTTCCACCGCCTGCCGCAGCAGTTCATACTTGCCCGCCGGAAAACGATGTCTCTCCGGCAGTGGGTAGGTGTATTGGTCGTAGCGGAAGATGCGCATGGGGGAAGTAATTGGGTAATTGGGTTTGGTGGAGCAGAGGTGATGCGTGACGAGTGATACGTGATGCGTGATACGTGACGAGTGATACGTGACGAGTGATACGTGATGCGTGATACGTGATGCGTGATACGTGATGCGTGATACGTGATGCGTGATACGTGACGAGTGATACGTGACGAGTGATACGTGATGCGTGATACGTGACGAGTGATACGTGACGAGTGATACGTGATGCGTGATACGTGACGAGTGACCAGAGAGGATTCACACGTCACACGTCACAGTCACACGTCACACGTCACTCATCACTCATCACTCGTCACTCGTCACTCGTCACACGTCACACGTCACAGTCACACGTCACACGTCACTCATCACTCATCACTCGTCACACGTCACTCGTCACTCGTCACTCGTCACTCGTCACACGTCACTCGTCACACGTCACTCGTCACACGTCACTCGTCACTCGTCACTCGTCACACGTCATCCGCCATCTCTTCCTTGATCTCCTCAATTTCGTCCTGCAAATCTTCCAATACATCTTCTTTGATTTCGGCAGCGGTGGCCCCGCGACGGCCGAAGAGGAAGTCCCAGCCGATCATCACCAGCGCCAGTTGCGGCAGCCCCCACCAGACCAGGACAAACGTGACCACGGTTTTGACCAACTCTTGCTGCTGAATGACCTGGGTCTGAATTTGTTCGATAGCGTTGGAAATCTGGTTCACAATGTCAATGTATTGGTCAATGAGGGCGGGCACTTCGGCCACACGGCCGTTGATCGTGGCAATATCGCCGGAAATGGAGCTAACGCTCAGGCTGATGGCGGCCAGATTTTCGTTCGTGGTCGCCAGATTTGGCCCCACAGCGCGCAGATTTTCCGGCAGCCCATCCAGGCTGTTCCCCAGGTCAACAAACGTCTGGTCAAAAGGCGTCGTCGGCTGGTAGTTGATACCTAAATCATAGTTCAACGGGATGCCCAATACCTCTTCTTCAATCTTAAACTCATTCAGGGTGAGGAGCGTCTGGTCAATACTAGAAGCGACGGCGGCAATGTTGGGGATGGCCGCCTGAACGGCTTCTATCGTATCAGGCGTCGTCTCACTCACCACCGCGCTAATCTGGTCTACGATGGGCTGGGTGTCGGTAATCGTTTTGCTGACGTTCAACACCGCCCCCTCCACCGTTTCCAAACCACTGTTCACGTCGCCCAGCGTGTCTTTTGTCAGCTCCAGGCTGTCTACGGCCGTGTCCAGACTTTCCAGCGTCAGCGTCAGTGTGGCATCTATGCCGCCAAAGAAGTTATCTACCAGTTGGCGGCCAAAGTAGACCCCAGCAAAACTAATAACCAGCCCCACCAACCCCAACACCAACATCACAATGCCGATGATTCGACGAAACATCTTACCCTCCATCGTTCCGTAACACGATTTGCCAAATCGTATTGCAGATTATTTTGTAATGGCGGTGATTATACGGCCGTTTCGTCGTTTCACATATACATAAACCTGACCAGATATGATGTGAATATCGAATAAGTGTCTCATTGACGATAAATCTGCTTTGTGTTAAAGTTTGCTGCAACTTTTAGTGTAAGATATACACTTAATGCCTAGATCTGACAGGTTTTTGAAACCTGCCAGGTCTCCAGGCAAATGGAGACAGACAAGTTTGAAACACTACCCACACATTGAACAAGCCATTCACACCGCCCTGGCTGAAGACATAAGCAGCGGCGACGTGACTACCCTGGCGATTGTGGCCGAGGATGGGGTCATGCACGGCCGTTTCATTGCCAAAGCGCCCGGTATCATCGCCGGGCTGGAAGTGGCGCGGCGAGCATTTACTTTGCTGGATGAACGGGTCATATTGACGCCCCAGGTTCAGGACGGCGATCTTGTTACGCCCGGCCAACTGATTGCCACCATCCACGGCCCTGCCCGCGCCCTGCTCAGCGGCGAACGGACGGCGCTCAACTTTTTGCAGCGCATGTCTGGCATTGCCACCCTGACGCGCCAGTTTGTAGACGCCGTCGCCGGAACCAAAGCCGTCATCCTGGACACCCGCAAAACGGCCCCTGGCCTACGCGCCGCCGACAAGCTGGCCGTGCAAATGGGCGGTGGCCAAAATCACCGCTTTGGCCTGTTTGATATGGCATTGATCAAGGACAATCACATTGCCGCCGCACATGGCGACCTGGCCGAGGCTGTGCGGCGCGTGAAAAAGTATGCACCCGACACCCTCATCGAGATTGAGGTGACGACGCTGGCGCAGTTACGCACGGCCGTGACCCTGCCCGTAGACCGCATTATGCTAGACAACATGAGCCTGGATGAGATGCGCCAGGCGGTGAATTTTACCGCCGGGCGCATCCCCCTGGAAGCGTCCGGCAACGTCAACCTGGACACCATCCGCGCCATTGCCGAAACCGGCGTGGACTACATTTCCATCGGCGCTCTCACCCATTCCGTGAAGGCGTTGGATATTAGTTTGGAGCTTGCATAATGGTTCGTAGTAGGCGATTTATCGCCGTCAAAAGGCGATAAATCGCCTACTACAAACGAGGAAAACCCATGACTTACGAACAAACACTCACCCACATGCGCACCAAATTGCAGCGCATCGCCCCAGACTTTGAGATTGAGTACAAAGCCAAAATCGCGTATGAGATCAACCAGCTAAAAAAGGAGCGCAACGCCGTCATCCTGGGGCACAACTATATGGAACCGGCGCTGTTCCACTCCGTGCCCGACTTTACCGGCGATTCGCTGGAACTCAGCCGCCGCGCCGCGCAGACAGACGCGGACATCATCGTCTTTTGCGGCGTGGAATTTATGGCGGAGACGGCCAAAATCCTGAACCCAAGCAAGACGGTGCTGATCCCTTCGCAAAAAGCGGGCTGCTCGTTGGCCGCCAGCATCACCGCCCAGGATGTGCGCGACTTGAAAGCGCGTTACCCCGGCGTACCCGTCGTCACCTACATCAACACCTACGCCGACGTGAAAGCGGAGGCGGACATTTGCTGCACCTCCGGCAACGCCAAAGCGGTAGTGGAATCGCTGCACGCGGATACCATCATCTTCCTGCCCGATGAATACCTGGCGCGGAACGTGGCCCAGGAGACGGGCAAACACATCATCTTCCCCAGCAAAAACGGCAAAACCAACGGGGAGACGATGCTGGATGTGCAGATGATTGGCTGGCACGGCCGTTGTGAAGTCCACGAAAAGTTCACCGTCGTTGACATCGAAGCCGTGCGCCATGACCATCCTGACACGCTCATCCTGGCCCACCCCGAATGTAGCCCAGAAGTGGTCTCTGCCAGCGACTTTTCCGGCAGCACCACCGCCCTCATCCGCTTTGTAGAGCAAAGCAACGCGCCCAGCTACCTGCTGCTCACCGAATGTTCGATGGGCGACAACATCATAGCCGCCCACCCGAACAAAGAGATGCTGCGCCTCTGCTCCGTGCGCTGCCCGCACATGAACCAGATTCGCCTGGAAGATACCCGCGACGCCCTGCGCTACACGCAATACGAAGTCCACGTGCCCGAAGAAATCCGCGTCCGCGCCCTCCGCTCCGTTGAGCGTATGTTGGCAATTGGGTAATAGATACGCGGATAACGCGGATTGAACGGATAACCGCGGATTTTGTTATCCGTGAAAATCTGTCACATCCGTGTTATCCGTGATCCCATTCTTATGATACAAACCGAAGTTCTCATCATTGGCAGCGGCATTGCCGGGGGCACGGCCGCGTTACAACTGGCGGATGCGGGTGTGCCTGTGACGCTGGTGACGCGGGCGCAAGAGCCGGAAGAGTCAAACACGAAATACGCCCAGGGGGGCATCATCTACAAAAGTCCGGCCGATTCGCCAGAGCAGTTGGTGGCCGACATTTTGCACGCGGGCGCGGGGCACAGTTATCCCCCGGCGGCGCAAATCCTGGCCGATGAAGGGCCAGGATTGGTGGAAAAAATCCTGCTGGAACGGGTGGGCGTAGCGTTTGACCGAGATGAGTCGGGCAATCTAGATACCGTTTTCGAGGCCGCCCATTCGCAACCGCGCATCGCCCACGCCGCCGACGCCACCGGGCGCGCCGTAGAAATTGCCCTGTTGAATGAGATCAAAAGCCACCCCCATGTGCAACTGCTCACGGGGCACACGGCCGTAGACCTGCTCACCCCCGCCCATCACGGCCGTAACCGGCTGGCCGTCTACGAACCGCGCGCCTGTGTGGGGGCATATGTGCTGAACCAAGACAGCGGCGAAATTCACCGCATCCTAGCCAAAAAGACCATCCTGGCCACGGGGGGGCTGGGGCAAATTTACCTGCGCACCACCAATCCCGCCGGGTCGCGCGGGGACGGGCTGGCCATGGCCAATCGCGCCGGGGCGCGGGTCATCAATGCCGAGTTTATCCAGTTTCACCCCACTACCTTTTACAAAAAAGGCGCACCCTACTTCCTCATCAGCGAAGCGGTGCGCGGCGCAGGCGGGCGGCTGGTGCATGAAAATGGCGAACCGTTCATGCACAAGTATGACCCGGAATGGAAAGATTTAGCGCCGCGTGACGTGGTGGCCCGCTCCATCCGCCAGGAGATGGTGGCCCATGATCTGGATAATGTGTACCTGGATTTACGCTCCTACCTGCCCAAAGCCAAAATTTACGAACGCTTCCCCACCATTGCCGCCCGCTGCGCCGAGTTTGGCGTGGACATTACGGCCGACCTGATTCCGGTGGTGCCGGGGGCACATTATTCGTGTGGCGGGGTGTGGGTGGATGAGTACGGCCGTACCACCATCCACGATCTCTATGCCGTTGGTGAACTCTCCTGCACCGGGCTGCACGGGGCTAACCGGCTGGCGAGTACGTCGCTGCTGGAAGGGCTGGTGTGGGGCCACCGGGCGGCACAGCACATCCTGGGCGGCCTGGCCGATGCCCCTCTGCACGACGCGGACGACATCCCGCCCTGGCAAGATACCAGCCGCTACACGGCCGATCCGCTGCTGATTGCCCAGGATATGAGTACGATTCAGCACATCATGTGGAACTATGTGGGGGTGGTGCGCGCCGACTACCGTTTGCAGCGGGCGCTGCGCGAACTGCGCCACCTGGAAACGGAGATTGAGCAGTTTTACCGGGTCACCCGGTTGACGGATGGGTTGGTGGGGCTGCGGAATGCGGTGAGGACGGCCGTGATCGTCACCCAGGCGGCGTTAGCCAACAAAAAAAGTATGGGCTGCCACTACCGCGAATAGCATGACAAATGGTAACTTTTTATTCATACGTCATCTATTGGCGGTTCATGCGTCATCCAATTAAGGTAAGCGTTCAGACTTGACAAGTTTTTTACCAGAGGCAGTTGCCGCAATTCAGGTGTAAAAACTTGTCAAGTCTCCAGACAAGAATTTCCTCTTCGGTCATGCCAGATGCCAGATATACCAACACATCCTGAACCGTCATGCGCAGACTACGAATACAGGGTTTCCCACCCCGTTTATCAGGCTCAATGGTGATGTAATCACGATAATCCATAGGTTGAAATTATGTGTGGTTTACTCCGGCGTCAAGGACTGCTCATCAAATCAACTCTGGCTGTTTAATGTAATCTTCGGGTTTGATGGAAATCGCCTGGCTGGCGCTGTCTGTGCCCATGCTGATGCCGTAGATGGTTTGCGCCGCCTGCACCGTGCCCCGATTATGGGTGATGATGATGAACTGCGTCTTCAGGCTCAACTCTTGCAGCAGTTCGCGGAAGCGGTTGACGTTGGCCTCGTCCAGCGCCGCGTCCACCTCGTCCAGCACGCAGAACGGCGTGGGGGCCACTTTAAGCAAGGAGAAGATGAGGGCTACGGCCGTCAGTGACCGCTCCCCACCCGACAACAATCCCAACGCCTGCTCGCGCCGGTTGGGCAGCCGGGCAATAATGTCCACGCCGCTGATCGTCAGATCATCCGGGTCCGTCAACACCAGCCGCGCCGCGCCGCCACCAAACAACTGCGTAAAAATGCCACCAAACACCGCATTCACCTTATCCACCGTCTCCGCAAAAGCGCGCGAAGTCAGGTCGTCCAGTTCGGCGATGATTTTGCGCAACTGCGCCTCCGTCTCGTTCAGGTCGCCTACCTGCTGCGTCAGAAAATCAAACCGCTCCTGAGTGGTTTCGTACTCTTCGGGTGCGTCCGGGTTGATGGCCCCCATGCGGTGCATCTGCGCCCGGTACTCCTGAATGGTGCTTTCGATGTCCCCCGGCAGTGCGGTGACAACAGGCAGCGTTTCCACGCCGCCAATGGGCAGTGGCGTGGGGCCGGTCTGGTCATCGTCATAAGGCAGGGCCACCAGCCCCAGATCGGCCTTGATGCGCTCTTGCAGATTGTCCAACGCCGTCTGGCTTTGTGTCAATGCAACTCTGGATTGGGTATAGAGTGTTTCGGCGTCGTGGGTCACTTTTTGCAACACGGCCGTACCCTCCTCCATTTGCGCCAGTTCCAACCGCGCCTCGCCCAACCGCTCTTTCAACGGCCCCAACCGCGCTTCCAGGTCAGCCACCTGATCAAACAGGCGCGTTCGCTCCTGTTCTTCGGCCGCCTGCGCCAGCGCCGCCTGCTCCTGCTGCAACTGGTCGCGCCGCTCTTGCAGCCGCGCCAACTGCCCGGAAAATTGGGCCAGCGTCGCCCGGCGGCTGTCTACCACCGCCTGCCGCCCGGCCACAATCGTTTGCGCCGCATTCACCGCCTGCTGCAAACCATCCCGCTGCTGCTGCGATTCTGTGACCGGCAGCGTTGCCAGTCTCACCTGCGCCTCAGCCGCCGTCTTTTCCCATGTGGCCAGTTCAGCCGTGTCCGCCTCAATTTGCGCCTCAATCTCGCCAATCCGCTGCTCCAGGCGGCCCACTTCTTGCAACTGGTTCTGCCGCTGCCGCTCCACAAAACCAAGCTGCTGGCGCTGGCGGTCCATTTCCCGCTGCGCCTGGGACGCTTCCTGCCCGGCTTCCATGAGCAGCCGGGCCAGCCGCGTCTCTTCACTTTGCAGCTCATCCACCTGAGTTTGCATCTGTTGGATGGCCGTTTGTTGGGCAGTCACGGCCGTTTCCACCGCCGCCACCTTTAACTTCTCCTCAGCCAACGTGGCCTGCGCCTGCCGCCATTCCGTCTCCCGCGCCAGGGTGCTGCTTTGCCCGCTGCCCGTCTCCACCAGCCCGCCGGGGTGAGCGATAAACCCATCCAGCGACACGGCCGTACAGCCCGGCGGCAAGTGGTGGGCTATGCGATAGGCGGCGGCGGCATCCTGCACCAGTAAAATTTGGCCCAACAACAGTTCGGCGACCTGCTCCGCCTCTGGCCGCGCCGCCACCAATCCCGCTGCCCAACCGATCACGCCCGCATCCTCCGGCATTTCCACCAGTTCCGGCAGTTGGATGCGGTTCAGGGCAATGGCCGATAGGCTCTGCCCGGTCTGTGCCGCCAGGATTTCCCACAATGCCTTTTCATCGGGCAGCAGCAGCGCCCCCAGCCGCGCCTGCATGGCCGCGGCAATGGCCGGTTCATACGCCAGGGGAATGGTGATGAAGTTGACCAACGCACCAATGACGCCGTTTTTGCCGGCGGCTACTTCTTTCAGGCGCAGCCCGTCCAGCATGTCGGCGCGGGCCTCCAGGCGGGCCAGGTCATGGCGACGCTGCTGCAACTGCTGCTCGGCGTCGCGGAGCGCCTGGCGCTGCGTTTTCAGGTCACGAATGAGCGCATGGCGCTGGCTGATGATGGCCTCGCGCTGCTGGCGCAGTTCGTCGTTTTTTTGTTGGGCGGATTGGAATATAGCCGTCAGCCGCTCAATCTCGGTCTTCACCTGCACCAGATCATCACCGGCGGCGTGATGTTGCTCTGCCTGCCGTTCTTTCAACCGTTCTCGCAGCTGGTTGAGTTGTCCCTGGGCCTGGGCCACCCGATTTTGTTTGTCGCGCTGCTGCTGCATAGCTTGCTGCACGGCCGTTTGCCATTTGTCAATCTCGCGCCGGGTGGTTTCAAAGTCGGCGTTGTACTGCTGCCACTGGCCCCGGCTCCGCTCCAATTCTATTTGAGCCGCTGCCAGATCGTTCAGCGCGGCAGTCAGTTCCACCTGCGCGGCCGCTGCCTGCTGCTCCAAACCGGGCAGGTCGGCGGCCACTTCCGCCAGCCGCCGCGCCAATGATTCCCGCCGTTCCCCCATGATGGCCGCCTGCCGCCGCGCCGCTTCCAGTTGGTCGCGGGTTTCATCGCGCTGGTTTTGCAGATCAGCAACCTGCTGTTCCAGCCGGTGCAGGCGGCGGCGCAGGTCGTCGCTGTTTTCCTGGCGCACCCGCAATTTGTGACGGTTTTGCTGCCAGGTGGTTTCGGCGGTCACGGCCGTGTCCCGCACCTGCCGCAGTTCCTTTTTCGCCTGCTCCCACTTGTAGCCATACCAGAGGCGCAACAGGTGATGCAGGTCAGCCTGAATTTGCTCGTAGTTGCGGGCGCGGGTGGCCTGCCGTTTCAAAGAAGCCAGCCGGGGTTGGATTTCCGCCAGGATGTCGTGGATGCGCTGTAAATTGTGCTGCGTCTCTTGCAAACGACGCAATGTCTCCGCCCGGCGGCTTTTGTAATGATTGATGCCCGCCGCTTCTTCAAAAAGCGCCCGCCGCTCCTCGGAACGCAAGGAAAGCGCCTGATCCACCAACCCCTGGCCGATGATGGTGTAGGTGCGTTCGGCCAGACCGCTGGTTGCCAGCAGGTCCGTCACATCTTTCAACCGCACCTTCTGGCCGTTGAGGATGTACTCATTCTCGCCAGAGCGGTAGGCGCGGCGGCCGATCTCCACTTCGCTGTAATCAATGGGCAGCCAGCCTTCGCTGTTATCCAGCGTCAAAATGACCTGGGCCATGCCGGCGCGGGCGCGGCTCTGGCTGCCGGCGAAGATCATGTCGGTGGTGCGTTTGCCGCGCAGAGTGCTGTAACTTTGTTCACCCAACACCCAGCGCAGGGCGTCGGCAATGTTGCTCTTGCCGCTGCCATTGGGGCCGACGACGGCCGTGATCCCCATATCAAATTCAAATTCCGTTTTGGTGGCAAAGGTTTTGTACCCTTGCAGGGAAAGGCGTTTGATTCTCATAAGCGGCGGGCAGTATAGAGGGAAGTGGTCAGGTGATCAAGTGGCAGGTTCTCAGGCATCACGTGATGCCTGATGCCCGATGCTCTATAATCCAGCTATGGCAATTGAATTGACGACAGAAGATCAGGCGATGTGGGCGGGGGAAGAAGGTACGGCCGTGCAAATGGCGATGCGCATCCTGGTGACAATGGCCGGGGTGTATGGCGCGACGCGGCTGTTGGATGTGGCCTCGGCGCACATTGATGGCTGTTTATATCATGGCTACTCCGGCCTGGAATTTGCCGAACAGCTGGTGGCGGGCGGGGCGCAGGTGCGCATCCCCACTACGCTGAACGTAGGCGCGGTTGACTTGCTCCACCCGGAGCATTTTCAGGGAGACCCCCAACTGGCCGCCCGCGCCACCCGGCTGATGCAGGCTTACGAGCAAATGGGCTGCCAACCTATCTGGACATGCGCTCCCTACCAGGCGATGCACCGCCCCGCTCTGGGTACAGATGTGGCCTGGGCAGAGAGCAATGCCATTGTGTTTGCCAATTCCGTCTTGGGGGCGCGCACCAACCGGTATGGTGATTTTATTGATATTTGCATGGCGATCACCGGGCGCGCCCCGGCGTTTGGTCTGCACCTGCCGGAAAACCGGCGCGGCCAACTGTTGTTCCGTCTGGAAGGCATCCCTCCACAATTGTTACGCGAAGATGTCTTTTTCCCGGTGTTGGGCTACTTTTTGGGTGAGGTGGCGCGGTCCAAAATCCCGGTGATTGAGGGGTTGCTACCGGAGACGACGGAGGACCAACTCAAGGCGTTGGGCGCGGCGGCGGCTTCGTCGGGTGCGGTGGCGCTATTTCATGCGGTGGGGGCGACGCCAGAAGCGCCCACGCTGGACGCGGCATTTCAGGGACGGCCGTGTCCACAACCCATCCCGGTGACGCTGGCCGATCTACGGCAGACGGTGAACAAGTTAGGCACGGCGGCAGACGGTGCAATTCATGTGGTGGCCCTGGGCAGTCCCCACTTTTCCCTGGCCGAATTTGCCGCCCTCATGCCCTTGCTGGAAGAATATCCACCACACCCGGCGGTAGAATTCATCGTCTGTACGAATCGGTTGGTTTTGGCGGCAGTGCAGCAGCGCGGCTGGCTGGAACGGCTGCGGGCGATGAAGGTGCGGCTGATAGTGGATACCTGTGTGGTGGTGGCCCCCATTGTCCACCGCCAGGGTGGAGTCTTGATGACCAATTCCGGCAAGTTTGCCCATTACGCGCCGGGCAACATTGGTTTTGAGGTGGTCTTTGGCAGTCTGGAAGAGTGTGTTCGCTCGGCCACGCAGGGTTCTGTGTGGCGCGATAATTTATTGTGGTCATCCAACTAAGTTCAGGAGTTAAACGATGACAAATCAGACAGGTAAAGGTAACCGTTCAGACCTGACAGGTTTTTTACCAGTTCAACTTGAAATCTCGCAGGCCAAAAACCTGTCAGGTCTCTTGAGGGGCTGAACGCTTACAGGTAAAGTAGAAACGGCCGTTGACAGCACCATGGGTTGCCTGGAGCGGCTGCGCTCCGGCTGCCTTTTGGTAGGGTTCAACCTGCTCTTTATATTTTTCATTGCTCTTTTCCTCTATTTTGCCAACAGGGATTATCAGCCAAGCCAGAATGGGGCGAGCGTGATAGGCACGGTGGTTGGGCTGGATGAGTCAGATTCGGCAGAAGGAGGTTGCTGTGTTTACTCTCCCATTGTGGAGTTCACGGTTACCGGGCAAACATATACGTTTGACAGTAGCAACGCTTCCGACCCGCCCCGTTATGATGTGGGTGAGCAGGTAGAGGTACTATACGATCCGAACAACCCGCAAAGGGCCGAGGTTGCCGACGGCATTTTCTGGCTGCTTTGGGCCGGGTTGGCTGCTTTGTTTGTGATTATTTTGTTAGGCATAAATGTCTGGGGGGGAATACGCATCTGGCAGGGCAAGGCGTTGGGTGAGTGATGCAAATAATGGCAACAGTGTTGGTACCAGGTATTGCTACGGGTAAAGCGCTCGTTTTGCCGGAACCACTCAGTTTGTGGGGGGGGCTGAACCCGGAGACGGGTGAAATTATTGACCGGCGGCATCCCTGTGCCGGGCAGGTGGTAACGGGCAAGGTGCTGGTGCTGCCCGCCGGGCGCGGTTCTAGCAGTGCCAGCAGCATATTGCTGGAAGCAGTGCGCCTGGGCACTGCCCCCGCGGCCATCATCACCGCCGAAGTGGATGGCATCCTGGCATTGGGTGCGGCCGTAGCGCGGGAAATGTATGACCACAGCCCACCGGTGCTGGTGTTGGATGCGGCGGGGTATACGGCCGTGCAAACCGGCGACACACTGCAAATCAATGAAGATGGGAGGGTGGTTATTTTGCCATTGGGTCATTGAGCAATGACCCAATGACCCAATGACCCAATGACTTCATGCGTCGCAATCGCCTCTGGTCTCTCCTTTTATTTGGTAGCACGGCCGTACTCATACTCTTCATTCTTACCGACTGGCTGACTACTTTGCGGGGGCCGGCGCCGGAGACGGCAGAGTGGTATTGGCCGCATTTGATACGGCCGTACACCCACTGGCTGAAACCACTGCTGGCAACGCTGCTCATGGGCGGGGTGTCCGTCTGGTGGCTGTGGTTAGAGGAGCACGGCCGTATGGTGAAAGCTGGCCTATGGTTACTGGCGGGGGCCAGCCTGCTGCTGCAACTGGCACTGATGAATGCGGACAGCCTTTCTGTTCGTGATGAGTTGATTAACCGGGTCTACTCCAACCTGGAAAGCGGTTTTTTCCAACCGGCAGCAGAGCTGCCCAACCTGGGTAGCAGCCTGACCAATTACCCGGCACTGATGCCCACCTTCAGCTCCGAACACGCCCGCACCCACCCGCCCGGCCTGCTCATCGCCAACCGGCTGACCATGGACCTGCTGGCCCGCTTTCCGGCGCTGGCCGAACGGCTGGCGTATCCGGCGGCGGCGACGCGCTGTATTGATTTGTGGTTGTTGGACCGGCCAACGGCCGTGTCTGCCGCCCTGCTCATCTGGGCTATTATCCCCCTGCTGGCGGCGGCGCTAACCGTTTTTCCGGCCTATTGGCTGGCGAAGGAACTGTTGGGGAGTACGGCCGTGCGCCTGGCAACCCTCCTGGTTATCACCCTACCGTCGCTGCTGCTGTTTGCCCCCAAAGCGGTGCAGCTTTATGCGCCGCTCAGTCTGCTCATCTTCCTGACCTTTTATCGCGGCCTGCAAAACTGGTCTTGGCGCTGGTTTTTCCTCTCTGGCCTGCTCTTCTCCCTGGCTACTTTCCTCAGTCTGGGCAATCTGTCGTTGGCGCTGTTGCTGGGTGCTTATGTGTCAGGTGCTTATGTGTCAGGTGCCAAGTGTCAGGCGCCAAGCCATCCCCTCACCCCTCCACCTGTTCACCTGTTCACCTGTTCACTTGCTTTCGCCCTCGGCGCAGCCACGCTCTGGCTCATTTACTGGCTGGGTTGGGGAGTGCCGCCCTGGGTTATTTTCCAGACCGGGTTAGGGCAGCATTATGAATTGGTGACGCATATCCGTCGCTATGAGTGGTGGCTGGCCTGGAATCTGGTGGATGTGCTGGTTTTTGCCGGATGGGTAGTGGTGGTAGGGTTCACGGCCGTCCTGCTGCAAACCATCCGCCGTCGCCCGCTGACGCCCGTACATTGGCTGGCCATCAGCACGGCCGTGCTGCTGCTCGTTCTCGACATCTCCGGCGCGGCGCGGGGCGAGGTGGGGCGGCTGTGGCTCTTTTTCTTCCCGTTTCTGGCGTTGGCTGCCGCCGATTGGCTGGCAGAAACGCAGCCGGGTTGGCGGCAACAGGCGGCACTGGTGGGACTGCAATTGGCCCTGACATTGGCGCTGGCGCTGGCCTGGCAGCCGGTGCGAGCGGTGGCGGTGGTAGCGCAACGGCCGTCTATTCCCGCTGCCACCCCTGAAAACAACGCCGATATTCTCTTTGGCGATGCCCTGCGCCTGACCGGTTATACCGTTCGGCAAAATGAGACTGCGCTGGAGGTGACGTTGTTTTGGCGCGGAGAACGGGGGGTGTTACGGCCGTATACCGTCTTCAACCACCTGCTGAATGCACAAGGCGAACTGGTAGCCCAACAAGACAACTGGCCCGTCAACGGCCAATGGCCGCCCACCTGCTGGCAAAACGGTGAAACGGTCGTAGACCAGTACGCCATTTCCCTACCAGACGACCTGCCGCCCGGTGTGTATACGTTGATGACGGGGTGGTATGATGCGGCGGACGGCCGTCGTTTACTCACCGCCACCGGGCAGGATGCGATTGTTGTACATCAATACACCTGGGAATGAAATCCCATCAAAGAGCCGGCGGTTGAAACCGCGCCTACACAAAGCAAAGTTGACCTGCGCCGACTATCCCAGACCACGCAGGCGGTCTTCGCCTGGCGCAGCCGCGAATTTATTTGCCTTCGGTATCCGGCGCGAGTACACCCTGGCTGTTGAAATTACTCATCTTTGATTAAGCATTGGATTATTGCTATACTTCCAGACAGGTTTTCTTATCAATCTTGTGTTTTCACTTTTCTAAATGTGAATTACTTGTCGTAGACTACCCTTATTTTTCTAAACTCGAATTGTGTTCACAAAAGGAGAAAATTGTATGACCATAGCAACCATAAAAAAATGAACAGGCGCTTATTCCCTGGTGGCTGATACTGCTGGAGGGTATCGCCCTGGTGATTTTGGGGTTGTTTTTCCTCAGTTCACCGGCGCAAACGGCCGTCATCGCCGTTCAAGTATTAGGCATCTACTGGCTCATCGCCGGTATTTTCAGAATCATCTCCATCTTCATAGATTCCTCCATGTGGGGCTTGAAACTATTTGCCGGTATTTTGGGCATCATTGCCGGTATTTTAGTGCTGAATCACCCCATCGTGGGGACGATAGTTTTAGCCAAAACCATCATCCTTATTCTGGGTATTGAAGGGAACATCTTTGGCATTATCGGGATCGTGCAGGCGTTTAGAGGCGCCGGGTTGGGCGCTGGTATTTTAGGGGTGGTCAGTCTGCTCTTTGGCGCGCTACTGTTAGCAAATTCCTGGGGGTTTGCCCTCTCATTACCCTGGGCCATCGGCATTCTGGCTATTGTGGGTGGTATTGCTTCCATCATCGCCGCTTTTCAGGTGAAATAGCATAATAAAAGGCGTGGCCCGATTTTTCAGAATCGCGCCACCTTTTGAAGGAGTGAAATAATGAGTGATGTAGTTCCTGTGCAGTTGATTGTGGCCGCTTTTCAGAGCGAAAACGGGGCAAAGGATGCCTGGATGCAGTTAAAAGCAGCCAAATGGGGTGGTCTGATCAAAATTGAGCGGATGGCCATTGTGCGCCGCACCACCAAAGACAAAGTGAAAATCAGAGAATCTGGCGACCCCGGCGGCGGCCGGGGCGCGGTTGTAGGCACAGTGGTAGGCGGCGTTATCGGCGCCATTGCCGGGCCACTAGGCGCGGTGGTTGTGGGCGGGGCGACGGGCGCGCTGGTCGGTGGCGTTACCGCCAAATTTTATGATTCAGGCATTCCCGATGAACGCCTGAAGAAAATTGGCGAAGCCTTAAAACCAGGCACCTCGGCCATTGTGGCTATCATCGAACACAAATGGGTCAAAGAACTGGAAAAGGATTTGCGCGAAGCCGGCGCGGATGTGCTGACGGAAATGCTGAGCCAGGACATTGCCCAACAGTTAGACGCAGGCAATGAGATGGCCTTTACCGCCATTGCCGGTGAAGAAGGCCTGGCGGTAGCGCGTGTGGCGGGCAATGAAAAAAAGATGGAAAGCCAATCCATGGTCATCAGCGAAGAAGGCATGGCTGTGGAAGCGCTTCACGCCGATGAATCCGGCATAGCCATTTATGAACTGGTCACCGATGGCGACGCGGTCATCACTGGCGCTGGCGTCATCACCGCTGGTGATGGTGATGAAGAAACGGATGGCGCCGGCGTGATCACCAAAGACGGCGACGAAGAAACGGACGGCGCCGGCGTGATCACCGAAGACGGCGACGAAGAAACCGACGGCGCGGGGGTTATTACCGGCGGCGGCCAGTAGTAATTGAGTAATTGAGTAATTGGGTAATTGGCGAACCAATTACCCAATTACCCAATTACCCAATCTCTCCCCTCCCCCCAACCTGGATGACATTCGGACGGATTTCGGACGGCCGTACCCTATCATGCCGCCTGGTATCCTTAAATCACACTTAGGCAAGATGTAAAACGTAAAACGCGGGTCGTTTTACGTTTTGCGTTTATGCAAGGAGCAACAATGTCTGTTCGATTTGTCCCATTTCTGCAAAACAAGTGGCGCTGGAGTACGGCCGTTGGCCTGCTGGCCCTGGTCATTGGTCTTTCCCTCTCTCTGGCCGGTTCCACACCGGTACAAGCCCTTTCCACCACCACTGTGTCCACCACCTCCCTCACGAATACCCCGGGTAACAGTTGTGACCTGTGGGAGGCGCTGCAAGCCATCGCCGACTACAACAACGGCGCTGACACCGACAACAACGGTAGTATTTCCAGTTACCACGAATGTACTACCGGCCCTGGCCCCCACATCATCGTTTTTAGTGGATCGGCGGCTGGCGGCACCATTACCCTAAACAAAGACTTAAACCCCGTTCTGCCCTGGGTCACCGATAACGTCACCATCACCGGCCCGGTAGTCATCAACGGCAATGGCGGCCCAGGCGCTAACCAGGTAGACTCCTCCATCTTTCACACAAATGCCGGCGGCAAACTAACTTTGCTCAATATGGTCGTGCAAAACGGTTACACCAGCGGCGGGGGCGGTGCTATCCTCAGCCAGGGCGGTGATGATGAGATCAACATCATCGGCTCTAGCTTCCAAAACAACCGGGCGGCCAACCGGGGTGGAGCCATCCAGGCTGCCGGTAAAATCAACATCCTGGCTTCCAACTTCTCCGGCAACCGGGCCTTAGGCACCGACGGCGGCTGGGGTGATGCCTTTGGCCAGGGTGGCGCTATTTACCAGAGCGGTTATAACTCCCTCAACATCTCCCTGAGCAACTTCGCCGGGAACATTGCCACCGAAGGCGGCGGCGCCATTTACACCGGCGCCAACAGTGGTGAAATCTCCGACACCGTTTTCAACGGCAACATCGTAGACGATGACGCGCCCAACGATAACACCGAAGGCGGCGGCGCTATCTACAATCACAACAACAGCAGCGACGGCGGGTTAACCATCATTCGCTCCGCGTTTAATGGCAATCTCAGCTTTGAAGCGCCCGGCGGCGCTATCTTCAACGGCTCCGATGGCTATCTACGCATCCGCGATAGTTCGTTCAACGCCAATATCGCCGGCGACATGATTAACGAGGAAATGGGCGGCGCTATTTACAACCGAAAAGTGTTGGATGTGCGGCGCGTCACCTTCCTGGCAAATCTCTCGTCGCGGGGTAACGGCGGCGCGCTGGCCAATGACCGCACCGGGCAGGCTACCCTGGCCAATGTCACTTTTATTGCCAATGGCGCGCCTGACGGTGACGGCGGCGCGATCTGGAATGGCAACACACAGCAAGGCGGCCCGGCTTCCAATGTCAATCTCTACAATGCCACCTTCTCCCTGAACGCTTCCCCCAATGCAGGCGCGGCTATCTTTAACCAGTCAGATGGTAGCCACGAGGTACGGCTGGCCAACACCATCATTGATGGCATTGGCATTGCTGGTGACAACTGCAACGAAGCGTTGACTTCCCAGGGCTACAACATTGACAGCGCCAACACCTGTGGCATGAACCAGGGCAGCGACCAGAACGGCACTGACCCCAAACTTGATACCCCTGGTTTCAACGGCGGGCCGCTGGCCTCGTTGATTACGGTAGCGCTGAAAGAAGGCAGCCCGGCCATTGACGCCGGCAGCAACAATGTCTGCGCCAATGATTATGTGGAGAATCTGGATCAGCGCAGCGACCCACGCCCCAAAGGTTCCACCTGCGACATTGGCGCATTCGAATCTGATCCCGCCGTACCCGCCTACGGTTCGAACCCGGTGCAGCCAGGGCCGGTTGTGGTCGGCAATACCAGCGTGGGTGTGCCGGTGACCAACACCTTTGCCATTCTCTCGGTGGGGAATGCCACGCTGCAAGTGAGCAACCCGACGTTGGGTGGGGCAAATCCGGCCCGGTTCAGCGTGCTATCGCCCGCGTTTCCGCTCAGCATTAGCCCCGGGGGCAGCCGCCAGGTGGAGGTGCAGTGTGATGGCGATGCGGTGGGCGACTACACAGCCACGCTGACACTAAGTACCAATGCCCCGGCGACATCTTCTGTGACTTATGACCTGGAGTGCCATGTAGCGCCGCAGCCCACGCCTGGGTATGGCTCTACTCCGGCGCCGGGTGGCACGCTGGATTTCGGCCAGGTGTTTGTGGCTGAATCTACGCAGCGTACATTGACCTTTTTTGAAACGGGTAATGCCACATTGACCGTAGGCAGCGCCGACTTGTCAGGAGCGCATCCAACTGACTTCACTTTTAATGCTTTTGATGGCACCATCAATGATGGTGAACCACCATCCACACTACCGATTACCTGTACACCGGGGGATTTTGGGCTGCGCACGGCCGTACTTACCCTGGCGACCAATGACCCCAACCAGCCCTCCGTCAGCTATAACCTGGTGTGCCAGGGGGTGCCCGTACCTCCCGCGCCGCTGGCTTTTCCGGGCGTCAGCTACATCAATGGGCAGGGTGGCATCAACTCGCTCAATGGCGCGTATGATATTGCTATCAGCCCCGACGGCTTGTTTGCTTACGTGACGGCCTTTGATAACGATACCCTGACCGTTTTCCGGCGCAATGGTGAAACGGGGGCGCTGACGCTGGTCATGTCTACCTCCAATGTGGATATGGACGGGCCGCAGATGGTGAAGATCAGCCCGGATGGGACGCAGGTGTATGTGACCGCGCGCAACACCGACAAGTTCCTGGTCTTTAACCGCAACATCAACACGGGTATGGTGACGGTGAACACAGTCTTTACCAATGGGCAGGGCGGTGTGTCTGGTCTGGACTATCCATATGCCATTGCGGTCAGCCCCGACGGCCGTTTCATCTATGTCACCGGTTTCCACAGCAATTCCCTGGTCAGATTTGGCCGGGACAGCGACGGTACGGTTTCTTTCCTCAGCGCCCTCATAGACCCCACCAATCTCGACCGCCCCTATGTGGTCGCGGCCAGCCCTGATGGCAAAAATCTGTACGTCACCGGCGGGCATAATGGCGTCAGTGATGATGGATACATCTCCGTTTTCAGCCTGAACCCACTGGATGGTTTTGTTAGCTTCGAGCAGCGCATTACCGAAGGGCAACCGATCTGCGTCATCATCATCGTCCCCTTCTGTTTCAACCTGGATGCACTGGGTGGCGCGTGGGGCGTCACCGTCAGCCCGGATGGGGCCAACGTGTACGTCGCCAGTTACTTTGATGATGCGGTGGTGCGGTTTGTGCGTGACCCGCTTGATGGCCTGCTGACGTATGGCGGGCGGATTACTAATTCCTCTATGCAAATGCAGATGGTTAAGCTAACGGCCGTGCCCGAAGAATTATTACCAGACGAAATACCAGCGAATGGCCGGGAAGTGGAAGTCATAGATGAGGTCAACGTCGAGGGACTGAACGGGGCGATGGATGTCAAGGTTAGCCCGGATGGACAGTACGTCTATGTTACCGGTTATGTCTCCGATGCTTTATCTGTCTTTGGGCGCAATCCGGCCAACGGCGTCTTGAGCCAGGTGCAGGTGATTTACACCTTCTTTGGCCTGCCGGCGGTAGATGGCGCCCGGCAAATTGCGCCCGCACCGGATGGTAGAGGTGTGTACATCACGGCGACGGTGGACGATGCCGTAGTCTCTTTCCGCATGGCGAACCCCGTGCCTACGCTGAATACCCTGCTGCCCGCTTCCGCAGCCGCCGGCAGCGGCGGCCTGACGGTGCGTGTGTTGGGGCAGAACTTTGTGCCCGGCGTGGTTGGCAAGCTAGATGGCGCGGACCGGCCAACGGCATACGTTAGCCCAGATGAGATTGAGGTCACGCTGACAAGCGCAGATGTGCAAAATGCGGGAACACGGGTGATCACGGCCGTGAACCCCGCGCCTGGTGGTGGTAACTCCCTGAACAGCCTGGACTTTGTCGTCACCGCACCCGGCGAAAACCCCATCCCCTCCATTGATTCTCTACTGCCCGGCGGCCTCATGGCCGGCGACCCGGCCTTCTCGCTGACGGTTTACGGTGCTAACTTTGTCAACGGCGCAACGGTGCAGTGGAATGGGGTAAACCGGACGACGACGTTTGTCAGCAGCACCGAACTGCAAGCGGCCATCCCGGCGACTGACTTGCTTTCCCCAGGAGCCGCAGCCGTCACAGTTGTCAATCCTGGCCCTGGTGGTGGCGCTTCTAATGCTATGCCCTTTGGCGTGACCGCGCCCGGTCAAAACCCGGTCCCCACCATCAGCAGCCTGTCGCCTTACCACACCTTTGCGCGTGGCGCAGCCAGCGATCCCGTCACCGTCCGGGTGAGCGGCTTGAATTTTGTACCCGGCGTCCAGGCGCAGTGGAATGGGCAAAACCGGCCAACGCAGTTTGTGAACGAAAATACGTTGCTGGTAACGTTGAACAGCTTCGATGTGGCTTTTGGCGGTTCTGGCTCGGTAACAGTAATCAATCCTGGCCCTGGCGGCGGCAATTCTAACCCGGCCACGTTTACTATCTACCCTTATGCGGTTTTCCTGCCGATAACACTCAAGTAGAAAAACGTAGTCTGTGGTAAAAAATGCGTAGGGCGTAGCGTTTACGCCCTACGCATTTTCCTTCATATGCTCCACTGATTGGGCGACCAGTTCGAGCAGCACGGCCGTGTCCACATCCGCCAGTTTATTGATATACAGGCACGACTTCCCCGTCTTGTGTTTACCCAACTTTGCCATCAATTCGTCATATCCATCAAACCCCGCCATGATGTACAGCGTCAGGTTTTGTTTGCGCGGCGAAAAGCCGGTCAAGAACCAATCCCCCTCCCGGCCACTCTCGTACTTGTAATGGTATTGTCCAAAACCGACAATGCTGTCGCCCCACATCTTGGGTTCCATTTGGGTCACTTGCTGCATCAGCGCCAGGATAGCAAGACTATCTTGCCGTTTCCTTTCATCAGCCACGCCGTTCAAAAACGCGACCACATCCCCCTCATTCTCTTTCGTCTTTAACTCCGCCATTTTTGTTTACCCTTTTTATCCGTCATCCGTCATCCGTAAACTGATTACGGATTGCCGATTACCGATTAGGGACTACCCCGCATACCGCTGCCGAATATTCGGCACCAGATACTCATCAAACGCCCGCTGCACGTCATAGGCCGGCCGCCAGCCCCAATCTGTTTGCGCTGCTTTGTCATTCAGACCGGCCGGCCAGCTATCCACAATGCCCTGCCGCTGCGCGTCCGGATCGAAAGTGATTTCGGCCTCCGGGAAAGCGTGCCGCACCCGTTCCTGAAACTCGGCGGCGGACAGGCTAAAGCTGGTGACGTTATAGACACGCCGGGTCAGACTCTCGGCAGGCGCGCGCCACAGCTTCAGCAGCGCCGTGACCGCATCGGGCATAGCCATAAAGGGAATGGTGCTGTCTGGCCGCACAAAACAGGCGTAGGGTTCACCTTTTGCGGCCGCGTGCAGCATTTCTGGACCATAGTCACTGGTGCCGCCGGTAGGCACGGTAAAGGCGCTGATCAGGCCGGGGAAACGTACACTGCGAAAGTCCAACATAATTGGTTTGGTGCGGGCCAACTGCTGGAAATGTTCACTGTAATACGCTCCCAATAATTCGCAGTACAACTTGTTGCAGCCGTACATGGTGGTGGGATAGTTCCAATCCCATTCCCGCACATAAAAGTCACGGGCTTTGGTGGGCAGGTCTGGCAGGCCATAAGCAGCGATGGAGCTGGGAAAGATGAAACGCACCGCCTCACCGCGCCGCTGCGACTGTTCGGCCGCCAGTTGCAGCAGCGTGAGCGTGCCGTTGACGTTGACCTGATGGGCCAGTTCGGGGGCAAATTCACTGCGCGTGGAAAGCAGCGCCGCCAGATGAAAAATAGTGTCAATTTCGTATTCGGTGACGAGGCGGGAAAAGAGGGTTTTATCGAGAATATCACCCTGGATGTGAATGGTACGGCCGTGCATCTCTGCCGGTAATGCGTGTAAATCTAACGTGAGCAACGTATGCCCATCGTTGTGCGTAAATTCCTCCACAAGAGCCTGACCGATTTCGCCGGCGGCCCCCGTTATCATAATCACTTTCTTACGCATGGTATCCTCCTGGGAAAATTAGGAATTATGAAGGATGAATTATGAAGAATTTTCATCCATGTGGGCGAGCATATTGTACCCCAAAATGGAAATTGACGAAGAGGTGCGGCGTGTGATACCCTCAAACGGTGATGAGGTGTTCAAGTATTCAGGTATTTATGTGTACAGGTGATGAGATGATCATTACCCAATTACCCAATATCTCAATATCCCATTTACCCTGAGGTTTTATGGAGAATGAAGACGAAAAACCAATAACTGAGCCACTGTTGGTTGTGGAATCGCCGCCCTGGTCACGCAGTACAAAGGTAATTGTGACCGTGACAGCGTTGTTATTGCTGGCCCTTGTGGCCTACCGGTTTGAGAGTGTGCTGTACCAGTTCGTCATTGCCGCTATCCTGGCCTATTTGCTCAATCCATTCATCGTCATGTTGGACAGGCGCACCAGTTTGAAGCGGGTTCATGCCATTTTGCTGGTATATCTGGGGCTGGCCGTGGTGGTCATTGGCGGGGTGGTAATCATTGGCATGGCCGCCTTTCAGCAAAGCCAGCGGTTGATTCAAGATGTACCGGCGTTGATTACGGGGATCACGGCCGTTATCCGCAGCACCATCACCAACCTGAAACCCATTGCCATCGCCGGTTTAGAATTTGATCCGCGCACCCTGGATTGGGGGCTGATCCAAAACCAGTTATTGGGTCTGGTAGAGCCAACATTGGGCCGCAGCGGTCAGATTGTGGGCAGCGTGGCCACCGCCACCCTGCGCCTGCTGGGGAACATCTTTTTCATTTTTGTCATCTCCATCTACTTTGCCGCCGATTTACCCCGGCTGAGTACGCATGTGGGCGATATCGCCACAGCGCCGGGCTACCGCCAGGACGCCGAACGCATCATGCGTGAATTTGGGCACACCTGGAATGCCTATTTACGCGGCCAGGTGGCGCTGGCATTGCTCATTTTTTTTGTAGTCTGGATTGGCCTTTCCATTTTGGGTGTACAAAATGCGCTGGCGTTGGGACTGTTAGCCGGACTGCTGGAGTTCATCCCGGTCATTGGGCCAATTATCAGTACAGCCGCCGCGACCACTGTCGCCTTTTTTCAGCCAGGTACCATTTTTGACCTGGCAAACTGGCAATATGCGCTGATTGTTTTGGGTTTTATGATTCTGGTACAGCAGCTAGAGAACAACATTCTGGTGCCGCGTATTGTAGGTGAGGCGCTGGATTTAAACCCGATTGTGGTGATGATTGCCGTGCTGATGGGCGGTTCTATCGCCGGCATTTTGGGGATGATCCTGGCGGCGCCGGTAATGGCTTCGCTGAAACTGGTAGGCGGTTATGCCTGGCGCAAGTTGTTTGATCTGCCGCCGTTCCCGAAACCGGAAACTGTGTCTGGCCCTTCACCGGCCTCTGTGTTAATCCAACGCAGCCGGGAGATTGTAACCGACCTGACAAAATTAGAGCCGCCAAAAAAGTGAGTGGGTTGCAGGTTAAACGGGCATGAGTATTGATTTGTTTCGGGAAGCAGTGACGGCCGTGCGTGACGGCCGTGACCGGGAAGCACACGAATTATTGCAAGAATTGCTGATGGGGCAGCCACGTCACGAAATGGGCTGGCTGTGGCTGAGCAAAATTTCCCCCGATATTGACGAACAAATTCGCGCCCTGGAAACGGTATTGAGTCTGAATCCCGGCCATGAAGAAGCGCTGTACCGCCTGCCAGAGTTAAAAGCAGCCCGCAAACAACAGGCTCAGGCCAACCAGGCAGAATTGTTGCAGGAAGCGGTGTGGGCCTATAGAAACGGCCGTTACCACCAGGCGCGCCAATATCTGCTGCAAATTACCCGTAGCCACCCCAACCACCTGAAAGCCTGGGTGGGCCTGGCCCAGGTAGCCCAATCCCCTGCCGAAAAAATAGCCGCCCTGGAAATGGTGGTAGCCATCAACCCTCGCCACGAAAAAGCCGCCAACGCCCTGCAAAAACTTAAAGTTACT
Organism: Chloroflexota bacterium; assembly: GCA_013112725.1. Lineage (GTDB taxonomy): Bacteria > Chloroflexota > Anaerolineae > Promineifilales > Promineifilaceae > CAADGU01. The sequence goes on from JABFFZ010000027.1 coordinate 57,104, forward strand.
TTTGACGATCCCCTGGCGCTGGCGCAGGCATACGAAGCGGTTAACCTGACGGACAAGGCGTTGGCTGCTTACCAATACGCCGCCAAAAAAGCGCCAAATGCCACCGACCGGCACATCGCCGCCAAACACGCGCGTGAATTACAGGCCATCCAACAGCAAACAGAACAGGCAAAACAACAAAAACCGGCGCCCCCCCTCACCATGACCAGCGACAACACCACCCTCATCCGGTTGGGCGTTGGCCCGCTCATTGTCTACCTGCTGCTCATCTTTATTCATGGCGGGTTGAATCCATTCCATGTGCCCTGGCTGGCTTACCTGGGCATACCGGTGGTAACTGCCGGCGGCCTGCTGCTTGCCGGGGCTGCCAATACGCCACACCACCCTTACTGGCAAAAAATCTTCGGTCAGCCAGGCATTCCCAACCAGAACACCGCTTACGCTTTAGCCTTTATTGGCAGCGTCATTGCCCTTTTTCCTATTTTGCTGTTGCTCACAGTCTCATACAATGAGCTGATACTTTATTATGAAGCACTCGCTACGCGAATGAATTAGGACGGAGGTTGGAGATTGGAGATTGACTCAACCTCCAATCTCCCATCTCTGATCTCAACCGACCATGTTCCCTATCAACGACACAGAAAAGAATCGCTATACCAGCCTGCCATTTATGACGCTGGTGATTATTCTGGTCAATATCCTGATTCTGATAGCCGTCGGCGGTAATGTGGGCACGTATTATGTGTTGGGGGTTACACCATCGCTGGTGATCAGTCAACAAGGTGGCGGGGCGGTCACGGCCGTGACCCACATGTTTCTGCATGGCGGCCTGCTTCACCTCTTCAGCAATATGTTGGCCCTGTGGGTTTTTGGCCGCCGCGTGGAAGATGTGTGTGGCCCCTGGCGTTTCCTGGCCTTCTACCTGGTTTGCGGCTTTATGGCCGACATTATTGCCGTCATTACCCGGATGCACTCTACCATCCCCGGCATCGGCGCCAGCGGCGCTTTATACGGTGTCATGGCCGCCTACCTGATGCTTTTTCCCAAAGGGCGCATTCGCATCCTTTTTATATTCTGGTTTCTGCCCGTTTTCAACATGAACTTTCTCAATGGCCTCTGGCTTTTTGTCTCTGTCATCTTCTGGGCCGGTTACATTCTCACGGCCGACAAAGGGCTAATCCGAAGCGCTCTCTCCCTTTATTTCCCCACCATCCGCGCCTATCTGGTCATCCTATTTTTTGTGCTGTTGGAAATCCCGCGCGCGCTGCAAGTGTTGGTGTTTGACATTGAAGCCTCGGTCGGCCATTGGGCGCACCTGGGCGGCTTTTTGGGCGGCCTGTTTATCTTCTTCTTCCTGCGCTCCGACGCCTTCCACCGCTACCGGAATGAGTTGCCCTTGTAGGTCAATCTGGCAAATTGGGCTACAGCGTCACAGCAATTCTCAATTTACCGGGAGCCGGCAATTAAAATCGCGCCTACAAAAGGCAAAGCCCACCTTCGTGGGCTGCGTGCTAGTCGGCGAAGGCCGACTTTGCCTATTGTTGGTGCAGATTTATCTGCCGCTGCCAGCCAATTTGATAATTGCCCTACAGCGTCAACACCACCTTGCCAATGTTTTCATCGCGGGCCACATATTCATGCGCGGCCTGGGCTTCTTGAATGGGGAATACCCGGTCAATAATGGGTTTCAGTTCGCCGGTACGGAACAGATGCCAGAAACCGGCCTCAAACTGACGCGTGATCTGGATTTTTTCGGCGGGGGGCCGGTTGCGCAGCGTGGAACCCACCAGACGCAGCCGGTTGCGCAAGACAAGCGCCATATCCAATTCACCACGCCCGCCGCCGAGCAAACCGATATTGACCAACCGGCCAAACGGCCGTAACGCCCGCACATTGCGCTCCAGATAAGCGCCCCCGACAGGATCCAGGATCAGGTCAATACCCTGGCCATCGGTAGCCGCCAACACCACTTCCAGAAAGTCCTCTTCCTTATAGTTAATGGCTAAGGTTGCGCCCAATTCACGGCAGACGGCCAATTTGTCGGCGCGTCCGGCAGTTACAAAGGCGATAGCGCCGGTATTGCAGGCCAGTTGAATGGCTGCGGTGCCTACGCCGCTGGCCCCGGCATGAATGAGAACGGTTTCGCCCGGTTTCAAATCCCCTTCCAAAAAGAGGTTGACATACGCCGTGTACCAGACTTCAGGCACGGCCGTGCCCTGCGCAAAACTCCACCCATCCGGCAGCCGCAGCAGCATCCCGGCAGGCACAGCCACCTGCTCGGCATAACCGCCGCCGGGCAGCAGCGCGCACACCCGGTCGCCGGGCTGCCACCCTGCTACGGCTTCGCCTACAGCATTGATCACCCCGGCCATTTCCAGCCCCAAAATTTGGCTGGCTCCTGGCGGCGGTGGGTAACCGCCCCGCGCCTGGAGCAAATCAGCCCGGTTCACGGCCGTTGCCCGCACATCCACCAATACCTCATCTGGCCCAAACGTCACATCCATCACATCCTGCCAGACCAGCGAAACCGCGCCATTTTTCCGCTCAACAACAATTCCTTTCATCCTTCACCATCCAAAAACATGAGTAGATTACTATCACGACTTTTGCACCTTAAAAACAGATACGCCAAACAGCAAAAACAGTCTACTTTCGTCTAAGTCTGGCTGACCACTGGCAACAAACCAGCATCTCCAGCTTACTTGTCGGTAAGCTGGCATCTCATCGTAACCGCGGGCACTGTCTCCGGTTAACGAGCGCAGACGACACGTAGGAGTGGTTTCATCAAC
>JABFFZ010000028.1 GCA_013112725.1 Chloroflexota bacterium
AAATACTCAGCGCTCTCAGATAAACTGTCTCCATCCGTTGGCGCACACGGGGGTGAGAGTGATGGATACGTTCGTGATGTAATTGGTTTATGATTTCCGGTGTGAAACTCAGCTTGATCATGTCCTTCTCTAACTCCTCAATAAAAACCGCGGAGTATAGCTTTCTCTTGTTTGCTGCCAAGTGGGTTTCAGATCAGAATGTCAGTTTATGCCCTTTCAAGGTATAGATGTGTTTGTGCAGGACGCCGGGGCATTACAAACTTATCTGGGGGAGCAACAGATACAAACGCACCGGTTTTTCCCGCCGGTGCATACCCAGCCCTGTTATGAGAGACAGGGGGACTTTTGGCAGAGTACGGCCGTGTCGCCGTGCGGACTATGGTTGCCTTCTGCCTTTTACCTGGGAGAGGTTGAAGTACGCCGCGTGTGCCGTGCCATAGCGTCATGGGGAGAACAGCTAACGGATTTTTCTCCTGCCAGCTAAATTTCGATGCGCAAACCATCTTTTAGCCCAGACAGATAAGCTCTAGCTGCGGCCCACTCGCTTGCCCAACCAAGTCGGGTTACTGTACGCAAGGCACTGGCCAGCCGGTAAGGGACGATAACTAATCGCCGCCCCCAACCGGTGTGTTTGCGAAAAAAAATGACGCTGCTGCGCGCTTTGTGATAATGGCGCATACTGGAGAGGGAACGTGTGCTGCCAGAAACGCCATGTTGCACACTAGTCATAGGAATGTAATAGAGCTTATAACCGGCAGCCTGTATTCGTAAACTTAAATCCATATCCTCATAATACAAATAAAGCTTCTCATCAAACAGCCCCACGCGCTGCAAAACAGAGGTGGGAATGAGCATGGCGGTACCAAAGATGTAATCAACCGGATGGCAAACGTCGGCCTGACTGTGCCGTTTGGGCCCTATAGGCCCAAAATCAACGGATTCCATGGTCAACCAATGGCGTTTACTCCCGGCAAACCATAAGGTTTGGGACGCATCACGATAGCTCAATGGGGGTGTGGCCATACCCACATCTGGTAAAGTCGTTACGTAACCGATCAACTCATCGAGTAAGGTAGGGGGGGCGATGGCGTCGTTGTTCAGCAGCAAGACATAGCTGGCCCGCTGCATCATAGCATAACGCATACCCACATTGGCGGCAGCAGCAAAGCCCAGGTTACGGCCGTTTTGAATTAAATGCACTTCTGGATAGGCATGTTCAATGTGAGTCACGGTTCCATCCGTAGAACCGTTATCTACAACGACTACCTGATAAATTGGATAGGTGAGGCGTTGGAGCGATTGCAGGCAAACGACCGTGTCCTCCCAGTTGTTCCAGGTAAGAACGATAATGTAAACAGAGGAGGTATCAGGTGGTAAGTCAATCACATCTAATCCGGTAAAGGTAAATTTTGCCAGATAACATCCCAATCATAAGTCTGCATGAAAGCTGGTGTAGGGGGAACTTCCCGTTCCTTAGTTAGATTCTCGGCTATTTGTTGGGCAAAGGCATCCCAATCATCACAAATGATCAGCGCCTCACCTAATATGTGCTGTTGTAACCCTTCGGCGCCAATAGAGGTGCTGATAACCCGACGGCCACAGGCAATACTCTCGATGATTTTGTAGCGCGTACCGCTGCCGGCAGTAAGCGGAACAATCACCAGGTCAGCGCTTTTGATGACGGCCGTTACGTCGTCCACAAAACCCACAAAATTCACATTTTCAGGAATATCATCTCTCTGTTTACTCAAAAATGAAACACGGCCCAATCCTGCTATGACAATTTTGGCCTCAGGGTTGCTTCGTAATAGCCGAGGGGCAATTTCTTGCAAAATGATACGAGCTGCCTGCGCGTTGGGCCGGTGTTGTAGAGAACCAAAAAAAAGCACCATTCTTTCACCAGCGACGAGACCAAGCTTTGCCCTTATGACATCAACAGGCACTGGGCTCTTCAACAACTGGTTTACATTGGCCCCATTTACAAGCACCGTTACCTTATCATCGGTCACATGTAAATTCTTAACCAGATGACCTTTATCAACATCCGACACACAAACAATTGCATCAGCCGCCCGGCAAACAATGAATTCTAATAGGGCAACTAGCGGCCATACAATACTTCCCATACGGCGTAACCGCAAATATTCCACGTTGTGGTCGTCAAATAACAGCGGCCGGCCAGTACACAATTTAAGCAAAACACCATGCCAGCCACTCCAGATTTGAGAAACGATAATGAGGGAAATGTGTTCCCGACGCACCAGCCGCCAGAGCCGCGCAAAAAGGAATGGGTTAAACAGTTGCGCAAAACGGTTACGAGAATTGGTAATATCCTGTTGTGTGGGGAGCGTGTGTGTTACGGCACTCTTACGGAAAACAAACCAGATTGAATTTGATTTCAACAAGTGTGTGGCCATGAAGTGGGTGCGCACAATTGAACCTTGTGAGAGAGGCCAGCTTTCAAATGGGGAAAGAACAAGGATTTTCTTGGACGGAATGTTCATGCCAACTTTTTGCGGATTATCCCATAATATGAGCGTCAGGCAACATCATTTTGCAAAACAGTGATGAATAGTTATGATAAGCAGCGAATTTTTTATGTGAATAACTTATGCATGCAGAAACAGAAAAACAAGCTACATTTTCAACGACTAGCACGGAAATCATTTTCGAAATCCGCTTAAACCAGATAAGCAACGATCAGGGCAGCCAACAAGCATATGATACTATTTACACTCAAACAGATATAGCTTTGCGGGACTCATTCTATTTATGGTTAATTGAGTTGATGGCCTTACAAACAGATGATGTTTATCTGGATGTCTCATGTGGTCATGGTCAATTAACTTCGTTGGCGCAGCGCCGTGGTATACAGGCTTATGGATTGGATTTATCTCACATTGCTTTGCGCCAGGGAAGAACCGATAACGATGAGGCAACTCTAGTGTCTGCGAATGCGCAACAATTGCCTTTTGCTGATGGCTGTTTTACGGTGGTCAGCAACATCGGCAGTATTGAACATTATACTGATATGCATACAGCCGTGTCAGAAATGACACGTGTCCTCAAACCAGGAGGTCGGGCAGTTGTCTTGTTACCAAACACTTTTAGTCTGATGCACAACATTTGGGTGGCATGGCGTCACGGCCGTACCAACATTGATAACCAGCCCATACAACGTTATGCCGCCCGCCGCGAGTGGCAGCAGCTCCTGGAATCCAAGGGCTTAGTTGTTGAAAAAACTATCAAATACGAGATTGAAAAACCACGTACCCGTGCCGATTTCGTGAGTTATCTCCGTCACCCCAAACGCATGTTTAAACTCATAATGACCCCTTTCATTCCCTTGAATCTAGCATTTTGTTTTGTGTTCTTTTGTTATAAACCAAAATGATTGACGTAACCTGTAACTATTGTGGCCAAAATGATGCGCAGTTAGTGAATCAGGGACCAGACTTGTTATTGAACCGTCCCGGCAACTTTCGTTTGATGCGCTGCCGCCATTGTGGCTTGATCTACCAAAATCCCAGACTTACGCTTGACGAACTGTCCGTACACTACCCTGAAGAATACGAACCCTATCGCCAGGATATTGAGGCTCAAGGCTCCGCTTTTCGCCGATTCGACGCCCAATACGGCCTAAATCGTCGTTGCCGCCAGTTAATCAAGCATCACCCACAGCCCGCCCAACTGCTTGATGTTGGCTGTGCCACCGGCTTGTTTTTGAATGCCATGCGCCAATACAGTTGGCAAGTTACCGGCGTGGAATTAAGCCCATACGCATCTGAATATGCTCGCCGTACATTTGGCCTGGATGTCATCACAGGCACCTTGGAAACAGCATATTTTCCCGATGATACCTTTGACGTAGTAACCTTATGGGATGTATTAGAGCATGTCATAGATCCTAAAATGACGCTCGTAGAAATCAGTCGGATTCTCAAACCCGGCGGATTATTAGCCTTGAGCCTCCCCAACCCCCTCGCCTTTGAAGCCTATTTATTTGGCAGTAGTTGGGTCGGTTGGGATAGACCCCGTCATTTGCACTTGTTTACTCCCACTGTTTTGAAAAACTACCTCCAGGATACAGGTTTTCATCTGGAGAGCATTGAAAGTCTGGGGGGACGATTAGGTTTGACTTTGTTAAGCGCCGAGATGTTGTGCCATTCCCTAAACATTGCTGATAAAAAAAGCCAGCCAATACTCAGATTGATCTACAATATTCCTTTCCGTCTTATCACCTGGCCAATGTACAGAATTGGAGAGCTAATGAACCGGGCTACTGTCATGACAGTATTCGCTCGTGCAAGCAAGAATGACTCTTTGACGTACATTAACGTCCTATAAAAATGATCATGTACCGGATCCAATTTATGACCAGAGCAAATATCATCTCAACATTTAGCCGGGTACTTGCTTATTTTCAGTCTGGCTGGCGGCGACAGGCTATTCCATTCTTGTTTTTTCTTCTTTCTGTTGCCGTAATTCTTTCTGTTTTAGCCAATAATTGGCAGACTCTGATAACTTACCATTGGCAAGTACGTCCGCATTGGCTGTTATATGCGTTTATTTTTATGTCGTTCGATTTGTTACTTGGCGCTTATGCCTGGCACTTATTAATGACTCGTTTGGGTCCGTACAACAACCGGCGTCACAATTTCAAATTTTGGCTGTACGCGAATCTGGCACGTCGCTTACCTGGCCCAGTCTGGCACATCGCCAGCCGTGCCGTGCTTTATGAAGAGAAAGGTATAAGCAAAACAGTTACCTCCATGACTAGCGGCTTAGAATTAGCCATCATTCTTGTTTCCGGTGCGGTCACATTTTTTCTGGTCCTGCCTTTTTGGGTCATTCCCGACTCAGTTAGAAGTCAGTTGAACCAATCCTGGCTTTTGCTGATCATTTTATTGCCCTGTCTGCTTCTGGTTCACCCCCGCTCTTTGAATACGATATGGCAAAAGTTAGGTCATCAATCACCAAATCAAAGGCTATATTGGCACGAGACCATGAAATGGCTGCTGCTTTATATACCTATTTGGATTATTGGGGGGATCGTTTTGTATTGTGTGAGCAATATGTTCCAACCCGTCCCCCGGATGCAATTCTTTCCGCTCATTGGGATGTGGGTCATAACAAACATCCTCTCACTTGCGGGCACATTGACCTTCACCGGAATGGGGTTGCGAGAAATCTCTCTGACTTTGCTTTTAGCTCTTTTTATGCCTCCACCTGTAGCTCTTTTAACGGTTATTGTCCTGCGCTTAACCTGGTTAGGAGGAGAATTGGGGGGCGCTTTGATTTCACTACTACTTTAACTTTAACCCATATGAGGTATTGCTTAATCTCCCTGGTTGTCGTAGATTTATGGTTGGGTCAACCAAATTTTACAAACATTTTTAGTTTTATGGAGGCTTTCCACAATGAAAAAAGTTACTTTGTTTTTAGGATTGTTGATAGTTTTAGGGTTGGTGCTGGTTCCAGCAGTTGCTGCTCAGCCCACCACTTATAATGCTGGTTTTCAAATCCAGAACCTTTCTGATACTAATGCTGCCAATGTCAGCATAGCCTATTACAATCAGAATGGAACTGAAAATATACCGCCTGTTAGCGTAACCATAAGTGCTGGTTCATCACAAACTTTCTTCCCAATTGACGCTACTGCTGGCTTTAATGGTTCGGTGGTTATTTCGTCGGATCAGCCGGTAGCTGCCATTGCAAACGTGTTAGCTAATGGGCTAGCATATGGTGCCAGCTATACCAGTTTCTCCGGTGGTAGCGCCAATGTAAACCTGCCCTTAATCATGAAAGGAAACAGCGGCTTCGATACCTGGTTCAATGTTCAGAGTACCAACGCTGCTGGCGATGTGAATGTCAATGTCGCCTATGCAGGCACGGCTTGTACAGAAACAGCAACCATAGCCCCAGGTGCTGCCCATACTTTCACACAATCCACTAACTCCTGTTTGCCAAATGGTTACGTGGGTGCTGCTTCAGTTACAGCCACAGGCGGTGATATTGTAGCAACCGTGATGGAAACTGGAACAACGACATTGTTTGCTTATAATGGGTTTACCGCCGGCGCTACTAACCCTGTAATTCCGTTGGTGAATGCCAACAACAGCGGCTTCATCACCGGCATCCAAATTCAGAATTCAGGGAATGCTCCTACCAATGTGACCGTGAGCTATACACCGTCTGCCGGGGCTCCAGGTACAGCCTGTACTGAAACCAAAACAATTGCTGCTGGCGCGTCTGCCACATTTGCTCTGTATGCTTTTTCCTTAAGTGGTGACCCGTCTCCTGGCACTAACAATTGTGTTCATGGCGCGACGTTTATTGGTTCAGCTTCTGTCTCTCAGTCCGGTGGTTCTCAAAACCAAAACTTGGTTGCTATTGTGAACCAGTTAAATTTGGCAACGGCAAAAGCCAGTTCTTATAATGGCTTTAATCCGGCTTCGGCCTCCGGCGAGGTCTTGATGCCCCTCATCATGGATCGTAACTCTGGCTTCTACACCGGTATTAACGTCATTAATATTGGCAGCGCCAGCACTGTAACCTGTACTTACACTAGTAATGATGGTAATGTTTCTCAAAGCGTAATTTCTCCTTCATTGTCAACGGGTGATTCATTTAACCACCTGCAACTCAACTTCCTGGCAAGTGGCTTTGTTGGCTCTGGTGTTTGCACAGCTGATGAACCTGGTGGTAGCATCATTGCGGTTGTCAATGAGTTAGGCAGCAGCTCTGGTGACCAACTTTTCTCTTATGAGGGTTTCAATAACTAACTCTGCATAACTGCTAAGAATTAGATAGTAAGAGCCACCTACGTAGGTGGCTCTTATACTTTTTGTAGACAGGTTGGTTATAGCTATAAAATAATCTTAACAAATTCAGTAAGCGTTCAGATTTGACAAGTTTATTACCAGAGGCAGTTGCTGCTATTCAGGCGCAAAAACTTGTCAAGTCTCCAGAGGAACTGAACGGTTACCAAATTCAGATCAAGGCGTTTCAGATATGATCATGAAAAGAAAGTTATTTGTTTTCTTCATTGTTTTATTGATGAGTGGCGTTTCGGTATTGGTGGGATGCAAGAATTCTAACGAGGAACAGAGTACCCAACCTCCAAACAATCTGGGTGCCCAGTCTACCCCTACATTGATGTCTGGTATTAGTGGTTATCCGGTTCTCATTACTGAAGAAGCTTACCCAAGTAATAATTCAGTCGGGCAAACGGCCACATATCCGGACTCGAGCGCGACTAGCGAGGAGGTTTTTACAACCCCTCCTGACCCCGAACGCGAATTACCAGCGGCTCAAGATAACAATGGGGTAATTGGGGGTGTTTTGATTCGTCAAATTACAGATGAGGGATTTATTCCTTTCGACCCCTATGAGCTTATACTGGCTGAAATAGTGGAAAATGTTGAGGGGCAGCCAGCCTTTATCACATATGATGAACAATCGAAACGCGCGCAAACATTTCCTACAGGTGTTTTTATTTTTCAAGAAGTTCCCCCAGGCACCTATGGATTAGTAGTGAACATGGCCGTGGCTGAATTTCCAGTTCGAGATGCAAACGGCAAACAGATATTCATCACGGTTGAACCGGGGCAAGTCATTGATATGGGACAGGTAATTGTTCAAATGCCATAGATAATGAGTAGTGTAGACACCAAGCTTTTAGCCTTACTCCATAGGCTACAAGTTAAGGGTTTGAAGCAATTGTCAAGGGCCATGATTCAGACACACTCATCCAGTTTTTTCGCTTTTGTTTGACAATGCCCAAGTCAGTCGCACGATGGGCCAGGTACTCTGGTAGTGACCGCATATCGCCTCTTTCAACAGCTTTAGTGTAGAAGTAGATTGAGCGAAAAACCATCTCCACCGAGATACGCTCAAATGGCAACCTTAACAATCCGGCGACCTCGTCACACAGGTCAATTAACACGTTATAAACGATCCAGGTTGACCAGAGTTGGAGTTCAACCGCGTTCTGGGAACCGCACCAGAAGTAGGCCAGCCCCAATAATCGTTTGATGGTGGCGTAAGCACGTTCGATAGTCCAACGACGATAGTATAGCGCCACCAGATAACGGGCGGGTAGTTGCTCCGGGTCGAGTTCATTCGTCAGGTAGCAGTGCCATTGATGTCCATAGAGAACTTCGACCAGACGCACCTGCTGGCGGTCATCACCGGTGCCTATCCAGATGATACTGTCTCGAAAGACAGGCGTTCGGGTGAGAAGCTGAATGACCTCATACTTCAAGTTGCGTGCGTTTGGCGCGGGTGATGAACGTGACGCGCTTGGCGGTCAATTCCCGAAAGCGGGTGAAGTTGGTGTAACCCAAGTCAAACAAGAGCAAACTACCAGCCTGAACATGCTGGATAATCATCTGCCACCAGCTTTGGTCATGGCTGCTGGCTTGGGGGTCAAACCAGATTTTATCTGGCAGTTGCGACCCCAGGTGGAGCAAAGCGGTCATCTTGCCTGCCAGGGGATTTTTCTCCAGGTCACGCAGCAATCCCACTTTGCGGATCAAGGCGTCTAGCGTCGAACCATCCACAATCAGGCAAGCGGCGAAGCGGCTCTGTGCCCAGGCAATCTCTGGCGGCAAGGGCCGTTTACGCCTCTGCCAACGTTCTTGCATCAACGGCAACAATTGGTTGAGAACGTGGAGAAACAGTATGGCGGGCAAGGTATTGAACCGCTGCGAGAGGGCTTGTTGGCTAAGTTGTTTCGGTTCTTCCCACAGCAGCGCTTCATCCCGAATCACCCGGACTAACTCGCTGACGCTGGCAATCTGTCGCCAGATGGCGCTGAGTAACAAGGCCATCATCACCGGTAGGGTCAGCGTGCGTTCCCGTAAGCCCATTTGCCCAAACAGGTCACACTGCATCAAAGTGAGCGGATGAACCATGCTACAAAACAACTCTTCAATTTCTTCTGTTAAATTGTCAACGAGCGGCCGTTTTTGTCGGTCAACCTGGATAGCCCGTGTATGCCGGACTGAACTTTTGGGTTTTTTCTCTGCGTTTTTCATAGGTGAATTGTAGCCAATTTTGGGCTTGACAATTCACAATTGTCCTTAACTTGTAGACAATGGACTTACTCGTATAATGTGCATATTGGGCTGGCTACGGCCGTACCTGACAAAACACTTCCCATTTACAGGAGATAAACAATGGCTTTTTCAAAAATACAAGTGCCGGCAGGCGAAAAGATTACCTATGAAAATGGCAAACTGAACGTGCCTGATAACCCCATTGTGGCCTTCATTGAAGGCGATGGTATTGGCGTGGATATTACCCCGGTATCCCTGCATGTGTGGGACGCGGCCGTGGCCAAGGCCTACGGCGGCAAACGCAAAATTGCCTGGATGGAAATCTACACCGGCGAAAAAGCGGCCGCTCTCTATGACGGCAACTTCATGCCCGAAGAGACGTTTGACGCTATGCGCGAATATCTGGTGGGCATTAAAGGCCCCCTTACCACCCCTATCGGCGGCGGTTTCCGCAGCCTGAATGTGACCCTGCGCCAGGTGCTTGACCTGTACGCCTGCGTCCGCCCGGTGCGTTACATCCCCGGCACGCCCAGCCCCATGCGCCAGCCGGAACTGATGGACATTGTCATCTTCCGTGAAAATACGGAGGATGTGTATTCTGGCGTGGAATGGCCGGCTGAGTCCGACGAAGCAAAGGCGATTATTGCCTTTATGAATGAGAAATTAGGCAAAAATGTGCGCGTAGATTCGGCTATTGGCATCAAGCCCGTCAGCGCCTTTGGCACCAAACGGCTGGTGCGCCAGGCCATCCAATATGCCATTGACCACAACCGCCCCAGCGTTACCCTGGTTCACAAGGGCAACATTATGAAGTTCACCGAGGGGGCGTTCCGCGATTGGGGCTATGAACTGGCGCGGGATGAGTTTGGCGCGCAGCCATTGGACGGCGGCCCCTGGCATACGCTGCGCAACCCCCACAGCGGCATGGACATCGTCATCAAGGATGTGATCGCCGACAACATGCTGCAACAACTGCTGACGCGCACGGTGGATTATGACGTGATTGCCACGCTGAACCTGAACGGGGATTACATGAGCGATGCGGCAGCGGCACAAGTCGGCGGCCTGGGGATGGCCCCCGGCGGCAACATTGGCGATGGTGTGGCTTTGTTTGAAGCCACGCACGGCACAGCGCCCAAGTATGCCGGTAAAGATATGGTCAACCCCGGCAGCCTTATCCTCAGTGGGGTGATGATGTTGGAGTACATGGGTTGGCAGGAAGCGGCCGATCTCGTGGTGGCGGCAATGACCAAGACTATCGAAAACAAGACGGTGACTTACGACCTGCACCGCCAGATCGAGGGAGCCACCAAGTTAAGCTGCTCGGAATTTGGGCAGGCGATTGTGGCCAATATGTGACGCAGCCATACGATTTCTCGGAGAAATCGTATGGCTTTCAACTTGAGAAGCCCGGCTTTTGCGTAAAGCCGGGCTTTTTTATCTTATTGATCCCCCAGACAGGTGCCTAAATTGCGGGCGCTTTGTACCCAGGGATGATCCAGGGGGACCACTTTGCGTTTGCCTACCACCTGGTCAATGGGCACGGCCGTTGTCCCCTGACCACGCACCGCCACCATGACGCCATATTGTCCTTCGTTAATGTAATGGACGCAGGCGCAGCCCAACTGGGTGGTCAACAGCCGGTCCACGGCGGAAGGCGTCCCTCCCCGCTGTACATGCCCCAATATGGTCACCCGCGATTCCAGGCCGGTGAGTTTTTCTAATTGCTCGGACATGTACATGGTGCTATGGGCGCGGCGCGCTTCAATTTCGGCAATGTGGGCTTTGGCCTTCTGGCGGGCTTCTTTGTTTTTTGCTTTTTCCAGCTCGGTTTGTACCGCTTGTAGTTCTGTAGCAATTTCCTGAGGCATGGCCCCCTCGGAGACGGCCACAATGCTAAAACCACGGCCGTGACGATGCCGTCGTTTAATCGCTTCGGCCACAATTTCTACATTGTATGGTATCTCCGGGATCAGGATCACGTCTGCCCCGCCGGCCAATCCCGCCCCCAGTGCCAGCCAGCCGGTATTGTGTCCCATCGTTTCCACCACAATGATGCGGTGGTGGCTGTGCGCCGTACTGTGCAGCCGGTCAATGGCTTCGGTGGCAATGCCCAGCGCCGTGTCAAAACCAAAGGTGACATCGGTCATGGCCACGTCGTTGTCAATGGTTTTGGGCAGGTTGATGATATCCATCCCTTTTTGCATGAGGCGGTAAGAATTCTTCAACGTGCCGCCGCCGCCCAGGCAGACCAGTACGTCCAGGTTGTGTTTGCGATAGGTTTCCATCATGGCGTCGGTCATATCCAGCTTTTTGCCACCCATCAACATTTTGTGCGGTTTATCCCGGCTGGTGCCCAGGATGGTGCCGCCGACGGTCAGGATGCCCGACAACGTTTCGCCATCCAGCCGCATGGTGCGGTCGCCCACCAATCCATGAAAGCCATCGCGGAAGCCAATCACGTTCATGCCCATGCCCAGGGCGGTTTTACCAATGGCGCGAATGGCGGAATTAAGGCCCGGCGTGTCGCCGCCGGCCGTGAGGATACCTACATACTTTGTCATCTGTCATTCTCCATGGGTGTTTTGGTGTCAGGTATCAGGCGCCAGGTTTAATCGTCTCCTGACACTTGACACCGGGCACATAACACGTATTCTTTTTAGATTCTAAAGGTTTTTTGGAGATTTGTCGCATGGTTACGAAACAAGGTTTTGTAAATATGCCGCCTAAAGTGTTGACGATTGCTGGGTCAGACAGCGGCGGGGCGGCGGGGTTGCAGGCGGATTTGCGCACGTGGGCGGTGTTGGGGGCATATGGGCTGAGTGTGCTCACGGCCGTGACCGCCCAAAACAGTGTCTCCGTCGAGCGTGTCCAGTACATGTCGCCGGAATTTGTGGCCGACCAATTGAATGCGGTGCTGTCCGATTATGGCGCGGTGGCGATCAAAACTGGCTTCATCGGCCAGACTGAACTCATCCTCGTTATCGCCAGCAAATTACAACAGTACGGCTGCCAAAAAATTGTCGTTGACCCGGTATTGGTAAACCATCGTGGGCAGCCGATGTTTACCGAGGCGGTGCGATGGCACTATGTGGTTGCCTTGATGCCGCTGGCCTATTTAATCACGCCGAATGTGATGGAAACGGCCGTACTCCTCAACAGCGCCGTTCCCGACCCCACCGATCTGCCCCGGCTGGCCCATCTGGCGACCGAACTGCACCGGCTAGGCGCTAAAAATATACTGCTCAAAGGAGGCCGGGACGGGGAAGATGTGGTAGATATTTTCTACGACGGCCGTACCACCCACGAACTGCGCTCCCCCTACATTGAAACGGAAAATACGCACGGGGCCGGTGACACCCTGTCGGCAGCTGTGTGTGTGGCGTTGGCGCGGGGGGAAAGGCTGGACACGGCCGTGTACCTGGCCCACCAATTCACCCATCAAGCCATCCTAAACGGCGCCAACTGGCAGCTAGGGGCGGGACATGGGCCGGTTTTTCCGGTAATCGGTAATCCGTGAATCCGTGAACGGTAATCGGTAACTGGATATCAGGGTATTGGAGCGGTCTTGATCACCCTGTCACCCCTCACCCCCTCACCCTCTCACCCCCTCACCTGCTCACCTCTACACCCCCTCACTTGCACCTTGCCACTTACCACATATAATTCCCCTAACATTCAAAACGTTTTGAACGCAAGGGGAATTATGCACGAGACATTGATTGGCGTTAACGAGAGTACCGTAGCCGGAATTGGGCGGTTAGCCCGCTTTTTTGGGTTTAATGATGTCATGGGGCGGCTTTATGGCACTTTGTTGCTGAACCCGGAACCATTGTCACTGGATGATCTGGCCGACCAGTTGCAAATCAGCAAAGGGTCGGTAAGCATGAACATGCGTGACCTGGAGCGCTGGGGCATGGCCAAAGAAGTGTGGATGCGCGGCGAGCGCAAGAAGTATTACCAGGCCGAATCAGACATGTGGCAGGTCATTCGCAGTGTGATCAACAGCCGCGAACGGCGCGAGGTGCAAATGGCGCTGCAAGTCCTGGGCGAAAGCATCACCAAACTGCAATCCGCCCAGGCCGAACTGACTCCCGAAGAGCGCGAATTGGCCGCCTACTACCTGGAACGCATCGCCGATTTGCAAGGCTTTTTTCAATTTGCCCAAATGGCATTAGAAACGGTGCTTGGCAAAGCGGACTCCATTGATTTTGAGGCGGTGACGAAGATAGAAATAGGGTGATTGGCGATTGTGCAATCGCCAATCACCTACTTTATTTATGATCATCGCCATCGGTTCCACCAACCCCGTCAAAGTCACGGCCGTGACCACCCACATTTTGCGCGTCTGGCCGGAAGCGCAGATCATCCCGGTGGCTGTGCCCAGCGGCGTCAGCACCATGCCTATGAGCGACGCGGAAACGATTGCCGGGGCGCAAAACCGGGCGCTGGCGGCGCGGGAGGCCCTAAACGCCGACCTAGGCATTGGCCTGGAGGGGGGCGTGCATCCCGAGCCATTCGGGCTGGTGCTGCAAGGCTGGGTGGCGATTGTGGCCAGCGACGGCCGTACCAGCCTCGGCGGTTGTGCTCGATTACCCCTACCAGAATATATTGCTCGACGGGTACAAAACGGTGAAGAGTTAGGCCACGTGATGGATGATCTAATGGGCGACCACAACACCAAACAAAAAGGGGGCGCCGTCGGCGCATTGACCAATCATCTGGTGGTGCGCGGTGAGGCATTTGCCACGGCCGTTGCCTACGCCCTGGCCCCTTTTGTTTCACCGGATTTATATAGATGACCTTCCCCCAATTTTATGGACATCCAATTAAGGCTAACTGATGTTGACGTTGATAATCCGCGCCGGGGCGCTGACCTTCAACACGTCCAGCAGCAAATTCGTCAGCAGAAAATAAGCCAGATGGTTGACGGCAAACTGCCGTTCCAACCCATCGGTTGTGACTTCGCGCTGCCGGGGAATGACGCTGGCATTGTTGATCAGCACGTGCAGCGCCTCATGCCGCGCCTGAAAATCGGCGGCTGCTTGCCGGAATGGCAGCCAGGTCGCACAGCAGCAGTTCCACGTGCGGGTTGCCGGTAGATTGTTGCACATCGCGCACGGCCGTTGCCCCTCCCCCCTCATCCCGGCACAACATCACCACCGTCGCGCTCCGTTCCGCCAGGCCCACGGCCGTGGCATAGCCAATCCCCGTACGCGCGCCCGTCACCAGACAAATTTTTCCGTTCATGGTGTTCGCCTCCACGTGACGAGTGCTGCGTGAATAGCCGTCACTCGTCACGCATCACACGTCACGTATATCTTTGCACTTTCCTCCCACTCCGGTACAATGTATCTTATCAATGAATACCTTCCGGGCAATTTGAAAACTACATACAGCAAACGGCCGTGCGGGAGAGTACCTTTCCGTAAACCGTTATCCGTAAACCGATTACGGATTACGAATTACGGATAACGGGTCACCGAAGGGGCAAACGGCGGATAAGCAGCTAACACGCTTCTCCGCAGCGAATCTCTCAGGTAAAAGGACCGGACGGCAGGGTGTATCTGAAAAATGCGTAATAGAACGCATACCGAAGGGGCAACCGGCAGGCAAACCGCTTGCTGCCAATCTCTCAGGTTAATGACAGAGGACGCTGGCAAAACGCTGTTTTGCCATGCGTCCTTTTTATTTTGGTGGCTGGGGACTGGTTGCTGGTATTAGCCACCAGCAACCAGTCCCCACAAACATAAGGAGTGAAAACCATGTCCAAAATCCCTGCAAATTACCGTTATTCCAATGATGATGAATGGGTGCGCGTGGAAGGTGACGAAGTGGTCATCGGCATCACCGATCATGCCCAGGACGCCCTGTCTGACATTGTTTACCTGCAACTGCCCGATGTCGGCGACAGCTTTGGCGCGGGCGACGCCTTCGGCGTGGTTGAGTCGGTGAAAGCGGCGGCCGACCTGCTGATGCCTATTGCCGGAGAGGTCACGGCCGTGAATACCCCCCTCATTGATACCCCTGAACTCGTCAACAGTGACCCCTACGGCGACGCCTGGATGATCCGCGTCCGCCCGGACAACATGGCCGACGTAGATGGCCTGATGGACGCGGCCGCGTATGAGAAGTTTTTGGCAGAACGCGAGTAAGCAGTAAGCGGTAAACGGTAAGCAGTGAGCAGTACATCCTTACTGCTCACTGCCCACTGCTAACTGCTCACTACTCACTTTCCCCTATCGGAGAAAACCCATGACAACCCATGAAATCATCGAAGCCGGCGAGAACGGCAGTACGGCCGTGCCCAACCACGACCTGCTCCGCCCCGCAGACCGTTTTGTCAAGCGTCATCTCGGCCCGCGCAGCAAAGATGTGACAGAGATGCTGCATACGTTGGGCCTCAACTCGCTGGATGAATTGATAGACCAGGCGGTACCCGCCAACATCCGCATAAAAGGAGAGTTGAACCTGGAACGGCCGCGCAGCGAAACGGCCGTACTCGACGAACTACGCGCTCTGGCCGGCCAAAACCAGGTCTACCGCTCCTTCATCGGCATGGGCTACAGCGATACCGTCACCCCACCCGTCATCCAGCGCAACATCCTGGAAAACCCCGGCTGGTACACCCAATACACCCCCTACCAGCCCGAAATCGCCCAGGGCCGGCTGGAAGCGCTGATCAACTTTCAGACCATGATCACCGACCTGACCGGCATGGAAATTGCCAACGCCTCCCTGCTGGACGAAGGCACTGCCGCCGCCGAAGCCATGACCCTCTGCCAGCGCGCCATGCCCCGCAGCAGCAAGGCCAACACCTTTTTCGTCTCTGAACTGTGCCACCCGCAAACCATCGCCGTGGTGCAAACCCGCGCTGAACCACTGGGCTACCACGTTATCGTCGGCGACCACGCCAGCTACGACTTTAGCCAGTCCACCTTTGGCGTGCTGCTGCAATACCCGGCCACCACCGGCGACATCCTCGACTATGAACCCTTCATCCAGCAGGCGCATGAGCACGGCGCGTTAGCCGTCGTCGCCGCCGATTTGCTGGCGCTGGTGCTGCTGCGTCCGCCCGGCGAAATGGGCGCGGATGTGGTCGTCGGCAATTCGCAGCGCTTTGGTGTGCCCATGGGCTACGGTGGCCCGCACGCCGCCTACATGGCCACCAAAGACGAGCACAAACGCATCATGCCCGGCCGCTTGATCGGCGTTTCCATAGACGCTCAGGGCAAACCCGGCTACCGGCTGGCGCTGCAAACCCGCGAACAACACATTCGCCGCGAAAAAGCGACCAGTAATATCTGTACGGCCCAGGTTTTGCTGGCCGTCATGGCCTCCATGTACGCCGTCTATCACGGCCCCGAAGGGTTAAAACGCATTGCCCGGCGTGTGCGGCTGATCACCCAGGTCGTCGCCGCCGGATTGCGCGAATTGGGCTACGAACTCAACGGCGAGCCGGTGTTCGACACCCTGAAAGTGAGCGGCGGCCCGCTGGCCCAGGCGCAAATCCAGGCGCGCGCCCTGGCGCGGCGGGTCAACCTGCGCACCTTTGCCGATGGCGCGGTGGGCGTCTCGTTAGACGAGGCCACCCGCCGCCACGATCTGGAAACGCTGCTGGAGATTTTTGGCGGGCAGCCGGGGCAGTTTGACCTGGAAGTGATGGCCGACGCCGTCTCACTGGATTACGACGCGCCCCACCAGCGCACCAGCCCGTTTCTCACCCATCCCACCTTCAACAGCTACTTCTCGGAAACAGAGATGCTGCGCTACATTCGCCGCCTGGAAAGCCGCGATCTCTCCTTGACCCACTCCATGATCCCGCTCGGTTCCTGCACCATGAAGCTGAACGCTACGGCCGAGATGCTGCCCATCACCCTGCCTGAATTCGGCCATCTGCACCCCTTTGCGCCGTTGGAGCAGACCCAGGGCTACCAGGAACTATTCCGCCGCCTGGAAAATTGGCTGATGGAAATTACCGGTTTTGACGCTTTCTCCTTGCAGCCCAACTCCGGTGCGCAGGGGGAGTACACCGGTCTGCTGGTCATCCGCGCTTACCATCACGCCAGAGGGGACACCCACCGCAACGTTTGCCTAATTCCCAGTTCGGCGCACGGCACCAATCCGGCCAGCGCCGCTCTGGCGGGCATGGACGTGGTGGTGGTGCAGTGCGACGAGGCCGGCAACATTGATGTGGCCGATCTGCGCGCCAAGGCGGAAAAACACCAGGAAAGGCTGGCGGCGCTGATGGTCACCTACCCGTCCACGCATGGCGTGTTTGAAGCGGCCATTGTGGAAATCTGCCAGATTGTGCATGAGTTTGGCGGACAGGTATACCTGGATGGGGCGAACATGAATGCCCAAGTGGGGCTGACCCGTCCGGGCGATTTTGGCGCGGATGTGTGCCATTTGAATTTACATAAGACATTTTGCATCCCGCATGGCGGCGGCGGGCCGGGCATGGGGCCAATTGGCGTGAAGGCGCACATTGCCCCCTTCCTGCCAGGACATCCGGTTGTGGCCGGGGTGGGCGGGACGCAGGCCATTGGGCCGGTGTCGTCGGCGCCCTGGGGCAGTGCCAGCATCCTGCCCATTTCCTATGCCTACATTGCCATGATGGGCGCCTGGGGACTGAAGGTGGCGACGGAGGTGGCGATTTTGAATGCCAACTATATTGCCGAACGGTTGGAGCCGCATTATCCGGTGTTGTATCGCGGAGCCAACGGCCGTGTCGCCCATGAATGTATTGTGGATTTGCGTCACTTTAAGGAGTTGGTGCCGGTGGATGACGTAGCCAAGCGGCTGATGGACTTTGGCTTCCACGCCCCTACCATGTCTTTCCCCGTGCCCGGCACGCTGATGATTGAACCAACGGAGAGTGAATCGAAAGCGGAGTTAGACCGTTTTTGCCAGGCGATGATTCAGATTCGCGCCGAAATTCGGGCGGTGGAAAATGGGGAAATCGCCCATGAGGACAGCCCGCTGGCGCACGCGCCGCACACGGCCGAGGTGATTATGAGCGACAACTGGGATCGGGCCTATTCCCGCGAACAGGCGGCCTACCCGGCCCATTGGGTGCGGGAGCGCAAATTCTGGCCTTATGTCGGCCGTATTGACAACGTCTACGGCGACCGCAACCTGTTTTGCATCTGCCCGCCGGTGGAGGCCTACGCCGATTAACAAATGACGGTAGGGGCGAGGCAACCGGGTAATACCTGCGCCACGCAGAAACCCCTTTGCCCCGGTTGCCTCGCCCTTATACAGTTTTGAGAGCAATCTCAAACGCTTTTTGGCTCCCGTAGAAATGGACATCGAATTCTTGAAAGAAATTTATCTGGCCTAACAGAACACGCACCTCTGTACTGGGTTTACTGATCCAGGCAAAGGCCAGTCTGACAGGGGGAAAACCATCAATCTCTGCTTGAAGTAAAACAGCATAAGCCTGTGTACCGACCAAAATCCTAAGTCGAGCGGATAGGTCTGACTATCCCAGTCGAGATTCAACGATTTGCCAACGTCATAAGGCAAAATGTTCAAAGCAGCGCCAGAGTCTACAACGGCCGTAACCGTAATAGTTGTTGAATGATGCGCAAGTTGAATATTCAGAAGGGGAATTCCCACCGGAAATTGCGGGTGAGCGGTGTAAGGAAATCGCTGGCTGTTCATGACAGCGTTTGTTTCAGGAATTGTTGTAATTGCAGTGCGGCTTTTTCCTGGTTGTCTGGGGTGAAGACAGGATAAACAGCCTCAGCCGCAAAATATCGCGCCGGATTTTCCTCCTCCAAAAGCATCCTGGAGATGGCCTCAATGAGTTGTAGTTTCTCAAACCTCGGTAAAGATTTGATTTCTTCGGTAATATCTGTTAACAACATGAATATCCTCCAAAGTGTTTGCTGATTCGTTCCAATTCTACGGAACTGGTTCGGTCAGTGTCAAGGCAATTTTCAGTCACAACCACCGCCAGATACTCTTTTGCATCTGCCTGCCGGTGGAGGCTTACGCCGATTAACCAATTGTTGCCTCGCCCACATCCGATTTGCCACTACAGCAGGGCGAGGCGGTTGGGGATGAGATGTTGGTGAACAGACACGGCCGTGCCCAACCGCCTCGCCCCTACAAATTTCGTCTTGGGACATGTTATTCTTGCGATGGGGAGGAGATGGACGGCCGCCAAGGATAGTTGAGCCAATGCCAACCGTCTATAAATAGTTGCAATATCTCCCCGGCACTATCAATAACAGCTAATGCCTCTTGTGCGCCATCATCACTTCCCGGAGGCGCAGGATCAACAAGGAGGACAATATATTTGCCATCAGGTGACCAGTCATAATCTTGGACATGTAAAAGACGTGGAATTCCATGGCTTGGAAATTGTTCCAGGTATTCATCCACCTGAAGATCTTCTGTAACAATTGGACAGATAATTACTGTTGAAACCAATTCAATATAACAAAAGCCTCCTTCGGAGGACTCCGTCCAATAGATAAATCCGACTTTGCTACCATCTGGCGACCATTTGTAGTTAAATGTTTCAACTTTTTGCTCCTCGCGCCAGACTCCAATCTGATCTAGACAAGTGAAAGAATCGGTACTCACGTCCAAAATGCAAGGGGAGTTGGCAGTCAATCCAACTCTAGGATGAAGCAGATAATATGGAGGCGCAGGAGACCATTCCATATACTGACCAACGACATCTACATATCGACTAAGCGTGTTCCCAGCAGCGGAATAAATCGCCAAAGCAGAGATAGACCTCTGACCCATAAACGCAGTGGGGTCATCAATAGATCGTGTCCGTTCTATTGCCAGCATTTGCCCATCAGGTAACCACTCAATATCAGAAATCCCAGAATATTGACCATCAAAAGGATTTGCCAGTTCTGTTTCTTCACCATTAACCGCATCAACAATGTAGACAACATCTGGAGTGCCTTCAGATCTAACGATGCGAGCCAGGTAACGGCCGTCTGGTGATGATATTGGTGGGATAGGTGTAGGGGTAAGTTCTCTTGAGGGTAGAACGCGGGCCAAACCACGTTCCGTTTTTTGTAACCTACGTTCCGTTTAGTGTAACACAGGTGGTAAAAAACGGAACCCTTGTGAAACTGCCTACCGTTTTTTGCCACTCGCGTTTCGTTTGTTGGTGCTTAAGTCGTAAAAAACGAAACCTCTTTTTAGGTAAGTTCCGTTTGATTTTGCTGCCCATTTCGGGGAATTGGCGATGATCCTTTCCCTTTTAACTTAGAAATAGTTGGTCATTCTTCTCCGATCAATGTGATTTTTACAACAAAATGCTGCTGACGCGAGGGATTTTGGGATCAAACCGAAATACATTGATTGACTTGCTCACTCACTTGCCTGGACTTCGATGGATTTTGATCAAGCTGACTGAAAACAAGTAAGCGTTTCATATCCTGTAAAACCTGTTTTTCCAGTGCGCGTTTTAGCTGTTTTGTGACGATTTGAATTACCTTAGTTTCAGTGGGATGAGGCCTTTTTCTCTCTGAAATTGAGCAAAACGGAACCTTTCTTTTGAGAGCTTTTGGAAGTTCTACCCTCTTTTATCGCCAACTATGGAAGTCCAGAGCATTTGAAAAACCGCCTTCATCTTAAAACTGGCTAACAGGTAAATACCCCCCGGTTTGAGGGAATTTTGGCAGCGGGCAAAGGAGCTTTTGCCCAAAACATCCAGAATCAGGTCGTAGGTTTTGCCGTTTTGGGTGAAATCTTCCTTGGTGTAATCAATCACGGCATCAGCGCCCAATGCCTGCACAAAGGCCAGCCGGGGCGTGCCGCAGACGCCGGTAACGTGTGCCCCCTGCGCCTTTGCCAGTTGCAGCGCCGCCGAGCCAATAGACCCGCTGGCCCCGTTGATCAGCAGTTTTTGGCCGGGCCGGATGTTTACTTTTTTCAGGATGTTGAGAGCGATGAGTGCGCCGGGGATAACGGCCGTTTCCGCATGGCTCAAATTGGCCGGTTTGATAGCGACGGTGCCTGTCTCTGGCATACAAAGATATTCGACATTAGCGCCCATGTTCATACCCCGATAGCCAAAGACCGGATCGCCGGGTTTGAAGCGGGTGACTTGGTGCCCCACCGCTTCCACAACGCCGGAGAATTCATTGCCCAGGATGGGGTTTTTGGGTTTGCGCCAGCCAAAAGAGAAACGCGCCGGGAACATGAAAATCGTGGGCATATTAAATTCGGCATGGGAGATGTTTTTGAAGTTGCGGGCAACAAGGTCGCCATAGTTCACGGCCGTAGCCGCCACGCGCACCAATATCTCATTCTCTTTCGGCGTCGGTTTGGGTATTTCTTGCAAGTGCAACACCGCCGGCGGCCCATATTCTGTGTAAATTGCTGCTTTCATAAAATCCTTCCTTCAATCAATTTAATCGAGGGGTGTGGGACGCCCACGTCCCACACGGGCACGAGGGTGCGCCCCGCTCCTCAGGTGCAAAACAATGGCACATGGAGTTATAAAGACACTGTGGGCGCGCGCCGGGAACGGCCGTATCGGGCACGACGCTTGCGGATGACCCATTCAGCCACAGCCAGGTTGATCACCCATCCCGCGCCCATCAGCATGGCTTTGGTAAACTCGTCCGGTACGCCAAACAACAGAAACCAGGGCAGGTGGGTCAAAACCTGTGTACCTGCCCCCAGCCCAATGGCATAGCCATGCATCATCCAGTCGCCGTGCCGGGGGAAGTCGCGCTGCCGCACGGCCGTCACACCGAGAATAATGGACAGCAGCATGGCCGAGCCAAACACAAGCCGCATCATATTCAAGAGCGCACCATCACTCTCAGGCAACGCATAAAACAGCGTCATCCACAGACCAGATAACGCCGCCGCCAGACCGGCCGGAACCAGGATGCGGCCGGCCGTGCGGTGCCATTTCGGTTTCCGGCGGCGCAAAGAGGGGGCGAACTGAAATGCACCTAAGAGGGCATAGATCGTCACACTCAGGATGTGTACCACCACCGGCAACGGCGAAGCGAAGAAGCGGGCGTTGTCTGGCGTGATTTCCGCCCCGCCCGACAACTCGGCGATACGAGCCGCGCCGGCCAATACCGGCACAAGGCTGAGTAAAATTAGACCTATGGGCACAAGCCACTCCGTTCTGTTTATTTTCTTTCTGTTCGTGTTCAAGTTGAATCTCCATTATTACTTCAACAAACTAATTTGATGGGGTGAGGAGGGCAGTACGCCCTCGTGCTGCTCGTTCTCGCGTGGGTGTGCGAACTCCTCAAACTCAAATGGTTGGCTACTAGCAGGCTGTCGGCAAAGTAGAAATAGATACACGGATGACACGGATTTAACAGATTTACACTGATTTTCTACTGATTTATCCGTGAGAATCCGTCTAATCCGTTTACCGATCCTGAGTTCTCCGACAATCTCCTAGATAGGATCGTCTTTTGGCTCGTAGATGAAGACTTCTTCTAACGGCGAGTCCAGGACGAAGGCGATGCGAAAAGCGAGTTCCAGCGAAGGGGAGTATTTGGCGCTTTCGATGGCGTTGATGGTTTGCCGGGTCACACCCACTTTTTCCGCCAACTGTTCCTGGGTCATCTCGTTGTGGTAAAAACGCAGTTTGCGAATGTTGTTGCTAATGCGACTCTTGCCTATTTTAGAACCCATCTCAGAACCCCCTGCGATAAAGCACCAGGCGGAAAATATCGCCCATCACCTGGGCTACCAGCCCAGAGAGAATCAGTAAGCTGAACATCACATACGGCGACCGGCCCAGGGCAAAGGTGAGCATTGCCAGCAGCGTGCCGATGGAGGAGACAAGATAAGCCACCTGTGTGCCTCGTAAATCAATCAGCCTATCACGCTCATCTTCAGAATCATCAATCTTGGGGTCATCATCACCCGTCCTGATGACCTCGAAAATGGCAAACCCGATGTGGGCGATGATGGTGAGGATAATGGTGGCAATGATGCCCATCACAACGACGGTCGCCCACAAGCCAAAAACGTCGTCTGTCAGACCGCCGCCCCGCCACATGTGTGTTATCTGTTTCAGATAGAATCCCAAAATAAGGGTGAATGTTACCAGTGATACGGCCACATTCTTTTCTTTGTAAGACATTGTGTTCTCCTTATATAGACCTGACAGGTTTGAAAAAACCTGTCAGGTCTTGTTTTCTTTACACAAAGTAATGTATGATGGACAAATAGTAATATATCTTTTACTAGATGTCAAGTATATTTTACATCAAATGGCAAAAAAAGAGGCCGTTGCCTGCAACGGCCGTGACGCGATTTTCCAAATCGCGTTACACCACCGTGATCACCACCTTGCCCCTGACGTGGCCCTCAGCGGCGTAACCAAGCGCCACCGGCGTTTCCGGCAACGGATATGTGCGGTCAATGACCGGCGTCACCTGGCCTGCTTCGATTAGCCCCTTCAAATAGATCAGATCCCTGGCGTTGTTTTTGGTCATCAGCGGTTGCCCTTGCTGGCGCATGAAGGGGGTCAGGAGAAACGCTTTGAACACATAGCTCATACCCCCATGCCCACTGTTCGGCACAATCAGGCCGTGCGGCGTCAGCACCCGCCGCAGGTCAGCGAAGGCGCGGTTGCCCACATTGTCCAGGATGAGATCGTAGCGCCGCTCACCCCGCGTGAAATCTTCTCTGGTGTAATCCACCACGTGGTCCGCGCCAATGGCGCGCACCATCTCCACGTTACGGCCGCTGCACACGGCCGTGACCTCCGCCCCCAACGCCTTGCCAATCTGCACCGCAAACGTGCCCACGCCGCCCGCCGCGCCATTGATCAACACCTTGTGCCCCGGCTGCACCTTTCCGGCGTCACGTAATCCCTGGAGCGCCGTGAGTGCCGCCGTGGGTACGGCCGCCGCCTGTTCAAACGTCAGGTTCGCCGGTTTCAGCGCCAAAAGGTCGGCAGAGGCCACCACATACTCGGCAAAGGCATGACCAACAGCCCCATACACAGCATCCCCCGGCTGGAACTGCGTCACCTGGCTGCCCACCGCTTCCACATGGCCGGCCATATCCCAGCCCAACACATAATCCTTTGGCCGGGGAAAGCCTACCGTAAGACGCACTAGCCAGGGACTGCCTTTCATTGTGAAGTAATCACCCGCGTTCAGCGACGCGGCGTTTACCCGCACCAACACCTCGTCATCTTTCATCACCGGCTTGTTCATCTCCTTGAGTTGCAGCACGGATGGGGCGCCATAATTGTTTTGTACGATTGCTTTCATCTAGTTCTCCTTATCTGGTTCCACACAATTAACCGCAAGCAAAGTTAACCCACAGTCACGCACTTTTCGCAGCAGGCCGTGCAATGCCGCCTGATCGGCCACCGCACCGGTTAACACCGTTTCGCCATCATCATCCGGCACAGCGGGCGCGGGTAATCGCTTCAGTGCGGCGATTGCAGCGCCGCCAGCACCCCTTTGCCCATCTCTGGGGCGATGGTTTGCATCGCCGCCACCAGGTATGTCAGGAAACGGGCAGGGTCGCTGTCTCCCTCGTCCAGGGACAGCCAGCCAACCGGTAATCCGTTGCCGGACACCCATTCGCTGACCAGGGTCGTCTTGCCAAACCCGGCGGCGGCAGATATGAGCGTCAGTTTACGCCCAAATCCCTGCTTGTGCCGCAGCCCGTCGTCGAGCCGTTCACCCAGGCGGGGACGGCGCACAATTGTTGGCCGGGGTGGCGGGATATACAGTTTGGTGGCTAAAATGGGTATTGTCATGCCGCTCAATGATAATCCGTACCATTTAGAGTGGTCAATAATAGCCACCTGGGAATGGAATCCCCAGGCTGATAGGGGAAGTACTTGCCACCCGCATCTGCATCACCTACATCGGCAGAAGTGTGCTAAATTTGATGTTGTTGTTTGACCGATAGCAACAACCAAAAAAGGAAGTAAACGAGACCGATGAAAGTAGCTGTGTTTGCCACCAAGGGGTATGACCGGGAGTCGTTTGTGCAGGTGAACGGCCGTTTTGGGCATGAATTGTCTTTTTATGAGCCGAAGTTGACGCCGGCAACGGCCGTACTCGCCGCCGGTTATGAAGCAGTGTGCGTCTTTGTGAATGACCAGGTGAATCGGGAAACGATCACGCAACTGGCCGCGGGCGGTACGCGCATCATTGCCACCCGCTCGGCGGGGTATAACCAGATTGATTTGCAGGCGGCGGAAGAAATGGGCATCAGCGTAGTACGTGTGCCCGCCTACTCCCCCAACGCCATTTCTGAATTCACCGTCGGCCTCATTCTCACCCTGGGGCGGCAAATTCACCGCGCCTATAACCGGGTGCGGGACAATAACTTTGAACTGGATGGTTTGCAGGGGTTTGAGATTCACGGCAAGACGATTGGTGTTTTTGGCACGGGGCGGATTGGCACGGCCGTGCTGCGCAATCTTTCCGGCTTTGGCGCCAACTTACTAGCCTACGACCTGTACCGTAACCCCGAAGCCGAAAAGCTGGCCCGCTACATAGGTGATCCCGTAGAATTGGCCCGCCAATGCGACATCATCACCCTGCACCTGCCGTTGACGCCCCAAACCCATCATCTCATCAGTGCCCGCACGATTCCACTGTTGAAGGATGGCGTTTTTATCATCAATACCAGCCGCGGCGCTTTATTGGATACGGCGGCGGTGATCGAGGGATTAAAGTCAGGCAAAATCGGCTATCTGGCGATTGATGTCTATGAGGTAGAGGGGGACTTGTTCTTTCAAGATTTATCCAACGAGGTGGTAACGGATGATGTCTTTTCTCGCTTGCTGACCTTTCCCAACGTGCTGGTGACGGGGCATCAGGCGTTTTTGACGGACCGCGCCCTGCGCAACATCGCCGAAACCACACTGCAAAACCTGACCGATTTAACCGAGACGGGCCATTGCGAAAATTTGGTGCTGTTCCAGTATGTTACCGGTTAGGGAGAAGAACCGAGCCGAAAATGAACAGTTTTTGGCCTGTCAGGGAAACGGCCGTTGCCCTATACTGCTTACACCATGAATCAACACATCCACGTTAACGGTAGCCGTCTTTATTATGAAACGGTCGGTTTCGGCCAGGCAGTTGTCCTCCTTCACGGCTTTACCCTGGATACGCGCATGTGGGATGACCAGTTTTGGCCCCTGGCGCAGCAGTTCCGGGTCATCCGCTACGATATGCGCGGCTTTGGCCGGTTAGATGTGCCCACTGGCGAACCGTATTCGCACGTGGCCGATCTGGCCGAGCTGCTAGACAGCCTGGGGATTGTGCAGGTACACCTGGTGGGGCTGTCCAAAGGAGGCGCAGTGGCAATTGATTTTGCCCTTACGCATCCGGGCCGCGTCTTGTCGCTGGTTTTGGTTGATACGGTGTTGGGCGGTTTTGACTGGTCGGCCGAAGGGTCGGCGCGGGATGGGCTGGTGTGGCAGCGGGCGCGGGAAGGGGGCGTTGTAGCGGCCAAAGAGTCGTGGCTGACCCACCCGCTCTTTGCCCCGGCCATGCGCCAGCCGGCTGTGGCCGCCCGCCTGAAACAAATGATTGGCGACTATTCCGGCTGGCACTTTGTGAATGATAACCCGGAGATGGGATTGGCACGGCCGTCCGCCTCCCGCTTAAGCGAGTTGGCCATACCGGTGCTGGCTATAGTGGGTGAACTGGATTTGCCCGATTTCCAGCGCATCACCAATTTCATCAGCGAGCAGGTTCCCCAGGCGCGCCGGGTCGTTATGCCTGGCGTGGGCCACATGGCAAACATGGAAGCGCCGGAAGCGGTGTTAAAGCTGATTAGCGCCTTTTATGAAGAAGTTCAACTTCTCTAAAGAAGTTGAACTTCTATAGTAAGTGTTCAGTCCCTCAAGAGACCTGACAGGTTTTTGGCCTGCAAAGTTTCAAGTTGAACTGATAAAAAACCTGTCAGGTCTGAACGGTTACCTTCTATACCCCGGTCGCTTAAAAGTCCCCCTCTTTCACATAGGGCACGCTCCACAAGATGACGGAGAGCGTTACCGCTTTGAACCAGGCCTGGTGCATCTTGTCCACCTCGTCGGCGCTGTGCCCTTTGGCCGCCAGAAACTGGCGAATGGTAGCGGTGATGGGGTAAATGAAGGCGACCATGTAGCGAAAGTGGATGATGGGCACGGAACGGGCGCCGTCGGTCTGGTTTTTCTTTGCCCGGTGGTGACGCAGGGCGATCTCGTGCTGGTAGTTGAGCCAGTCCTGGTCATACGGCCGTCGGCACAAATCGGCGATCCATTGCCCAAAGCGCGCCCGTACTGCCCCCAGGTAATCGGTGAGGGCGTTACCCTGCCCATCGGTAAAGTACTGCACCAGATGGGGGTGGGAACCGACAAAGCCGTACCACAGGTCAAGAATGGCGTCGGTCTGGCCGGCCAGCACCTCACCGGCCATCCGCAGATAATGTTCGTCCTCTGTGCCAAATAGTACAGTGGCCCTGAGCTTTTCAAAGTCATCTAAAGAGATAGGGGAGGGAGCAACGGCCGTTGTCCCATAGGTATATCCAGCAATTTCACTCATTATAAACCTCCATTATCATTTCAGGCGATGGCGGGCGGACACCCTTCCATAGCTACAATAAAATACCCTTGCCGGGCTATGGCCTGGGCTGCCTCTGGCGTGGCCTGCTCCACGTGGCAAAAGCGGCAGCGTTCGGCCGTGACCTGGCTATCGGTTACCCCGACTGCGGCCAGGTATACCTGGCCATAGGCCAGGGCCGTTTCCGGCGCGGTGCCGGTGGGAACCAACACATCAAAATGCATCAACTGCCCATCTGGGCGGGTAACGTAGGTGTCAAACACTTCACATTTCATAAGCGGTCTCCTTTTAATTATTCAGGAATCCTAATTATAAACTCCAAAAAAATTATCCGGTAGCCTCAGCCTCATGCTCCGGGCAGTGGACGCGCAGGTTGTGGATGGCCAGGGGCTGGTCTAGCAGGCGGCAATAGTAGGGTTGCGAACCATTTGCTACCCGCTGGAAGTGGCGGCAGGTGGTACACATCTGTTGCAAGGGGATAAAGCCGTTTTGTTGCAGCGAGGCCATCAGCAGCAGCAGGGATTCTAATACCGTGCCCTGGTGAGGCAGGGTTTCGACAAACGCCTGTATCTGATTGGCGAACAGGGCCAGCCTTTCAGCCATTTGCGTTCCGGTCGGGGTGAGGGAGAGGATGTGGCGGCGGGCGTCTTCGGGAGACGGCCGTTTCTCCAGATACGCTTTCTGGTTCAGCACCCGTACCGCATCGCTAACCGTCGCTTCCGTCAATTCCAGGTAGCGGGCGATGGTGGAGACGGCGTGAAGCTGGGGTTGGAAGCGCAGGGCAATCAGAATTTGCATTTGCAGCGGGCTGAGGTCGGTTTCTTTGTTTTGTTCCCACCAGTGAATGCGAAAGAGATGAGAGAGCCGCTCCAGCGAAAAGACAATTTTGCTGGCAGTGTCTTCCTGATGGGCTGTGGGATCAAGAACAAAGTAGGGCAGATCGCTCATTTATTAGGATTCCTAAATATAGGATAGCCGGGAATCAGAATGATGTCAAGGGTCAGGGTGTTACCTCAGGAATTCTCAATTTGCCCGGCGGCGGCAGATCAATCTGCACCTACAAAAGGCAAAGTCGGCCTTCACCGACTGGCGCCCAGCCCACGCAGTGCCTGCCCTGAACCTGTTGAAGGGTGGGCTTTGCTCGCTGTAGGCGCGATTTTAATCGCTGGCTCTTGGTAAATTGAGAATTGCTAGTGTTACCTGTTCCAACTGCGCAGCGACCTGGCGCATACTGGCTAACCGCTGGCTGCGGTCACGAACGAGAATTTGTTGTAGCAAATGGGCTAGGGGAGCAGGAATATCTGGCTGATCGGTGTAGATGTCTGGCAGGGGGGCATGGAGTACGGCCGTGACCGTCGCCGCAAATGGTTCCTGAGCAAACGGATTACGACCGGTGAGCATCTCATATAGCATCACGCCAAACGACCAGGTGTCGGCGCGGGCATCCAACCCTTCGCCCAGGTATGCTTCCGGGGCCATGTAGGCAACCGTGCCCATCGTCGTCCCTTGTTGGGTCAGGCGGGTGTACCCCTGCCCCAGCCGGGCAATGCCAAAGTCGGTCAGGCGCGGCGTGCCGTCGGCGGCCAGAAGGACATTGGCCGGTTTCAGATCGCGGTGAATGATGCCGAGGTGATGGGTGCGAGCCAAGGCGTCGGCTAGTTCCAAGGCAATGGCTATGGCTTGTGGACGCGGTAATCCTTCCCCACCGGCCAGCAACTCTTGTAACGAGCCGCCGGGCAAGTATTCCATGACAATCGTCAACTGCTCATCTGCCTCAAAAGTATCAATCAACCG
This sequence comes from Chloroflexota bacterium, assembly GCA_013112725.1. GTDB lineage: Bacteria > Chloroflexota > Anaerolineae > Promineifilales > Promineifilaceae > CAADGU01. The sequence continues at coordinate 29,399 of JABFFZ010000028.1, forward strand.
GACGATATTGGGGTGGTTGAGGTGGCGCAGCGCTTCCGCCTCGCGCTGGAAACGGGCCAGATGGTTGCTCCCCGCCGTTAACAGGTGGGGCAACAGCCGCTTCACGGCCACTGTCTGGCCGGTCTGTCCGTCAATGGCCCGGTACACTTCCCCCATGCCGCCGCGGGCGATGAGTTGTGGACTGTGGTAACGGCCGTCGGCCACTAATGGTAAACTGGCAGAAAGGGGGGATGGCGTGTCAGGGGGCGCAGTTACGGCCGTTGCCCTCATTACCCTCATTAGCGGTATGGCCGTGGGGGATGTTTCCCTGACCATCGCCAGCACCTCATCCAATGATAAAGCGGTTTGCACAAGAGCCGCTTCCTCTGTCATGTTTGCCAGCGCCTCGTTTGCCCGCAGGCGTTGTGGTTCCGTTGTTTGCGGCTGATCGCGCAAAAAAGCCAGCGCCACGTGGCCGCGGGCCACATCGCCCACCTTGACCAGCAGGCAGGCAATCTCCAGCAAACTATCAAGCACAGCCGGGATTTCTTCAATTTGGGCGGCCAACATCAGCGCCAGGCGAAACTCTTGCAGCGCCGCCTGCTCCTCTTCCAGCCCGGTGGCAATTTGCCCCAGCCGGTAATGCCCATCAGCCGCCCCTGATAAAAAGCCAATTTCCTGGCTGATCTGGATCGCCTGTTCACAGAAGCGGCGGGCTTCGGCCGTTTGTCCCAATTGCCGGTTCAATTCACCCAGGGTCAGCGCCGCCTGAATAGCGCCATACTGATCGCCCAATTCCTCATAAATGGTTTGCGCCCGACGGCCGTAATCCAACGCCAGCTCATACAACCTCAACTCCCGGCAACTCAGGCTCAGGCCGGTCAGCAGATGGGCCACGGTCTGCCGGTCGCCAGCCAGTTCGGCTAAGGACAATCCTTCCTGGCAAAAGGCACGGCATTGTTCATAGTCGGCAACCATAAAAGCCACCCCACCCAATTCCAGCAGCGCCACCGCCTGCCCTTGCCGGTTGCCCGTTTCCCGGCGCAGCGCCAGCCCTTCCTGGAGCCATTGCCGCGCCTGTTCCAGATTACCCTGCACCCGCGCCGTGCCCCCCAACTGCCCCAGAACATAGGCCATCTCATCCCGTTCGTGCAGTCCGTGTAAAATTTCCAGACTGGCCTGTAACCGTTCTTGTGCCGCCGCATAGCGAGACAAAAACGAGAGAAAGCGACCTTCGCGGGCCATGATCCGCGCATAAACCAGGCGGGCCTGGAGATCCTGATCGGCAAATGATTGCAGAGCCAGCCGCGCCGCGCCAAAATTGTCGGCCGCTTCCTGAAATCGGCTGCGAATAGCCAGAAAATGATAATAACCATCCGTAGCTGCCGCCAGCCCATTCACGTCGGGTTGTCCCGTTAACCAGTGCCAGGCGGCCTGGACGTTCTGCGCTTCCTGTTCAATCAGCAATAAAGCGGCCGCCTGCTCTTCTCCCTGCAATTGTCTGGCTTTTTGGGCTAACAGATTGGCGTAATAATGGGCGTGTCGGGATTGTAAAACCTGAGTTTGGCCTGTTTGTTTCACTTTCTCCCAACCAAACTGTCGCGACAGATCGTGCAGGCGATAAAGCTCTCCGCTGCGCCCTACCAGCGATTTGTCTACCAATGCCGACAGCAACGGCCGTGTGGCCCCCGCCACCTGTGCCGCCGCCGCCGTAAAGCTGCCGCGAAAGACGGAAAGAGCGGCAAAAAGCTGTTGTTCGGCCGGGTTGAGCAGCCCCCAGGAGTAATCGAATACGGCGCGCACACTGCGTTGGCGGGTGGGGATATCGCGGTAGGTGGAGGCCAAAAAATCCAGGTTGTGGGCGATGGCCTCAGCAATTTCGGCGCAGGAGAAGTGGCGGATGTTGGCCGCAGCCAGTTCCAGCGCCAGGGGCATACCGGCGGTTAGCTGGCAGATGCGGATGATGTGGGGCACGGCCGTGTCGTCATCGGCCAAAAAGTCATGCCGGGCGGCGCGGGCACGGTTGAGGAAAAGTTGAACGGCGCTGTAGGTTGTCAGGTCGGTCTGTGGTGTGGGTGTGGCGACGGCCGATGATGTGGCCGGAAAATCCAGCCCATCCAGCGTGACGCACCATTCCCACTGTACATGCAACCGTTCGCGAGAGGTGAGCAGCAGTTTGAGGTGGGTCGCCTGTTGCAGTAAGGTGGTCAACCAAAGGGCGCTGCCTAGTAGTTGCTCGAAGTTGTCCAGTACCAGCAGCAGTTCCCGTTCGTGCAGGTGGGCCAGCAGTTGGGCGGCCGGTTCCTGGCTGCCGCTAAATGAGAAGCCGATGGATTGGGCAACGGCCGTGACCAACCCTGTCAACGTTTCCACCCCTTCCAGCGACACAAAGTAGACGCCATGCAAAAAGAGGCTACGCTGGCTGGCCTGCGTTGCCGCTTGTAGCGCCAGCCGCGTTTTGCCAATGCCTCCTGCGCCCAGTAGGGTGACCAGACGACATTCCGGACGCAGCAGCAGCGCTGAAATTTCGGCCAGCTCGGCGGCGCGGCCAACAAAGGGGGTGGGCTGCGGCGGCAGGTTGTGGCGCGGTTCCTCGCCGGCTGCTCTGATCCGCTGGTAAAGCGCGGTGGTCTCGGCCGAGGGGGAAACCCCCAACTCTTTGGCCAATACCCGGCGGCAGGTTTCGTATTGGGCCAGGGCGGCTACCCGCTGCCCGCTGTGGGTCAATGCCTGCATCAGTTGGCGGTAGGCGGCCTCGCGCCAGGGGTCGAGGGCCAGCAGGCGGGTGGCGGCGTCTATGGCCCGGCCGTATTCGCCCCTTTCCAGGTGATGTCCGGTGACGGTGTGCAGGGCGTGCAGGGCCAGTTCGCGGTAGCGGACGCGCTGCGCCAGCAGCCACTCTTCAAATTCTGGGGCGTCGCGCACGTAAAAGCCAGCTAGAAAGTCGCCCTGGTAAAGGGCGGTAGCCTGCTGCAAGGCGGCCATGCGGGTGGGTAAGGTGGCGTCGCGGGCGCGGTGCAGGTGGTTTTCAAATTGGGCGGTGTCTAGGGTGTGGGGCACGGCCGTATTGAACTGCACGGCGTCGCGGGTGATGAGCAAATAGGGTTCCAGCAGTTTGCGCAGGTTAGAAAGGGTCTGGCGCAGGTTGTTTTTGGCGTCGGCGTCGGCCATTTCGCCCCAGAGCAGGGCGACCAGGGTATCGCGGCTGTGTGGCCGTCCGGTAACGGCCAGGTAAGCCAGCAAAGCGGGCGCTTTGGTGGAGACAAAACCGCCGATGGGGGCGCCACCCAGGCGAATGTCTGGGCTGCCAAATAAGTGGATGTCGAGAACGGCCGTCATGGTGTGATGGAGACCCTAAGGGTTTTGCGAAACCCTTAGGGTCTGGTTCGCGAGTGTCTCTTGCAGCCAGACCAGTTCTGCCTCGCTTAATGGGACATCAGGTGGTTGGCTGTAATCAATCAGCAGGTCATAGCCGCCCACGTCGTAGCAGCGGGTGAAGACGGCCGGTAAATCCAGCACCACATCCGGGTCGGGCGGCCACAGGGGGATGCGGCAGCGGGGGAACCGTTCCCACAGCGGCACAGCGTAAAATTCCAGTTGTTTGCGCCGGTCGGCGCGGCTGGTGTTGATCAGGTAACGCCAGCCGGCCGGTTCGGTGATGATGGTATTGCGCGCCGGGACGGTGGGTTGGCCATAACCGAGCAGGTCTATTTCTACCAGGTTGGCTTTTGTGTCCAGTAGTTCCGCTTGTTTTTGCAGGTATTGGTCACGGCCGTCGCCTGCCTTGTTGGCCGGGCTGAGGACTTCAATCACCGTGACCACCTCCCCCGTATCGCGTTGAATGATTTCAATGTAGGGCACATGCCGCTCTTCATCGAAATAGGTGGTGGTTTGTGGTTCGTCGGCCACCATTTCGCCAGCGATAGCCAGCGTTGGCGCTGGTTCACGCATTTGGTGGAGCAGCAAGACATCTGGCACGTAACTGTGCCGGGATTCCGCCAACTGGATGCGTTCCCCAATACGGGCCACATAGCGGGGGCGAATCTGTGGTTGCAGATTTTCCCGAATGTAGGCAATTAGCGATGAGTGAACATCAGGCCACAAGAAACGATCTTCCAGATAGGGATCCATTCCGGGAAATGGGCTGGGCATCTCAACCTCGCTTTTGTCAATAAACGATCTCCAAATGATCGCTTTGTATGATGGCTACAGATTAACACAGTTTGAACGAGTTAGCGAGATGTGAGGAGAGCGAGATGTGAGGAGAGGGAAAGATGGAGCAACGGCCGTACCCCCGTCATAATTTTATCCTCAGCCTGTGGGTCGAAGGTGGCGCGCGGCCCAATGCCCCGCCCGTCTGGCGCTACAGCCTGGAAGAGCCGCACAGCTCGCAGCGGCGCGGCTTTAAGGATCTGGCGGAGTTGGTGCGCTTTTTGGAGGAATGGACGGCCGTGCCGCCAGAGGAAGTGCCAATGGATGAATAAAACAAAAACCAGGTGACAGCCCGGTTTAATTTACAAATCATATTTACCTAAGGAGAGAAACATGAACAATCAATCTATCATTCGTTACGGCGGCATCGCCGCCATCGTCAGCACCGTGCTTTACGTCGTTTCCATGGTTTTCTGGATGGGTGCGGGTACAAGCGGGCCACCGCCGCTGGCGCAAACCCTCTATGTCGCCAGCCAGCTTATCTTTTTCGTTACGCTAGTCGCCCTGTATTTCATCCACCGGGATGAGTCACCAACGCTCGTTTTGGTGGGGGTGTTGGTGCTGGTGGTCAGCATTGTGGCCAGTTTGTTCATTGACCCCACCGATGCCAGCAATCCCGTTATGCCGCTCCTGACTCTAGGCTATGCGGTGGGCGCGTTGATTTTGGGTTGGCTGGCTTACCGTAGCCCCAAACTGACCAAAGGCATCGGTATTGCCGCTTTAATCACCGGCGTGATGAGTCTGTTCATGGTGCCGTTTATCGTGGGCGGCGCGTCGGCGGATCTGGTGGGCATGTTGAACCTGGGGGTAACGGTACCCTACCTGGTCTGGTTGGTCTGGTTGGGCGTGTATTTCCTGCAAGGCAAAACGGCCGTTCCCCAGAGCGCGTAACTTTCACAAATCAAGACGTTCAACTTCTTTGGAGAAGTTGAACGTCTAACAACCAAGGGGATTGCAAATGAAAAAGTTAACGTAGTGGTTCCGTCTTGTGGGCGTGTGGTATTTGCTGCTGGTGCTGATGAACATTTACATGATGTTCCTGGGCGACACGCAATATCTGGTGGATCAATTGCCCTTTCCGGCCGATGAATGGGCCGTGCGCGCCTTTGTGGATGGCTGGTCGCCCTTCTTGTTTGAGATGGCTGGCATTGCTACCTTTGCCCTGTGGGCCAGCCGCAAACCGGCCAAATATGCCAGCGCGGCCATACTCCTGATCTGGTTGGAGATTACGCACGGGGTGTTGGATGACATTTTCCTGATTGCCAGAGGGTATGACGCGAGCGGTTACATTGCCTTCATCGTCATTCACTTGATCATCATCGCTACCGGAGTGTGGGCTGTGCGGCGGGCGGAAGCGGAAACGGCCGTGTCGCCCCCAGTTGGCGATGGGTGATTAGCAGATGAGGAGGTAGACCTGACAGGTCTCGAAAACCTGTCAGGTCTTGCTGTTCAGGAGCAAAATAATGAAAGTAAGGCCGTACCTCTTTCCCTTTCTCCTCTTCCTACTCTGCTGGCTGGCCGCCTGCGGCCGCGCCGCAACCAGCGAAGTCACCATTAAATATGGAAGCGATGCGCTTTTTGCAAGAGGAAATCAGCGTCACCGCCGGGCAGCCCGTTACCCTACGCCTGGTCAACCAGGATGGCTACGCCTACGCCTTTGATATGGACGAATTCGATATTCATGCCCCCCTGGCGGCTAACGAGACGGTAGAAATCACGTTTATGCCGGAAGATGACGGCCGTTACCGCTTCTATTGCAGTTCACCCGGTCACGAGATGGCTGGTATGGTCGGCACGTTCATTGTGGAACCGCAGGACATGGATGTGCAGGATTTTCGGATCGAGCCAGGCAAAATCCGTTAATCCGGCACCCCAATAAACGATCTCCAAATGATGCCCCATCAGACTGACCACAAATCTAATTCAAGGAGAGAACAGATGATAAGCAATCTCATCATTTTATTGGTAGTCATTGGTTTGACTGTGCTGTTTGGCTGGCTGACGTACCGGGCGGTGCGGGCCAGGAAACTGTGGGTGAAGATTGTGGGGGGATTGGGGGCCGGTTTGCTGACGTTGCTGTTTGCTATTGTCGCCTTCACAGGCGCCAAGGGGATCGCCGACACTTACTTCCCCAGCGCAAATCCGGCGCCCGACCTGACGGTGGCCGGGACGCCGGAGCAGATCGCCCGCGGCGAATACCTGGTCAACATTGCCTGCGTGGGCTGCCACAGCCAGGTGGGGCCAGATGGGAATCCCACGGGCGAACACCCACTCAGCGGCGGCTGGAACATCGCCGAAGCCGAAGGGTTTGGTTTTATTGGCGACATGGTGACGGAGAACCTGACGCCGGGCGGCAAACTGGCCGGTTACAGCGATGGCGAGCTGTTCCGCGTCCTGCGCTACAGCATTGACCAGCAGGGGCATGAGCTGGGCATGATGTCTTTCCTGCCTTACCGTGAGTTGAGTAATGAAGACACCGAGGCCATTATCGCTTACCTGCGCTTATTGCCGCCGGCGCCGACCAGCGGCGTTACCGGCGACCAGATGAATTTCCTGGGCGCGGTCATGTCCGGCGCTGGTATGTTTGGCGCACCGCCGTCGCCCGCACCGGCCGTCATCACTGCGCCGCCGCAGGGTGTGAATGCTGAGTATGGCAAGTATGTAGCCACCTTTGGTGAATGTCGCGGCTGCCATGGGCCAGATGCCACCGGCGCGCCAGCCACATCAGTCAGTCCGGCTATTCCCAACCCGCGTCCATTGGTCAACACCCTCACTGTGGAGCAGTTTGCAGCCATGATGCGCAGTGGTGTTAAACCAAACGGCCAGCCCTTCCCGGAGACGATGCCCTGGCAAAACGCCAGCAAAATGAACGACGACGACCTGGCCGCGTTGTACGCTTATTTGACAGTAGCGCCTTAGCTGAATGAGCGGACGGCCGTTGCCCAAAGCACGGCCGTCCGGCAAATAAAATAGGAAAACCAATGGATACCGCCAACTAATTTGCCAATTTCCGCCCGTTGGGCATCGCCCTGCTGTCAACCGTGATTGTTTTCATGGTCGGCGCGTTTTCAGCCGCTTACTTCCGCCAATGGCCGCTGCCAACGGACCCGCTGGACAAGCTAACGGTGATTGCCAATGACCGGATCGGCTGGACGGCGCAGGCGATTATTTTTCCGGTGGCCTTTCTGGCAACGGCCGTACTCTTTGCCCTGCTCGCCACCCAATTGCCCGGTCCCGGCCCACGCTGGCTGGCAATCGCGGCTGCACTCCTCATTTTTGCCGGTTTTCTATTTTGGCTGCCCATCAGTCTGGATCGGTTGCAATTGGGAGCTAAGGCGGCTGAGATGATCCGCACATATGATCCAGCGATGTCGCCAGAGATAATGGTCAATACCAGTGGGGTCTTTTGGGCCAACACGCTCTGCATCCTGGCCGTGCTGGTGCTGATGGGGGCGGCGTTGGCTTTGGCCGATGTTTTGCCTACTTTGAGTTGGGTGGTGGCGGGTACGGCCGTTGCCAGTGCATTCATCAGTATCTTTATCTGGGGCGACTGGCTGCCGTTTATGAGCTACATGATTGTATTGATATTGGCAGTGGGGTTGATCAGGGCATGAAATCGTTCGAAATTTCGCACACGGTAGAAAATGGCATTGAACGAATTATCTACACACCCAAAGAGCGGCGCTTTGCCACGCCGATTGTGATGCAGCATGGCATGTGGCATGGGGCCTGGTGCTGGCAAGAGTGGCAGGAGCTATGGGCGGAATGGGGTTGGGAGAGCCATGCGCACAGCCTGCCGGGCCATGCCGGATCGCCCACGCAACGGCCGATTCGCTGGTGTACGCTTGGCTATTATCTGGACTTTCTGAAAGTGGAGATTGACCGCCTGCCGCGTAAACCGGTGTTGATGGGGCACAGCATGGGCGGGGCGTTGACCCAGTGGTACTTGAAGGAGCGGGATGATTTGCCGGCGGCAGTTTTGGTCGCTCCCTGGCAGTCACACAGCATGATGGTTCCCATTTTACGCACGATTACCCGCGATCCGGGTGGGTTTGCCCTGTGTGGTTTGAATCTGACGACTGCGCCGCTGGTGCGTAACCCGTTCCGGGCGGCGCAAATGTTTATCAACGAAGGAGCCACATTGTCGCCACAAGAGCTGTATGAACGGCTGGGGCCAGAATCGTTGTGGGTGCTGCTGCAATATAATCCACCGCTGTGGCGGCCGGCGGCGCAATTACACACGCCCATGCTCTGGCTGGCGGGGGCGGCGGATACGCTGATTGCGGAAAAAGCGGAAGCTAAATCAGCCCGGCATTATGGGGCGGAATACGTGGTGGTAGCGGGGGCGGGGCATAATGTGATGATGGAGAAAAGCTGGCGGGAGACGGCGCAGGTTGTCCATGGATGGCTGGCAAAGCGGGTAGGGTAACGGCCGTCTGGCTTCAGTACCATTTTTCGGCGTACCCGGCGCTTTTGGCTACAATACCGGGCATGTTTGCGCAGCAGCTTACCCCCACAGCCGATGACTGGCAGGAACAGGTGGCCCATTTGCGGGCCGAACTGGAAGAACTGATGCCGCAACTGGTGGATGCGGAAGCGGAACTGGCCGAACGCCATGCGACTATCCATGCTTTTGAGTTCCGGCTGCGGGCGCGCCTCAGCCCGCTCACGCGCAAGTTGAGCGCGCTGGATGAAGAAATCCGGGAACTGCGGCGGCAGCTGCGCTGGTTTGGCGAGGGGTGGCACGCCGAAGCAGCCAGTGACGCGGCGGCCTGGGCGCGGGGAAACAGCGCCACCGAGGAGGGGGAGTACCGTTACCGGGAGACGCCGACCACCGCCCGCCCGGAACAGGACGAAGATACACGGGCGGAGATGAAGAAGCTGTACCGGCAGTTGGCGCGCCGTTTTCACCCGGACACGGCCGTAGACGAACCAGACCGCGCCTACCGTACCCAACTGATGATGGCCATCAACGCCGCCTACGCGGCTGGTGATTTGCACAAATTACAAGAACTGGCCGAATCCCCCGAAACCAATCACCAACTGGATTACAGTCAGGCCGACCAGAAGCTGGCGGAAACGCTGCTGCGCGAGGTGACGCGCATCAAACGACGGTTGGCGGAAATTAAACAAGAGGTGGCCCGGCTGGAAAAACACGAAAGCGCCAAAATGATGAAGAAGATGGCGCAGGCGGAGGCGGACGGCCGTGACTATCTGGCCGAATTGGAAAAACAGATGCGTGATCTGCTGGCCGAACGGCTGGCGCAGCGGGACAGTTTGCAGGTGCAGGTGGAAAACCTGGAGATGGGGGAGAACACCGATGTCTCCGACGACGACTTTGCCGACCTGGTCTGGGACGTCAGCCTGGAAACCAGCTTTGAAGAGGACATCTCCGCCGAATTCGACCGCTACATCCAGCGCCGCCGCGACCGGGTTTATTTTGAAGATGATTTTGATGATGACTATGATTTTGATTAATTGGGTAATTGAGTAATTACCCAATTACTTAATTACCTCCTATGCACCCATCCGCCCAAAAAGTAGCCGACGCGGCCCAGCAATTGGGTCTGACTATCGAGATTGTGGAGTTTGCCCAGACCACGCGCACGGCGCAGGAGGCTGCCGACGCCATTGGCTGCGCGGTGGCGCAGATTGTGAAGAGTTTGTGTTTTGCGGTGAGCGAAGAGGCAGTCGTTTGTCTGGTTTCCGGCGCGAACCAACTGGATGAAAAGAAACTGGCGGCGCTGTGCGGCGTCGGCCGTAAGCAGGTGCAGCGTGCCGATGCCGAATTTGTGAAAGCACAGACCGGTTTTAGCATTGGCGGGGTGCCCCCCTTTGGGCACAGCCAGTCCCTTCGCATCTTCATTGACGAAGATTTGCTGACCTTTGATGTAGTCTGGGCCGCTGCCGGTACACCCTTCGCCGTCTTCGCCATCTCCCCCACCCATTTACAAACCGCCAGCAATGGCATAGTTGCCAATTTGAAAAAATAGTCCACAGATTTCGCAGATGACGCAGGTTTTTCTTAAGCCTCTTCAGCTTTGCCTCCTTTCACTCTTTGCGTCTTTGCGTTGAAAACAGCTTGAAGGAGTTTTTCATGGAAGCAACCATTACCTTATTGCCCGGCGATGGCATTGGGCCAGAAATTGTAGCGGAAGCCAAGAAGGTGCTCACGGCCGTAGCCCACCGCTATCACCACACCTTCCATCTGCCCGAATACATCTACGGCGGTGCGGCCATTGATGCCTTAGGCGACCCGCTGCCGGAGGAGACGCTGGCCGCCTGCCTGAACAGTCAGGGAGTGCTGATGGGCGCAGTCGGGCATCCCAAATTTGATGATCCCACCCTGAAAGTGCGCCCGGAACAAGGACTGCTGCGGCTGCGGCAGGCGTTGGGCGTTTTTGCCAATTTGCGCCCGGTGAAGGTGTTTGACGCCCTGGCTGATGCCAGCCCATTGAAACCGGAGCGAGTGAAAGGGGTAGACATCCTCTTTGTGCGCGAATTGATTGGCGGCATCTATTTTGGCACGCCGCAGGGCCGAACAATGGGGGAACACGGCCGTGAAGGATTCAACACCATGCGCTACAACGAAATGGAAATCCGGCGCGTGGTGCAGGTGGCTTTTGACCTGGCCCGCAAACGGCGCGGCAAAGTGACCAGCGTAGACAAGGCCAATGTGTTGGCCGTCTCCCGCGTCTGGCGCGAAGTGGCCCATGAAGTCGCCGCCGAAAACCCGGATGTGCAGTATGAAGATATTTTGGTTGATGCCATGGCCATGTACCTGATCAACCGCCCAGCTGATTTTGATGTGGTCGTCACGGGCAACCTCTTTGGCGACATCCTCTCCGATGAGGCTTCGATGATAACCGGCTCGCTGGGGATGCTGCCCTCGGCGGCGTTGGGCGAAGCGGGTGGGGTGGGGCTGTATGAACCCATTCATGGCTCGGCGCCGGATATTGCCGGGCAGGGCGTTGCCAACCCGCTGGCCACCATTCTCAGCGCGGCCATGCTGCTGCGTTCCAGTCTGAATCTGGATGTGGAGGCGGGGGTGGTGGAAACGGCCGTGTCTCAAGTGCTGGCCAAGGGCTACCGTACCCGTGACATCGCCAGACCGGGCGAAAAGGCGGTGGACTGCGCGGAAATGGGCGATCTGGTGGCGGCAGAGATTGGAGATTGAGAGATTACGAGATTCAAGTTTCTCAATCTCCCAATATTTTCCCCAAGAGGAACTATTCATGTTGCAAGGCGTTTCACAAATTCCCAGGGATGTGCTGGCTGTTTTAGGGTTGTTGCTGATAGGCTTGTTTGGTGTAGCTTATGTGATGAAGAGACGGGGGGAAAGGCGAACGGCCGTTGGCGCCCCCCCTGTGCCATCAACCCAATCACGTTTAAGACGCGGTACCGTCTATACCCTCAGGCTGGTTGGTTTTGGCCTCTTCTCCTTTCTGATGATTGATCTGGCCCTGACGGTGTATCTCAGCCACCAGACCGTGAACCAATACATGACCCCCGCCACCCATGCGGTAGAAAAACCGGCAGATCTCACCTTTCCGGTGACAGAAATCACGTTCAGCGGTGGTGACGATCTGACAATGGCTGGCTGGTATGTACCCACGCAGAACGGGGCCGTTGTCATCTTGCTGCATGGTTACAGTGCGGATCGTACGGCCATGATCTGGCACGCCGAGCAGCTTTACCGGGCAGGGTATGGCGTGTTGATGTATGACGAACGAGCGTCTGGTGAAAGTGAAGGCGATTATCGTTCGTATGGCTGGCAAGACCCGGCCGATGTGGCCGGCGCGCTCCGTTATTTGCACAGCAAAGCAGATGTTGATCCCGATCAGATTGGCATTGCCGGGTGTTCGATGGGCGCGCAGATTGCTCTGAGCAGCGCCGCTTCCCACCCAGAGATTCGGGCAGTCTGGGCCGACGGCCCTTCTGTTATTCGTGCCCGCGACGTTCCTTTTTCTATCCATCCCATCCTGTTGCTGGTACACCCTTCTTATTACCTGGTGGACAGGTTGATGGCCCGCAAATTAAACATGGCGCTGCCACCAGCGATGATTGACTTGATTGGCGATATTGCGCCCCGGCCAATTATGCTGGTTGCCGGTGGTACACCACGGCCGTTGGTTGGCTCTGAAGCTGTCATTCAGGAACGGTATGCTACTTTTGCTGGTAAAAATGCCAGCGTTTGGGTGATTGACGAGGCATTTCATTGTGATGGCCCGGCGTATCGGCCGGAGGAATATGCCGAACGCATGGTGGATTTTTTTGATGCGGCTTTTGCTGACGTGGCAAAGTGAGGTGGTGTGATGGAAATGATGCTGGCGGCCCGGCCCCCATTTTCATTGGCGACTGTTGTCAATTCACATGGTTGGGTGCAATTGGCCCCGTTTACCGGGCCAGACGCGGAAAACGGGTTTGATTATGTGCTGGAACTGACCTCCGGTCGGGTGATTGCCTTTCATGTGGGCGCGGCCGCAAGTGGCGTGCGTGTTTTTACGGAAACGGCGTTGACCGCGGCCGAACACACCGAAGTGGAGCAGGCCGTCACCTGGATGTTGGGGCTGGATATGGATTTTAGCGATTTTTATGCCGCCACCCGCCATGAACCGAAACTGGCGCATGTAGAAGAACAGGCGCAAGGACGGCTGCTGCGCTCGGCTACCCTGTTTGAAAATGTAGTCAAAACCATCCTGACTACCAATACTACCTGGGGTGGAACCAAACGAATGGCGCTGGAACTGGTGAATACCTTTGGCGCACCGCTGCCCGATGATCCGCAACGTCGTGCTTTCCCCACCCCAGCCCGGCTGGCCGCAGCGGATTTAGACACCCTGCAAAAAACAGTGCGATTAGGCTACCGCGCCCCGTATGTGCTGGAATTGGCGCAGCGGGTAGCCGGCGCCACTGAGGTGGCGGGCGCCACTCAGGTGGCGGGTGGCGAATTGGATTTGGAGGAGTGGAAAACGGCCGTACTGCCAACCAATGAACTCCGCCAACGCCTGCTCACGCTCAAAGGGGTGGGGCCCTATGCCGCCGCTTCCCTGCTCATGTTGATGGGGCATTACGATTCGGTACCGGTGGATTCCTGGGCGTTCAAGCTGGTGTCATACGAATGGTATGATCAACAGCCGGTCGGCCGTGCCGAAGTGGAAAAGGCCTTTGCTGACTGGGGGCAGTGGAAAGGGCTGGCTTACTGGTTTTGGGATTGGGCGTACCATCAGCAATAGTTTTTTACGCAAAGATGCAAAGACGCAGAGAAGCGCAAAGAGAAGGAAAAAGAACGGGAAACAGTTTTATTGGCCTGGAAGATGATACAATATCAACCTGAGTTTTAGGATGAACTTCTAAAGCCAAGGAGTTGCGAGATGCTCACGACGATTGAAATTATTCACGAGCCACATCCAAAGAAAAAGGCGATTTATCGAGCCATTCATGGGGACCAACAGGCTTCTGGGAAAACGGCTGGTCAGGCCCTTGATTCTTTAGAAGAGTTATTAGCAGCTACCACTCAACAAGAAAAAGAAGGGACGATTGTTATCTTACAGAGGTTTCGCCCGGATGAATTCTTTTCGTCCCAGCAACAAAACCGGATGCAGGCATTGATGAATCGTTTTCACGATGCACTGGCTGTGGATGAATCATTATCTGATGAGGAGCGACAAGAATTGGAGCATCTCATTAGTCAGGAATGGCAGGCTGCTATCGCCCGCGCCGCTTCTTTTCTCGGCCAAACCGACCAGTCAACCCACTAAGCCACTTACACAGCCGTGAACCCCAATTACCCCTTTGTGGCTGAACGAGCGACACATCGGTGCGAATACTGCCATGCGCCAGAGGTTGTCTTTAATATACCCTTTGAAGTAGATCATGTTGTGCCACCGGGCAAAGGGGGAGTAGAAAGCCCGGAAAATTGGGCTTTGGCTTGCCGGGCCTGTAATTTGTGGAAATCGAACACAGTAACGGCCGTAGACCCGGAAACCGGTCAACTCGTCCCTTTATTTCACCCACGCCACCACATCTGGGAGGAGCATTTCAGGGTGCAAGCAGAAGCCCCATTTCGGCTTATTGGACAGACGCCAACTGGCCGTGCCACTATCGAGCAGTTGAAAATGAATATGCCATTGCAGTTGATTGCCCGTTCACAATGGCTGGTGCTGGGGATTTTCCCATAGAGATTGGTGGGGGTTGAGAACGAAGGATAATGATGAGCAAAAGCAGCCTGAATCCTGATTCGCTGTTTCCCAGCCGCCAGTATGGCTTTTCACAAATTGTGGTGGCGCGCGGCAGCCGCACCGTTTACTTTTCCGGGCAGGTGGCCTGGGATGAAAACCAGAACATCATCGGCGAAAATGATTTGCGGGCGCAGGTGTGGCAGAGTTTGCGGAATGTGGAAATCGTGATGGCTGCCGCCGGTGGCACAATGGCCGACATTGTGGCCCTGCGTATCTACATTGTCCAGGAGTGGATGGACAAAACCGCCCCGGTCAGCGAAGGGCTAAAAACCTTTTTCCCCGGTGACCATCCCCCCGCCACCACCTGGATTGGCGTGCAATCCCTGGCCCGGCCGGAATTTTTGATCGAGATTGAGGGTACGGCCGTGTTGGATTGACAACACCTCTTTCATCAACCCGGTTGATGGTACAATAGCGGCAGTTTAACTTTACTGGAGGTGAACAATGGAAAATATGGTTAATCTTCCCCAACAAGCAATTAAGTATCGAGTCGAGGTGACTCGTGACGGCCGTATTGAACTCCCTGTCCCTTTTACGCCAGGCGCACACTTGACCGTTTTTGTCATTGCCGAAAATGGTGACTCTTTCCTGGATTTGATGCAGGCTGCCGAAAGCAGCCTGGACTTCTGGGATAATCCTGTGGATGACGAGGATTGGAACAATGCCTGAACAGGGTGATATTGTACTCGTGCCGGTGCCATTTACTGATTTGTCGTCGCAAAAACGCTTCAAGAGTTGACAAAACAAGCTGACTGAGGACTCGACATTACAGAGCGCCATTGTGTTAGTGGATCGAATGGCAGAACCCGGCCATTAGTCAGAATAATTGCCCCGAAGGATTCCCCCTGATCGCTAAAATTTTGCAACAATCATATATCTTTATGGAGGAAGGACATGACTCAACTGAATAAATACAGTTCACGCATTACGCAGGTGAAATCACAGGGGGCGTCGCAGGCGATGTTGTACGCCACCGGTTTGCAGCCGGCCGACATGGACAAGGCGCAGGTAGGCATTGCCAGCATGTGGTACGAGGGCAACTCCTGCAACATGCACCTGAATGTCCTGGCGGCAAAGGTCAAAGAAGGCGTCCAGGCTGCTGGTCTGGTAGGGATGCGCTTCAACACCATTGGCGTCAGCGATGGCATCAGCATGGGCACGGACGGCATGAGTTACTCGCTGCAATCCCGCGACTTGATCGCCGATTCGATAGAGACGGTGGTCAGCGCCCAATGGTACGATGCCATCATCACCCTGCCCGGCTGCGACAAGAACATGCCGGGCAGCATCATGGCGTTGGCGCGGCTGAACCGGCCCGGTTTGATGGTGTATGGCGGGACGATCCGGGCAGGCTGCACGGCCGTACACGACAAACTGGACATCGTCTCCGCTTTCCAAAGTTATGGCGAATACCTGGCCGGGCGCATCACCGAAGAGGAGCGGCAGGACATTGTGCGCCATAGCTGCCCCGGCGCCGGCGCCTGCGGCGGCATGTACACGGCCAACACCATGGCCTCGGCCATTGAAGCATTGGGCATGAGCCTGCCTTACAGTTCCTCCTATCCGGCTGACTCGGCTGAGAAACTGGTGGAATGTGTGCAGGCGGGTACGGCCGTTCGCCTGCTGCTGGAACGGGACATCAAACCAAACGACATTATGACCCGCGCCGCCTTTGAAAACGCCATGGTCGTGGTCATGGCCACCGGCGGCTCGACGAATGCCGTGCTGCACCTGATCGCCATGGCCCGATCAGTGGGCGTGCCGTTGACCATTGACGATTTCCAGGCCGTGAGCAGCCGTGTACCTTTTATTGCCGATTTGAAACCAAGCGGCAAGTACGTCATGGAAGATTTACATAACGTGGGCGGTATCCCGGCTGTGATGAAATATCTGCTGGCCAATGGCCTGCTTAACGGCGACTGCCTGACGGTGACAGGCAAAACAGTTGCCGAAAACCTGGCCGATTTGCCGGGATTAAGCGAAGGCCAACCGATCATTTATCCGCTGGAAAATCCTATTAAAGAGACCGGCCATATTCAGATTTTGCGCGGCAATCTGGCCCCGGAAGGGGCTGTTGCCAAAATTACCGGCAAAGAGGGATTGGTATTTACCGGCACAGCGCGAGTATATGATTCCGAGGAGGCGATGTTGGTCGGCTTGGAGCATGGCGAAATCCAGAAGGGGGATGTGATTGTCATCCGGTTTGAAGGGCCAAAAGGCGGGCCGGGGATGCCAGAAATGCTGACGCCAACGAGTGCGATTATGGGGGCGGGGTTGGGGCAGGATGTGGCGTTGTTGACGGACGGCCGTTTCTCTGGCGGCTCTCACGGTTTTATCGTCGGCCACATCACCCCGGAAGCGCAGGAAGGCGGCCCCATCGCTCTGGTGCAAAACGGCGACCAGATCACCATTGATGCTGCAAAAAATAGTATTGATGTTCTCATCCCGGAAGCCGACATGGCCGCCCGCCGCGCCGCCTGGACGGCGCCGCCCTACAAGGCCACACGGGGTACGCTCTACAAATATATCAAGAGCGTCAAATCCGCTTCTGAAGGATGCGTAACAGACGAGTGACCGCAAGAAACCGGCTTTTTGAAAAGCCGGTTTCTTTGTTTCTACGGCCGTTAGCCAGTCGTAAGTTTTTCATAAGGTTGGTCGTAAGGGGTGCTGCCTATACTTCTGAATGTCTGAGAAAGTAACCCATTTATTCAACAACTACTTGGTAAATTTCATCGAACTTAGTGGAGACAAACGGCCATGATCGCATCAGAATCAATTTTTACCACCCGCTACAACACTCACATCAGCGCCCAACAGTCTTATGCCGGCCTGAAAAGTCTGGTAGATTATGCTATTGTTATCCCGGCGCTGCTGGTTTTGCTGCCGTTGTTTCTGGCGCTGGCGCTGGCGGTAAAACTCGACTCTTCCGGCCCGATCATCTACCGGCGGCGGGTGTTGGGGCGTAACGGCCGTGTCTTCGATGCCTTCAAATTTCGCACCATGTACGTCAACGGCGATGACATCCTGGCCCAGCATCCCGAACTCAAAGCCGAACTGGACCGCAACTACAAATTGAAAGATGACCCCCGCGTTACCAAAGTGGGCAAACTACTGCGTAAATTCAGCCTGGATGAACTGCCGCAACTGTTCAACGTCCTGTTCCAGGATATGTCCCTGATTGGCCCGCGCATTATCGCCCCGGACGAAATCGAAAAGTATGGCGCGTATGGCCCCGATTTGTTAGCCGTTATGCCCGGCATCACCGGTCTGTGGCAGGTGAGCGGCCGTTCCAACACCACCTACGACGAACGGGTGAAGCTGGACATGCAATACGTTCACAACTGGTCAATGGGGCTAGACATCAAAATCCTGTTCCGCACTTTCCCCGCCGTGATGAAAGGCGAAGGCGCTTACTAACGATCCGCGAAGGACGCGAAGAAGCGCGAAGAGAAAAAATAAAAACGCCTCAACCAGATGGTTGAGGCGTTTTGCATTAGACACCGGGTTTTTGAATCTTGCGCTGCCGCCGCACCGCTTTTTTCTTTTCAATGCGGTCCAGTTCGCTCTTAGACACGTACCAGCGCTTGCGGCGCACGTCGGTCAACACGCGGCTCTTCACCACAGACTTCTTGAAACGGCGGAACAGCTGTTCCTGCGTTTCATTCGGTCGCAAATCAACCTTTGGCAATACTCTCACCCCCTTGCTTTAAAATCTCTTTATTCATGTGGCTAAGTTTACCGTCATTGGCGCTGTTTGACCAGACCATTTTCACGCAGCCACACGGCCGTCCGCGCCATCCCCTCATCCAATGAAACCCGCGCCTGGTAGCCAAGCAATGTTTCCGCTTTGTATATGGGGTAAACGGAGCGGCGCGTTAGAAATTTGAGCCGTTCCTGGTTGAGGGGCAGCCCTAATTTGAACAGACTATTGGTCCCGGCCAACAGCCGCGCCGCCCACAGGGGCAGATGGCGGGGCTGTTTACCACACATCTGGCCGTAATACCCCATAAATGTTTGCCAGGGCACGGCCGTGTCACAAAAATTGAACGCTTCACCGGCTGCTGATGGCTGCACGGCCGTCAGCAGCATCCCATTAATTAGGTTATCAATATACACGGGCCAGGCATGTCCCGACCCATCGCCGAACAATACGGGGGCACCGCTCTGAATGAGCTTCACCAGGCTCACCGTCCAGGCCGCCGAACGTGGGCCGTAGACCAGCGCCGGGCGCACCACCACCACTTCCTGCCCTAACGCCGTGCCCACTTCTCGCGCCTGCATATCACCCAGGGCTTTGGTACGGCCGTACACATCTGCCTGGGTGGTGTCCAATGGTGTCTTTTCGTCAATTTCCAATTTATCGGGACGGCCGTAAGCGGCAATGGAACTCACCGTAATCACCCGCTGCACACCCGCTTCACGGGCCAGACGAATGAGGGTTTGCACGGCCGTGACGTTGAGCGCCATCGCCTCAGCCAGGTCTTCCTTTATCCGACCACCACCCATCCAGGCGGCCGCGTGGAAGATGAGGTCTTGCCCGGTTACGGCCGTGTGCAGCGCCGCCTCATCCCGCAAATCCGCCGGTTGCAGCGTCACACCCGCTTCGGCTAGAAAAGGGACTTTCGCCAGATTGCGCCCCAGTCCGGTGACAATCGCCCCTTCCTCCGCCGCCAACCGCTGTGCCAGCCGCCCACCAATAAAGCCGGTAGCCCCGGTCACCAGCACCCGTTTCCCTTTCAATCCGTCGTTCAGGTAAGCCATGCCCCGGATTGTAGCCAAAAGATGGGCAATTAGAAATATGGCTTGTGGCGCAGATAAATCTGCACCAATAGAAGGCAAAGTTGGCTTTCGCCGACTACTTTCGGCCGATGGAGGTCGGCTTCGCCCTTGGTTGCCGCGATTTTAATCGCCGGGAGTTGAGTAGGTGATTGTCTTACACCATCCGCACCCTAGAAAATCCGTGCTATAATTCCCCCTGCTCACTGCTTACGAATTACCGATTACCGATTACGAATTATGTCAACAACTTACGTCGCCATAGACCTGGAAACCACCGGCCTCGACCCGGACAATGACCGCATTATCGAGGTAGCCGCCATCACCTTTCGCGGTAATGACATCCTGGACGAGTTTGACTCTCTGGTCAATCCACACAAAGACCTGCCGCCGTCCATCACCCGGCTGACGGGCATTACGCAGGAAATGGTTAACGGCGCGCCGGGCATGTTTAACCTGCGTTCGCGGCTGCGCGCCGTGCTGGGCGACCATGTGCTGGTGGGGCACAACGTGGAGTTTGATCTCGGTTTTTTACGGTCGGAGCGGCTCGGCGTGGGCAATCCCCGGCTGGATACCGTCACCCTGGCTACCATCCTGTTCCCCGATGCCGGTCGTTACGGGCTGGATGCCCTGTCTCGTTTTCTCGGCCTGCTCATGCCGGATGGGGGGCAGGCGCACCGCGCCCACGCCGACGCCGAACTGACGGTGGAATTGTTCCTGGCGATCAAAGAACGGGCCATGCAAATCCCTCTGGCGCAGCTAGACGAAATTGTCATGGCCGGGAAAAAATTGGGCTGGCCGGAGACGATATTTTTTGAAGATGTGCTGGCAGCGCGGGCGCGCACCGCTTTTGAAGGGGGCGAGCTGCGCCAGCGTGGCCGGTTGCCCCGCCTCTTTAACCCACCCCGGCTGGAAGGGCGTTCTTTCACCCCGGCCGATAAGCCCACGGCGTTAGACCCGGACGTGGTGGCCAGCATCATCCGGCCAGGCGGCAATTTTGAACGCGCCGTGCCGGGTTATGAATACCGGCCGCAGCAAGAGGATATGCTGCTGGCGGTGGTAGACGCTTTCAACTACGGCTCGCACGTCATTGTGGAAGCGCCGACGGGCACAGGTAAATCGGTGGCGTATTTGATTCCGGCAGCATTTTGGGCGGCGCAAAACGGCCGTCGCGTCGTCATCTCCACCAACACCATCAATCTGCAAGACCAGCTCATTAACAAAGACATCCCCGAACTCCAGCGGATTATGCCTTTTGAGCTGAACGCCTGTGTGCGCAAGGGGCGCAGCAACTACATCTGTACCCGCCTCTTCCAACAAATGCGCCACAGCGGCCCCAGCAACAGCGACGAAATGGCGCTCTATGCCCGTATTTTGCTCTGGTTGGGGCAGACAAAAACGGGTGACGTGGCCGAATTAAATCTGCGCACCCCTGGCGAACGCATCGCCTGGGCGCGGCTGAGCGGCGAAAACAGCGCCTGCACCCTGGACCAATGCGCGCTGGAAAATTGTCCGCTGCACCACGTCCGCCGCCAGGCGGAACTGAGCCAGATCATCATCGTCAACCATGCCCTGTTGTTGTCTGACGTAGCCAACGAAGGGCACATTCTGCCAGACTTTGTGGATTTGATTGTGGACGAGGCGCATCATCTGGAAACGGCCGTGACCAATGGCCTCAGTTTCCAGGCCGACCGCCGCTTTCTGGAAGCGGTGCTGGATGAAATTAACAAACCCCGTGCCGGGCTGCTGACCGACGTGCAAAGCCGGGTGCAGGCCGCCATGCCACCCGACTTTGCCGAAAAGTTTGCGCAGCTGATCAATGCCATGCGCCGCGAAGGGCAGTTAGCCGCCGAACGGCTGGAAGAGTTTTTTATGACTCTCTCCTACTTCCTGGCCGAGTTTACCAACCGGCGCAGCCAGTTTGCCGAGCAAATTCGGCTGACGCCCGATCTGCGCCGCCAGCCAGGGTATAGCGAAGTGGAACTGAGTTGGGACAACCTGAACACGCACTTGAAACGCCTGGTCAGTGGCTTTGACAAATTGGCCGGGGGGCTGGCGGATGTAGCCGACCAGTTTGAAATTGAGGAAGGGGAAGAGATGATGGCGGCGCTGCAAAGCAACGGCCGTACCCTGGAAGAGACCCGCGCCAATCTGGACGGCATCATCATCCAGCCCGCCAAAGAGATGATTTACTGGGTGGAAATTTTCAAAGACCGCATTTCCCTGCACGCCGCGCCGCTGCATGTGGGACCGCTGGTGGAAAGGCATATCTTCAAGGCGATGGAAACGGTCGTGTTAACTTCCGCCACCCTGCGCACGGCCACCCCCGGTGAATGGGAGACGGAACCCACCTTCGCCTACGTGCGCAGCCGCCTGCACGCCTACGAAGTGGGGGAACTGGCCGTAGACACCCCCTTTGACTACAAAAATTCCACCCTGCTCTACCTGGCCACAGACATCCCCGAACCACACCAGCCCGGCTACCAGCGATACGTGGAGGAAGCGATCATTGACGTGGCTACGGCGCTCGGTGGCCGTACCATGGCCCTTTTTACGGCCTATGGCCAGTTGAGCCAGACAGCCAAAGCGGTGGAAGGCGTATTGGCCGACCGGGGCATTACCACCCTGGTGCAAAATTCGGGCGGCTCCCGCCAGCAGTTGTTGGAGCAGTTCAAACGGCCAGACGCCAACGCCGTCCTCCTGGGCACCCGCTCCTTCTGGGAAGGGGTGGATGTGCCCGGCGACGCCCTGCAAGCGGTGTTGCTGGTGAAACTGCCCTTTGATGTGCCCTCTGACCCCATCTTTGCCGCCCGTTCGGAGATGTATGACAACGCCTTCTTTGAATACTCCATCCCGGAGGCGGTGCTGCGTTTCCGGCAGGGCTTTGGCCGGCTCATCCGGCGCGGCAGTGATGAAGGGGTGGTGGCCATTCTGGACAAACGGGTACTGACGAAGCGATACGGGCAGCTATTCCTGGACGCGCTGCCCGAATGTACCGTCCTCCGTCAGCGCACCGACCGGCTGGGAGAGTTGACGGTGCGCTGGCTGAGCCGCGAGCGGTAATCGGTAAACCGTGAGTCGTAAGCCGAAGTCCATATCACCTGTCATTGCAAATAAAGTCTTTGGAGTGAGGAATCTCTCCTGTCTGTTTGCCGCTAAACCTTATACCCACTAGAATTCCTGCCTGTGACTGCCACTGAGTACCTGCTGATCGGCCATATTACCCGCGACCTGACGCCACACGGCGACGAACCGGGCGGCACGGTGACCTATTCAGGGCGGGCGGTGGCGGCATTGGGCAGCCACACGGCCGTACTCACCAGTTATGCTCCCGATTTCACCGGCAGCCAGGTGTTGGCCGGCCTGCATGTTCACAACGTACCTGCGGCGGCGACGACAACGTTTGAGAATGTGTATACGCCGCACGGCCGTGTCCAAACTGTTCACGCCACCGCCGCCACCCTGACGCCTGACCATCTGCCGGAAGCCTGGGGTGAACCGGCCATTGTCCATCTGGCCCCGGTGGTGCATGAAGTGGATGCCCGTTTCATTCACCATTTCCCGCGCAGTTTGCTTTGCCTGACGCCGCAAGGGTGGCTGCGGGAATGGGGTGAAGACGGCCGTGTCCACCCCCGTGAATGGCCGGAAGCGCAGGTCATCCTCGCCTGCGCCGATGTGGTTGTTCTCAGCCAGGAAGACCTGCCCGATATTGCCACGCTCTGGCGCTATTGGGAATGGTGCAAACTGCTGGTGCTGACGGGCGGGGCCAAAGGGTGCCTGGTGCTGCAAGGGGAAACGGCCGTGCGCATCCCCACCATCACCGTTCCCCAAGTTGACCCCACCGGTGCCGGCGACATTTTTGCCACCGCCTACTTTATCCGTTACCATCAGACTGGCGACGCTATCGAGGCCGCCCATTTTGCCAACTTCATCGCCGCTCATTCCGTCACCCAAAGCGGCATTGACGCGGTAACAGAAGCTGTGAAACAGGCCGCGAAACAATATGAGATCAAGAGGTAATTGAGTAATGGGGTAATTACCCCATTACTCAATTACTTAATTACACCTATGACCAAAATTTACGCTATTGCCAACCAGAAAGGAGGCGTGGGCAAAACCACCAGCGTGATCAACATTTGCGCCTACCTGGCCGGCAGCGGGCGGCGAGTGCTGCTGGTGGATATTGACCCGCAGGCCAACGCCACCTCTGGCCTGGGTTACGACAAATACCAACTGACCCTTTCCACCTATCATTTACTGTTGGAATCAGCCACACTGGAGGCGGTGTGCCAGAGTCAGGCGGAATTCCAGCTGGACATCTTACCTGCGCATCCCAATCTGGCAGGGGCCGAGGTGGAATTGGTAAACTCTATCGGCCGTGAGTACCGGTTAAAGAATGTGTTGGAGAAGGTGAACGGCCGTTACGATTACATCCTCATTGACTGCCCACCCAGCCTGGGCCTGCTCACCGTCAACGCCCTCACCGCTGCCCGTGACGGCGTCCTCATCCCCGTCCAGTGTGAATATCTGGCGTTGGAAGGGCTGACCCAACTGACGCAAACCATCGAACTGGTGCAAAAATATCTAAACCCACAGTTACAAATTCGCGGCCTGATTATGACCATGTATGACAGCCGTACCAACCTCAGCCGCCAGGTGGTGGAAGAAGTGCGCGGCCACTTCCCCGGCAAAGTGTTCCGCACCATCATCCCACGCAATGTGCGCCTGAGCGAAGCCCCCAGCTTTGGTCAGCCCATTAGCGCATACGCCCCCACTTCGCCCGGTGCGATTGCGTATAAAGTGTTGACGGCCGAACTGGTAAAGGGAGATGGTGCATGACCAAAAAACGCAGCCTTGGCCGGGGTTTGAATGCCCTTATCCCCAGCGGTGTGGAAACTGTAACCAGCACAGACGAAGCGGTTGGCGGCGTACAAACCGTGCCCATCACCGCCATCCAGCCCAACCCGCACCAGCCGCGCACGGTGATAGACGCCGAAAAGCTGGCCGAACTGACCCTTTCCATCAAAGAGCATGGCCTGATTCAGCCGCTCATTGTTACCCAAAGTGGGGATCAGTACACGCTCATTGCCGGGGAGCGGCGCTGGCGGGCCAGCCAGCAGGCCGGTCTGGCGGAAGTGCCGGTCATCATCAAAGAAGCCACCCCCCAGGAAATGCTGGAATTGGCGATCATCGAAAACATCCAGCGCGCCGATCTGAACCCACTGGAAGAAGCGTATGCGTACCAGCAGTTGATGAATGAGTTTGGCCTGATTCAAGAAGAGGTGGCCAAACGGGTGGGCAAAGGGCGCTCCACCGTGGCCAATCTGGTGCGGCTGCTCAACCTGCCGCCCAACATCCAGCAGGCAGTATCAGATGGGGAGATTAGCGGGGCACACGGCCGTGCCCTGTTACCGCTGCCCACCCCTGAAGCGCAAACGGCCGCCATGAACCAGATCATCAAACATGAATTGAATGTGCGGCAGACAGAAGCATTGGTTAAAAAGCTGTTGGCCGAACAAAAACCCACCCCTAAATCTCGCCCCACACTGCCTCCCGAACTGGCCGATCTACAGCGCCAGTTTGCCGACAGCCTGGGCACCCGCGTCAACATCGAAAAAAGTGGCAACGGTGGCCGCGTGGTCATCCACTATTACAACGACGAAGACCTGCAAGCCATTTACGAAACCATCGTGCGCCCTTCCCGAACTGATGGGGTGAGCAGGTGAAGGAGTGAGCAGGTGACATCTCCTCACCCCTCCACCCCATCACCTGCTCACCTGTTCATCATGAAATAGACGTGTCTACCTCACTGTGTTATAATTCTCGTGTTCATTAACAACCTGGGGATGATCGGTTTCGACGGGGAAGGTTGGTCCTGGGCTGCAAGCCGGGCACGCTTCACATCCCGTAAAACTGGAAGCAAACCAATAAGTGCCAACACAAATGCACGCACCTATAGCGCCCTCCCCATGGCTGCCTAACCGCAGCTGCGCGGGAAGCGCTTAGATGGTTCCTTGACCGGAACCCCGTTTGCCCTGGATGCTCGTTGGCCTGAAGGGTGCAGGCGACACACACGCCAACGTGCTTCTTCCAGATGCCGCTAAGGAAGGAAAAGAGGCTCTTTCGGGAGCCAGCGGCCTGCTACTGGCTGACCCTGTTGGTCGGGGCGCCCGGTAGCCAAAGCGAAGTTGACCAACTAAGCTTGTAGACGTTCAGCGGCCGAATTTTTCGGACGCGGGTTCGATTCCCGCCATCTCCACAAACAAAAACGCGCTCCCTGCGGAGCGCGTTTTTTGTTTAATTCTCCGTCTTCTGTTCCGTGTTTTCTGCTTCGTGATGAACCCTGGCCGGGATTTTCACTGATAGCTGCTGACGGCCGTCCGCCACCGTAATCACCGTCCTCACATCAATATCCAATGGTAGAAGACCAAAATCTTGCAGCGTCCAGATGGTGGTAATGCGGTCGCTCAGGTTCGGCCATTGGTCTTTGGCCCACAAATAGCGGCGGCGGCTAAACTGCCAGATTGGTTCGGGTTGGCGTTCTGGCTTAAAGGCGCAGTACTCTTGCCAGATTTGTTCATGGGGCGTCAGGGGAAAGAGAATGTCCAACATCGCCTGTTGCACAGTAGCTGCGTCACGGCCGTGTGCCTCATCCACCCAATTGATGTGGTAATTGTTGATAAACATAAAAATCCCAAAATGGGAATAATCCTCAATCCGCCGCGCCAGTTGCTTTTGTTGGTTATAGGCCGCTTTATACGTCGCTTCCAACTCCAGGCTTGGCTCCTCAATGCGCTCATGGTGCTCATCATGCCCATCAAACAGGCGGGGGTCCACATTGTAAAGGTAACTTACCAACGTCGTAATCCGCTCCGGCCCCACGTTAAACTTAGACATGGCGCCCGACTCAATCAATTCGGTAACGGCATCCGCAATTCCTCGCTGCCGCGCCTGGTCATGCGCCCGCTGTACGCCGGCGGCATAATGTAAGCGGCGCGTCCCCGGCGCAAACTCTGGCAGCGCCACCTTTTCTGGTTGCTGTTTTAGCCCATCTCGCGCATAAAGAATCTGGAAAACAGTAATAGCCGCGCCAAACAGAATAATCGCCGGCAGCGCCTCCGTCTTTTGTGTCACCAGTACCAGCAGCATGAAATAGCTGGCGATCATCCCCCGCAGTCCGGCAAAACGTAGCGATTTAGCCTCGGCCGAGCCGGGTTCAATCTCATGTTCCCGCAGCGCATCCGGGCGCACAAAAAAGACGGTCGTACTGGTGATGGCAAAGGCGCTGACAAAACCAAAGGCATAATACGCCTCCACCACCACCACTTCGCGGATAATGGGGATGAGTACGGCCGATACCCCCCAAATCACCGCAATACCAATGTGATCATTCCCAAAAAAGCCCGGCAGCCGGCCCAGCCGGGCCGCATTGGCCGCCACCGCCGCCCCGCCCACATAGCCGCCCCCCTGCGCCAGCAGCAAGATGATGGCCAGCAGTGTCCCGGCTACCACCAAAAAGGTCTGCCCTGGCGTCCCCACCATCGCCTCATTGAGCGCCCGCGACAACGCAATGTCATAGGATACCAGTTGCACATACGCTTCTTCGGAAAGCAATGCCAGTTCATCAGACGGCACGGCCGTGTGCCCGGTTAGCTCTCTTTGTGCTTGTTGCACTGGCAAAGTGGCATACATCACTTTGGCCGTACGCCGGTCAGCATTTGTCACCTGCACATTTTCCGGGGAGACCCCCTTGCCCAATGTTTGCGCAGCCACAATTTCATACTCAATCAGCAGTGTGCTATACCCTTCCGTCGCCGGAATATTCCACTGTTTGGCGGCATATAATTGCACAATGCTCGTGCCGATTAGAAACACCGCCGCCAACGTCAGCGCCGTGTTGATCACCTTCCACTTGGGCCGCGCCGCATGTTTGCCGCTGGCCGGAATCACCTCATACCCGGAAAAACCCAACATGGCGCTGGACATGGAGCGCAAAAATAGCTGGAAAATGATGACCGTGCTGATGGCTGCCAGGTCTTGCCTGGCCCGTACCACGTGTTCGGTCACCCCGGTCAATTCCAGCCGGGTGACAATGCCGCCTGTCAGAAAGGCCCATTCAGGATTTACGGCCGCCATTAGGCCCACTAACCCCAACGCGCCAATGGTGAACAGCGTAAATGCGCCACCCCCCATGAGGAATAATGGCACAGCCCGCCGGGGGCCAATGGCTACCAGCACCGCCATGATAAAAAAGGCGTACCCTTCGGCCAGGATGATGCGGTAAGGCGCTAACTCCGGCAGCACCAACATCGTCACGTCGGCGGCGGAGATGGAACTGATGATGATGGTCAACACGGCGTCCAGAAAAAAGAGGCTGGTGCCCACCCAAGAGAGCCAGCGCAAGCGGGCCGGGCCGATGGCTTCCACTAGTGGCCCGCTGCCACCCGCGTTCGGTCGCAGATAGGCCCCGGCTTTGTAAGCCGGCACAATCCCTAAAAACAGCAACACCGAAAGGAACATGAAAGCAGCAATGGCAATCTCATGGTAGCCGCCTGCGCCGTGAATGGCCAGCAACGTCTGGTAAGCGGCCACGCTAAACGCATCGGCGGCAATCTCAAAGATAAGCGCCAACACCCCCAGCCCGGTACCGCCGAGCAGCAACCCTTCGGTCATCAGGCCAGGCAGTTTACGGTTGGCTTCCTCACGTTCCGCCTTATTTATATAATTTTTGAACATATCGCCTCCGATTTTCGGTAATCGGTGAACAGTAGTTGGCAGCCCAAAGCCCAACCCCCGGTTACCGATTACCGACAACCGATTACCGTTTACCCCGGTACATGGAACGGCACGTCTATCACCACCACATTTTTTAAGCCGCGCAGCCGTACGCGCAAGATGTTAGCGGTCTGGTTATGGAGCAAATGTCCCGTAAAAGATTCGGGCACAAATTCGGGTATGACGACAGTAATGAGCCGGTCGGGGAATTCTTTATGGCTGACATCATCAATGTAGTTCACCAACGGCGTGAGAATATCCCGGTATTCATATTCAATGCACTGGAGAGTGACTTCATCCGTCATTTCGGGGAAGCGCCGCCACCGTTCCATAAATCGCTCTTTTTGCACATCGTCGGTGACAATGTAGACGGCGCGCACGTCATGGGAAATGCGTTTGGCATAACGCAGTGCCCGCAGCGTACCCCGGTGTATATCGGCCATGGGCACAATAACCACATCGGCAATCTCGTGCAGCATGTCCAGCGTCAAATCCTGGGTAGAAAGCGCCTGCCGGATGCTTACATAATGCTGTTGGATAGAACGCAGCATATACACCACCAGGGGAATGGCAATGACAATGACCCAGGCACCTTCCACAAATTTGGTGACGATGAGGATGATGAGGACGATGCCGGTGACAATGGAACCGATCAGATTCACCAGCCGCTTCCAATGCCAGCCGGGTTCATAATGGATGGTCGTCACACCGGTGAAAGCGGAGCCACCCGGCTTTAACTGCCCCACTTTGCCCATCAGCCGGCTCATGCCATATTGGGAAAGGGTAAAACTAAGCATCACCCCCAACGCATACAGTGGCAGCATGGCAATTTCATCGGCGTCAAAGGCGATCACCAACACAGAAGCCAGCACGGCCAGGACAATGATGCCGCCGTTGTAAACCAGCCTGTCGCCCCGGTTTTGCATCCAGCGGGGCATAAAACCATCCCGTGCCAGGAAGGAACTGAGCCGGGGGAAATCCTGGTAGCCGGTGTTGGCTGCCAGGATCAAGATCATCATAGTGAAAAACTGCACCCAGTAGTAGAGGGGGCCGCCGCCGGTGATGCTGCGCGTTATTTGGGAGAGGATGCTTTCTTCTTCGGTGGGCAGCAGGTTTAGCTGCGTAGCCAGGAAGGTGATGCCCAAAAAGAGGGACATGGCGATGACGCCCATGACGACCATAGTTTTGGCGGCATTGATGGATTCGGGAATCTTAAACGCTTTGACGCCATTGCTAATGGCTTCGATGCCGGTGAGGGCGGTACAGCCGGCGGCAAAGGCACGCAGGATGAGCCAGATGGTGAGGAAGGAGGTCAACGGCCGTGCGGCCGCCACATCATGCACCTCCACCACCAACGGCGCGGCCCCAAACAGCTCTAAATGACGGGTAAGGCCCATGCCGATCACCAACAGCACCCCCGCCACAAAGGCATAAGTGGGTATGGCAAAAATGGTGCCGCTTTCCCGCACCCCCCGCAGGTTCACCCAGGTCAGGACCGCAATTGCCAGCAGCGCCAGGAGCAGACGGTATTCAAACGTCGCCGGTACGGCCGAGGTAATAGCCCGTATGCCGGCCGACACCGATACCGCCACCGTCAGGATGTAATCCAATAACAGCGCCGCCGCCGCAAACAGCGATGGAATGACGCCCAGGTTATCCTTGGCCACGGTATACGCGCCGCCGCCATCCGGGTAATGCAAGATCGTCTGGATATAGCTGAATATCACAAACAATACCAGCAGGGCAATGCCGATGCCCAACGGCAGCGTAAACGCCAGCGCCGCGCTGCCCATGAGAATCAACACGCTCATAATCGCTTCGGTGGCATAAGCGTTGCTGCTGATCGGGTCCGAGGCAAACACCGCCAGCGCTCGTTTTTTGTCCAGCCGTTCGTGTACATCATCACGGGTCGGGAACGGCTCACCGATCAGTTTTCGTTTTAATGAGGTTAATGTCATTTCTATAGTTCTAATGCGGGAGATCAGAGATTGGCGATTGGAGATCGATCAATCTCTAATGGCCAATCTCTAACCTCTGAATTCACACATCGTCAAACGCACGGCCTGACCGTGTGTCATACCAACTCTTGACCATTTTTCGTAATAAGGTGGGAATTAACTCGCCTGTTTAATCGAGGGCGGGGCGCAGATGCCCCGGCCATATACTCAAAAACGTGAACCGAAGCCGGAAGTCCGAACCCCGATTACGGATAACCGATTACCGATTACGGATAACCGATTACCGTTCTTCACGGCGGCAGCGGCGTTAAAATCAATGGGACCAAAAGCAATAACCTGTTCATCTTACTTCGTGGCGTAGTGTAACCCAATATCATTTGCCTCGGCAATAGGCAGCAAGTAGCACCAGGGCTTTTCAGTAAAAATCAGCTAAAGAGTTGGCTGGCAATGGAAGCATCAAAGTAACGACGCGCCGAAGCCAGATTGGAGTAACCCAATTTCTGCGCCAATCCGACAACAAAGTTGTTGATAAG
>JABFFZ010000029.1 GCA_013112725.1 Chloroflexota bacterium
GTCAGCAGCCCCACCACGCCCTGCCCCAACACCGCCACCTGCTCGCCGATGACGGGACGGCCGTCCATCACAAACGAGACGGCCGTTTCCATGTTGGGCAGGAGGACGGCCGTCTCCGGCGACATCCCCTCCGGCAGCGGCAGCAGCGATTCGGGGCGAGCGGTGAAATAGCTCTGGTGTGGTTGGAAGGCAAACACCCAACGGCCGTGCCAGCCCACTGCCACCTCTCGCCCCACGTCCACCACCTGCCCCACACAAGCATAGCCATAGGCCAACGGATAGGCAAACGCGCCCTGTAACGCTTCAATTGTCTCATCCACCGGCAAATCGGGCGGCCACTGCCCCCGGTAAAGCAGCATTTCCGTGCCGGCGCTGATGGCAGACACGGCCGTTTGCACCAACACCTCATCCACTGCCAACCCCGGCAGCGATTCAATGCGGACTTCTACATGCCCCGGCGCTGCGAACCATAAACGGTTATTGGTCACTCGTCACTCGTCACTTGTCACTTGTCATTCGTCATTGGTAATTGGAAGATTGAGAGATCACCTCATCACCCCCTCACCCCACCTCTCCCGTGACCACCATGTCCGCGCCGAGTTGGTGGTAGTGGGCATGGTGCAGGGTGGGCAGGGTGTGGCCGTTCAAGGAGGTGATGGCGGGCAATCCACCGAGGAGACGAGGGACAATGGTGATGACAACGCGATCAACCATCTGCGCCGTCAGGAAACTGGTGATGATGTTTGCCCCACCTTCCACCATCAGACTGCCCAAACCCCGCGCCTGCAAAATGGAGAGCGCCGCTGAGAGGGAGACACGGCCGTCTGGCGCGGCCGCCACGCGCACCACTTCCACACCCACTGCTTCCAGGGCTGTTTGCCGGGCGGCGTCCGCCTGGGGCGTGGTGATGATGAGCGGCGGTTTGGGGTGTTGCAGTAGTTGGGCGGAGAGGGGGAAACGGAGACGGCCGTCTAGCACCACCGGCTGCGGCTGTTCCCCCTCCACCAGCCGCACCGTCAGCCGGGGGTCGTCGGCCAACACGGTGCCAATGCCCACCAGGATGGCGGCGTGGCTGGCGCGCAGGTGATGGGTCATGCGTAGGGCCTCTGGTCCGCTGAGCGGCGTGGCTTGGCCGCGCCGGGCAGCAATAGAACCATCCAGGCTTTGGGCATAGCTGAGGGTGACAAAAGGACGGGGCGTAGACGGCCGTGCCACCCCATGGGCCGCCGGGAAACTATCCAGATCAAGCAGGTGGCGCATTTTTTCCACTTTGGTTTTCAGGTAAGCGGCATTTTCGGGGGTCACGGCCGTAGTCAGTGGCAGCCGCGCCGTCACCGGGATGCCCGCCGTTTGCAGACCGGCAATTTTATCCGGGTTATTCGTCAGCAATTGTACTGAGCGTATGTCCAGATCGTGCAAAATATGGGCCGCGGCCGTGTAAACCCGTGCATCCGCCTGGTGACCGAGCATCAAATTGGCGTCCACCGTATCATACCCCATCTCCTGCAAATTGTACGCCCGCAGCTTGTCCGCCAGGCCAATGCCCCGCCCTTCCTGGCGCAGATAAACAATCACGCCGCGCCCGGCGGCGGCAATGCGCTGCATCGCATGTTGCAACTGCGGCCCACAGTCACAGCGCCGCGACCCCAACACATCGCCGGTAAAACATTCGGAGTGGATACGCACCAACACCTCTTCCTGCCCGGCCACCTCCCCCATCACCAGCGCCAGATGTTCCTTGTCATCGGCCGGGCTGCGATACAGGCTCAATTGAAACAGCCCAAAATTAGTGGGAATACGGGCGCTGGTGACTCTTTCGATGGGTATGCTTTCCATAACGCCCAAAGTATAACAAAAACCCGGCCTGCACATCAGACCGGGTTAATGAAGTAGAGAAACGCAATTATTGATTGTAACGTTTATTGATGGTTTTCCACTTCTGTAGCTATGGCGCCCGATTCTAATAATCTTGGCTGGTAAATAGAACCATTTTGTTTATACCTTATCTGCCCCCAAGCACCGGCTTCATCCTGTGATTCTTTGGCCCCGGTCTCTTTGCTCACTCTTTCAACGGCAACCTGGCAATACTGTTCGTTGTTGTCTATCAAAATGCAGTTCCGGTTTTCAGATAGGGCGGCTACGGCCGTAGACCCACTCCCCCCAAACGGATCAACGATCAAACCATGTTCAGGACTCAACAATTTGATGAAAAAGAGCGGTAAATCTACAGGAAACACGGCCGGATGCTGCTTGTTCTTTCCCACAACAGCGCTGGTAATCACATTGCTCGGCAATACTGTTTCTTTGCCTACCCATCTGGACACATCGCGTCCAAAACCGCTGGCATTTACCGAATTGTGGCGGCTCAAATCATTCTCGCCCAGGTTGCTTAGGCGTGTTTCAGCCCAATCCCCAATCGGCACTTTTACCGCTTCTGGATTGAAAAATGGTTTCTTGTCTTTTGCTAGATGGAAGCAATATTCCCAACCATCCCGCAATCGGGTTGGCCAATAGCCGGGCATGGGGTTCGTCTTATGCCAGAGATAATCGTCTATGGCATGCCACCCGTTCTCACATAGCGCCTCGATCATGTGCCACACATAACGGTGGCGGACGCCATTTACTACGCGGTCTTTGATATTGATAACCAGGCTGCCTGTTGGCCTCAGCGCCTCATAAAACGGTTCGTGAAATGTTAAAAACCATTGGGCAAAATCGTCAGGATGCACACTGTCATAATGCCGCCGCCGTGCGTCCGCATAAGGTGGCGATGTAACGATCAGATCAACCTGTCCCTTCAAATCGCGTAGTGCCTGACGGCTGTCATCACAAATAATGGTGCAAGAAACATCCAGATCATCTGGGTTCTTCTTAATCAAGATTTTTCGCATCTCTCTATCCCTTTAACCACAAAAAAAGCATACCAATTTATGCGGATCGTGGAAAATGCCAGCTTCATCTATCAAGCCTTTTTCCCGGCAGGCCGCGCCAAAAGATTCCAGCACCGTTTCTGGCACTTCGATTTCCGAAAATAAATCAGCCTGCGCCTGCATCTCGATTAGAACGTCCAGCACCAACGTCATGATCTCTTCATAGGTGTAGTTGGCAAAAAAGGGCCACAGAAAATCCGAAAGCCAGACCTCTGTGTTGTGCGAATACGGCCGTTTCGTCCGCTGCTCCATCTTGATGTGCCGTTGACCTTTGTCCATCGTGATGGCAAAGACACAACAATAGGGGCCAACGCGATTTTTGTCCGTATTTGCCATCACTTCTAATGCCTGAATCGCTTTAGGCCAATCCTGTCCGCCCATCGTATTGCGACGATTCTTGACCGAAACATACAAACTGAGCGGGTCCGTCTGTGAATCGGTAAACTCAATCACTGCATTAAAATCAGCTTCGGCCGTGCCAATACTGGAAACAGAACGAAACCGCCCACTGGCCCGTGTGCAATCAAATAATAAAAATTGATAACGCCAACCAGAGTTCATTCTCCCTTTCTGAACCAGCCAATTCCTGAACTGCTCCCGGCCAACGACGCGATAATCCTTTGTATGCACTTGATATGCAGTTGAAGCCGGGTCGCCACAATACCGTTTGAAGTAGGCGAACAACTTCCTACCCGTTTTCAGGTAAATGTCATGTTTTTCCTCTTCAGTAGCCTTATCTGGTATGGCAAGGATTTCCCGGCTTGATTTTTGATTGGCCTGGTGAATCGCCTGTTTCACCATCTGCTCCATCGCTTCGTAGGCGATCTTCCTGGTATGGGGCACAAGCATTGTCACATCTAACAAACCATGCTCTTTGCTTGGGGGATCGTCAACACGTGGATATCGTTGGGGCGTAATTCTCATGTCGTCCTTGACCTGTCGGGAATAAGATGTCGCCTATTCTAGCAAATTTGTTCGGATAAGGGTATGAAAACCCTGACTTAATTGAGAGTGTACAGATTTCTTGTTGACATCACAGAACGGCCGTTATACTGGTATGGGTATACGATGAAAACACATAATGAGATGGTTAATAAATGGATGAAAGACCCTGACTTCAAACAAGAGTATGAAGCACTTGAGGCTGAGTTTTCCTTGTTTGACGAATTGTTACGGGCGCGCAAAGAAGCCGGACTGACCCAGGCAGACGTAGCCGAGAGAATGGGCACCAAAACCTCGGCGGTTGCTCGTCTGGAAGCTGGTGGGGGCAGCCAAAAACATTCGCCCTCCATTGCTACCTTGCAGAAGTACGCCAAAGCTGTCGGCGGTCATCTGGAAATTCGGCTAGTTCGTGAATGAGTGATGCGGATCAAAGTATGACGCCATTTATTGCCTGGGCTTCTTGAAAACCAATCCAATTCAGCAATTCTCATTTTTGGCCGCTATCGCCTATGAATGATGAAAGTGAAAAATCAGCAATCCGCGAATTGCCGTTCCGAGAGCCTGTACTGAGCTTATCGAAGTATCTTCCAAAGAATCCCATTTATCTGGAATAATCGAGGTGTAGGGATTCCTCACTCCGAAGACTTCGTTCGGAATGACACCTTTCTATTGCCGAATTAAACTGACATCCGACTTTCCCCAATAAATCGGATGTCTCACCGCAAGACGTTTCGTTCTACTGATTATCCGTGAAAATCCGTCTTATCCGTCCCATCCGTGGCCCTATGATCCAATCGTAATGGCAATCGTGTGCGGTTCGCCGACGTAGTTGCTGTCTTTGACCACGATGAGGCGCAGCAGGTAGTTGCCGGGGGGCAAGGCGTCGGCGTGCAGCATTTCCAGCGGGCCGTTGATGACGGGCGTGTTGTGCGTGTCGCCCAACGTCACCCAATCGTAGTTGCCATCCTCTCTGGGGATGCCCAGTTCAATTTTGTAGAACTGCACCACCTGCGGGTCAAAGTCGGCCGTGCCCACAATGGGCAGGACGCCGTTCACCCTGTCCCCCTGCGCCGGGCTAGTGATGCGGTAGGTGGCTACCCGGTTGGGGTCGCGGGCGATGGCCAGCAGGTCGTCGGTGCAGGTCTGGGTGGGCAGCAGCGGCAGGCCACGCGCCTGCGCCCATTCGTGGGCCGCTTTCAGGCTTTCCGGGTTGCGCGGCGGGGCCAGGAAGAGTTGGGGCAGGGCGTCGGGCGGCAGCACAGACACATCCGTGCCCTGGGCAAAATGGCAATAGATTTGCGGCGGCGGCGTTTTGTCATCCACCGGCTGCGCGGCCAGGATTTCGGCGGGTAGGGGCGGCAGCGGCACGGCCGTGGCCCGCCACACGGCGGGTTCAATCTGTTGCCAGCGCACCAGGGAGGGGTCAGGGGTGGGTTCGTCCGCCGGCGTCGTCACCAGGAACCACTCCTGGCCGGACGGTGTACACTCCGTCGCCCCAGGGGTGATGCTGGTAAGGGTGCACAACGGCCGTTTCTCCAACCCTGCCGGCGGCGTAAATTCGCGCGGCC
This sequence comes from Chloroflexota bacterium, assembly GCA_013112725.1. Lineage (GTDB taxonomy): Bacteria > Chloroflexota > Anaerolineae > Promineifilales > Promineifilaceae > CAADGU01. Next base: position 5,441 of record JABFFZ010000029.1, read on the forward strand.
CCTCCACGCCCAATGTGGACAGCAGATCGTAGTTGCCGTAGACGGCCGTCATAAAATCGCGCCACAGCGGCGCGGCCCCCGTCAGCCCAGAGATGTTCACCATCGGACTGTTGTCCGTGTTGCCCGTCCACACCGCCACCACCAGATCAGGCGTGTACCCCATCGTCCAGTTGTCGCGGTAATCATTGGTCGTGCCTGTTTTGGCTGCCGCCGGGAAGGGCAGCGCCAGCGGATTATCCCGCCCCATCGCCGCCATCCGCGCCGTATCATCATCCAGAATATCGCTGATGAGGAAGGCCACACGGGGGTCAAGCACCTGCGCACCGGCCTGTGGCGGCTGTTCAAACAGCACCTCGCCATTGCTCTTTTGCACCCGCAAAATGGCCACCGGCGGCACCTTTAGTCCTTCGTTGGCAAATACGGCGTAAGCGGTAGCCATATCCAGCGGCGTTACTTCGCCGCCGCCCAACGTCAGCGACAGGCCATAATTGTTAGGGTCATCGCCCCAGGTGGTGATGCCCATTTGCCGGGCAAACTCCATGAAGCGGGGCACGCCAATGTCTTGCAGCGTCAATATGGCAGGCACGTTGTAACTGTTGGCCAGCGCCGCTCGCAGCCGTACCGGGCCATGATAGGCGCCATCATAATTGACCGGTTTGTAGCTGCTGCCGTCAAATTGGGGGTACTTCACTTCCACATCCCAGAGCAGGTCGGCGGCCGTCCAGGCCGGCGGCTGGTCGCCAATAGGCGAGAGGGCGGCGGCGTAGGTGAGCGGCTTGATGGAGCTGCCGGGCTGCTGCGGCGAAAGGGTGACGTTGACACGGCCGTCAATCGCATCATTGTGATAATCCACGCTGCCCAACATCGCCAAAATTTCGCCATTATTGGGGTTCAAGGCAATCAGGGCCGCGTTGGTCAGATTGTGCGCCGGGTCAATGGAAGCCACATGCTGGCGGGCTAACTGCTCGGCCAGCCGCTGGTAGTTCAAGTCCAGGCTGGTGGTGACACGCAGGCCGCCATTGGCCACCATCTCCGCGCCAAACATCTCCTCTAGCTGCTGCCGGGCATAGACGGCAAAATGAGGCGCCGTCAGGCTGACCACCTGCGCAGCAAAGGTCAGCGGCTGCTGGTAGGCATTTTCGGCTTCTGTCTGGCTGATGAAACCATCGCCGACCATCAGGTTGAGTACCAGCCATTGGCGCGCTTTGGCCGCTTCCAGGTTGCGCAGCGGGTCCAGTTCCACCGGGCTTTGCGGCAGCCCCGCCAGCAGGCTGGCTTCGCCCAGGGTCAGGTCGGTGGCCGCCTTGTCAAAGTAGGTCTGCGCCGCCGCTTCAATGCCGTAGGCCAGGTTGCCGTAGTAAATTTCGTTCAGGTACATCTCCAAAATCTCATCTTTGCTGTAATCCCGGTTCATGATCCAGGCCAGGATGATCTCTTTGGTTTTGCGGTTGTAGGAGATTTCGGTGCGCTCGTCGTAATCGAAGACCAGGTGGCGGACGAGTTGTTGGGTGATTGTAGATGCGCCCACTGGACGGCCGTCCCGATTCCGCAAGTTAGCAATGATCGCCGCCACCAACGAGGGTACATCCGCGCCCACATTTTCGTAGAAGGTGTCGTCTTCCACAGAGATGGTGGCGTGAATCATATCCTGGGGAATGTCGCTGAGGGGCACGGCCGTGCGTTTGCCCTCGCCAAAAATTTCCCACAACAGGTCACCGTTGCGGTCAAAAATCTGGGTGGTCTCAAACGTTTCCCGGTCGCGGGCGGCGTCCAACTTGGTAATGCCTTCTTCAATTTCTGCCGAAAGGTTGGAATAAACCAGCGTTCCGGCAATGAGGACGCCCGCAAAAATAGCCAGCGCCAGCAGCAAAATGCTGCCGAGAAATAGTTTGCCCATGCAGCCCAGGCAGCTGCGTCGTGGCTGGTGGTTGGTGGTTAGTGGCTGGTAGGGGGAATACGGCCGTGTCTTTTCATTTTGCATTGTGTCACCATCAATTAGAGATTAGAGATTAGAGATTGGAAGATTGAATCAGTCTCCTAATCTCTCAATCTCCCAGTCTTGCAAACAATATAGCCGTCATTCTACAATTCCCCCCTATTCCCCACCTGTCGCCCAGAGGACGATTGAGCAACGGGAAATATGCGGTACAATTGTCGCAGCGGAGGTATAGAGAAATGGCCGAACCCGTTTTGGAACGCACCTTCATCTATCAAGAAGAACACGAACTGCCTGACCCCGTAGATGTCAGCCACCTGGTAACGGAGGATGATACGCCCGTGGACAACATCTTTTCCGAACGACAAATGGATTTGCTGATTGACAGTCTGTATGCGTCGTGGCGTGGGCCGGCAGACGGCCGTCCCTTCCTGGCTATGGCGAATGTCGCTCTCTATTTTACTCCTCGCCAGCAGCCCCTCGTTCCTGATGCTTTGATCAGTCTGGATGTGGAAACGCCAGCCGATGTGTGGAAAAAGGAAAACCGCTCTTACTTCATCTGGGAATATGGCAAACCGCCCGATGTTGTTGTCGAAATCGTCTCCAACCGCAAGGGTCAGGAAACCGGGTATAAGTTGACACAATACGCCCGCCTGGGTATTGGCTTTTATGTCGTTTTTGATCCCAATCGCCAGCTCAGTAACAAGCTGCTGCACATTTACAGCCTGAAAGGGACCCGGTATCAGGAGAGCAAAAAAACCTGGTTTGCCGAGGTGGGCGTGGGCGTCACCCTGTGGCAGGGCGTTTACCGGGACATGGAAGCGACCTGGCTGCGCTGGCAAGACGAAGAAGGCAACCTGTTGCTCACCGGCAAGGAACGCGCCGACCTGGCCGAGGAACAGGCCAAACTGGCCGAGGAAAGGGCCAAACTGGCCGAGGAACAGGTAGCGCGGTTAGCCGCACAGTTGCGCGCGATGGGCATTGAGCCAGAGTAAACCAGCCTGTATGAATCTGCCAGAGGCTTTTGGCTTTGGGGATGCGCCGGAATTGGCGGCTATTGTTGGCGGGGGGGGCAAAACCAGCCTGATGTTTACCCTGGCGCGGGCGTTGAGGCCGGGTGTTGTTACCAGCACCACCACGCGCATTTTTCAGGCGCAAATCCGGCAGTCCCCGTCCGTAACCTACATTGATAATTTATCTCCCCTGGAAGAGCAGTTACAACAGCATGGTATGACCCTGGTGGTAGGGCGCGTGGAGGGAGAGAAGGCATTTGGCTTGTCCCCGGAAGAGGTGGTGGCCTTGTGGCAACGGCCGTCCGTCCATCACGTCCTGGTAGAAGCCGACGGTTCCCGAATGCGCCCGGTGAAAGCCCCGGCAGACCATGAACCGGTCATCCCCCCGGAAAGCACATTGATCATCCCCGTTGTAGGCATTGACGCGCTGGAACATCCCATTACGGCCGTTGCCCACCGCCCGGAACGAGTCAGCGCCATTACCGGGTTGTCCGCCGATGACTTCTTGACGCCAGAAACGCTGGCTATGTTGCTGACCCATCCATTAGGCGGGTTGAAAAATGTGCCGCCGACCGCCCGCGTCATTCCCCTGATCAACAAGGTGGCAGAGGAAACAGAACTGGCGGCGGCGCGGCAGGTGGCGCGGCGGGTATTGATGCGGTCACACGGCCGTGTCCAGCGCGTGGTCATCGGTGCGGTGCAAAAGGAACCGCCGGTACGGGAGGTGCAAACGCCGGTCACGGCCGTGATCCTGGCGGCGGGTGAGGGGCGGCGTATGCAGCAGCGGTTAGGCCAGCCCAAACAACTGCTGCCCTGGGGCGCGCGCACCGTGTTGGGCGAAACGCTGCATCAGGTCAGCCAGAGCCTCGTCCATGAAATCATCGTCGTCACCGGGCACGAGGCCGACGCCATCGGCGCGGAGGTTGGGCGTTTTGCTGGCTGGCCTCAGCCACACCTGGTTCATAATCCCGATTATCGAGAAGGGGAAATGTTGTCGTCGTTGCAAACAGCGATAAGGCAGTTAGATGAGGGCGTCACGGCCGTACTGGTCATCCTGGCCGACCAGCCGATGGTGACCTCAGCTATTTATGACCAACTGCTGGCAGCTTTCTGGCAAGGAAAAGGGGAGTTGATTGCGCCCACCTTTAACGGGCAACGCGGCAACCCGGTACTGATTGGCCGCCGCTACTTTGCGGAACTGCTTCGATTACCCGTAGGCGCAGCGCCCCGCGCCCTATTGCAGGCATACCCCCATGCTCTCTACCGGCTGCCGGTGGCTACAGATTCAGTGATTTGTGATCTGGATACGCCAGAGGAATATGAACGGTTGAGGAAATAAGTAATTGAGTAACTAAGTAATTGGGTAACTGCACTAATTACGCAGTTACCCAATTACTCAATTACCTTCTTCCTACCCGCGCCGCAGCATGACAATGCCAGCGCCAGCCAGCAGCAGCAGTACCACCGCAGCAATAATAACAATCATGCCTATGTTATTCAGAAAACCACCATTGTCGGCAGTAGTTTCACTGGTTGCCGGAGCCGGCGTGGGAGCAGAAACGTCGGTCACGGCCGTGTCCGCCACGCTCATTTCCACACTGCCTGCATCCGCCACCGCCACCGCTGCCGGTTCCTGATACTGCACCCCAAATTGTATTGGGATCAGCACCCCTTCGGAGACGCTAATGGCCCAGGAGTCCGGCGTGGTAGGCACAAAGTTGGCCGGGGGGAATAACTGCACCTGATATGCCCCCGGCGTCAGGTTTTCAAAACAATGTACATCGGTAAAACCATCGGTAATGTAGGTGGACACCGTTTGCCCATCTTTGAACAGCGTAATGGCCGCATCCGCTTTCAGCGAATCCACACCCGCTTCAAACTGCCCATTGCCATTGGTATCCTCAAAAGCAGCCACACACACGCCAGCCGGCGTCTGTGGTGGCGCTGTTGGTTCGGGTGTAGCTGCCTCCAGTGGTTCACCTTCTACCACGATGGTTTCCCCGCTGGCTTCGGCCGTAGGCTCGTCAGATGCAGACGTTATTTCAGACGCAGCCGCCTCGTCCGCTGGTTGCGCCTCTGTACTGGCTGTGCCACCCTGCACAAAATTACCCGCCTCCCGAATCAGCAATTCCTGACCGATATTGATGAACTGCGGGTTACCATTCAATTCTCGAATCTGGTTCAACGCCTGGTCTGCCGGAATACCCAAAACCGGGGCATACTGAATGGCAATAGACCAGAAAGAATCATTGGGCACCACCACATGCACAATCGAGCCGTCTTCACGTGGTGTGACGGCCACGGTGGGCGCGGGGGGAGGCGGCGCAACCGGCGCTGCGGAACCAGACGAGCCGCTGCCGCTATTATTGCCACTGCCCGTATCACCACCAGGAACCACGCCGCTGACTTCGTTGAGCGCAAATAAACCGACGGTATCCATGAAAAAGCCGTTGTTGGGATAGGGATAACGGGAGCCGACTTCAATGAAAATGGTCATGTTTGGCTGTGTAGCCACAAAATCCCAAATAAAAGTAGGCATACTCTGGTAAAAAGGGTTGACGTTTTCGGCCGTCCAGTAAGGGCTATACGTAATTTGCGAGGCATTCAACCAGGTGGAACCGGTAGGCCCGGCGCCAAAACGGACAAAACCCATACGTGGATCAGAAGGCGGTACTTTGTTGCCACCGGCATAATCTTCAATGATGTCCACATAGATGGGCGCTGAGATACGATATTTCCGCCCCACCTCCAATCCCGTCACATCTTGGGAAATGGCGGCGTACATGGGCGCCCAGGGTTTGAAAATTTTGAGGGTGTAAATGCCATCACGGAAAAACAACGGCCGTTCATGGGGCGGCGCGTCTTCGATATTCCACACCACCGTCTCCGGTCGGTTGGCAACGATACCATTCGTACCCTCAAATGCTTGCCCATCTATCCAGTGCATACGCCAGCCGTTCGGTACGGCAATTTGCGGGATGCCATCTTGATTATAATAGCCCGATTCCCAGCCAGGGTTAGTGAACAGGTTGCCAGAGACAACTTCTTGCGCCGCCGCCCGCTGGCTGATAGCTGCTATGGCGGCAAGCGCCACCGCCAGCAACAGTAACATTCTCATTTTCATTGTTAGAACCTCCGTGGGTGTCCTCTTCCCGGTACTCACCCGCTTAATTGCTTCGGCCGGTAAACTACCCAACCAGCCCACAAAAATATAGCGCAATCGTTGATTGCGCCAGTGGGTAAGGGCTGATTCTAGCATACCGCTAAGGAAACAACAATTGGCGAGGCGGTAGTAACGCATTACTCAATTTGGTTCATTCGCCGCCGATTTGCAAGTCGGCGGTTGCTATGAAAAACGCGCTCAAGCGCGCTAAAGTCCACTCACCTGAACTGTGTTAACATTCAGCCCACATGAATGAGCCGGATAAGAACTCATCTGAACCATCGCCAATCTCTAAGAAATGGCAGACAAACGGCCGTTTCCTGAGCCTGGCGTTGGTCACTTTGCTGGCCATACCGGCCATTCAGCCGCTACTGCGTGGGGCGCTAACTTGCGGTTTTGACAATGTCTTTCATCTGTGGCGGGCGGTGCAGATCGAGGCGCTGTTGCGGCAAGGGGTCTTGTTCAGCCGGTGGGCGCCACATATGGCGCAGGGGTATGGCTATCCGCTGTACCAGTTTCAATCCCCATTCTCGGCGTATCTGGCCGCCGGGCTGCATCTGGCGGGGCTGGAATGGGGGTTGGCATTGAACGGCGTCTACGCGCTGGCGGTGGTGGCCTCCGGCTGGGCCACCTGGCTGCTGGCGCGGGATTTGTGGGGCGACAAAGGGGCAGTAGTCACGGCCGTAGCCACCCTCTACGCCCCTTACCATGCCTACGTCGCCCTCTACCGCGCCAGCCTGTCGGAAACGGTCGCCTGGGTCATCGCGCCCCTGGTATTGTGGGGGTTGCGCCGTTGGCAGATGGAGAGGACGCGGCTGGGTCTGGCAACGGCCGTCCTCAGCTTCATCCTGCTCATCTTCACCCACGACGTAACCGCTTATGCTTTCCTACCCTTCATGGGTGGTTGGGTGTTGGCAATGGCGTTGGCAGAACGCAGTTGGGCCAGCCTATGGCGCGGCCTGTTGGCGCTGGCATTGGGGATGGGGGGCAGCGCCTTTTTCTGGCTGCCCGCCATCGCCGAACGCCACTTTGTGCAATTTGACCGGGCCACAAGCGCCTGGCCTTTCCTCTACTTCAACAACTTTCTTCCCCTCTCCCAACTCTTGGCCCTGCCACGTCAGGCCGACCCGTCGCTGCTCAATGATTGGCCGGAACGGGGGTTGGGCGCATTGCTGGCGCTGCTGGCTGTGGCGGGCACGGCCGTCGCCTGGCGGCGTCTGCCCGGCCATCGCTGGTTGATCGGCTATCTGGCGTTGGCGCTGGTGGGGTATGTGGCGCTGGTGGCGGCCGTGTCACGGCCGTTGTGGGACGCCTTCCCCTTACTGCAAACCTTTCAATTTCCCTGGCGTTTCCTGGCCCCGGCTACCCTGGCAGCGGCATTGCTCTGCGGCGGCCTGCTGCCGGGAAACGGTAATCGGTTAGCAGTGATGGATGAAATACGCCCTTACCGCTTACCGATTACTGATTATGGGTTACCTCTTCTCCTCATCCTCCTCCTCTCCACCGCCCATTGGGGCTGGCTGTATCCACAGCATTGTGTACCGCCGGCCGATACCAGCCTGGCGGGTATGGTTAGCTGGGAAGCGGCAACGGACACGGTGGGCACCACCGCCAGCGCGGAACTGTTGCCTACGGCCGTCAGGCAAATGCCTTCGGCTAAATCCATCTCACCGGTGTTGGCCGAGCGGTTATCGCCGGCCGATTTGCCGGAGGGGGCGCGCATCCTCACGGCCGTCTACCACCCCTTGCGCGCTGATATAGAGGTGGAAACGGCCGTGCCCTTCACCGCCCACTTTCGCACATTTTTTTTTCCTGGCTGGCGCGCCTGGGTAGATGGAAAAGAAGTCTCCATCATTCCCGGCAATCCAGATGGGCAGATTACCTTTGCCGTGCCGGACGGCCGTCATACCCTGGTTGTGGCCTTTGGCGAGACGCCGCTGCGCTGGCTGGCTAATGCCCTCTCGCTGCTCAGTCTGGCCGCACTGGCCTTCATGTTGTGGCGAACACCGGCGACACACCGCCAATCCGAGACACAAACCTCCCTACCGGCGCGTTGGTGGGCGGCGCTATTGGTGGTGGGGCTGGCGCTGCTGGCAGCTAAATGGCTGCTGGTGGACCCTGGCTACACGCCGCTGCGCCATAGTCGTCTGAGTGAAACGGGGCTGGCGGGTTTTGCCGCGCCGTCCGTGACCTTTGGCAGCCCGGATAATCCGGCGCAGATACGGCTGCTGGGCATGGAGTATTGGCCAACGGCCGTGCCCGCCGACCAACCGCTGCCTGTCACCCTCTATTGGCAGGCAGCGGCCCCGCTGGAAAACGAGTACCGGGTGGGGCTGGTGCTGGTAGATGCGGCGGGCATGCGCTGGTCAACAACCGATTTGCGGGACGACCGCTGGTCACGCGCCGCTCCCCCCACTACGGCCTGGCCTCTGGACCAGTATGCGCGGACGGCCCTGCTGATAGACCTGCTGCCAGGCACGCCGCCCGGCGCCTACACGCTGCAATTATCTTTATTTGACCGGGAATCCTTGATGCCGCTGACGGTTTATGAACAGGGGCAACCGATTGGCCCCTATTTATCATTAGGGCAAATTGACGTGCAGCCGCCCACGCAAACGGCCGTCCTGGAACGCGTGTTGTTTGCTGATGACGCCGTTACCATTCATGGCGCATTTCTGGACCGTGTCCAGGCCGCCCCTGGTGACACCGTTGTACTGACGTTGTTATGGTCATTACCCGGGGAAGCGGACACGGCCGTTACGCTCTCCCTGGCGGACAACACGGACACGGTGAAGCACACCTGGCCGGTGGCGCTGCCCGCGTATGGGCCAGGCGGGTGGCGCAGCCAGTTGGCGCTGGCGCTGCCGGTGACACTTCCAGGTGGCCCGTATACCTTGCAGATCAGTACACCGGCGGGGCACACGGCCGTTTTACCCGATGTACTATCCATCCAGGAACCAGAGCGCCTGTTGGCGCCGGTAGCTATGGCAATGGCCGTACATGTCTCTCTGGGCTTAGCTGACCAACCACTGGCAACGCTGGTTGGGTTTACGCCAGACGCAGGCTGCCAACAGCCGGGCAACCCGTGCCAGATCACCTTACTATGGCGCGCTGAAGCGCCCTTTCCCGGCAGCTACCGGGTCTTTGTGCATCTGCTCAACGCGCAAGGACAGATCGCGGCGCAATCAGATGCCATACCGGCCGGCTGGACGCGCCCTACCACCGGCTGGCTACCCGGCGAGTACATTCTGGATACCCACACGCTAAGGCTGCCGTCTGCGGGGCCCTATACATTAACGGTCGGCATGTATGATGAAAATGGACAACGCCTGCAAACCCCAGACCACAATGCCACTATAGGCCTGGGAACGCTATCAGAATAAAGGTGCCGTATGACTGAGGATATTAAGATATTAAGATATTGAGATATTGGATTGCGCAACGCCTGTATACCAACATATCCTTATATCACGTTCACCTTGAGGGCCAGCAGGGTTCTGTATAACACAACATTTTCCCAATGTTTTGTTTTTAGATTCTTATTGGCAGTAGTGATTAGTAGGGGGTGTTAGTTTGTGGATAAGCAGATTTAGGCCTGATATATAGCCGGGTTTTAGCCGGCGTGCCTGTATGTGGTGGCAGCGCGCGGAGAAAAGTCAGGAAAGATTGCCGGGAACTGAAACAGGGGGCTGGACACGGCCGTAGCCCCCTATTTGTGCCCCGCCCCACATCTTCTCCGTTATATCTCTCCACCCCCATATCTGGCGCTGCCGGGCAACGAGGTGACATAAACCGAGCCAACTATTTTCCACAAAACAAGGGGGTTTTCCACAACTATTGGTCAGTTATCCACAGTTTCGTGGGGCAAAATGCGGGTTTCACTCCCGCTGGGGCGTGGGTTGGGCCGCCTCAGAAAGAGACATATGGGGGGGCGTGGGTACCCCCTCATGGGACGCAGCTGCCAGCCGCGCCAGCTGATGCCGGGCCACCGGTAATGTGGCTAAGCGGTACAGAATGGCGACCATTTCCCGCACATGGCCGGGCTGCCAGCGGGCGGGCTTCCCGGCCACATCTCGCAGCGTTTGCCAGCTTCGCCGCGCGCGAAACTCTTTGTGCAGCGTCACATGCAGTTGGCGGTAAAATGCAGTGGAAAATGGCCCCTGGTACATCATCGCCAGGTCAGCCGAGTCCGTCCAGTTTTGTTTTGCGCTCAACTGCAGCTGCACGTTTTCATAAAACCGGGTGCCGGGCAGTGGATAAGAAACGGACATGCCAATGTCATCCGGCTGGCAATCGCGTACCATTTGCAGCGTTTTTTCAATATCGGCCCGTGTTTCACCGGGGTAGCCAAACTGCAAAAAGAAGCCCACACGCACTCCGGCGGCGTGAAGCTGCCGGGCGGCCTCATAAATCTGTTCAACGGTGGTACCCTTTTCCATGGCGTTCAAAATATGCTGCGCGCCTGATTCTGCCCCTAACCAGACAATCTCACACCCGGCGCGGCGCAGCGCATGGACATTAGCCGGGTCACGTACAATCAGGTCGGCGCGGCTGAGGCATTTGAAGGGCAGGTGAATCTGGCGTGCTTCCACTTCTGTGGCAAATTCTGCCCACCAGCCCGGTTTTAGCCCCATGATGTCGTCGGCAAACCAGATGTGGTCGGGCCGGAAGGTTTCTTGTAACCAGTGCATTTCGGCGGCCACGTTTTGGGGGCTGCGTGAGTGGTAGCGTTCGCCCCAAATGGGTTTGGCGCACCAGTTGCAGTGATAGGGGCAGCCACGGGTAGTGACCATGTTCATGGAATAGTAGCCGTGTTTTTGCTGCCATATCTGGCGGTAACGAGGTACATCCACCAGATCCCAGGCAGGAAAGGGCAAGGCATCTACATTTTTCAGTGGGGGGCGGCGGGGGTTACGGCGGGGGCCGTCTGGGGTGTGGTAGGCCAGGCCGGGGATGGTGGCGCAATGGTCAATTGTCAATTGACCATTAGCAATTGACAATTTTTGCAGGAGTTCGGCCAGGGTTTCTTCGCCTTCACCGAGCAGGACGTAGTGAGCGCCGGTGTGCAGGTAGGCTTCGGCGTGGTCGGTGGCGTCTGAGCCGCAGACGATGGTGATGCAGCCCTGCGCCTGGGCCTGCTGGATCATGGTGAAGGCGGCTTCGCGCATGTTGAGCAGGCACATTTTGGACAGGTAGTTGAAGTTGTCTTCGTAGATGATGGCGTAGCGAGGTTGGTGCTGATTGAGTGCCTGCGCCCATTCGTCGGTGGAAGCGGCCAGCATGGCATCGAACAGGGCGACGCTGTAACCGTGGGCACGCATGGCGCTGGCGGCGTACAGTGTGCCCAGGGGTGGGTAGGGCTGCATGGCGGCCCACAGTTTGGGGTCAAATCGGAGGTAGTAGGATTGGCCGAAAAGGATGTCTGTCATGGGGTACTCCTGAGACCTTAAGGGTTTCAGAAAACCCTTAGGGTCTTGGTCTTTCCTCTAGTCGGGTCTGGTAGGCGGTGAGGGCGTATTGTTTGTGGGTATCGAAGTGGCCTTTGCACCAGTTGCGGGAAAACGCGGCGTCTGAGCCGGCCGCTTGTGGTTGAAATTTGCGGATTTTGCGTTGCATTTCCCACCGGTCGAGCCATTGGCCAAGGGGCGTGCGCAAGGGGAGTTCGGCCAGGGCTTGCAGGTGGGGGTGCAGGGCACGGCCGTCCCCCATGACATGGGGCGCGCCATTGGCGTTTGGCAGAAACGCTGCCGTCCAACTATTCATTTGCCGCATCTGCTGATAAACCGGCAGGCCGGAAAGGGGCACCATTTGCGCTACTTCGTGCGCGGTGTAAAGGTTGTGTTCGGAGAAGAATAAGGCGTTTTCGGCCAGGATGTAGTTGGGGCAGAGGGTGTGGCCGTGCCGGGCGGCCAGGCGCACAATGAGGATGGCAAAGGCGCGGTTGAGCCAGACACGGCCGTTGGCTACCACCAATAAATAATCTATATCCCCATTCAGCGCTACGTTGTCTACGGCCAGCGACCCGGTGACCGCGACCATGCGGGTGAAGGGCAGGCTGGACAGTAAACGGCCGTATTTTAAGGCCACCGGCCACAACTGGCGGGCGTGTTCCCCCCGCTCCTGGCGGATGGCGACGGTGTTTTGGCGACCGGGAAGGGTGTAGTACGTATTCGCCTGGCAGAGATGAGTCTCTGCCAGGTGGTCTAGTGATGCTTCTACTTCGGGCAGGGTGGCGGCGGCTTCCACCAGGTAGCGGTGAACTTCAACGGCCGTGAGCGGATAGTCAAACACGTCGGCGTAGGCAATGGCTCGCCAGACGGCCGTTTCCAATGGCGTCAGGTGAGGTGGAAGTGCCTGGGGTATAGTGGGGGAGCGCGAATGCGCCACAGCCGGTGTACTCATACGGTTTGGTCCTTTGCCATTGGGGAATGGGTATTCAAAAGCCGGAGGTTTCTGGCCGCTGGTAAGCAATGAGCCGGTGCAGGGCGCGCAGTTCCAGGGGGGAACGGTAGATGTGGGTGTGGTAGCGCCAGGATGAGATGAGCTTCAGCAGGCGGCGGCGGGCGCCGGTAAGGCGGGTATCGGTGGTGGTGGGGTAATAGGCATTGAGGACGCGCTCAAAGTCATGCAGTTGTTGGTGTAACGGCCGTTTGATCCAGGGCATGGTTAAACTGCGGCGCTGGGAAAAGTTCAGCCACGCCGGGCTGACCCACTCGTCCAGGGTTTGCGGGAAGGCAAACCCTTCGGCTTGTGCTTCATCATATAGGTCACCCGCCAGGGGTACGGGAGTGTACAGGTACATGATGATCTCGGTAGCGGGGTTGATTTGTTTCACCTGGCGGATGAAATTCATGGTCTGGTGGGCGTCGGCTTCGGGGTCAGGTGGATTGCCCATGACGAAGGAAAGTTCAGGCACAATGCCGTAACTTTTCATGCGGCGCACCATCGCCAGCGTTTTCTCAGGCGTCATCTGCCCGCCTTTGTCCATGCGGTTGAGGGTGTCTTGTGAGCCAGATTCTGCGCCCAGAAAGACCATTTTGAGACCGGCGTCACGCATGAGCGCCCAGGTGCGGTCGCTGTATTGCATCATGGTATCAATGCGGCCTTCGCCCCACCAGGCAATGCCCATGTCCATGATGCGCTCGCTGAATTCGGCGACGCGGGCTTCCTGGGTGAAGAAGTTGTTGTCGTAAAATTCGATGGCGTTAACGCCCCATTGCTGTTGGTATAGGCGGGCGATTTGTTCCAGTTGCACGGCCGTTTGCGGCAGCCAACGGCCGTTAACCATATTCACCACCGCGCAGAAGTTACAAAAAAAGGGGCAGCCGTAGGAGGAGTGGTAGCCCAGGGTGCGTGACCCTAAAAAGGTGGGGCGTACATAACGGCTGACGGGTACACGGTCAAAGTTCCAGGCTGGCAGGTTTTTGGGAGCGGGGATGGGGGCCAGGGGGTTGGTGAGGGGACGGCCGTTGTTTTTGTAGGCGAGGCCAGGGATGGATAATTTGGTAACTGGGTAATGGGGTAATGGGGTAATTGGAGATTGGGAGATTGGGGGATTGGTATGGCCGTGCAGGTGGTCAAGCAGTTGGCGGAAGGCGTATTCGCCGTGGCCGCGAATGACGTAATCTACAAAGTCGGCGCGCAGGCAGACGTCCCAATGTTGGGTGGGGAAGTAGCCACCCCAGACGATGGTGAGATGGGGGTGGCGGCGTTTGAGTTCGCGGCAGAGGGGGACGGCCTGTTGCAGCTGTGGGCCGGGCATGACAGTGACGGCCAGAATAGGGGTGGGGCCGGCTTGTTGGATACGGCCGTGCAGTTCGGCTAATGGGTCATCTAGCAGATTGCCATCCACGATTTCGTATGTATAGTGCCCTTCCAGTACGGCCCCTACTGCCAGCAATGACATGGGCAGAATGGGTTTGCGGTTGGCTGACGATTGGGGGTTATACAAAATAATCATAGGCCCTCGTTCGCCGGAGAGCTCCACATTTCCGAGCAAATGAGGGTTATTATAGCACTGACTGGCAAGAGGGGAATATGCGGGGGATAATGGCGGTATGATCATTCTGCACATTGCCCGTAGAGAGGAATGGGAAACGGCCGTGATGGGGGGACAGTACACAACCGGTTCATTGGCGACAGAAGGCTTCATTCACTGCTCCACCGTTGAGCAGGTGTTGGTTCCGGCGAATGAACGTTTTCGGGGGCAGACCGATTTGTTATTGCTGTGCATTGACCCTTCACGGCTCACAGCGCCGCTGGTGTATGAAGATTGTTATGAGACGGGGGTGCAGTTCCCGCATATTTATGGCGCGTTGAACATTACGGCCGTGCGGCGTGTTCTGGATTTCCCCCCACAGGCCGATGGCTCCTTCACCCTGCCGCCTACGCTCCAATGGGGACAGGCTTTGTGCCTGCCCAATCCTGGGCAGCCCCAATCTCTGCCCGATTCCACTTCACATAATCTTTTTGGTGTGTTAAAATTCTGACCAATCAACCGGAAAACCTATCAGACTGATTTTGGATATGACGACCAAACTGAAGTTCCTGCAAAACTATCACTTGTTCAAAGAGCTAGACCCCGAAGACCTGGCCGACCTGGCGGCGCTGGTGGAAGAGTACGAGTATCGTGATGGCGCAATCGTGGCCTATCAACGTGACGCCGCCGACAGCCTGTTTATTGTCAAAAGCGGCCGGCTCTACGCTAAAACAGTCGAACGCGGTATTGTCACCCAATCCCGCCATTATTTGCCTGGCGATTATTTTGGCCTCGATTGGCTTTTTGCCCCCCATGTACACCCGGCGGCAATCCAAGCCAAAGCACACGACGATCAGCCCGTGCGTTTGTTGGTGCTGCGCAGCCGTGATTTTTTGCCATTTCTGAGCGGCCATCACGATGTCATTGATGCTCTGGAGCCGGTATACGACGCCACCGACACGCAAGTAGCCGGTTTCCCAGAGGCGCAGTATGCCGAAGCCCTCAAGATGAAGGCTAAACGAGACCGGCGTAGCGATACTATGAAGGTACTGCCGGATGAATTGATTGAGTTTATTGACCGGCGTAGTGGGTGGTATTTATTTGTACGTCTGATTCCGGTTATCTTACTTTTTTTGCTGGTTACAGTGTTGCCCTTTACTTATCTTGCTTCCCGGCCACCAGGTTCGTTTCTCTACAATATGCAGTTTTGGTGCCCCAGCGGCTTGTCGCTTTTTGCCATTGCCTGGGGGGTGTTTCGATTTTTTGACTGGACAAATGATTATTTTATTGTCACCAATCGGCGGGTTATTCACCGCGAATTTAACTTACGCGCCTTTCGTGTTGACATAAAGATAGCACGCATTGATCAGATTCAAAGTGTTTCCGTATTAAAACCATCGTTGTTGGCTAACCTGTTTAAGTTTGGCACTGTCAAGTTGACGACGGCTTCGCAATATGGGGTGATTCTATTTGACGATATCAGCCAGCCAAAGCGGGTGGCCGAGGCATTGGAACGGCTGACAAAGCGCGTCAGCGCGTTGGATGCCAGCCGGGAGCAAACATTGGTGCGCCGCTCAATTGAGTCCTATTTTGGTTTTGACCAGCCTTACGCGCTGATAGGGGAAGAAGTCGCCGGCGCGGCCGCTAATGAGCCGGAAAAGTTGGGCTGTTGGGGCACAATTGCCCACCGCTACCAGTGGCGGGTAGAAGAGGATGGCGTGATTACGTATCACAAGCATTTCCTGGTGGCACTGGCGGCTATGTTTTGGCCACTGTTGATCGGCGCTATTATCGCCGTGCTGGCTGTTTTCGCAGTTCGTTATAATTGGGTGACCTGGCAGTTGGGCGCCGGGGTTTTGACGCCGATTTATCTCATTTTGTTGTTGTGGCTTGTTTGGGATTTGGAGAACTGGCGCAATGATTTGTATCAGCTAGACGGCCGTTACATATTTGATATTGACCGGATGCCCTTTGGGTTTGGCGAGAGCCGCAAGCAGGCGCCGCTGCAAAATATCCAAAACGTGAAAGCATATACACCGGGGCTGCTTCACACCATTTTTAACTATGGTTTTGTGGAGGTGGAAACGGCCGGGGTAGATAGTAACATTATCTTTGAGCACGTGCCGTTTCCGGGGGTGGTGCAAAGTGATATTTTCCAGCAAATTGAGGAAATGAAGCAGCGCCAGCGTGAGGCGGAAGAGACCCGCCGTCATAAATCCTTTGCCGTGCTGCTGGATGTGTACAAACAAGAAGAGGAGCAGGGCCGGATGCCCCGCCGTACCCCGCCGCCACCACCGTGGGAGGATGAGATGGAGGAGTAGCATCACTGCCTCACCTTCACCTGGCCCAAAATAAACCGGTCGCCGTTGAGGTTGCCGTTGTTGTCTGAGATGTGCAGACGACGGCCGTTGACCATTTCATACAGCCCTACCTCAATCCAATAATCGCCAGGTGGCAGGTCTGGGGGGATAACCAGCCGGTACGGGTCTAGCAGGCGTTGGCCGGGCAGCCATTTGGGAATCCACAAATGGGTGGGGGCAGACCCGCCTAACGGGGTGTAATCCAGGGCCACATGGGGCACGTTGTTGCCGTCAATGAGATGCACAAACACGGTGTAACTCTCTTCGGCTTTCGCCAGGCTTTCCCATTCCAGGACGAGGTGGATAACGTCACCGGGGTTGGCGGCGATGGAATTCGACCAGGGGGCGCGAGCGATTTGGCCGTTGTCCCAACCCATTGCCCCCACCAGCCCCACCCGCTGCCGGAAGTTTGCTAGTAGATGATCCGTGTTGGGGGGATTATCTTGTGGTGTTATGGCCAGATTGCCTGCCGTCAGTTGGGCCGGGTATTCCTCATCCCGGCTGAGATTTTTCAGGCTGACCGTTACAGGGTAGTTGCCGCCGGGTAAATCGTGGGGCAGGGCAAAGTCGAACTGTTCGACAATTACTTCGCCAGACCACCAGGCGGGGGTGATCAGGTGGCTATCGGTGGTGAATTCGTAGCGAATGATATGTTCGCCGTCGCCTACCTGTACGACCGGTACGTAGTAATCGCTCGTGCCTTGCGGTGCGCGCATAGCCAGGGTGAGGGGTACAAAATCGCCGGCAGTCACGGCCGTATCCGGCAATGAATATCCCACTATCTCAATATCCGCCCCTGTTAGCGCCGCGGGCGTCAGTTCCGGCGGCAGGGTTTCATCCCCTGGTTCTAAAACCTGGTAAAAGGGGCCAGACGGCCGTAGCCGAAACTCCGTCCCGGCAGTAGCGTTCGGGCGGAAATTGCTCAGGTAAACCGGGCCGCCGGGCAGGAACCGGAAGATCGCATCCAGCCAGGGGTTGGCGCCGCCGGTGGAGATGAATTCGGGGCGCACATCGGCGGGATTGGGCCAACGGCCGTCTACCCATTGCGCGTACCATAGCGGCGTCATATGCTCCCAATCATTCAGCAGCACCGCTCCCTCTCCCTGCCCGACAAACTGGTCAAACACGGCGTTTACATAACGCTGCGCCTCATCATAATGCCGCAGCGAAGCAATTGGCGCATTCCGGGCAAACTGCACCACCGGCCCTGCCAGGAAAAAGGTGAGGGTGATCAGGGCGGACAGGACTCCGGCCACCCTCTCCCCTCTGCGCCCCTGCGCGGTGGCGTAAAAAACCATTACCAGCCCAAACAAACCAATCCCCGCCCACAACCCCACCACCGCCAACGGCCCAATCAGGTAGGCCATGATGTCTTGCGCCCGCAGGCTGATGACAAAGGCGTAGGTACCCAGGGCGGGCAGTGTGTAGAGGATGAGTAGGTGAGCCGGAGAGGGGGAGAGGGGGTGAGGGGGCAGTGAGGTGATGCGTGACACCCAAATCAGCCAGACGAAACCGAAGATCGCCAGCAGGATGGTGGGCAGGGTGTATTGCAGACGGAGCAGTGTCCAGAAGACAAGCTGGCGATGGGGTAGTTCGGCCAGGGGGAAGGTGGGCAGACTTTCCGTCAGGCCGCGCGCCAGCACATGCGCCAGAAAGCCGTCCAGGGTGTTCATGGTGGTGGGGCCAAAACCAGGGTTCATGGGGCTGCGAATGGGGAAGTAGAGCCAGACCATTAGCCCCAACAGGGCAAAGGCGAGCATTTTGAGCAGCGTTTTCCAGTTGCGCAAGATAGACGGCCGTGCCACCAAAATAAACAGCGCATACCCCACAAAACCAAACACGGTCAGTGGATGGTGCGTAACGCCCAACCCGGCGGAGAGGCAAAAGGTATAGAGCCAACGATCAGACGAATGATGATGCGTCTGATCGTTGGCTGCCCACCATCTGGTTAGGAAATACAGGTTTGCCAGCAAAAATGTGGCGGTGATGATGTGGGGGTTGGCGTGGATAGAATGTTGCCAGTGGTTCACGGCCGTGCCCACCGACAGTCCCGCAAACAAAGCGGCTATTACTCTCAAACCTGAGAGGTTTCGGGCAACCTTTGGTTGCCAACCGCTCAGGTTTTTGGTGGCGGTGTGGGCCGTGCCAAACACAAACAGCGCTGCCAACGTCCCGCTCAAGGCTGCCAACAAATGCATCCGCCAGGCAATGCTGCCAATGGGCACAATCGTCTGGATTAATTTGCCCATCAGGGTGGTAAAAGCATAGCCAGGCGGATGAGCGATGCCCAACATGTGGGCGACAAAGGTGTATTCGGTTGGGTCGCCATAGACAGGCGTCTGCGCCAGGGTAAACAGGTAGCTGAGGAAAACAATCAGCAGCAGAACAAGAAACGCCAGGCGGGGATGAAAATTCATAATTCATCCTTCATCATTCATCATTTCTGTAGGAGCTGGTCATAGATGGCGATGGTTTCCTGAGCGGCGCGCGCCCAGCTAAATTGGGCGGCCTGGGCGAAGCCAAGTTGTTGGCGGTGGTGGTACTCGTCTTTGTCGGTGAGCAGGCGGTGGATCACGGCCGTCATCTCCTCTACATTTTCCGGGTCAAAATAGACCGCTGCGGCGCCGCCCACTTCTGGGTGGCTGCTGGTGCGGCTGGCGGCCACCACCTGCCCACAGGCCATATGTTCCAGGATGGGCAGGCCAAAGCCTTCATACAGGCTGGGCTGCACGGCCAGGTCGGCGGCGGCCAGGATGGCTGGTAAGTCTTCATCGGGAATCCAGCCCAGGGTGTGTACGGCCGTTTGCAAGCCATCCCGCTCAATCTTGGCAAAGAAATCATCATACAGCCACCCTTTGCCCCCGACCAGGACGAGGGATAAATTGGGGAGGGTCTGGTGGAGAGTGCGGAGCGCATCAAGCAGCCGGTTGAGATTTTTACGCGGCTCGATGGTGCTCAGGTGTACAAGGAACCTTTCAGGTAACTGGTATGTCTGTCTGATGTGGGCGACCCTGGTCGGGGGCGAGGGTTGGAATAGGGAAGAGGGCGCCTCATACACAACGTGAATTTTAGCCGGGTCAATGCCATATTGTTTGACGATGTCTTGCTTTGTTGCCTGCGAAACGGCAATGATGGCGTCGGCGCGGCGGCAATATAGCGGCATGGCCAGGTTCAGATACCAGTGGTTGAGCTTCTTGTGGTAGATGGGAAACAGTTTGTAGATGAGATCATGCACGGTGAGGACGGTGGGAATGCCAGGCAATGGCAGGAGTAGATGTTCGGTGCTGTGGAACAGGCGGACATCAGGGATGAGCCGGTTAAAGCCGATATGCGCCCAATGTCCGGCCAGCACGGCGGCACGCCAGGGTTTGTAGTTGCAGCGGATGGTTCGTTGGGGAATGTGGGGAGGGAGGATGTGGGGGTAACGGCCGTTTTTGCCCAGATTATAAAAGAGGGCAAACCGTTCAGGTTGAGACTGAATGAGGGCCGAGGCCAATGATTCGCTGTAACGCCCCAACCCGGTTTTGCTGTGGACGGCGGCGGAGATGTCTATGTAGTCCATGAATCGTAACCCGGAAATCGTAATCCGTAATCCGTTTCTCTGTTTACGGATTACGGTTCACGGCTTACGGATGTTGTTCCCACCAATCCAACGACCAGGCCACGGCTTTGGCAATACCTTCACGCAGCGGGGTTTTGGGGGTGTAGTCCAGCAGGGCGCGGGCCTTGCCCACATTGGCCACGTAATGGGTGACTTCACCCACGCGGGAGGGTTCGATGGTCATGTGTGGTGTTTTGCCCAGTTCTTCGCCGATGAAACGGGCCATGTCTACCAGGCTGTTGCCCTGCCCGTAAGCCAGGTTGATGGTGTGGTTGGCGATCTGACCGCTGACCAATCGCTCAATGCCCCGGTAGACGCCGCTGACGCAGTCATCAATGTAGGTGAAGTCCAGCACTTTGTCCTGGCCGTAAATGGTAATGGGACGGCCGTGCTGAATTTCGCGGATGAAGTAGGGGATGACCCGTAACATGCGCTCGATGTCGTTGTCGTAACGGCCGTAGACGTTGCTAAAGCGAAATACCAGATAGTTCAGCCCATAGCATTGGGCATAGGCGTAAATAAGCGCCTCGCCGGAGATTTTGCTGGCGGAATAGGGGCTTTCCGTAAAAGCAAAGTCGGCGTAGGACTCTTCGGTTATGTAGCGGTGGATGTCGCCATACACTTCTCGCGAACTGCTAAAGATGATGGGGATATTGTGCTGGCGGCAAAATTCCAACACGTTAAAGGTCATAGTGATGTTTTCCAGGGCGCGGTGGGGCTGCTGCACCAGTTCATGCACTTTGGCATGAGCGGCAAAGTGGACGACGGCGTCCAGGTCGGGCGGATATTCTACATTGCCGATGCCCTTGTCAAAATCACGGTAGGGGGCGCTCAGATCTTGCAGCAGGGTTTCAATGGCGGGCGTCCAGGCGTTCGGCCGTTTGTCTATGCCAAAAACGTAGTGGCCTCTTTCTTGCAGGTAGAGACCCAGGTTGGTGCCAATTTGGCCGCTGGAGCCGGTGATCAAGATGCGCATCGTTGTGTTGTTTCCTCTATTTATTTTATGCGGCGCATTGTAGAGCGGATTTAGGCAATGGACAAGTTGGCGTTATGTTAAGTTTTTAGTTCGGAGTTCGGTGGAGGAAATATCCAGGCGGAAAGGCAGCGGTTGGAAGAGGCTGCCGAACTGGGCCTGGACAGGCAGGTCGGATATGTTGTGGAAGAGGCCATCCGCCCCTAAGCGCCCGGCGACAAGGAAGGTGTTACCGAGCGATTGAATTTCACGCAGGGCGGCAAGAAGGTTGTCCGGGTTGTCCTGGTAGAAGCGCGGTTGCAGGATGCGCACGGCCGTGTCATACCCCACCACAAAGGGGATACCCGAATAGAGCCGCGCCTTTTCCAAAAATGTGGGAGCGGCGCTGGCAAAAATAGGCCAGCGCCCGGCGAATTGGGCCATCCGGTTGAGCAGGGTTTCGGGTGAGAGCGCGGGTTTGTCGGCGTTCACGGCCGTGCATTCAAACGTCACCGGGACGCCCAGGTAATGGCTGGCGGTCTGCGCCAATTGGATGTGCCCCTGGTGCAGCGGGTTGAATGCGCCGGAGAGGACGGCAGCAGGCGGGGTGGTGAGGATACGGCCGTCGGCGCTGATGCCGAAGTAAGCTGTTTTCTGGTTGGTGACTTGCCGGGCATAATGGGCATAGTCTGTTTCGGAAATCGTCAGATTGTCCGCAGGTAACAAATCCAGCACCAAACGTTCAGGCAGGGACATTGCCTGCGCCAGGCAATTTAACATAAGATTACTTATGAGTCGCTCTTCTTCCTCCCGGCTGCGCGCGCCTTTGGTCAGGTGCAGGTCTTGGGTCATCAGGTTTTGAGGCTGCCAGGCGGCGATGTGGGCATGATGCTCGCCCCGTTTGGGGTAATCCGTGGTGATGGTGGCAGAGCAGGCCAGACCGAGGACAGTGGCAGCCGGGGCTAAAACACGGGCGCGTGAAAGGGCGCAACCGGCCAAGCATACGGCCGTGTCTTGGGCGACATATTTTGCCGGGGTGTATCCCAGAAAGTTATCAAAAGAGGCGGCGCTATACGGGACGATGGCTTCCAGTAAGGTCCGGCTGGCCCCAGCTACCGCCAATAAATCGGCCAATGCCTGTGCGCCAGCCCCCGCTGTGACTAAAACAATCTGCTGCGGGTTATGGTGAATGGCAGTAATCAGGCGGCGTGTCTGGTCATTCATGGTCCGCGGCGCCGGATTCGGCCCGTGAGGAGCGGGGGTAGTCGTTGGGGTAGCGTAGTTCTGTGCCAAACATGGGGCTTGCTTTGGCCGTCCAGTCGTTTTGGCTCACATCGTCATTCAAATGGTCAAAGTAGCCTTGTATCCGGCTGTCCAGCAAATCAATTTGGTGCAGCAAAATGGCTTCAAGTGTTTTGGGAGTGATGGGTGATCCCCATTCCAATGTGCCATGATGGGAAGTGACCAGGTGGATGAGCTGGCGCAAATCTTCATCGGAAATGGCGTCGAGTGTGTGTGCGGCCTGTTCGATCAGCACCACCGCCCGCACAATATGGCCGACAAGACGGCCGTCGTCCGAAAAAGAAAACCCCTGTGCCACATCATACTCAATTGCTTTGCCTATGTCGTGCAGCAGTGCGCCTGTCACCAGCAAGTCACGGTTCACGTGAGGGTAATGATCGGCCAATGTATGCGCCAGATTGGCCATGCTCAGGCTGTGTTCCAATAAACCGCCCAGGTAGGCATGGTGCATTTTGCGAGCGGCAGGGGCAATGGAAAATTGATGCAGAAAGACAGTATCCGCTAACAGGAGTTGTGTCACCAGGGCGCGCCAGGGTTCGGCCAACAAACCAACAATATCCTTCAATTCAGCCACCAGCACCTCACGGGGGCGGGAACTGGTGGGCAAGAAGGCGGCTAAATCCGGATTGAGACATTCATTTAGATCGGTGATAGTAATTTGCAAGCTGTCCTTGTAGTTATTGATGCGCCCGGTGACGAGGACAATATGGCCGGGTTGTGCCCAGCGAAAGACATATTCAGGCACATCCCAGTAGACAAAAGTTACCTGGCCAGACTTATCCCGCAGATTGCCTAATAGGTAGTCACGGCCGTCTTTCGTTTTGCGGGTGATGGCATCCTGCAATAGAAATGGTTCGTGTTCTAGCACGTTTCCGGCTTGCAAATCGCTTACAAATGTTTTTTTCACGGCCGTTTTCTCCTGAGTCGTTTGATGAGATTGTAGAGGGATTTAACTTTTCTGGCTACAATCTATCCTAAAGGGGCAGCCCGTGTGGTTTCCCTGAACCAGAAAGGGCATGATCAAAAAAGAGAGCATACGATGAAAAAAATAATAGTCGGCATAACCGGGGCGAGCGGCGTCATCTATGGCATTCGCTTATTAGAAGTGCTGCGTACTGTGCCTGACGTGGAAACGCATCTGGTGATGAGCAGCGCCGCCGGAATCACCATCAGTTTAGAAACAGCCTTTACCCCGGAACAGGTGGTAGCCCTGGCCGACGTGCAATACCGTTTTATGGACATTGCGGCTGCTATTTCTTCTGGCTCTTTTAAGACGGATGGTATGGTTGTTGTACCCTGCTCTATGAAGACGTTGGCCGGGATTGCCCATTCATTTAGCGATAATTTGCTGTTGCGGGCGGCCGATGTGGTGTTAAAAGAGCGCCGCCGGTTGCTCATTGTTCCCCGTGAAACACCGCTGCACTTAGGCCATTTGCGGCTGATGGTGCAGGCGACGGAGCTTGGGGCCATTGTGGTGCCCCCCATGCCGGCCTTTTATCACAAACCACAATCGGTGATGGCTATTATCGATCAGACGGTGAACCGGCTGTGTGATCTGCTAGACATTACCCTGCCCAAAGATTTGTTTGATCGCTGGCAGGGTGCAAAAGGTGAGTGACATGCCAGGGCGCCAAGCACTATTACGCGCCGAAACATTGGCCTATATGCGGAGCCACCGGGTGATGACGTTGGCGACAATGGGCGCAGCGGGGGTGTGGGCAACGGCCGTGTTCTACGTGAACGATGGTTTTGACCTCTACTTCCTCACGGCGGGGCACACCCGGCATGGGCATAATATAGGGGCGCGGGCGGTAATAGCTGCCGCCATTCAGGAAGATTATCGGGATTGGGATAGCATCAAGGGGATTCAGTTAGAAGGTGAGGTGGTACTGTTGGCGGGAGATGACCGGGACACGGCCGTGAGTCTTTATACACAAAAATATCCCTTCATTACCCAGGCTGACGTCACCATGCAAGCGGCGCTGGCAAAAGTGAACTGGTACCGCCTGCGGCCTGACCGTCTCTATTTCATTGATAACAGCAAGGGGTTAGGCCATCGTGATGAAGTTGATCTGAACTGGTGGCAGGTGGCAGGTGGCTAGTGGCTGGTGCCAGCCACCAGCCACTACTTACCAAAGAGTCAGCTTTCCCCCGGTTCATAGGTTTTCATCACTACTTTCAAGTAGCGCACATGGCCGGGAGTGTAGTAAAGGGCGATGGCCGCTTCTTCCAGATCAAAGGGTTCGGAAAGCGCTAACATTTCCTGCAAATAGGCCGCATCACAGCGCATGACCGCTTCCTGAAACGCTTTTTCGCCTTTGACTTCCAGCAGCAAGGGGGCGGTGGACAGGGATTTGCTTTTCAAGGTGCGAATGACCTGCGCCCGCCGTGCCACCAGCAAGATGGCATTGGCCGTGTTTTTAGAGATATCCTTGTTTTCCCGCTCGTATTTCTCTGCCAGAATGTCAATCAATTCACGCCAGCGCAATTGATCGTTCTGCTGCAAATTGACGATTATGTCTTTTAGGATAAGGAACCGTTGCTCCACCGGCACAATACGCAGGCGGGCTTTTTTGAGCTGGCTGCGGTACCGTTCGTGCAACGGCCGTGGCTGCTCCTGTTTTTGTGGGCGGCAGACATAAAGGGTGGTGCTCACCTGTTTGATTTCCAGGATATGGCTGAATTTTTCCAGAAATTTGCGAAAACTGCCTTCGGCATAGGAGCTTTTGTCAAATGCGCCATTGCTTAAATATGAGAGGGCCTGGCGCAACACGCTGGCGCGCACCTGGGTTTCTTCGGTTAATAAGCGGTCTACGGCCGTTTGTACCAACAGTTCCACCTGGGCATCATTTAATTTGGTCGAAGGCACAATCTCTTCATAATACACATACTCATCACACAAACTAACAAAGCTCTTGCTGGCGGTGTGCCGCAGGCCCAGGCCGATCACATGTTTGCCCCGCTTGCGCAGCGACTGCACTAACGGTGTAAAATCCCGGTCGCCGGTAATGAGGACATACGTGCTGTACTGATGCCCATCAATCAGGGTGTCCATCGTGTCTACCACAATTTGCATGTCCGCCAGATTTTTGCTGAAGTTGTTGATGCGAATGGTGGACTGCGTGGAAAAGCCGGCGACGGCCAAATCTTTCATCAACTGTTGGTTCTGCCGCCAATCGCCATAGGAACGCCGCAGGACGATACGGCCGTGTGTCATCCGTTTGATCTGATCGAGTATGAGATTGATGTCAAAGGTTAAATTGGCTTGCTTGGCCCCAATTACCAGATTGTCTAAATCTAAAAAAACAGCAACATCAATCGTGTTTGTATTACCCGTTGCTGGTTGGCTATCTGTTGACCCGTCGTTCATGCGATTTCAGCCGGATTCTCCCGATCTCACTTTATGCTAATTCTACTCTAATCATTCGTTCCCGCAATTGTTTCCCGTGAAACATGGCAGTTTACACTTTGCCATATTCGTGTTACCATAATGTTGTTTGTATAATATGTCAACTTGATGCGCAACTGGAGGTCAAAATGAACGAAAGAAGTAACTGGGTATGGGAAGGAAAACCCTGGGAGGCGTTCAAATCGTTTGCCATCATCTTTTCCTTTGTATTGAACTTCATTCTCTTAATTGTGTTATTACTGATGGGGCCACTGATATTCCCCGTCATCCTCAACAACACGGTGGAACCAATTGTTAGTGGGCTAAATGACAGTTTTGTTTTAATGAGTAATGCCACCATTTCTACCACCATTCCTCTGGACAAAGACCTGCAATTGAACACAACCATCCCTCTTTCGACGACGACTGATGTGCGGATCATTGAAGATGTGCCCCTGAGCGTAAACGCCACCTTTGTTCTTCCGGCTGGCGGGGGCACCATCAATGGTACGGTGATTTTGGCGCTGCCCGCCAATACCGCGCTGCCCGTCGCGCTGAATCTGGATGTGCCTGTCAACCAGCCAGTACATGTTTCCACTGATGTGCCCGTGCAAATAAAACTCAGCGAAACTGACCTGGGTGTGCCCTTTGCCAAACTGCAAAACCTGTTTAACCCTCTGAATGACCTGGTGACAAACTTGCCCTCTTCTAACGAGGAGTTGGCGCAGCGCGCCTCTGGTGCGGTGCTGGAACCGCGCTAGGTTGCTGGCAGAAAATCGGGTTATAATCCGGCCCTATGAGTGATACACCGCCCGTTTGTGATTATGAAGGTTCGGATTATCGGACGCGATTTTGGGAGGGGCAGGGCCGCGATTATGAAGATCAGGTTGAGCGCATCGCCTTACGCCGCTTAATGCCCCCCACCGGGGAGACGTTAATTGAAATTGGGGCGGGCTACGGCCGTCTTGCCAACGAATATCACGGTTACAATCAAGTCGTTCTCTTTGACTACTCCCGCTCCCTGCTGCGCGAAGCCAAGGCGCATCTGGGCGACGATCCCCGCTTTCTCTACGTCGCCGGCAACTGGTACAATATGCCCTTTGTGGACGGCCTGTTTTCAACGATGGTACAAATCCGTACTCTGCATCATGCCGCCGATGTGCCCGCCTTATTTCACGAATTGGCGCGCATTGCCCGGCCCCACGGCCGTTACATCCTGGAATTTGCCAACAAAAAAAACCTCAAAGCCATTGCCCGTTATGCGGCCCGCCGCCAGGATTGGTCCCCCTTTACCCCAGAGCCGGTAGAGTTTGCCGCCCTCAACTTTGACTTTCACCCGCAATGGATTCGCCAACAGTTATTGGCCGTTGGCTTTGCACCGCAGCGTGCCTTGACCGTTTCCCATTATCGCTTTGCGCCGCTGAAGAAAACTGTGCCTACTGGCTTGTTAGTCAAGCTAGATGCGCTCGCCCAACGCACGGGCAATTGGTGGCAGTTATCCCCCAGCGTTTTCCTGGAAGTACACCACCCGGCATCTGGCAGCCCAACAGCCCCCCACCATTTTTTCGCCTGCCCTACCTGCAAGACGCTGTTGGGTGCGATGGTGGACGGCCGTCTCGCCTGCCCCAACCCTGCCTGCGGCCACCAATGGCGTGTGGAAAACGGCCTCTACGATTTCAAAGAACCGCAAAATTAACCACGGATGATACGGATAAAACGGATTAACACGAATTCTCATCCGTGAGAATCTGCACCATCCGTTTAATCTGTGGCTCAATTTCCCCTCCTCCACACCATCACAATTTGCCCATGACGATATGCCGCCAGTAAACTTGGGGCATGAAGTTTTGGAAAGCATTATTATGTCTACTTTTTTTGCTCATCATTGTTGGCAGTGCCGCGGCCGAGAGACCGGCTGCCGCCCCGGTAGATGCCCGTTTTGGTATTGTTGAGAGTTATGTCAACCCTGCGGAGGCCAATAATCTGGGCGTGGCCTGGACGCGGGTGCGCTTCCAGTGGGCGGAGGTGCAGGCCGGTGGCCCCGGCACCTGGACGCCCCGGGTCAGCGACGCCCAGATCAACAATGAAATTGCCAACGGCCGTACCGTTGTCGGTTTGCTCATTGGCGTGCCGGACTGGGCCTGGAACAATGGCCTACCGGCCGGGTTAAATTTGCCCCATGACGACCCCAACAATACCTGGGCCAACTTTGTGCGTGAGGCGGTGGGGCGGTACAACGGCCGTATTCGCCACTGGATCATCTGGAACGAGCCGGATATCAACGACCCCAACGCCCCCGGTTTCACCTGGCCCGGCTCCACACAAGACTTTTTACAGTTGCAGCGCACCGCCTATCTGGTTGCCAAAGAAACCAACCCCAACGCCGTCATCCATCTGCCCGCTTTCACCTACTTCTGGAATCCCAACTACATCTACCAATTTTTAGACGTGGTAGTAGCCGACCCGGCCGCGCCGGCGCATAACTACTACTTCGACGCCATCACCGCCCACCTCTACTTCCAGCCCGACTCCGTCTTTTCGCTGATTCAGACTTTTTACGGCGCGGTGCAAAGTCGGGGCATCCCCTGGAAACCGCTCTGGCTGGTGGAGACCAATGCCCCGCCCAGCAATGATCCCGCCTGGCCAGTGGCGAACTGGGCGTTCCAGGTGACGTTGGATGAGCAGGCGGCCTATATTCCCCAGGCATTGGCCGTGGCCATGGCCGCCGGGGCGCAGCGCATTGCCATCTACAAATTGCAGGACATTCCCGGCGATGAGGCGGCTAACCCGGAACCGTTTGGCCTGCTGCGTATGGATGGGTCACGGCGGCCGGCGTTTAACAGCTATCAGGTCGCCATTCGTTACCTGGCCGGGGCGCAAGGCGCGCGGCGCGAGCGGTGGAATGAAGTAGGGCAGGTGCGGCTGGATCAGGGCACGTATACCACGCACGTCCTTTTTTCCCGGCTGCCGGCGCCGCAACAAGCGGAGATTGAAGCGACGGCGAACACGGCCGTCCTGGTAGACATGTGGGGTGGCCGCCGCACCATCACCGCGCAGAATGGGATGTTTACGGTAGATTTGCCCGGCGCGCTCTGTGTGCAAACAGCCGGGGATTACTGCATGATTGGCGGCGCGGTGCAATATCTGGTGCAGGCCAAAGAAGGTGGCTCTGTGCCTTCAGCGCCGCCAGGGGGCAATGCGCCGCCACCCCCCACCACCGGCGGCGCAACGGGCACACCGGACGGCACGGCTACTTCGGCGGCGCTCAGTACGGCCGTCCCCACAACCACACCCGACCCCAACGCACCCACTTCAGCAGCGATCCTGACGGCCGTACCCACAACCGAGGCGACGGCCACGGCCGTGACCAACACCCCCCGGCCCACCAACACGCCGCGCCCCACGCACACCCCCACTGCCACGCTGATGCCAACCAACGAACCCACCGCTGCCATCCCCACAACGATGCCTGACACTGCCACCACCACCACCACCACTTCTATCCCGGCTACTGAAATTGCCGAATTACCACCCACACTCTCTCCCACTCAGCCACCAGCCACCAGCCACCAACCACCAGCCGCCAACAACCTTTCCTTCCTGTTTATTGGCGGCGGCCTCTTGTTGGCGGTAGGATTAGGGGGTTGGTGGTGGCGGTCACGGCCGTGACCCACCAAAAGGAATGACCGTGTTTCCACGACAATTAATGAGACTCAAGAGAGAAGCTACGAATTTCACGCATGTCACGAGTTTTTCTGCGGTAGGTTTTCGTAGCATTCAAAGATTTTTCAAAAGTTCTGTGTTTTTGGTGATGGGATTGTTCGTGATCACGGCCGTCGCGCGTCCCCTATCCGCCCAGCCTCCTATCACCGTGCAAAGTGACACACTGGATGACAGCGGCTACCCGCGCCGTGTCACCTTCCGGTTAGATGTGGACGCGCCCGCCGAAATTACTCAGGCCACGCTGCATTATGACGTGAGCAAGGTTAGCTGCCTGGATGGGGGGGCGACTGTACCCGTAACCATTGAAGGCGATAACTTGCAGTGGACGTGGGAGATGGTGCGCTCCGGGAATCCGCCGCCGGGCACGGCCGTGACCTGGAGTTGGACGCTCACCGACGCGGATGGCCATACCCTGACCACGCCGCCACAAACCCACACCTTCACCGACATCCGCTACAACTGGCGCACCGTCGAGGCTGACAATCTGAAGCTGCACTGGTATGAGGGCAACGTGGGGCCAACCTTGCTGAACGCGGCGGTAGATGGCCTGGAGCGGCTGGAAAACGAGATGGGCATTGAACTGCAAGCCGAGGTCAACCTGTTCATCTATGGGGATACGGCCGATATGCGTGACGCTGTTTTGTACATTCAAGATTGGGCCGGCGGCGTGGCGTTTAGCGAGTATAACGTCATCCTCATGGGCATCCCGCCGTCGCTGGCCAATACCTGGGGGCAAGATGTGGTACCGCACGAACTGGCGCATCTGGTGGTGGCGCAGTACGGCCGTAGCTGCGTCGGCGGCAGCCGTCCCAACTGGCTGGAAGAAGGGTTGGCCGTTTATGCCGAAGGCGATCCCTCCCCTGAAATTCGCGCTGACATCGAACGGGGTCTGGCGAACAACAGTTTTGAACCACTGCGCAGTCTGAATGGCGCGTTTTCGGCGCACGGCACGGAAGCGGGTATCGCCTACAGCCAGAGTTACAGCACGGTGGCCTATTTGTTGGAAACATACGGCCGTGAACCTCTGCAACAACTCATCCTCACCCTGGCCGAAGGCAAAAGCACCGACGCCGCCCTGGAAGAGGTGTATGGTTTCAACGTAGATGGGCTGGAATTGGCCTGGCGCGCCCACCTGGGGCTGCCCGCGCGAGACATCCCACCCACGCCCACGCCCATCAACCCGGCGGCCATCCCCACCATTGTACCCGAAGGTCTGCCCGCCAGCCTGCCCACGCCACCATCAGCGGCGGCAACGGCCGTGCCGCTCACCAATACCCCCGCCGCTAACCCCGGCATCTGCAACGTAGGGCTTATCCCCTTGCTGCTGGTGGGCCTGTTTTTTGCCAGGAGACGGCGCATTTAGCCATCATATGTCATTCCGAACCGTTCCCGGTGAGGAATCCTGACGACACAGCCAGTCGAAAGGGATTCCTCACTCCGAAGACGAACCTGCCCTGAGGCATCGAAGGGTTCGGAATGACAATTCCGTAAATAATGAAACGCATTTCCCCACACCCCCACACCCCCACACCCCTTCACCTGCTCATCCTGCTCGCCCTGCTTACCCTCAGTTGTCGTTTGGTAGATGAAGCCTTGCAGAGCGGGGCCAACGAAACGCCGGCGGGGGTAGACCGCAGCGACGCCATTTTTTTTGATGGCGGGCAGCCGTTAACGCTGGACCCGGCCAAAACACATGGCGGGCCGGATGGGGAATTGGGCCACATTTTTAGCGGGTTGGTGACGCTGGATCAGACCATGCAGGTGCAGCCGGAACTGGCGGCGGGGTGGGCGGTGAGTGACGACGGCCGTACCTACACCTTCTATCTGCGCCACAATGCCCTGTTCCACGACGGCCGTCCGGTCACCGCCCAGGATGTCATCTACTCCTGGGAACGGGCCGCCAATCCCGCTACCGGTTCTGATACCGCCCAAACGTATCTGGGCGACATTGTGGGCGTCCAGGAAATGCTGGATGGGCAGGCCGACCATATCAGCGGGCTGCGTGCCCTTGATGATCATACGCTGGAAGTGCAACTGCGCGAGCCGGTGGTTTACTTCTTGCAAAAGCTGGCCTACCCCGTTGCCTTCGTGGTAGATAAAAACAATGTCACAGCGGCTAATTGGGAGCATCGCCCCAACGGGACGGGTCCCTACAAACTGCAAACCTGGCGAGATGATGACCTGATTGTGCTGGAACGGTTTGATTCCTACTACTTGCAACCGGCGGCCACCCGCCACATTGTCATCAATCTGGGGCCGGGGTTATCGCTGGCGCGATACGAGCAGGGGCAAATTGACCTGGTAGGCATTGGCGGGGCCAATCTGGAGCGGGCGCGTGATCCAAACAATCGTTTTTATGATGAATTGGAAACGGCCGTTGCCCTCTGCACCGCTACCATTGGCCTGAACAACCGGCTGGCCCCCTTTGACGATGTACGTGTGCGCCAGGCATTCAACCTGGCGTTGGATCGGGAATTGCTCATTGAAACCTTTTCTGACGGTAATGCCATTCTGTCTGCTGGTGTTCTACCGCCTGGTATGCCCGGCTACATCTACAAACCGGAACGTGGCTACCCCTATGACCCCGAAAAGGCGCGGCAACTTTTGGCCGAAGCCGGTTACAGCGGCATGAGCCAGTTTCCCACCCTCACCTACACCACGTCTGGCTACGGCAACGTCAGCAGTTATACAGCCGCCCTCATTACGATGTGGCAAGACAATTTAGGCGTGACCATTGAGCCGCACATCATAGACCCCTACCAATACTTTAATGAGCTATATAGTGGCAATGTTGGTCACTTTTATGACAGCGGGTGGTGCGCTGACT
The DNA here is from genome assembly GCA_013112725.1 of Chloroflexota bacterium. Classification (GTDB taxonomy): domain Bacteria; phylum Chloroflexota; class Anaerolineae; order Promineifilales; family Promineifilaceae; genus CAADGU01. The sequence goes on from JABFFZ010000029.1 coordinate 37,684, forward strand.
ACCCTGACCCGCAAAACTTTCTGGATATTCTCTACCACAGCCGCTCTCGCCAGAACAACGGCGGCTACCAGAATGCCACCGTAGACGCCCTGCTGGAAGCGGCGCGGGTGGAGCGAGACGTGACCCGCCGGATGGCGTTGTATGCGGAAATTGAAGATATGATTGTGACCGATGCTCCGGTTGTCTTTTTGAATCATGGCCTCAGCGCCGTCTTGGTCAGCCCGGAACTGCAGAATTATGTATTGACGCCGTTTGGCGTGCGGCAGTGGCATGTGTTGGCCGTCAATCGCAACTAAACTATGTTGGATATGGGGCGTGAGAGAATCTGGATGCCACCGGAAGCTGACAAGATAACATCTGTCGCCAGACCGAGGAAGAGGCCGTGTTCGACGACGCCGGGCTGTTGGCGAATGGCCTGAGCCAGCGTTGCCGGGTCGGGGATGCCGTCAAAATGGCAGTCGAGGATGTAATTGTTTTCGTCAGTGAGGTAAGACTGGCCGTCTGGCGATAGTCGTTTTTCTACGCGCGCGCCCAGGGAGGCCAGGTAGTCGGTACACGGCCGCACCGCAAACCGGATCACCTCCACCGGCACCGGCGCGCGTGTGCCCAATAATGCCACCTGCTTACGCGCATCGGCCACCACCACCATCCGTTTGGAAGCGGTCGCCACAATTTTTTCGCGCAGCAGCGCCCCGCCGAGTCCCTTGATCAGGTTAAACTCCGGGTCAATCTCGTCTGCGCCATCAATGACCACATCAATCATCGGGTATGTATCCAGCGTTCCCAACGGAATACCAAAACGGGCCGCTTCTACGGCTGTTGCCTCCGAAGTCGGCACGCCCACAATGCCCGGCAGCGCCCCCGCCTGCCACAGTTGGCCGATTTTGCGGGTGGCGTATACGGCCGTGCTGCCCGTACCCAGGCCGATGATCATTCCTGGCTTCACCGCCAGCATCACCGCCTTCTCCCCCGCCTGTTGTTTTAATGTTTCAATGTCCATGCTCAGTCTAAAATGTCCAAAATCAAGTGCAGTCCGGTAACTTTTTTGAATGCCACGTCTGCCGAAACGAGAGGCGCTTTTAAGTGTAAAGCCGAAGCAACAACAATAGCGTCCGGCACCTTGAATCGGTATTTACGGCGGATCAGGATCGTTTGATCAATAATTTCTGTAGGTAATTCAACTCTTTGGCAAAGCGCCAGGAAAGTCTTTATTGAGTCCAGAGCCTTCTGGTCAAGATGAGTGGCAGAAAGTAATTCGATTTTTGAAACGACCGAAAAATATATTGTGGGCGTGTTGACTACTAAATTGGTAATTTTCTTCCTGCCCTCAAAAAAGTAAATGAAGGCCTTGGTGTCCAATAAGAGTTTATTGCCATTCACTGCGTACTTCCTTCTGAAAGGCCAGACCATCTGTTTGCCAATTCAAAATGCCGCTATATTTCAGCCGATTCAGTTGCTCTGTGTAACTTTTAAGAAGCTCCTGCAACATTTTGTCAGAGTTACCATCGAAACTTTGCTGCAACAGATCGGTAATCTGCTTTTCTAATGCGCGATCTTGAATTTGTATAGTTAACATGGATACCTCACTATCCAACCTCCCGGAGTTTCAAAATCTCCGGGAGGTTGATTAACTTCCCTCCAGCGCCGACAGCGCCCCGGTGTCCTTCCGGCGACGGCTGGCTTCGCGGCGTAGTTCATCCTGGCTGCCGGGTGATTTGTGCATCCAGGTTTTGAAGGTGTCGCGGTCAAAGCTGAGTAGTTTTACGTCTGTCAGGGCAGTAACGCTGGCAATGCGCGGGCTGCCGTCCAGCAGCCCAATTTCGCCAAAGTAGTCGCCGGTCGTCAAGTGGGTGACGGTTTGGGTACGGCCGTCGGCCGCCTCCCGGCTCACCGTGACAAACCCCTCAATAATCACATAAAACATATCCGAGGGGTCGCCCTGGTGAATGATGACGCTGTCTTTAGGGAAGAAGAGGGAGGGGGGCACGGCCGTGTCGTCCTCCGGCGTGGCCTCTTCCAGATAAGCCAGCATCCCCTGAGGTTCTGCTTCCGTAAATTGTGCCGGCCTCTCGCCGGCGTTGAGCAGCCGCTCTTCAATTACCGCATCCATCTCATCGGCCACTTCCGGGGCGCTGTTCATCCAGTTCATAAATGTCTGGTAATCCATGCCCATCACATCCATATCCGTTACCGCCCGTACCGACGCCATACGGCGGCTGCGCCGCACCATGCCCACTTCACCAAAGTGGTCGCCAGGGCCAAGCTGGTCAATTACCTCATCCAGCCCATCCACCGGCTGCAAAATCACTTCGGCGCGACCGCGGGTGATAATGTAAAACTTATCCGGCTCTTCTCCCTGTCGGATGATAAACTCCCCTGCCGCAAAATGCTCAGGGCCAAATTTTGGTTTTTGTTCAGCCATAATCTCTCTGGAATGCGATCAGGAAATCAGGATATTCTCTTATGAAAATGACATTTCCACTCGTTCGTGTCAGACATCCGATTTCTCAAAGAGATCAGATGTCTGGTCGTCACTCAATTTCCCAATCCCTCAACCTCCGTTTTCCGTCTCTCGCCACGTTCTTAGCAATTCCGCCACACTCCACGCCTGGGCAATGCAGCCGCGGGGCGTAAACGGTGGGTTTCCATCAAAAATCTCGCTAATGCTGCCCACGCCATGGTCGGTCAGATGAAGCAGCAGGGGGTACAGATAAGAGCGGGCTTCGGCCGGACGGCCGTACACACGCAAATGGGCGCTGACAAAGGGGCCAATCAGCCAGCCCCACACCGTGCCCTGATGATAGGCACCATCCCGTTTGTACCGGTCGCCGCCGTAATGCCCTTTGTAAAGGGGGTCATCGGGGGAAAGCGAACGCAGGCCATGCGGCGTCAGCAGATGGCGGGCGCAGGCGTCCACCACCGAACGCTGCTGCTCATAGCTGAGCAAGCTGTGGGGCAGAGAGATGGCAAATAGCTGGTTGGGACGCAAACTGCCATCATGCCCATCAGGCCCGTCCAGCACATCGTAGCAATAGCCCATTTTGGCATACCAGAAGCGGCGGAAGCCCAGCGCCACTTTGTCGGCCAGCGTTTCGTAGGGGGCGGCCTCTTCGCCCAGCAGGTGGGCAAATTCGGCCAGAGTGCGCAGGGCGTTGTACCAGAGGGCGTTGATTTCTACCGGTTTACCGGCACGCGGCGTCACCACCCAGTCGTCCACTTTGGCGTCCATCCAGGTAAGCTGGACGCCTTCTTCCCCAGCAAAAAGCAGTCCGTCTTGTTCATCCATGTAGATGCGGTGGCGTGTGCCCCGTTTATGCCACTTGATCACATCCTGCAAAACGGGGAAGAGGTCACGCACCAAGGCCAGGTCGCCGGTAGCAGCGTGGTAGGCGCGAATAGCCTGGAAATACCAGAGGGTGGCGTCTACGGTGTTATATTCGGGACGTTCGCCCTGGTCGGGGAAACGGTTGGGGAGCATGCCCATATCTACAAATTGGGCATAGGTGCGCAGGATGCTGGCGGCAATTTCCGGCCGGCCGGTGGACAATGTCAGGCCGGGCAGGGCGATCATGGTATCGCGGCCCCAATCGCTGAACCAGTGATAGCCGGCAATGAGGGAACGGCCGTTGGGGTCACTATTAGTTGGCCGTTGCACCACAAACTGATCGGCTGCCAGCGCCAGTTGTTGAATGGCGGCAGGCACAGGTACGCTGAATTGGCGATTGGCACGGTCCAGCAATTCCGCTTCGTGCGCCTGCCGCCGCGCCAACGCCGCGTCGCCATCCAGGTCCGCGTCGGCGGCCGTGCTGGCTACCAGCGTCAGCGACTCACCTGGCCGCAGTGTGGCCTGAATCCGCGCCGCATAGAGGTGGTCTTCTTCAATATCGTTCTGGCCGCGATATTCTTCGATGGAAAGGTAGTAATCCTCATACCACTGGTTACGGACTTCCATTTCTGCCTGCTGGCTGAGCAGATAAAATGGCACGGCGTCTTCATCCATTTGCAGGCGCAGGCCATTTGTGACCGGCTCTATCGCCGGCTCCAGGTCGTCGGAGATGCTGGTGCTGTGGTAATCACGGTAGTTGGTAAACACTTTGGCTTCCAGGCGCAGCGGGCCGGTGGCACGGGGCAGCCGGTATTGAATGTAGGTGGTGTTGGCGCCATATTCCATCCAGATGCGCTTTTCCAGCAGGGCGTTGGCGATGCCGTAAGTCCAGACCGGCGTTGTGCCTTCCAGGTGAAAGCTGTTGAGGTGTTTCCAGCCATCAGGCTCTACCGAATCATTGGCCCAATGGTTGACATAAAGCGGGTAAAAACGGCCGCTTTCGGGATAGATGCCATCGTATTCGGCCGTTTCGTCCAGTTTGGCCAGCAGCAGTGTCCGGCCCACGGGCGGCTTCAGTGCTGCCAGCAGCAGGCCGTGATAACGCCGGGTGAGCATGCCGGCGAGGGTACCGGAGGCAAACCCACCGATGCCGTTGGTAACCAGCCATTCACGGGAACGGGCAATTTCCAGATGGCTGCAAACTTCTCTGCCAAATTTCAAGTTCAAGGTATGAATCCTCCACAATGTTGAGGGATATAGGGGATGCCTACGGCCGTGCCCTGCTACCCATTATACACAGCCTTACCCAACAATGACGATTGCTTATCAGTGATTGACGACTGAAAAACGGTACTGAGGCCAGGCCTGCTGTTGAATTAGAGGGAGGGGGAAGCGGGGTCAAGTATTGGGTTTGCCCGACGATAAAGGTGGCTTCTGCCCGGTTTTTTGCCCCTAAACGTTGATATAACCTGGAAAGGATGCGGCAAACGGTTCGTTCACTTAAGTGTAACTCTTCACCAATCTGCCGGTTGGTTCTGCCAGCAACAAGCAAGGACAACAACTGTTTTTCCCGATCAGTCAAGGTAGAAAGAACCAGATTAAGATTTTGCTTAGCCAAAAGGATTTTTAGCAAAGAGGGACTGACCCAATCCTCGCCTTATATCACGCTGTGAATAGCTTCTACCAGACGGTCTGGGCTTTCGCTTTTTAGAATGAAGCCATTTGCCCCACTTCCCAGCAGGGTGTGGATATTCGTTTCATGGGTGTCGCTCAACAAGATGAGCAGTTTGATAGCTGGACATTCCTGGCGTAAAGTGGTGACAAAAGCTGTGGCCGGTTGGCTGAGTATATTCAAAGCCAGCAATAACAAATGGGGGTGGTAAATTCGGCAAAAATGCAGTGTCCCTTCTTCAGTGGTGGTATCTGTTGCCTTATTTTTCAGTGGGGAAAACAAAAGATTTAGCAGTAACAGGTTGATTATAGGTGATGCAAGGGAACACAGTTTCCTCATAAAGTTCTTTAAGATTTGCTCCTACATAACTGTGTGCTTTCAAGATAACTCCCGTTTCCTGATCTATCCAAAAGTGCTGTTTTAAAGAGGGGGGAATATCGTTGCTGCCTTCTTCGACCCATTCCAATATTCAGGTGTTGCGGTCAGCAACTTGTTCTTCGCCAATTCAGCAATTCGAAATATGGCTGGCAGCGGCAGATAAATCTGCACCTACAAAAGGCAAAGTCGGCCTGCGCCGACTGGTGACTAGCCCACGCAGAGCCTGCCCTGAACCTGTTGAAGGGTGGGCTTTGCTCGCTGTAGGGCTGTATTGCCCCCACGTTGTGCTAGACCAACGGGATAAATGTAGTCAGCGACAGGGGACGGCACGCGCATGCCAATGGGATGGCGATATATGATTCGCTCAGTGAGGGCAATTTGCTCAATTTGATCTGACAGCTTGGCTAAAGCACCTGGATCTGTGGCAAAAGACGGCAGTATTTTTTCTTCTTCCACCGCATTTACCAAATCGCGTTCGTATTTTTGACGGCCGTTCATGATCCAAAGATTGGCTTCGTTTTCGCCTGCTAAGGATGTTTCAAAACGTGCGTGGGCAGGCTGGTTTATAACTACATTTGAAAACCAGGAAGATTCTTTGGCGCCGGCAATGTACCAGTTTGTCGTTGCTTGTGCCTGTAGAGTCGCCCATTGAGTATGGCTAGTGAGCATGGCTTCTATCACTTTTCGCGCTCCCGGTTGTATTATCATGACCGATGGCGGATGATCAATGGTGGGTGTTTGCTTATCATTTTGGGCAAAAACTGCTGCGGATGTAGGTGAAAATGGCCTGCTTAATTGTAAATAAATGACTGCCAGGGCTAAAACAAGCCCAGCGGTAATACCAATAAGCCAATCTCTTTTTGTCATCGTGACCTCCATATGTCTCCATATGTGTACTATCTTGTTATGAAAATTGTTGAGCAACACGGTCGTCACTCTACCGAATTGTTCTCTACTGTGTAAGGCCAAATCCGGCCATCTTTGTGTCCGCATCTGGCCCATTTTCTGACCGCATTTAGCCAAATATACCTGTCAGTTGTTGTTTGAAGGAGGTTGAATGACAATACGGTAGAGAGGTTAGACTGATGAGTTTAAATGTAGAACAAGTGACAACGGCCGTAACCCGCCTGCGGCACATGTACCCGGATGCTCACTGCGAGTTGAACTATGAAACACCCATTCAGTTGTTGGCGGCGACCATTTTGTCGGCCCAGTGTACGGATGAACGAGTGAACCAGGTGACGCCCACTCTTTTTGCCCGCTTCCCAGATGCGCCGGCCTTGGCAGCGGCCGATAGAGCGGAACTAGAGGAAATCATTCGGCCCACCGGCTTTTTTCGGCAAAAGGCAAAGTTTATTCAGGAGTCGGCGCAGACGATTGTGCATGAATATGGCGGTGAAGTGCCGCAGCGGATGGAAGAGCTGCTCAAGTTGAACGGTGTAGCCCGGAAGACGGCCAATGTGGTACTGGGGGAGATTTACGGCCGTGCCGAAGGCATTACCGTAGACACCCACGTTAAACGCATTGCCTACCGCTTGGGCTGGACAACCACCAATGATGACCCCGTGAAAGTGGAGCAGGAGTTGATGGCCCTTATCCCGCAGGAAAGCTGGATTGAAATTTCACACCTGTTGATTTTTCACGGCCGTGCCCTGTGCAAAGCGCGCCGCCCTGACTGCCCGGCCTGCCCCTTGCGCGATATTTGCCCTGAGGGACAAAGGGTAATTGGGTAAATGCGTAATGGGGTAATTGACCATCTCAATTACGCATTTACTCAATTACCTCACTTCCCCCCTCACGCCCGTGCGTCTAAACCTTGCCTTTCCTCTTGTGCTGGTTTACTATTCCCATATGTTACCGGTTGAGCAGTCCCACCCCGACATACAGACCATCCTGGTGGTGGATGACAGTCCCTTTATTTTGAACGCGGTAAAGCCAATGCTGGAACATGAGGGGTTTCGGGTAATCACGGCCGTGTCTGGGGAAGAAGCACTACAACAAATTTCCCGGTATGGGTTGCCCCATCTGGCTATTGTAGACCTGAACATGCCCGGCATGGATGGCTTTGAACTATGCCAGACCATTCTCGACTTTTCCGATTTGCCCATCATCATGCTTACGGCGATTGATGACGAGCAGACTATTATTCAGGGATTGGAGCGGTATGCTGAGGATTACATTGTCAAGCCGTTCCGCTCTGGTGAATTGATAGCCCGTGTGCGCCGTGTGCTGCGCCGCCTGGGCGATTTTGCCTACACCCTGGAGCCTGTCATTCGCGTGGACGCTCATTTGCAGATAGATTTTCCCAACCGCAAAGCGTTTGTGCCGCAAAAGCCTGAACCGGTGCAGCTGACGCCCACCGAAACGAAGCTGCTCTATATCCTCATGCGCAATGCCGGTCACACGGTGACTAACGAATTTTTGCTGCGCCGCGTCTGGCCGCAAGATGACGCCTACGAAGACAGGCTGCATACCCACATTTACCGGCTGCGCCGCAAAATTGAAGCCAACCCCAAAGAACCACATTACATTCTCTCGGCGTGGGGCACCGGTTATAGCTTTTTGGCTAACCCCCATTCGCCTGCCTGAACGATAGTAATCAATAATCGGTGATCAGTAACTGATTACCAATGACCGATTACCGATCACCGCTATGAACTCCCTCACCAACAAAGTCGCCATCATCACCGGGGCCGGACAGGGCATTGGCACGGCCGTAGCCCACACATTGGCTGCCACCGGCATTCGGGTGGCAGTGAATGACCTGAACCCGGACCGGGCGGAACGGGTGGTGACAGAGATTGTGCAGGCGGGCGGGCAGGCCATCGCCGTGGCTGCCGACGTGGCCAACAAATTCCAATGTGCGCATTTGATCGAAACGACCCGGGCTGCATGGGGGCGGCTTGATATATTGGTGAACAATGCAGCCGTCATGCCCCAGGCGACCATTTTGAAGATGGATGAATGGGATTGGAACCGCTGCCTGGACGTGAACTTGAAGGGCGTATTTTTTATGAGCCAGTTGTGTGGCCGGGTGATGGCTGACGAAAATGCCGATGAAAATGGGGAGCGGGGCGGGCTGATCGTTAATATCGCTTCGACGGCGGGGGTAGACGTTCCTTTTGAGAACCGGGCTGCTTACTGTGCCAGTAAAGCCGGCATCATTGGCTTCACCCGCGAATGTGCGCGGGAATTTGCCCGGTTTGGGGTGCGGGTGTATGCGCTGGTATTACCGGAGGGGGAAGAGCGTGTGGGGAAGGTTACGGCCGTGACCATCCATAACCTCTGCACCGACGACGAATCCTATCCAGCCATCATTTTACCATCCCTGCTTAAAGTTCCTGGGGAGTGATTTGAAACTCCTCTTGTAACTCTTCTATTTTGAGTAACGGCCGTTGCAGCGCCAACCGTCCCCCTTGTGGATACAGCAGATCGGCCGTTTGGGTATTGAAGTTGGCAATCACCACCTCCTGGTTTAACACCCGCTCCGAGCCATTCTTTTTGGCATTCATGCCCGAATAAGACTGAATGGGGATGATATGATACCCGGCATACATCTGGCGCACTTCGGGTACATCGTAAGAGGAGAGCAGCCACTTGCATTTGGTTTCTGCCAGCCGGACAGCCAGCCGTTTGTGGTCTGCCCAATCCTGCATGTTATACTTGTAATTGCAGCCGTTCTGCGGATAAGGCGGGTCAATGTACATGAATGTTTTGGGACGATCATACCGATCCAGACACTCTTCCCAGGTCAGATTTTCGATGATGACCGTGCGCAGCCGTTCATGTACCGGCTGCAGGCGTTGGCGCAAATGTTTCAATGCGCCGATCAAACGATTACTATGTCCACCATCGGAAATGCTGGTTTGAAAACGTGGATAATCCAATTCACCGCCCCATTCCGCCATCAGGATGTAATAAAAACGGTGCGCCCGTTCCACGTCTGATAAGGTCAAGGGATCACATTGCGCCAATCGTTCAAATTCGGCACGTGAGACCAATTCTCATTCAAAGGAGTGTATGAGCGCCTCCGGTTGGTTTTTCAACACCCGAAAAAAGTTGATGCGTTCCTGGTCAATATCATTCAGCACTTCCACCGGACTTGGTTTTTTGCCAAACAACACCCAGGCACCGCCGGCAAACGGTTCCACATAACAGCTATGTTCGGGAATCAGCGGAATAATATCCTTCCGCAAACGCGATTTTCCACCTACCCACCGAATGGGACTGTTGATCATTTTCTCGTTAGAAGCTGTCATATAAACCACCCTTGTCTCTAACAGAGACATCTTGCTTTATTTATTACCAAAAATCAACTGTTGCACAGATGAATTGTTAAAAGATGAACTTGAGCTTAATCTTGAAAATTCAAGAATTCGTGAGGACTAATGAGCCTTGCCTTTGTTGACAGAGTACCTTCTGAAGCTGAACTTGAAATGTTCAGACTAATTTTGAGTACATACCAGGATGGCAGCGGGATGTTAAAGCGCAAAGATCACACCCTGCCCGGTTGGCGAGATTTTGAACGAGCCGTTGCTGTTACGTTTGCGGGGCAAATCTAGAAAGCAAATGGATATATGATGTAATTTTGAGTACCTTTGATAACGATAATTACTACGGTATCTCCTGCAAAATGAGAGGAACATTGAGAGAAGTGGAACGGAAGGGGCGGGTCACCATTGAGCTCTCAAACGCAGCCGGTGAGTTTTGGGGCTCGTTAAAAGAAAAGGCTGTGGCGCAAGATAATTTCCATGACCATCCAGAGATTGTTGGCGCCACTTTAATCGGGGTAGTAGAAAGATGACATCAAAACGTTGGTATTGATACCGGCGGGATTATAGATAATTCAAAGAGTTTTTTCTTGTCACTCCAAATCGATGTAGAATTTTTCCAGTCACGAAATAATTGTGGGTCAAATCAGCATCATAAATGTGAGCCTCAGAAACATAGGGGATTCTGCTTGTTGGGACGTGTTATTCGAGTTAAATTTGCCGCCTGATGGGATAATTATCTTAGAGGGCCGAAAAACTATTACTGCTGAGCATTTCCCCTCAAATAGCACGCTTGAACATCAGATTCGCATTTTGGCGAAAAAGCCAGGGAATTATGTACTGACAAGTAGAAGATTTCATTTTGGTGATTCAGAAGATATTTCAAAGAATCTGAATTGGCAAATAACGCTTGTAGCGACTGGCGATGAATATACGGAGAATGAGTTGGGCACTACACAAACTACCGGTCATCCTACGGAAAAATTCTGGACACAACAGCGATCAGAAAGACACACAACGGGAGAACAGTTCACAAAAATCTACGAAAATATCTTGCAGGCATTCAACATGGATGAACTGCGCTTGATATGTTTGGAAATGTCTATTGATTTTGAGGTGCTTTCTGGGGACAACAAGAGTCGTAAGATATTAGATCTATTAGTAAATTGTCAACGGCGAGGTACGCTCAATGAGTTATTAGCGATCTGCCAGCGGCAAAGGCCTCATCTTAGTTGGTAGTATCGGTATGGGTTGCTAAACCAACTCTATAAGGATTTTTACCGACGAATGCACTGCATTTTTATGAAGGATTTGTTTGCCAGACCAAACGCCAATCGAACCAGCAGGTGCCTATGCTTCAATCCGGCGCGAACAGGTCGGGGTCAATGGCGCCGATGCCGGGGGTGTAGGCGAAGTAATGACTACGGCCGTAATCCCGCACCGGTGTCATCAGCAGCCGCGCCTCGTGGGCAATGCCGCCGAAGCCACCGCCCAGGTACCAGATGGCCGCCCCCTTCACTTCTGGATAGGCCGCATACAGCCAGGAAGCCCATTGAATGTGCTGCATGGCAATCTCCGGCGGCGGCACGCGGTTATACTCCCAACCCCACTCCGTAATCAGCACCGTTGGCCGGGAGATGCCGTAATTGTCACACACCTGGAACAATAACTGGAAACGCCCCACCAGATAGGGATACCAGCGGCCAATATCGTCTATTAAATAGCTGTATTCGTGCAGGGCAATGGCTAACTGGTCGGGATGGTCCGCTACCAGTTGCAAAAACTGGCGCATGGTGGGGTGCGCCCAGTGGTACGGCTCCGGCTCGCCGCTCGACCAGCCAAAAGCGGCCCATTTATAGCCATCGGCCAGCGCCAACTGCGCTGTTTCCAGGGCAAATTCGGCCAGCCAGGGGGTGCGGTTCTTGTCTACCTCATTCACCGTTTCAATCCACACCAGGCTGGGGTCTAGCTCCGGCGGCCAGACGGCCATATGCCGCGCCCAATGCTCTTGCGCGGCCTCTTGCGGCGGCAGGTTGTAGTTGGGGAGATCATAGTCCGGGCTGCTGCGCCGGTAGATCAGAATGTGGGGTACGCCGCTCTGCTGCATCAATTGTTGAGCGTATACCAGGGGTTGGGCATTATCCACGCTTTTAACGACAAAGGGCACGCCGGCCGCATCCAGCGCCGTCATCCACTGCTGTAGCTCTGCGTTATAGTCCGAAAAGGCGGTGTGGAAGCCAATTTTGTTGAAGGCCAGGTCTAACCCTTGTGCTTGAAGGTCGGCGCGCACGGCCGTGAAATCAATCGGTGGCGTGGCGGAATAAGGAATGGGCGGGGGCAGCGGCGGCGGCAAGGGGGGCGGCGGCGTAAAGAGGAGCGGCAGGTGGATGGTATAGGGAGTGGTAAATGGTAAATAGGCAATGGGCAATGGGAAATCATCAATGATTACCGGCTCATCTTCACCGATTACCGCTAACTGATCAGCGATTACCTGATTACCGTTCACCGGAGCAGGCGCAGCTAACACCGCTTCTCGCAACAACAGAGCCAGCCAGCACAACAACCCGAAACTGCTTACCAGTGCCAGGATTCGCCGCATGGGGGAATGGTAACATGAATGGTCGGCCGTGCCAACGTCGGGCGTGCCAGGCACAGGACCCAAAGCGGTTGCCTGCCCAACAGGTTTTGACCTGTGTCTGGCACTTCTTATCATTGACAACTTTTCCTGAACCGCGTAGCCTTGTGCCGGACAGGAACTATGAGCAAAGAGACCCCCTCTCTGATAGACCCCACCGGGCGGCAGCATGCGTTAAGCAGCACGGCCGTGATCATTGGCCGTGCGGTGGAAAATGATATTGTCATCAGTAGTACGCGGGTATCGCGGGAACACGCCCGCGTGCTGCGTCAGGGTTGGCGGGCGCTGCTGGAAGATTTGGGCAGCACCAACGGCACCTTTCTCAATGGCGAACGAATAAATGGCCCCGTGCAGTTGCGCGACGGCGACCAGATCAAGGTAGGCGATGTGGTCTTTACCTTCCGTGACCCGGAAGTGACCACCCAGGAAACGGCCGTGCCCGAATTGGAAGTGGACGTGATTGCCGGGGTGGTACGGGTAAATCGGCAACTGGTGACGCTGGCCCCCAAGGAGTTTGACCTGCTGGCCTACCTGTTTGCCCGGCGCGGCGAAGTTTGTACCAAGGATGACATTGGCACGGCCGTGTGGCCCGAATACCAGAGCGGCGTCTACGATTACCAGATTGAAAACCTGGTGCGCCGCCTGCGCACCCGCCTGGAAGCCGATCCCGCCGCTCCCCAACTGCTGCTCACCATGCGCGGCCGCGGCTATAAACTGATGGTTTGATAGCCGGTTGTTAGCTGGCAGTTAGGCAGTGGGGGGGGGGACGGCCGTAAGATAGTAATTGAGCAATTGGGTAATTGAGTAATTCACCCAATTACCCAATTACTTAATTACTTAATCACAGGATCACACCATGGCCCCCACATCACTCGCCGGACAAACACTCGGCAAATATCACGTTTTAGAGCCATTGGGCAGCGGCGGCATGGCCCGCGTCTATCGCGGCTACCACCCCCACCTGGACCGCTTTGTGGCCATCAAGGTGCTGCGTTCAGACCTGGTGGAAGATGAGGCGTTCTACGGCCGTTTTCGCCGCGAGGCCCAGGCCGTCGCCAATTTGCGCCACTCCCACATCATCCAGGTGTTCGATTTTGATACCCAGGATGACATCCCCTACATGGTCATGGAACTGCTGGACGGTGACACGCTGTACGCCCGGCTAAACGAGTACCGGGTGCGCGGCGAGACGATGCCGCATGGCGAAATGGCCCGCATCCTGCTCGATGTGCTGGATGGGCTGGCCTATGCCCACCAGGAAGGCATGATCCACCGCGACATCAAACCCGCCAACATCCTGCTCACCCGGCGCGGGCAGGCGGTGCTGGCCGACTTTGGCATCGCCCAAATCGTTGGCGGCACACGGCATACCGTCTCCGGGGCGCTGTTGGGCACGCTCAACTACATGGCCCCGGAGCAGGGCTTGAAGGGCGTGAGCGACGCCCGCAGCGACATCTATTCGCTGGGCGTGGTCTTTTACGAAATGCTCACCCGCCAGCCTCCCTATGACGCCGATACGCCACTGGCAATTTTGATGAAACACGTCAACGACCCCCTGCCCCTGCCCCGCGATATCGAACCCACCATCCCCGCTCCATTTGAACGCATCGTCCTCAAGGTATTGGCAAAGTCGCCGGACGACCGTTACCAGAACGCAGCGGAAATGGCCGCCGCCTTGCGCCATGCCACCCAGGAAGCCGCCATTCCCCTGCCGGAACGCATTTCGCTGCCCCTCTCCTTCACCACGCCCGATGCACCCGCCGAATCGGTAGCAGTTTATTCCGGGCCGTCACGCGCCGGGCTGAAGGCAGCCTCTTTTGCCGCCGCAGATACCATGTCCACCCAGAGCGACTCGTGGACGGTGCAGGTGGCGGCGTTGAAAGAGAAGGAGGCGGCCCAAATGGAGAAAACGGCCGTATCACCCAACCCCTCTACGGCCGTGCCCCTCGTACCCGCCGCCCCCGTTACCCCCGTCACCCCCGTCACCGGGCGGCAGGTCGCTGCCGCTTTTTTTAACGCGTTTGCCATTTTTATCACCGGCAACCTCATTTTGGTGATGTTGATGGGAGCAGCCCGTGACATTTTTGCGCGGGGCTGGCCGATAGAGTTGCTGCTTATGGCCGCCGGGTTTGCCCACATCATGCACAAAACGCGCGTCATCTGGCTGCTCATCCCCACCGGTATTCTGATGGGCAATGGCTTTATGCTCATCTATTACAACCTGACCAATAACTGGCATCAATGGTCGTACCTGTGGCCGCTGGAGATTTTCTTGATCATGGGCGTCATCTGGTACACCATCAACAAAGCCGCGCAGGGGCAAACTGAAGTGTGGAGCCAACATATGGGCAGCCGCCTGCGCCGCATTTCCCTCGTAACCGCCTTCATCTTTACCCTCATGGCAATTTTTGTAGATTAACACCTGACACGTCTGGTAGACCTGTCCGATGTTTGTTAGCCAATGGTTAGGTGGGGGATAGGCAACGGCCGTGTCGCATCCATATCCTATTCACAAATGAAATAAACGAGTTGAGATTAGAGATTAGAGATTGGGGATTGTTCAATCTCTAATCTCCAATCTCCAATCACCAAAGGAGTGAACGTGATGGTTGTGAACAGACGAACGACAAATGTGATAGGCCTGGGACTGATCTTGTTAGGCGGGCTGGCGCTGCTGAACAACACCTTTCTGGGTTGGATAGGGCTGCGTATAGAATTGTGGCCGTTGTGGGTCACGGCCGTGGGTATGGCCTTTATCGCCGCCCCCTTTTTATCCGGCAATCCCCGCCGGTTGGCCCCTCTCTTTATTCCCGGCTTCCCCATTCTCATGGTCAGCCTGCTGCTGTTGTGGGATGGCGTCTTCTGGTGGGGGGCCTGGGCCACATTCTGGCCGATGATTCTGCTGGCGTTGGCATTTGGCTTTGCGGCCACGGCCGTCTTCATGCGCATCGTCTGGTTCCTGATTCCGGCGATTAAAATTGGCGCACTGGGGATGTTGTTGCAGTTCACGGCCGTGACCGGCTGGTGGGATGCCTGGGCCGTCTTGTGGCCCGCGCTGCCGCTCAGCACCGGTCTGTCCCTGCTCGTCTGTGGTCATCTGGCGCAAAAGCCCGGTCTGGTAAAGGCTGGAACGATCATCAGTTTCCTGGCGGCGGGCCTGTTTGTGATGATGACCACCGTCCTATCCGGCGGCGTCAGCCTGTTGGGGGCGCTGCTGCTCATTGGCGGCGGCAGCGTGATGGTACTGCGCGGGATGTTGATGGGCGAACGGCCGTTGGCCCTGACAGAAAGAGAGATCGAAGAAAAGCTGCCAATTGTCTGATGGTGACTAAGGTGGCAGGTGGCAAGTAATCACCTGCCACTTGCCACCTGTATCCCCTGGCCACCATCCTCAATTGTCGCCTGAATTCAAGGTGGAATAGTTGGCCTTTGGCCGCTCAACTCTCGAAACGTGCTTAATCTTGTGGAGCGGTGGGATTACAAGGCTGCGATTCCCAAGAGATATCGTCAATAAAGATAGACCCGACTCCCAGAATATCCACTTGAGAAAGCGTTTGGGTGACAAGTTCAAACTCAAGCCTGACCTGGTTAACGCTGGCTGAGGGTGGACAAATGAAACCGCTATCAAATTCTGTCCATGCCAAATGGGTTTGTACATTGATGTTTGCGAAGCCATCTGATTGATACACATCGTCCCCCACATACCATGTTAACCGTCCAAAAACTTGCATAGACCCACTAACATCCTCTGGAATTCCTTTCGCCCAGAGGCGAAAGCGATAAGCCTGGTCGTCACTTACCTGAACAGGCGAACTGATCAAGAAAGCATCGCTTGAATGAGTATATGTTTCAGCCCTTGCCTGGGCGCTGAATTGCCCACTGTGCGTTTCAACAGTTGGCAGTCGCCAGAGATTGGGACTTGGGGTGGGGTAAATAATCTCCCAGCAATAGAACCCCGCTTCAAAGCCGCCATTGGTAAAGTGGGGGCAGTGGGTGAACAAATCCTGGCTGTTAATGAAAAAGTCGTCTATGTTGGCGCTGGTGTTGCCCAGGCCGTGCGCCGAGCCGTTCCAGAACAGGCCAGGCACGAACCAGCAGTTCATGAAAATGCCGGGGGCGCAGATGAAAATGTCCGCACCATCACCGCTAACCTCCGTCACGGCAAATGACCCTGCCGTACTCAAGTAAATACTCCCATTGGCCCCCAACCAGACGCCATCTACATTCTCTGTCACCTCATTAAGGGCATAGTCTGACCCGTCAAAAAACAGCGAGGCTGATGTGTCGCTGTCGCTTATGAACAGGTCCTCGTCTTCAAAGATGTCGGGGCCAATCTCAGCCTGCCCTTGTGTGCTGAGTACGATTTTTCCCTGGTCGTTAAAGGTCAGCGCATCTATATTTTCACCGGGAAATTCGGCCGGTATCAGGCCAAGTTTTTCGCCAGGGATGTAAACGCTCATTGTGCCGCTGGTGTTTTCGCCCAATGAGGCGGGCACAAAACGGATGATGTCCGACGCGGTGTAGCTGCCCAAGGGGGCGTCCAGGCTGAAGAAGAGGTGACCATTGCGGAAATCAACGGCGTCTATGTCCACGCCGGCCAACCCCACGTCCGAGCCGTCAAAAAACATGCGCCATTCGCTGGTGGCGGCATCAAAGAGCAAGATGTCCTCATTTTCGTAGGGCACATTGCCGGCGTAGCCGCTGCTGGCAAAAGAGACGTAGAGGTAGCGTTGGGGCAGCGGCATGTTACCATTGGCCGGGGCCAGCATGATGGCATCGGCCAGAGTGTAACGGCCGTCATCCTCATGAAACAGATCGTGATCGTGAACGAGGATAAATTCGCTCACACTGTCAGACATGGCAAAGTCATACCGGCCCAGGTATGCCCAGGCGTCATGTTCACTGTTGTTCACGTAGGCCGCCTGCACGGCGATAGCCCGGCTGACCCGGCTGTTATGATGCACATCATAGGCCACGCTCAAAGAAGGATTGGCGTGGGCAGGTATGTGGGCAAAAACGTCATACGCGCCCGGTTGAGTAAAAGCATCTGGGCGAATCGTCCAACGCGCCGTGCAGTTCTCCTTCCCGTCACTGGGCGTGTAGTAGTAACCGTTGTTGTAACTCGCCGAACCACCGGCAAACGTCCAACACGGACCGGGGAAAAAATCGGCCGAACCGTCATCAATGATCATCCGCGCATTGTTTATGGCCGGTTCGTCTAATGGTGTGCCGCCGGGATATTGATCGGTAATACCCGGCAAAATGGCTGGCTTGTCTATCCAAAGATCATAACTGGTTGCACCGGGAGTCCCGTTCGGGGCTATGTAAACTGACCAGGGATCAACAACAGGTGTGGCACTAGGTACAGGCAAAGGTGTTAAGCCAATCCAACCATAGGGGTTAACAGGGCGGTTAATATTAATCTGGCGAACTTCAATATGAAGATGAGCACTGCATAGGGGATCATCCCCAACAGACTCATCACAGCCTTGAAGACTACCTGTGTTGCCGCTTATCCCTAAAATTCGATTGCGATTGCCAGGATCCAATGGATCAATAATAATTTCATCACCAGTCTCGACGTTTAATGTACTTAAGTGCCCATACCAGACACGATAGCTTGGGTCGGCATGTTCCATACGCACATATAATCCGTATAATGCCCGATGATTTGTCGGATCTGACCATCCGGCATAGGTGACTGTACCCTCAGCTGCTGCCAAAACCGGCTCATACCGAAGATTGTAGTCAATGCCGACATGTTGATCATACCCGAACCCAGATACAGGGATATATGGAAAAGAGGTTGGTGTTGCTGTAACAGCCTCGTACAGGAACCCATTGTAATGACGTACATCATCATTGTTATCGTCGGTTGGACGAAAAAGCGGATATTCATGGTCGAACACTGCCAAAATATCCTCTTGGCCATAATAAATTGGGCCTAAAAAGGGTGACGGCGTGGATACTTGCATAGCTGCTACTGCTGGTTGTTGGCTATTACCGAAGACTATCCAGACGACAACACTCCAACAAACCATCTGAAGCAGGATAGTAATAATCACAGTTCGTTTTGTCATAGCTTCCTCCTTAATCAAATCTTGTTTGGCAGGGAAATTGTTTAATCAGCGAGTAACCAGGTGAAACCATAAGGTCGCTGGAGACCTGTGGTGTCCATCATCAGATAGGGGATACCAGTCAACCGATTAACAAGGTAGATTCCGGAACGTGCATCATGTTCGGCTGGCTCAGAGAGAACAAGAAGCCAGCCAGTATCAGGTGACCAGATAGGGGCGGCCCATACTGCTGGCCTGATATGGCTGTTCAGGTATAGTTCATAAGTGCTTCCTTCAACAGGATCAACAAGTAACAACCCTGTCTTGTCACCATTGGTGAAACTTGCCGCCAGTAAAGAGTTGTTTGGTGCCCAAGCAGGCGGCCCAAGAATCTCTGCTTTTACCAGTTCAACTATTGTTTGTGTGCTGCCATCCCATAAGTAAATGGTGTTGTCGCAGGTAAAAGCCAGTTTTAAGCCACTTGCAGACCAGGCGGGAAAGCAGCGAGAAGAAGCACCCGCTAGTTGAATTGTGTCTCGTGATTCAGCGTTTACAAGTGACAACCCTTGATTGAAGTTGCTTGTGAATGCCAACCATTGACTATCGGGAGACCAGACGGTGGTTAAATAGCTTGATGGGTAGGAAACTTCCCCTGTAACAAAGTGTTCGCCATTGGTAAGGTTGTAGAGAACAAGAGAATTTGGATTAGAAGTTGTCATTGCTAAACGCAATCCATCAGGTGAAATTACGGGATTAAATATCTCACTATCTGGCGATAAGGAGTTTCTAAAAGTTAATTGCTCTGTTGGTGCGTTATTAAGCGAAACAACAAAAAGGTCATGCACTTGAGAGTAAATAACGGCCTGACCATCTGGTTGCCAGGTAAAGTTATATAAGCAGCATTGGTTATCGGTTAAGTTCTGAATTCCGTTATCTCTGAAATCATAGGCGCTGATTCTACGAATCTCATTGAATGCAAGTTCTTCATCCTCTGCAAAGAGAATTGCTGCATGTGAGAAATCAGGGGAAATACGCATCAAGGGCGAACCGAACAAATTGGTGATGACAGGCTCTATATGCCAATCTTCTATACTCTCCTCGGGTGAAGCGATGTAGAAGTTAGTCGTTAATGAAGGGTCAGATCCATCAGGCTGAGGATAGGGACTCCATAAAAAGACAATATCGCCTCTGGGTGGTGGGGGAAGGGGGGTTGGGGTGTTTGTGAGTGTTTCGGTGGGCACGGCCGTAGCGGGCAAGGATGTAGCGGTGTTGGTTGGGGAAGCCACGGCCGTATCCGTAGCAGGTATTTGGGTGGCGGTAGGCACGGCCGTATTCGCTACCACCGCCACACGGGTGGGCACGGCCGTACTGAGCGCAGTCGAAACGGCCGTAGCCGTCTCCCCCTCCACACTACACCCTGCCAGCAGCAGGCAAAACAGTAAAATGAAAGAGAAAGTCATCGGTTTCATGGCAACCTCCAGAGGGGAATTATGAATTAGGAATTATGAAGGAAGAGGCGTCTTCATAATTCATAATTCATCCTTCATAATTCCTAATTTTCCACCAGCCACGCCGGGTGGCGGGCGGTGATAGATTGGGTGAGTTGGGTGGGCGGCTGACCGAGGG
>JABFFZ010000030.1 GCA_013112725.1 Chloroflexota bacterium
GTGGGGTGGGGGGTTTCCCCCTTCCCCGCTTCCCCCTTAAGAATGTTCTGTATTCAAAGTTCCACACTACATCCGTTAGCCCACCAGTTTTCATCAGTGCGTGTGTGGCTTGCATCATAGGTAACTCAATTACTCAATTACTCAATTACCCAATTACTCATAAGCTCCACTTAAGGTTGCCAATAGGCGGCGTTAAAGGCAACGGCCGTTCCCCTCGTGTATGCTATCTTCATCATTAATTGTATGGAGGTACAGCGACATGAAGAAATTAACAACAGGTTTATTGATAGCTTTCGCGGCGTTGGTTTTGTTGAGTGTAACGGCATTTGCCGCTCCGGTTAATAAACCAGCCGCCGGACCATTTGAAGGGACATTTACGGGCGCCGTCAAGGGCGATCTGGGCAGCCAGACGACCCTGACGCTAGATTTGACCGACCGGGCTAACATCGTGTTGGGCGAGGCCACTCTGGGTACGGGGTTAAAAGTGAATGCGGGGCAGGTGTGCGGCACGGCCGTTATCCCCGCCGGGGTTATCTGGGCAGAGGGCGAAAAATCGCCCCGCCGCCCCCGTGAATTGTCAGCAGAATCCACCCTTGAGCTCACGGGTATGGAAGTGACCATTGAGGTGGAAGGTGAACTTTCAGCGGATGGGAAGACGCTGGATGTTACCGCCAAAATTGATACGCCCTGGATTTGTGGCCGGGATCCGGTCATCACGGGCACGCTGACGAGAATTCAGTAACTGGATTCGGACAGCCATTCGATTTTTGGAAAAAACGAATGTCTTGAGGGAGAAGAGGATTGGGGAGGTAAGTGATGGCCGTCAGTCCCGGAGACGGCCGTCACTTACAAGAGAGCGGGTGAACTGCGAGCAGTGAGCAGTAAACAGCTTACTGGCTACTGTTGACTGTTCACCGGGTGTATGATAGGTTGGGACGCCCTCATAGCCTTGCGCTTCATGTTTATCTCCTTACTTGCGCAACGGCGCGCCTGCCGAAACAGGCGCGCCGTTGCCGTTTCCACTACAATTTCTCCTTGTGAATCTTATTCCCCACTTCATCCTGCAAAAGTTTGCCGCCGGTGAACGACACGGCCGTCTGCCAGCCATTGTCCTTTACGTAGACGTTTCTGGCTTCACCCCGCTCACGGCGGCCCTTTTGCAGCACCAGCATGACGGCGCTGAAGCCCTCAGCGAAACCCTGGCCCAGATTTTCCAACCACTCGTGGAGATGGTGTATGCCTGGGGCGGTTTCATCTCCCATTTTAGCGGAGACGCGCTCACGGCCGTATTCCCCACCATGCCCGATAAACATGCGGCCGTCCATGCAGCCTGGCAAACGGCCGCCGCCGTCCAGCAGCATCTCTCCTCCGATGGGCAGCCGCACCCCTTTGCCACTCGCTACGGCACCTTTGCCATCGGCGTCAAGTCTGGCCTGGCGGCCGGCGACCTGGCCTGGGGCATTCCTGAGCGCGATGGCAAACATACCTACTACTTTCGCGGCGCGGCCATTGACCGGGCCGTGCAAATGGCTACCGAATTAGGTCAGGTGCGGGTGCACCGTTCGGTGCGGGTGCACCATTTTGTGGCGGGAGACATGTCTCTGCCACAACCCTTGCCTGACCTGCCCTCCCTGCCGCCGATCAGCCCAGACCAACTACGCCCCTTCATCGCCAACGCCATTCTGGATATGCCCTTGCAGGCCGATTTCCGTACCATCTGCCCCGTTTTCCTCTCCTTTCAAGCGCCCGCAGAAAGCGGCGCGTCCGGAGCCATTCATGATTTTGCCGGGCAGGTGATGGAACTCACGGCCGAATACGGCGGCGTTTTCAGCCGCATGGAATTTGGCGACAAAGGTGGCTTGATGGTCCTCTGGTTTGGCGCGCCGCTGAGCCATGAAAACAATACCGAACGCGCCGCCCGCTGCCTGCTGGCGCTGGCCGGTCGCACCCGCCATCTGCCTGTGCCGTGGCGGGCAGGGCTGACCGAGGGGTTGGTCTGGGCCGGGATTCGGGGGGCGCCCGTGCGCGGCGAATACACCGCCTTTGGCACCGTGGTCAATACAGCCGCGCACATTGCCGTCAACGCAAACTGGGGCGAAATCTGGCTGGACGACACGGCCGTGCCCGCCCTACAACCACTCTTCACCCTCCACCCATTAGGCCCTCAAACGCTCAAACAGCGCGCAGTCCCCCTTTACCGGCTGTTGGCCGAAAGCCAGCCCAATCCCCTCTATCGCGGGCAGATGGTGGGGCGTCAGGAAGAGTTGGCGCAGGTAACAGCCGCCATACAGCCGGTGTTTGACGGCCGTTTCGCCGGCCTGATCGGCGTGCATGGCGAGGCCGGCATGGGTAAAAGCCGCCTGCTGGCTGCCCTGCGCCAGCAGCTTGCCGACCAGGTTCGCTGGCTGGAATGTTCCACCGACGACATTTTGCGCCAGTCGCTCAACCCCTTTCGGGCCATGCTGCGCGCCACCTTCCAGCAGTTGCCAGAACGGGCCGCCGCCGCAAACCAGGCGCTATTTCTCCGCAAGCTGGCCGACATACAGCAGCAGTTGGCCGCAAACAACGATCCTCGTGCCCAGGCAGTGACCGCCGAACTGCAACGCACCCATTCCCTGCTGGCGGCGCTGGTAGGCCTGCACCTGCCCGATTCATTGGCGGCGCAGTTGGAACCCCGGCTGCGCTTTGAAAACAGCCTGATCGCCCTACAAACCTTTATCCAGGCGCAGGCGTTGATCGGGCCGGTGGTGCTGCACTTGGCCGATGCCCATTGGCTGGACGATGATTCCCGTCACTTTCTGGGACGCCTGTGCCGCCAAATGGCCGGGTATCCTGTGGCCGTCATTTTGTCCGGCCGCTATCAGGATGATGGCATCCTGGCCGACTGGTGGGCGGACCTGCCCGCCGCCCAACGCCACATTTACCTCAACGCCCTCACTGCGCCGGATGTAGACCGGCTCTGCCAGCAGTTATTGGCGCAGCCGGTGGCGGCCGATCTGGTTGTCTGGCTGCTCGCCAAAGGCAATGGCAACCCGTTTTTCACCGAACAGTTGGCGTTGGAACTGGCGGAGCGTCACTTGTTGGTAGATGATGGCACGGGTAGGCTGCGGCTGGCCCAGGCGGAGACGACGGCCATGCCCGCCAGCTTAAACGCTCTACTCATCACCCGCTTAGACCGGCTGCCCGCGCCCGTAAAACAGGTGGTGCAGACCGCTGCTGTGCTGGGGCAAAGTGTGGATGTGCCGGTGCTGGCGGGCATGGCGCCCGAACCGGCCCGGCTGCCCTCCCTGTTGCAGCAGGCCGCCGACCGGCAAATGGGCGCTTACCTGGATAACCAGCGATTTATCTTCAAACATGCCCTGCTGCGGGAAGCGGCCTACGAGATGCAGCCGCGCGCTCATTTGCGCCAGTTGCACCAACAAGCGGCTACGGCCGTGCGCCAGCTCTACGCCGCCGACCTGGCCGCGCATTGGGGCGAAATGGCGCATCATCTGGAAACGGCGTACCGGCTGGGGTTCACCGGTATACAAGCCGAAGCCCGCGCCTGTTTGCAGGAAGCGGGCCATGTGGCCGCCCGGCAGTATCAATTAACGGCGGCGCTGGATTTTTACGGCCGTGCCCTCACCCTGACCCCGCCGGACGACAAACTCTTGCGCAGCGACCTGCTGCTCTGGCAAGAAGAGGTGGTGGAGTGGCAGGGCAACCGGGCGGCGCAGCAGCAATTACTGGCTGAATTGGACCGGTTGGCGCCCGCGTTGGATGTGCCCCGGCAAACAGCCGTCGCCCTGCGTCAGGCTCGCTTTGCCACCCTCCATCCCGACTATGACCACGCCCTGGCCTATGCCCAACACGCCCTGGCTCTGGCGCTGACGACCGATGATCCGCTGTTGCCGGCGCAGGCGCAGCGGCGGCTGGGAACCATTCATTACCGGCGACTGGAATTTGCCCAGGCCGTCAGCGCCTTGCAAGCCGCTTTGCAGTTGGCGCAGGCGCAGCAGGCCACACCTCTGATCATCGAATGTTTGAATGACCTGGGTATGGCGTTGGACGAGCAGGGTCATTTCGCTGAAGCCCAGGTTTACTACGGTCAGGCCATTGCCCTGCAGAAAGAGATCAATGATTTATATGGCGAAAGTATTACCCTGAATAACCTGGGCTGGCAGCAGGTGATATTAGGCGACACGGTGGCGGCGCAGCGGTATTACGAACAAGCGCTGCGCCTGGCGCGCCAGATTGGGCACCGTATGAGCGAGAGCAACGGGGCCACCAATGTGGGCGTGATGGCTTTTTTGCATGGCGATTTTGGCCAGGCGCAGCAGTATTACCAGCGGGCGCTGCACCTGTGCCAGGAGACGGGCAACCGGCGCGGCGAGGCCAATATGTATGCCAACCTGGCGCTGCTGGCGGTGTACCAGGGCGACTATGAGCAGGCATTGACCTATGGGCAAACGGCCGTGACCATGGGCCAGGCCTGGGGCGGCAGCGGCCTCATCGCCGAAGGGTATCTGGCCATAGGACATGCCAATCGTCATTTAGGGCAGCTTAACCAGGCGCAGGTGGCGTATGAACAGGGGCGGCAGATTTGGGCGGCTTCGGCACGGCCGTTTCGCGCCGTCGAACCATTGGCCGGTCTGGCGGAGATCGCCCTGGCGCAGGGGGCGCTGCCGCCAGCGCTGGCCTATGTGGCCCAAATTTTGCCACATGCGGCAACTGAAGAGTATGCCGGGATGTATGAACGTTTTTGGGTAGACTTGGTTTGTTTTGAGACGCTGCGCCGCGCCGGAGATGAACGGGCGGATGGGGTGCTGGCTACGGCCATACAAGCCTTGCAAGACAAAGCCCAAAAAATCGCCGACCCCGCTACCCGCACGCTATTCCAGCAAAACTTTCCCGCTCACCGGCGGTTGTTAGCGTTGGCTGGAGGGATTAGCAATTAAAGATTGGAGATTGATGCGCCTCTATTCTCCAATCTCCAATCTCTCCTGAAATCAGGTATCATTCCCCCATGCTTGAGCAGATCATCACCATTACCGGCGTAGCGGCGCGGCTATGGCAGCCGTTTAGCGTGACTTCGCCCGGCGGGATTCCCTTTGCCGGCTATCTATGCCGCCAGGAGAGCGAGAAGCTGGGGATGCTGGCGGTGACGGAGTTGGCGGGTGAAGAGCGGCTAGAGTTCATCCCCGCCATGCCCAAAATTCACTACCCGTACCACCAGGAGAAAGACGGCTCGGTGCGCGTAGCCATTCCGGTGGCGCAGAATGTGACTGACGCCCGGTTTAATGTGAAATTGGATGGCACGGCCGTCATCTTCTACCCCCTCGCCGACAAACAAGGCAACCTGCTGGAAGTGATCCCCCGCACCCGCTTGCAGCCGGTGTTGCAGGCCAGCCGGTGGGGGGATTGGCACGCGCTGTTGGCCGAAGTGCTGCCCGACCGGAAGTCGGTGGTAGAGGCGATCCAGGCGCAAAAGGTGGTGTTGGTGTTTGAATTGTGGGGCTACCGCAACCCGCATTTGGTGAAGTATGATACGCCGCTTAAATTGACGCTGCACACGGCCGTAGCTCATCGCAAACCGGTGAGCTACCGCAAACTGGCCGACATCGCCAATCGTTATGGGTTTGATCTCATCCCCACGCTGGAAGTGGCCCGCCCGGACGCCGATGGGCTGGCGCAGGCGTACCGTCGCCTGCAAGCACAAATGGAAGCACACAATCAGTCTGCCGGGCCAGACGTGTTTGTGGAAGAGGGGGCCGTCCTCATGCTCTCCACGCGGGACACGGCCCAATACTGGAAATGCAAACCACCGACAATTGAAGAAATACACTGGACGGCCGATGCCAGCGTGGGCAAGACGGACATTGAACACGCCCTGCACAAGATGTTGGAGAATGGGTATGACTTTGGCAACGGCCGTGTCGCCGATCTGCACACCGAGCTGGAAGCCGACTTTGACCCGCCCCGCGTGGAAATGGCTGCCGACCTGATTGAGCGGGTTTACCGCGAATTTGTGCTGGAACTGCAACAGCGGGAATGGCTGCGCCACCTGGTGGCCAAATCCGGCCTGAACCCGCATGACACGCCTGCCCTCATGCGCTACCTCTCGCAGCACTACCCCAAGAACCAGATGCGTTGGGTGTATACGGCCGTGAAAACCCTTTACGGTGACTGATTTTTAACGCCGAGACGTGGAGGAGTAGAGGAAAAGGCCAGCAATTCGAAATATGGCTTGCGGCGGCAGATAAATCTGTACCTACAAAAGGCAAAGTCGGCCTTCGCCGACTGGCGCCCAGCCTACGCAGAGCCTGCCCTGAACCTGTTGAAGGGTGGGCTTTGCTCTCTGTAGGCGCGATTTTAATCGCTGGGTTCTGTCATAGTTCGAATTACTGGGAAAAGGCGTTGCCAGTTGCCCGATCCTCGAAATAGTGCTAAAATACATCAATCTGTTTTGATGTATTTTGGTGATACTTATCCCCCCATCCCCCCATCCCCCCATCACCCCATCACCTTGTCAGCTTCAAACGGTAATGGCCATTTTCCTTGCAGAACCACCCCATGTCTTGAAACTGTTAGCCCACACGGTGCGCTGGCAGATTGTGGCCGCGCTGGCGCAGAGTGATTGCCGGGTGCAGGAGTTGGAAACACGGCTGGCACGGCCGCAAAACCTGGTCTCCTATCACCTGCGGCTGCTGCGGGAAGGGGGGCTGGTGGGGGAACGGCGCAGCAGCGCCGACGGCCGTGACGCCTATTACACCCTCAATCTGGACAGCCTGCGGTCAGCTTACCAGGCGAGCGGCGCAGCCTTACACCCGGCGCTGGCCTGTGTCGCCAACCCAAAGATTGTCCGTACACGGCCGTACCGCGTCCTCTTCCTCTGCACCCACAACAGCGCCCGTTCCCAACTGGCGGAGGGCATCTTGCGGGCGGCGGGCGGCGAACGGGTGGAGGTATTTAGCGCCGGGAATCAGGTTACGGCCGTGCACCCGCTGGCCATCCGCGCCGCCGCCGAGCGGGGGCTGGACATCAGCCAGCAGCGCGCCAAACACCTGGACGAGTTTGCCGGCCAACTATTTGACGCCGTCATCACCGTCTGTGACCGGGTGCGCGAGGTGTGCCCCGTTTTTCCCGGCGATCCGCCACACATTCATTGGAGCTTGCCTGACCCGACGGCCGTGACCGGCCCAGAGAACGAACAGTATCAGGCTTTTCTGAACACGGCGCATGAACTTGCTACCCGCATTGATTATTGGTTGAAACAGCTGTAGGGCGATTTTCAAAATCGCCCTACAAAGGAGCAAAACATGGCAAAAACAAAGGTTCTTTTTCTCTGCACCGGCAATTCGGCGCGCAGCCAGATGGCCGAGGCGTATTTGCGCCATTACGCAGGTGATCAGTATGAAGCCCACAGCGCCGGGCTGGCGCCCAAAGGGATCAACACCTATACCCGGCAGGTGATGGATGAGGTGGGCATCAGCCTGGACGGGCAGGAGTCCAAAAACGTGGATCGTTACCTGGGCTGGGTCAATTTTGGTTGGCTGATCACCGTCTGTGGACACGCTGATGCAAACTGCCCCAAGACCTTCCTGGGTGTCAGCCACCGGCAGCATTGGGATGACCTGGAAGACCCGGCGGCTTTCACCGGCAGCGAAGCCGAAACATTAGCTAAATTCCGCCAGGTGCGCGACCAGATTGACCAACACGTGCGCGACTGGCTGGCCGAACAACAAGGAGTTTTAGGATGAGTGAAATCACAATTTTTGGCGATATACATGGCAATTTACCGGCGTTGACGGCCGTGTTTGCCGATATGGAATCACGTGGCCTGAACAATCTCTACTGCCTGGGTGACCTGGTGGGGTATGGCACGTCCCCCAACGAAGTCATCGCCGCCATCCGCGAACGAGAAATTCCTACCATCATGGGTAACTACGACCTGGGCGTAGGAAATGACAGCGACGACTGCGGCTGCGCCTACACCAATCCTGTCTCCGAAGCGTTGGGCAAACGCTCTATCGCCTGGACAAACGCCCACACCGCCGCCGAAAACAAAGCCTTTTTGCGCGAACTGGTGGATAATATCCCTCTGCAACTGGGCGATTTGCGGGTGGTGTTGGTGCATGGCAGCCCCCGTAAGGTGAACGAGTACCTCTTTGAAGACCGGCCCGAATCAAGCCTGGTGCGTTTATTGGATATGGTAGCAGCGGACGTGTTGGTATGCGGGCATACGCATTTGCCCTATCATCGGCTTTTGGGGGACGGCCGTCATGTCATCAATGCCGGCAGCGTGGGCAAACCAAAAGATGGCGATCCCCGCGCCTGTTACCTGGTTCTTTCCGCGCAAGGGCGCGATCTGGATGTGCAATTCATCCGTGTCCCCTATGATGTGGAAGCGGCGGCAAGCGCCATCGAAGCCAGCGACATGCCCCACGAATACGCAGAAATGCTGCGGCTGGGGAAAGGGTAAGTGGGTGGCAAGCTGCAACTTGCCACCCCTATAAACAGGCATAGATTCCTTGAACCGTTATTTGTTAATCGCCGTCGGTGCGGCGTTCGGGGCGAATGCCCGTTACCTGGTAAACGCTTGGGCGGCGAACCGGCTGGGCGCCGAATTTCCCTATGGCACCTTCATCGTCAATGTGGTGGGCAGTTTCTTCTTAGGCTTTTTGCTCACTTTGAGTACGGGGCGGTTGCAGCTTTCCCCCGAAGCCCGGCTGTTGTTCGCCGTCGGTTTTTTGGGATCGTTTACCACCTTTTCCTCACTGACGGTGGAGACGTTGAACTTGGGGCGCGAAACCGGATTCTGGTGGGGCCTGGCCAATATCGTGGGCAGTAATGTGGCCGGATTGGCCAGCGCCTTATTGGGCATATTTCTGGCGCGCTGGTTACAGGGTGGAGGATAGATGGCTGGCTCTACAGGATTTCATGGGGTTCGGCGTGACGAGTGACGAGTGATGCGTGTGGTCTCTCTGGTCACGCATCACTCGTCACGTATCACGTTTCCTCCCCAAAGAGCTAACGGATAAAACTATGCAACTACAAGGCAAGGCGCTGCGCGTTATCATTTATATTGGCGAAAGTGACCACTACCAGGGTAAGGCGTTGCACATGGCGCTGCTGCATTTCTTGAAGCAGGAAGGGGCGTCTGGGGCGACGGTGGTGCGCGGGCTGGCCGGTTTTGGCGCGCACAGCCGCATTCACACCGCCAGCATTGTAGACCTTTCCACCGACCTGCCCATACGCCTGGAATGGGTAGACGAACCGGCGCTGGTGGAGCGGCTGCTGCCCCAAATTCGCCAGATGATAGATGACGGCCTGATCACGGTGGATGAGGTGAATGTGGTGCAGTACGCGCCAGGCCGCCGCCCGGACCCATTAGCCCAGCCGGTGCAAGACGTGATGCGCCGCGAAGTGGTTACCGTTTCCCCGCATACGCCGGCCGTGGAAGTGGTGACCTTGCTGCTGCAAAAGGGGTATCGCAGTCTGCCGGTAGTGGATGGCGACGGCCGTATCCAGGGCATCATCACCGATGGTGACCTGCTGCGGCGCGCCGGCCTGCAAGCCCGCCTGGATTTGCAGCCGGAATTGTCTGACGCCGGCTGGCAGCAGCAGTTGGCCGCGTTGCGCGCGCAGGGCGGCACGGCCGTAGACTTGATGACCAGTCCCGTGCATACCATTGCCGCCGCCGACCCCTTGCAGCAGGCGGTGGCGCTCATGGCCGCCCACCATTTGAAGCGGCTGCCGGTGGTGGATGGACACGGCCGTCTGGCCGGTTGGATCAGCCGCGTAGACATCTTGCGCGCCATCGAATATCACCAGCCCGCCGCCACGGAACCGGAACAGACGCTAACCGGCGCGCCCGGTGGGGCCACCATTGCCGAATTGATGTACCGGGATGTGCCTACCGTCGCCCCCCAGGCTACCTTAGAAAAAATTATGCTGGCGCTGGAGCAAAACAGCCGCCGCCGGGCAGTGGTGGTGGATAGTGAGCGGCGGCCCCTGGGCATGATCACCGACGGCGATTTGCTGCGCCGCGCGCCAGAAGCGGCCCGCCCTGGCCTGTGGCAGCGGTTACGCAGCCTGCTGGGGGGAACATCTGCGCTGCCCGCCCCCTTCGTCTTACCGGAGGTCACGGCCACGGCCGCCGACCTGATGTCTGCGCCGGCCATTACCATTCCAGTCACGGCCGTGCCCGCTGCTGCTTTGCGTCTGATGGTGCAACAGGGGATTAAACGATTGCCGGTGGTAGATGGGGACGGCCGTCTGGTGGGGTTGCTCGGTCGGGGCAGTTTGCTGCGTGGTTTGCTGGCCCCGGCTGATGCGGGCGCTCCTGATGCGGGCGCGGCATGACAGTTGTCATGCCCAGGTGGTGACACTCGTTACTGACCTGTAAATCTCCAAAGCACTATATTCAGAGTTATGAATATAGTGACCGAATCTGACCCCTTTATTGTACAAGCGAATTACTTTAAGGCTTTAGCCCATCCTATTCGGTTACAAATCCTGGCAATTTTGCGCCAGGGCGAAGCGTGTGTCTGCCATCTGGAAGCCATTTTACAGCGGCGGCAGGCGTATATTTCGCAGCAGCTCATGGTGCTGAAGGAGGCCGGACTGCTGGCCGAGCGCAAAGAGGGGTTGTTTGTTTTTTACAGCCTGACCGATCCCCGTCTGGGGACTATTTTGGACAGCAGCTTACCGGACGTGCCGTTACCGGCCGCGCCGATGAATGGGTGCGCCTGCCCAACTTGTGTGCGTGACGAGTGACGAGTGACGAGTGACGAGTGACGAGTGACGAGTGACGAGTGACGAGTGACGAGTGACGAGTGACGGGTGACGGGTGACGAGTGACGGGTGACGGGTGACGAGTGACGAGTGACGAGTGACGAGTGACGAGTGACGAGTGACGAGTGACGAGTGACGAGTGACGAGTGACCAAAGAATTCTCACGCATCACTCGTCACGCATCACGCATCAAGCAAGGAAAGTAACGAAATGGTTGAGTATCTCGAATTCACACTGGACAAATTTACGTTTAAGGTGGCCACAGACCGGTATTACCACCCGGATGGCGTTTGGGCGAAGGAGATGGACGGCCGTGTCACCATCGGTCTGTCTGACTTTTTGCAGCAGCGCAGCGGGGACATCGCTTTCGCCAAAGTCGCCGACGTGAGTACAACGCTGGCGGCGGGTGACGAGGTCGCCAACATTGAAACGATCAAAGTAGATGTCAGCCTGCCCGCGCCGATATCCGGCACAGTAGTGGAAGTGAACCCCCGGCTGGAACTGGAAGCAGAAGTGATTAACCAGTCGCCTTATGAGGATGGCTGGTTAGCCGTGATCGAAACGGCAAATTGGGAATCTGACCGGGCGAATTTGCTGGACCCGCCAGCCTACTTTGCCCATATGCAGGCAGAGGCCGAAGAGGATGTCAAAAAGTTATGACCACAGAAACAGCCAGAGTAGTTGTGGTGCCGTGCAGCGGCATTGGCAAGACGTATGGCACAGTCAGCCGTGAGGCGGCATATGAGGTGGTGGACGATTTACGGCCAGAAACCAGCCAGCTTGTGCCGCTGTCGCTGCTGGTATTGGGGGAAGAGGGGGCGTGTACGGCCGTGTCCCACTATCCGGCCATCACCATTGACGGCTGCAAACTGGCCTGCGCCACCAAAATGGTGCAGGAAAACGGCGGCCAGGTGGCCCATGATCTGGCCGTGCTGGACGTCTACCGCCGTCACCGCCAGTTCAAACCACAGGGCATTGCCGAACTGAACGAAGGCGGCCAACAACTGGCCCACGCCCTGGCGGAAGAGGTGGCGGCGCTAATAGACGAGGTGGCGGAGGGGGCCGACTGGATGTAATTGAGTAATTGCGTAATTGGTCGGTTCAATTACCCAATTACCCAGTTACCTGATTACCGGCCTCAGGATAAGGAGGCAACCATGCCTGAGATACGACCCAAAAAAGTAGGAATTGTGGCCTGTTCCGGCGAGGAAATAGCCGAGGGTACGGTGACGCGGCTGGCCGCGTTGCGTGTGTTAGAAACGCTGCGCCCCGAAGAAACCGTCACCATTTGCCTGCCGCTTTTCCTGGCGGGCGGCGAGGGCGACCGCGCCTTTGCCCGTTATTACCCGACCATTGCCGTGGACGGCTGCGACCTACGCTGCGCAGCCCGCGCCACGGAGATGTACTCCGGCAAACCGGCCGCCAGCGTGGTAGTGACGGACATGGTGGCCGAAGCGGGCATTGGGCCCGTAGACGGCCGTCGCCGTTTGAACGAAGCGGGACAGCAGGCGGTAGAGGCAACGGCCGCGCGCGTGGCTGGCCTGGTGGATGAACTATTGGCCCCCTTTGCCGGTCGCCGCCCGATGGAACCTGTCCCTCTGACCGTGCAGCAGCCCACCTCGGCCTCTTGCGCCTGTGGCTCCGGCATTCCCGTGCAAACGATAGCCGTCAACGGGGAAACGGTGACGCTGGTGGCGCTGCCGCTCATCCTGGCCCAGTTCCATGAAGAAGGGAAACGGCCGTCAGCCGAGACCACCCACGAACTGTTACAGGCCACCCAGATTTACAATCCCATCCCCGCCGGCCAGGCGGAACTCTATGCCCATGCACTGGAAGAGGAATATGCCCGCTATTGGCAGGGCGTGACCAGCCAATCACTCGTCACTCGTCACCCGTCACTCGTCAGTGATACGTGACGAGTGACGAGTGATGTGTGACCAACGCATCACGCATTACGGAGGAGATAAGCAAATGAGCCGCACGGCCGTATACCACACCACCGTCAATTGGAAAGGGGAACATTGGGGGCACATTGTCATGGGCAATGGGCCGGAGATGGATTTCTCTGCGCCGCCGGACGCGCAAGGGCACGCGGGTGTATTCACGCCCGAAGATGCCTTTGTGGCCGCCGCCAACACCTGCATCATGATGATGTTCATCTGGGCGGCGGAGCGGTTTAAGCTGCCCCTGCTCTCTTACGCATGCCGGGCCGAAGGTACCAAGCTGATTGAACTAGACCGGACGGAGATATTTACCCACCTGCGCTTTTACCCGGTGATACGGGTGGCGGCAGAGGGGGTGGACACGGCCGTGATGGAAGCCCGTGTCCGCCGCGCCCTGCAATCGGCCCAAAAATACAGCCTGGTCGCCAATTCGGTGAAATCCGAAATCATCATCGAGCCAACCATTGAAATTGTGTAAACGTTTGTAGTAGGCACTTTAGTGCCGTCAATAGGCGATAAATCGCCTACTACGAACCGGAGGAGACAATCATGTTAATAACCATTAAAGTGCTAGGCCCTGGCTGCGCCAACTGCCAACAGGTGGAAGCAGTAGCCAAACAAGCCGTGCGGATGCTGGGCCAACCGGCCCACATCGAGAAAGTAACTGACCGTAGCCAGATCATGGCTTACCATCTGCTGGCCACGCCGGGGTTGGTGATCAATGAAAAAGTGGTATCGGCCGGGCGCATCCCCACCGAAGCCGAGGTGACCACCTGGCTGGCCGACGCCCTGGAAACTGTGTGAAAAGAGAGGCCGACATGACCGATTACATAGCCTACCATGCCCACCTGGAAGAGCGGCTGGGCCAATTGGGACGGGAACTCAGCGGCCCCATGGCCGGTTTTGCCCGCCTGCACCGCAAGGCGGTGGAAGACGGCGCGCTAAGCGGCAAGGTGAAGGAGTTAATGGCTCTGGCCATTAGCATCGTTGTCCATTGTGATGGCTGCATTGCCTACCATACCCACGACGCCGTTAAAGCTGGCGCTACGCGGGCCGAGCTGCTGGAAACCATCGGCGTCGCCGTCTTGATGGCCGGCGGGCCGGGATCCATTTATGCCGTACACGCCCTGGATGCTATCGAGCAATTTCTACCGGCAGAATCCGACGCGTGATGTATCTAAACGGGATTGCCCTGACGCATACGTATCCCTGTCTGGCCGAACCGGGCAAAATCATCGTGGATGGCAAACCGTCCCGGTTGCTGGCAGAGGCGATACCGTACCTGGCGACGCTGCCGGGGGTGGTTGCCTACAACCCGGACGCGCCCACGCTGACCTTTCGTCGCCAGCCGGGATTTATGATGCTGTATGCCCACCGGGTAACAATTACCCAGGTGTGCAATGCCGATGAAGGGCTGGAACTGCTGGCGGCGCTCGCCGAAGCGATCAACGCCACCTGGGAACACCGGCAGGAACTAACGGCCGTGACCCATAAGTAATGAGCGGCCAAAAATCCGGACAATGCGCCCGCCATCATCCTGATAAGATGACAGATGTCACTCATCACGCGGGTCGTTATCAAACATAATTCAACAATGGTTGAACAGGTGATGATATGAATAGCAAAGCAACACTCTGGGGGGAAGTTGATGAACAAGGATGCCTCATCTTCCCCCCGGAGATGGCGACACAATTTAGTTTGCAGCCCGGCGCTAAATTTCGTCTGGAGCCGGATGGCAACCGCATTCAGATGCACCGCCCGGTGACGCACCTGACGAAGGTGTACATTGAGCCAACCGATCAGTGCAACATCACCTGCCGCACCTGCATTCGCAATGCCTGGAATGAAAACCTGGGTCGCATGACAGATGCGACGTTTGAACGCATTTTGGAAAGCGTCCGGCAGCTTGCGCCGGTGCCCACGATTTTTTTTGGTGGACTGGGTGAACCGCTGTTTCACAAACAAACCGTCGCCTGGATTGCCCGCGCCAAAACAAGTGGGGCGCGGGTTGAGATGATCACCAACGGCACCATGCTCACGGAAAAACGCTCCCGCGCTTTGATTGACGCCGGCCTGGATGTGATCTGGGTCTCCATTGATGGGGCCACGCCGGAAAGTTATGCCGATGTGCGCCTGGGCGCCGAACTGCCGAAAGTCATTGCCAATCTGTCGCGCTTCCGCAAGATGCGCCGGGGCAGCCACCGGCCCCGCCCGGAAATTGGTATTGCTTTTGTGGCCATGGCCCGCAACATCCATGATTTGCCGGAAGTGCTGCGCCTCGGCCGTTCGTTGGGCGCTAAACATTTTTCGGTGAGCAATGTGATGCCTTACACGGCCGATATGCAGGCCGAGATGCTTTATACCCATACTTTGCGCGACATCACCTATATGAACTCTCCCTGGCACGCCAAATTGAGTCTGCCGCGTATGGACATCAACGACAAAACGCAGGCTGCCTTTATGCAGGCCTTGCAGAGTGATTACAACATTAATTTTGCCGGGAACAGTCTGGGTGGGGCGACCGATGTCTGCAACTTTATTGAGGGCGGTACTGCTTCGATTGGTTGGGATGGTGGCGTTAGCCCTTGTTGGCCGCTCATGCACAACCACACCAGCTACCTACATGGCAAACCCCACCGATCCCGCCGACATGTGGTAGGCAATGTCAACGAACGGGAGTTGCTAGACATCTGGCTGGATGAGGCGTATGTCACTTACCGGCAAAAAGTGCAGAGTTTTGCTTTTGCCCCCTGTACTTACTGCGGCGGCTGCGAATTGTCGGAAGAAAATGAAGAAGATTGTTTTGGTAATGAATTCCCGGCCTGTGGTGGCTGCCTGTGGGCACAAGGCGTCATTCAATGCCCATGATAGCCTGACCTGCGGCTGTGGCTGAACCTCGATTCTGTCCCCCCGGCCATCCGTGTTATAATGCTGCCATGTCCATGAACCCATGACCCAGACACGGAGAAAGCCATGACCCCACCAGGCGACAACGACCCCCTGAAACCCTACATAGAGTTGCTTAAGACTATTGCCGAACTGTTTAGCAAGCAACCCGTCATTCTGGCCTTCGGCGGGCTTATCATGCTCCTCTTTATCATCTCCGGGTCCATCGGGCGTGAAATTCCTGACGCCTTGATGTGGTTTGCCCTGGCCGTCATCGCCTTTTTTATAGTCATGAACGTTATTGATCGCTGGTTCGATCACCAGGGGAAGAAGTTAGTTCAGGAGACCGCCTCAACCCCATCAACTCCTACATCTGCACCAACACCGCCTCTACCCGACCCGGACGAACCAACCCCGGCCAATTGGGAGAGCGGTTACCTGCGGCATCTGTATGATCTTCACAATCAGCTTCCCCTGGCGCTCATTGACATTCGTGAAGCGGATGAGCGTTCTACCCCGCTTCTTTTAGCGGACATTTTCACGCCTTTAGACGTACCGGCGCAGCAGCAGCGTACCGAATCGCTCAGTGACGAAGCGCTGGCGGCGGCGCAGGCCGATGGCCGCCTGCCCCGTGACCCGGTACTGAAGGCGCTCAGCCAATCGGCCAACAAAAAGCTGGTCTTGTTAGGCGACCCCGGTTCTGGCAAATCTACTCTGGTCAACTACCTCACCATCTGCCTGGCTGGCGACCACCTGGGGGATAAGCCTGTCACCCAGGCGCAGTTGCAGCGGTATGGCTGGGGGTTAGGCCATCTGCGCCTTCTGCCGGTCTACGTTGTTTTGCGTGAATACGCCGCCCACGGCCTGCCGCAAGGCCAGAGCATTTGGGAGTTTGTTGCCGCCTATCTACAAAGCCCGGCGGTGCGCCAATCCGGTTGTGTGCGGTTCCTCAAGAAACGTCTGGAAGAGGAAGGTGGCCTGGTCATGCTCGATGGCCTGGACGAAGTCGAACAGAGCGACAAGGTACGCGCCCCCCTGAAAACTGAAATTTTGAACTTTGTACACGCCTTCCCCAAAGTGCGCGTCGTTGTTACCAGCCGCCCTTATGCCTACGGCGCCGGTTGGGAGCTGCCCGATTTTCAGGTGACGCGCCTGCTGCCCTTTAATGATGACCAGATTGAGACCTTCATCAACCAATGGTATACCGCCAAAGGGGTAAAAGACCTCACCCTGGGGCCAGAAAAGGCAGCCCAGTTTGCCGAGAGCTTGCAGCGCCAGGTTAAACAAAACAGTTATCTCCATGAATTGGCCGAGCAGCCCCTGCTGCTGACGATGATGGTTTTTGTGCATCGTGGGCAAGAAGGGGGGACGCTGCCCAAAAAACGGGCCAAATTATATGACGAGAGCGTCAAACTTTTGCTGGATCGCTGGCAGCGCAGCAAACCGGTCACCGGCCAGGAAACAAAATCCTTGACTGAACTGCTGGGCATAGACATAGATGAACTGCTAAACCGTCTGGCCGAAGTGGCTTACATCGCCCACCGTGACCAACCCAAAGACAAACGAACGGCCGATATTCCCGGCAAAACGCTGGCCGGTATTTTGTATGGCCATCGCCATAAGCCCATTCAGATCACATATGACAGGCTGGTGGAGTTACTACGAGACCGCGCCGGGTTGTTGGCCGACCACGGCCGTAACCCCGATGGCGATGATATATACCGTTTCCCCCACCGCACTTTCCAGGAATATCTGGCCGGTTTGCACCTGTTGAACGATAACAATTACCCACAGCTTCTCATCCAGGAAACGGCTAAAGAGCCGCAGCGTTGGCGGGAAACGGTGCTGCTGGCTGCCGGCAGCGCCCAAAGACCGATCCTGATCTGGACGATGGCCCAGGAGCTTTGCCCGGCGGCGCCGCCGCCCAATCCCACCGATGGCCCCACCGACCCGGTATGGCGGGCTTTCCTGGCCGCCCAGGTATTGGCAGACACCGACCAGATGACCGCAGCCAACAGTGGCAGCATTGCCGGGCAAACCCGGCCCCATGTGCAGCAGTGGCAGCGCGCCATTGTGGAACACGGCCTGCTGCCGCCGCGGGACCGGGCGCTGGCGGGGCAGGCGTTGGCCGCCCTGGGGGATGACCGCCCTGGTGTGCTGGCCTGCGATGAGATGCCGCTGTGTACCGTGCCCGGCGGCCCGTTTTGGCTGGACAATTGGGACAAACAAGGGCAGGGTGACTGGTATACCGGGCTGGACAAACCATACTGGATCGGCCAATACCCGGTCACGGCCGCCCAATTCCGCAAATTTGCCCAAGAAAGTGGCTACAAACCGAGGTGGGGCGAACGCCCCCTGCGGCTGCCGGATAACTGGCCGGTGGTCTATATCAACTGGTATGACGCCCTGGCTTTTGCCGCCTGGCTGGACAAACGCTGGCGGGCGCGGGGCTGGCTGCCTGAGGGCTATCGCGTGACGCTGCCCAGTGAAGTGGAGTGGGAAAAAGCGGCCCGCGGCGGCCAGGAAATCCCGCAGACGCCGCAGGTGCTGACCGCCGACCGGTTGTTGAGCCTGTCGAAACAAACGCTGCCGATGCAGGCCAATGCCCGCGCCGGGCACGATTTAAGCCGCCGCGTTTACCCCTGGGGCGACGAACCGGAGCAAGAAGAAGCGGCCAGGGATGGCCGACTCTACCGCGCCAACAACAAAGAGGCCGGCATTGGCGAACCGTGTGCGGTGGGCAGCTTCCCCGCCGGGGCCAGCCCTTATGGCTGCCTGGACCTCAGCGGCCAGGTGTGGGAGTGGACGCGGACGCTTTACGGCCAAAAATTCCCCTACCGCGCCACGCCGGAGTATGAGACAATAGACGCGCAGAATCAGGAGATTATGGTGTTACGTGGTGGGTCATATTACAACAATGAGAACGTTTGTTCTGCCCGCAGCTGGTACGATCCCCGCTACGGCGGCCCCAACGGGTTTCGGGTGGTGGTGTCCCCATCTTCTCACCGCTGATCTCTGATCCCTCTGATCTCTGGTTCTCTGATCAAGGTGTCGCGCAGCGACATCTGGGGGGGTGTGGGGGGCTTCCCCCCACCGGTTCTCGCGCTCGGCGCGATCAAATTTTGTAACGCGATTTGTTAAATCGCGTCGCACGATTTAACAAATCGTGTTACAGGTATCTATGGCACAATCTGAAATGCCCATTTTCACCAAAACGTTCGATCTGCTCACCTGGCTGCTGCCCATCACCAACCACTTCCCGCGCGCCCACCGCCACACCTTCACCCAACGCCTCATGGACGCCGCCTTCGATTTACGCGAACGGCTGGAAGAAGCCAACATGATGCGCGGCGCCGAACGTCAGGCCAAACTCCAGGAAGCGGATATTGCCCTGGCCCGGCTGCGCCTCTACCTGCGCCTGGCCGAACGCTGGCGCTGGCTCAATCCCGGCCAATACCAGCACGCGGCGGCTATGGTGGCTGAAGTAGGGCGCTTACTCGGCGGCTGGCAAAAGGTTGGTACACGGCAGTCGTGAGGCATGAACGGGAGTTCATGCCCCACGACTGCTAACCAGCAGTGGGGCAAAACCCAGACACGTTTGTTCTGCCCGCAACAGGAACAATCCCCACAACAACATCAACGACAACAACGGGGTGCGGGTGGTGGTGTCCACACTTCTCGTGGGTCACTCTTTCCCCAAAGGGTCGGTGTCCCTACCAGAATTGCGCGATGGGTACGCCTATCGCGCCGCGGTGAGAAATGGCGGGGTTTTGTCCTGGCCGCGCCTGGAAACAGGCCGGGCGCATACCAACGGCCGCGCCGCCCCGGTTCGTCCCTGCGGCGCGGCCACTCCAGCAGTGCCAGGCACGGGGTGTCAGGTTTGCAAATGACCGGAACCGTCTACCCCGTGCCTGGCACTACCCCGCACAATCTCCCGCGTCAACATGGCCTTGCGCAGCCCCACCGTATTGCCAAAGCGGGCATGGTTCACCCAACCCCGCACCGACACATTCACCTGCTCCAGCTCAATTTCACCTGCCGCATAACGCCGCAGCAGCTGCCGGAATTTGCGCCGGTAGGCAATGCCCTTGCGCCGTTTCAGCCGCATCCGCTCCGGGAAAATGTGAAAGCCCAAAAAAGGAATGCCTTCGCTCACCGGGCGGGGGTGTGCGCCGGGATGCACCGTTAACCTTAATTCCGCCAGCCGATCCCCTACTTCCTCATGCCAGGCCCACAACGTCGCCTTGTCCTCCGCAAACAGCAGCAGATCATCCACGTAACGCACATACCCCTTACAACGCAGCCGCCGTTTAATGAACTGGTCCAGCGGGTTCAGGTAGACATTGGCCCAAAACTGGCTGGTGAGATTACCTATGGGCAGCCCGCGCGGGCGCAGCGCCGCCAGCAGGTCATCGCCGGGGAAGTAAACCATCTCGTACTGCTCCGTCAGCACATCTTTGCCACTGTCCAGGATGCGGTCTATCAACCACAAGACTTGTACATCGCTGACCTTTTGTGCCAGCAGTACGCGCAAGATGGTGTGGTCTATGCTGGGAAAAAAGTGGCGCACATCAAGCGGCAACACATAAGGGAAACGACGGGCAAACTGTTGGGCACGGGCACGAGCGCGGTGGGTACCTTTGCCCAGGCGGTTGGCGTAGCTGTCGGCAATAAAGCCGCGCTCAAACAGCGGTTCCAGCAGGTTGCAGAGGGCATGATGCACCACCCGATCCCGAAACGGGGCGGCGCTGATCAGACGGCGTTTGGGGTCGTGGATGAAAAAGCTGTGATAAGAGCCGGGCGTATAGCTTTGCGCTTGCAGTTCGGCCTGTAACTGCCACAGGTTGTCTTCCAGGCGATACTCAAAGGCGGCCACATTGGGGTGGCTGCGTTTGCCCCGGCTGGCTTTGTGGTAGGCCAGCAATAAGTTATCCCAGGTGGTTAGCTCGTTGAACATGGAATGATTATCCATGAAAGTTGTAAACATGTCTCTTGCGGGCAAAAGAGTTAAGCGTTGTCCACCCATGCCTATGTAAGCGTTCAGTCCCTCAAGAGACCTGACAGGTTTTTGGCCTGCAAAGTTTCAAGTTGAACTGGTAAAAAACCTGTCAGGTCTGAACGGTTACTTAGGAAGGCAGAGACATGAAAAGAATTACATTCATACTCATTACTTTACTGTTGGGGGTCTTGATTTTTGTGCCCGGCGTGTGGGCTGATAGGGGCGAGATGGCGGCGGCGAATGTGTTGGCGGCCAACGGCCGTACCGCCGAAGCCATCCGCGCCTATGAAAATCTGGTCAGCCAGGGGATGGATGACGCCAACCTCTATTTCAACCTCGGCAACGCTTATTATCAAAACGGCGAATTAGGGCGGGCGATTTTGAATTATCGCCGGGCTGAACAATTGTCGCCGCGTGACCCGGACATCCAGCATAATCTGGCGCGGGCACGGGGGCAGGCCCCTGACCAGTTTACGCCGGCGCCAGACACCATCGTGGCGATATTTCTGGCGGATACGGCCGACTGGCTGACGATGAATGAAACGGCCGTACTCACCCTCCTGCTGTGGACGGTGTTGTGTGTGGCAATTTTTGTGG
The DNA here is from genome assembly GCA_013112725.1 of Chloroflexota bacterium. Lineage (GTDB taxonomy): Bacteria > Chloroflexota > Anaerolineae > Promineifilales > Promineifilaceae > CAADGU01. Next base: position 21,202 of record JABFFZ010000030.1, read on the forward strand.
TACGGCAGCTGGGGCACGGCCGTCGGCGAACGCTGCTCAAATACAGCCTGCTGCCGCTGGCGCTGCTGTTCCTGCTTTCCGCCTTCACGCTGGGCAGCCGCCTGCATACGGCCAACACCCTGAAACAAGCGGTCGTCGTGGCCCAGGTTGCCGACGTGTACGCCGGGCCGGGTACACAGTATGGCGGTGATTTCCAACTGCACGATGGGGCCGAAGTGGCTCTTTATCAGACGCGCGGCGACTGGGCGCAAATTGGCGCGCCGCGAATTGGACACCATTTTGGGGCTGGAATTGGGGGCGGACGGCTACATTACCAAGCCGTTTAACATGGATGTGCTGCTGGCGCATGTAAAGTCGGTGTTGAGACGGGTGGGGCGGGAGACGGCCGTGACCGCCGCTAAAAACGAAACCATCACCGTGGGCGACCTGACCATTGACCCCGCCGCCCATACCGTTCAAGTGGCCGACAAAGTGCTGGCCGATTTGCCGCCGCGAGAGTTTGCCTTGCTGCGCATCCTGGCGGCTGCCTCACCCAACGTCGTCTCTGTGGACGACATCCTCAACCGCGTCTGGGGTGCGGAGTTCATGGGCGAGCTGCAGGGCGTCTACGTTCACGTCCGCTGGCTGCGCGAAAAAATGGAAGCCGACACCCAACACCCGCAGCGCCTCATTACCGTCCGCGGCGTCGGCTACAAACTGGTTGCACCTTGAGACTTTTTTCATGCTAGAATGTGCCTCAAATTTTGACCGGTAAGTAATGAGGTGATCCATGCAAGTTTCTACCTACGAAGGGATTGTTGAAAACGGAAAAATTCGGCTGAAGACTGCCGTTCAGTTGCCAGAAAGTATGACTGTGTCTGTCATCGTTCCTGATCTGGTGGCAAAACCGGTTGTCCATGTATACAGCCCCCGTTTAGCGCATCCTGAACAAGCAAAAGATTTCAAAAAAGAGATCATAGAGGTATTGCCTGATGCCGAATTATGATGCCGAACGTTTTGATCCTCCCGCGCCTTTTGCACAGTTAAGCCTACGTCATCCCATAAATCGCCAGCGAACAACAAATGTGTTCATGCTCCTCGATTCAGGCGCAGATGCCACGTTAATCCCTCGGAAAGCTCTATCGTCGCTCGAATTAGAGGTTGATGCCAGCCAGGTTTATGAACTACTGGCTTTTGATGGTACTGTCTCTTATGCCTTTCCTGTTCAACCAGACCTCATTTTCTTGAACCGGGTTTTTCATGGTCGGTATCTGGTTATCGAAGCAGAATGGGGTGTGTTTGGCCGTGATATCCTCGATTTTGTGCCGGTTGTCTTGAATGGGCCGGCTTTAACATGGCATGAGTTTCGCCAGACCAGTTAGCTCAATGCGAACGCTGCGCGGCCGTTTCATTCTCACTCACATTTTGCCGACACTGCTGGTAGTGCCGTTGGCGAGCCTGATCATTCTGTATCTGGTGGAGACGCAGGTGGTGCTGCGGCAGTTGGCGGCCGACGTGCAGAGCCAGGCATTGCTGCTGGCGGAACTGCTGGAAGAGGACAGCACGGTCTGGCAAAACAGCGAGCGTGCCCGTTTTTTTGTGGCGCGGGTAAGCACGGCCGTGACCGGCGACATCACCCTGCAATCCCCCGACGGCGCCATCCTGGCCGCTACCAATCCCCAATCTCCCCAACCGCAGGCTGGAAATCTCCCAATCTCCAATCTCCAATCTCAGCCCGACACCGGCCCCGGCATCCCCCCCGACGAACAATCCCGCATTTTTGAACCATTCTACCGCAGCCGCGCCCAAACCCGCTTCCCGCAGGGCATGGGCCTCGGCCTCACCATTGCCCGCGACCTGGTAGAAGCGCACAGCGGGCAGTTGACGTTAGAAAGCGAGGGGGGAAAGGGGAGTTGTTTCACCATCCAGTTATCGGTAATCGGCAACTGATTACCGATAACCGATTACCGATTACCGATTACCCCCCTCGTTACCTGGGCTTGTAATATACTTTTAGCAGGCTTGAATTTTTAAGGATGGGACATCATGCAAAAAACAAATGTCGGCTTGCAACAACAAGAGGTATACCGGCACGACAGACGTTTACAGACTCATCAGATCACGCCGGAGTTGATCGCTTACATCGTGAAAAAGATTGCCCAGGGAGTAGCCCCAGAACGGATTATTTTGTTTGGTTCATGGGCGCGGGGAGAAGCATCTGACAGCAGCGATCTCGATCTCTTTATCGTTCAAGACGGTCGTCAAACAAACCGTGAAGTGCGGCGGCAAATTGAGGCTTTGTTGTCAGGGCGTTGGTTTAGCATGGATTTGATTGTCCGTCAATCCGAGGAAGTAGCCCGCAATGTAGCGGATGGCAATCCGTTTTACACGCAAGATATTTTGCGTGAAGGCAAAGTTCTTTATGAGCGAGCAAGGTAAGCGGCCGGTTGAAACCCCCTACTCGTGGGTTCAATACGCTTTGGGAGACCTGGGCGTGGCTGAACGCGAAATGAAACATAAGCAGCCAGCCTTTCACACCGTTTGTTTCTTTGCCAGGGCGCGGCCAAAAAATTCTTGAAGGGATTCTTGATTGCCCAGGGATGGCGGCTGGAAAAAACACATGACATGGTGGTTCTGGTAGCCTATTGCGCCGACCATGATGCAGAATTGGGTAACATGGTTACTGAAGCCATCATTCTGAATGAGTATGTCATTGCCGGTCGTTACCCCGATGATATTTCTTTTGATGAGATGGGACAGGCTCAGGCAGAAGAAGCGTTAGCAGCCGTTCAAAATATAGCCAGACGCGTATTAACCTTGATGACAAACACGGATTAACAACGAATATGGAAAGAACAGTTGCCGAAAAGATCATAATAACTTTATTCACCGCACTTATCTGTATTCTTCCGGCAGCAACCTTAGCCTTCTTTGCCTTAAGGTCAGTAGGGTCAGGCAACCGCAGAGTACAGGAAAGAGAAGCGCAACGCGCCGGGCTAATATGGTCAAAAGAGGAATTATGGGGAGAAGAAGCCTGCAACCTGATTGAAAAACGACGAATCGCTCTGGAAATGACAGAGGATATGGTTCTGCTATCGTGGGGGAAACCTAACTATGTTGATCAACTCAAAGAAACAAAAAGCTATATTCAGGAACGATGGGTATATGGACAACCCAAAAGTACACCGACAAATTATGTGGTTTTCAGGAACGGCCGTGTAATTGAAACGACCCTTAACAAATCCATGTTGCCGCCATCATCGGGAGAAAATTGCCTGGCTACAGGTATTAAGATCGGCTTTGCCATGCTTATGGTTGGCGCAATTTTGTTTTGGGGTATGGCCATTTTTCAATTATGGATACCTTAATGGTCTGGACCATTACCAAATAAGGAACGAGTACAAAATAACTTACCGCAGGTTGGTTCAATCTTCAAAGATTGAACCAACCTGCATGTGCAAATTAAAAGTGGTAGGAATCTCACCGATTACCGATTACGGCCGTACTGCTCATGGCTGCTCACCCAATCCGACGAGGAGATAGCCGAGGCCAGCGAAATTTCCCCGGCCAATACCACCCCGGCAATAATCTCTGCCAGTTTGTTCACCTTCCCCTTGCCCCAACAGCCCAACAGTTCCAGACATTCCCGTTGGGTGGCCAGCCCCGTACCGCCGCCATAGGTGGCCACAATCAGCGAGGGGATGGTGATGGACAGGTATAAATCTTTTTCCGGCGTCAGGTCAGCGTAAATGATGCCCGCCGACGATTCGGACACATTAGCCACATCCTGCCCCGTAGCGATGAATATGGCGGTGATGCCGTTGGCCGAGTGCAGGCCATTGTTGTTCGCCCCGGACAAAATCGCGCCCACATTGGCAATGCCCGCATGGAAAAACAGCTTTTCCGGCTCCACGCGCATATGCTGGATGAGCACGTCACGCTTGATCACACATTCGGCCGTAACTCGTTTGCCGCGTGTGTGCATCACATTCACCTGCGACGCCTTCTTGTCCGTGGCCAGGTTTGACTCCAAAAAGAAGTTCAAAATGCCGGGGTATTGGTCTAGAATCCAGCTACAGGCCGCAAAAGTAGCCCGCCCCACCATGTTTTGTCCGGCGGCGTCCCCGGTGGAATAGTTGAAGCGCAAATAGGCAAATTTGCTGGCAGTGTAGGGGTCAATGTATTGTAATTTGGCCACGCTGGAGGTGGCTTCGGCCTCCTCAGCAATTTGGGCGAAATTGTCTTGCACCCATTTGATAAATTCGCGCGCTTCGCGGGCATTATTAAAGACAAAAACGGGAGCGCGCTGCATCGAATCGCCGACCACGCTGCATGTGACGCCGCCGGATAAATTCAGCACCTTGATGCCCCGATTATAGGAGGCGACCAGTGTGCCTTCTGTGGTAGCCAGCGGGACGATGAAGTCGCCCTGCGCGTGTTCGCCGTTGATGATGATTGGCCCGGCAAAGCCGATGGGAATTTGGGCGACGCCGGTAAAACTTTCGATGTTACCCTGGGCAATGTGGGGATCAAAGGAGTAATGGGTGAGGTGTTCTAGCTTCTTACCGGTGAATTCGCTCACAAATTTTTGCCGTTCAGCAATGATGTCTGGGGCGTAATCATCCACCGGGTTACGTGGAATTTTGATGACGTTTTCTTCTTCTTCGCTGATGGCATCTTCCACTTTGAGCGTCAGTTTGCCAAAAGGGCTCGCCGAAAAACGTACTTCAATGCTGTATTTGCCTTCGGGCAGGCGGTCCATGGCGCATAGGACGTGCAGTGTCCGCCTTAGGGGGAAATCCAATGGTTTTTCCGGCGTCAGATCTTCTGGCTTGAGACTCTGCCCATCATCCAGTTCCAGGCTAATGGCGGAAAGGGGTATCTCTTGTTTGCCTATGCTGACGCCATGAACGCCGGTGATCTGGGCATCGCTGAGGCGGTTTTTAATGGCAAACCGGACGCCGCGCCGGTTGTTTTTTAAACTGCCAAACGTATATAACTGCTTCAATAATAAACTGGGAATTGCAAAGGCCATCGTTTTCCTCCAATTGGATTGAGGTGGGAGGTTAGAAAGTGGAGACGACCGCAATCGCCAATCTCTAATCTCCCATCTCCGCTAATGAACAAATTTTAGCACAATCCATTTTTTGCCCAACGGCCGTGTCTGTTACAATCAAGCATCTATGGCAACGTGGGCTGTTATTCCCGTAAAATCATTGGCGCAGACAAAGAGTCGGCTCACGGCCGTGCTGTCCCCCAACGAGCGCGCCGCCCTGACCCAATTTCTCTTGCAGCGCACATTGGGGGTGCTGGCAACATCGGGGGTGGTCGAGCGTGTAGTAGTGGTCAGCCGGGACACGGTCGTGCAGCAGATGGCCACTACCTATGACGCTCTCACCCTGGCGGAATCATCCACCGCCGGATTGAACGGGGCCATTCAAGAAGGGGCGCGGCTGGCGGCGGTGGCGCACGCGGCCCGTCTGTTGGTGTTACCCACCGATCTGCCATTGCTGACTGCCGCCGATGTGCGGACGTTGGCAAACAACACATCGCCGCAGGCTGTGGGCATCTGCCCAGATCGGCATGAGCAGGGGACAAATGGTTTGCTATTGCCCGCGCCGGTGGATTTTCCTTTTCAGTTCGGCGAGGGGAGTTTTCAAAAGCACATGATGGCAGCGCGTTACGGCCGTCTGACGCCCCAGATCATGCGTACCCCCGGTTGGCAGTTTGACCTAGACACGGTTGAGGATTGGGATATGTATTCTGCCGATACATGTAGTGCCTGGCACAGGGCAGCAGATGGTAGTCTGATGAAATGGTTTTGCCCTGTGCCGGGCACTGCCGATTGAGGCGCAATGGATAAACGGTATACGAACGTCAGCAAGTTTCTCAGCCTTATCCTGCGGCATAAACCAGAGGTGGTAAGCATTGAACTGGATGAGCAGGGTTGGGTAGCGATTGATATGCTGCTGGCGGCGTGTGCGGCACACGGCCGTACCCTTTCCCGCGCTGAACTGGATTATGTGGTGGCCAACAACAACAAACAGCGGTTTGCCATTAGCGATGACGGGATGCGTATACGGGCCAACCAGGGTCACTCGGTGGCGGTGGATTTGGCTTATGAAGTAGCCGAACCACCAGAGTTGTTGTATCACGGTACGACCGTGTCCAACTTGCCCTCCATCCGCCGCCAGGGATTGGTGAAGGGCAAACGCCATCATGTGCATCTCTCGGCCGATGTGGCAACAGCAACGGCCGTCGGTCGGCGACATGGCAAACCGGTTGTTCTTACGGTGAAGGCAGGTGAGATGGCGCGAGCCGGTTTTTTGTTTTTCTTGTCGGCCAATGGCGTCTGGTTAACGGAAACCGTACCATACCTTTATATAGATGAACCCGCTGGCCCATGACATCCCATCAACGGCGTGAACAAATCCGGCAGTTTGCCGGTGAATACAAACCGACCTGGCGCAGTCTATTCTTGCTGCTGTTGGCGTTGTTGTGTCTGGCGCTGTCCTATTTTTGGGTCTGGTTGCTGCTGGGGGTGGTAGGGGTCACGGCCGTAACCCTCTTTCTGCTCCAGGCCGATGTGCGCCAGACGCCCGGCCCGGCCGGTTTTAGGTTGCAGCGCCAGCATCACGGCCAGATGACCCTCTCCCAGCCCAGCCCGGTGACGGTGCTGTTGGAAAACCAGACCAGACAGGCGGTGGATGTGGAGGTATGGGATGCTGTTCCCCTCTGGCTGACGCCGCTGCATGTGCGACGTTCCCCGCATTGGACGGCAGCGTTAAAACCTGACGGCCGTGCCCATTTCTCCTATCAGGTGCGGCCTATCCGTCGCGGCGACCATGCTTTTGGCAATCTGACCCTGCGCTGGACGAGCATCTGGGGGCTGTTTATGCGCCAGACCACCTACCTGACGCCGACACAGGTGAAGGTGTACCCCAATCTGCTGCAAATCCGGCAGTATGAACAGTTGGCGCGGTATGGCCGTCAGATTCAAATTGGCTTGCGGCCGTCCCAGCAGTTTGGCAGCGGCAGTGAATTTGAGCAGTTGCGCGACTATGTGCCCGATGATGATTACCGCCGCATCTCCTGGAAGGCGACGGCGCGGCACGGCAAGCCGATTACGGTGGATTTTAGCCCGGAGCGCAGCCAGAACATTGTGCTGCTGGTAGATGTGGGCCGGCGGATGGGGACACGGCCGTTGGGTACTGCCCGTACCACCCGGCTCGATCTGGTTATCAATGCCGTCCTCATGTTTAGTTATGTGGCGCTGAAACGGGGCGACCGGGTAGGCATGCTCACCTTTGCCGGGCAAATTCACCGGTATATCCCGCCCCGTTCCGGGGCCAACCGACTCATATTCCTGATAGAAGGACTTTACAATGTGGAGCCACAAGCCGATGACCCGGATTACGGCCGTGCTTTCCACTACTTGCAAACCCAACGCCAGCGCCGTTCCCTCATTGTGCTGCTCACCGACCCCACCCGCCAGGAAGCGGTGGAACTGCTGGCGCCGCAACTGGGCGCGTTTTACCCGCATCATTTACCGCTGTGCATCACCCTTAGCGACCCCAACGTGCTGGCAGCGGCGCCGCGATCCCCTTACAGCATGGACGCCATTCAGGAACGCGCCCTGGCCGAACAAATTCTAGATGAACGGCTGATGTGGCGCAGTCTGCTGGAAAGGCGCGGCGTGATGACCATGGACATCCCCGCCTATCACCTTACCGCCGGCCTGCTGAACAAATACCTGGAGCTAAAAGGGCAGGCGCGGCTATAGGCTATAAGTTTCAGGAATCAGGTAACTTGACACTTAAATACCTTATGTCTACTTTTTGCCGGAAAATAGATTGGTTGGTATACTTCCTGTCTGTCGTTGCGGGGTAGAGCAGAGGCAGCTCGTCGGGCTCATAACCCGGAGGTCGCAGGTTCGAATCCTGTCCCCGCTATCAAAAAAAGCACCCTGATGGGTGCTTTTTTTGATAGCCGAAATTGGACATCAGATTACGGTTTACGCATCACGGCTTACGGCCGTCCCCCAAAGCCTCCATCCTCCTCGCCAATTCAATATCCAGATGGCTGATCTGGTTGCCCAGGCTGTGTGTTACCAGGTCAACCGTCACCCGATTGTACACGTTCGTCCACTCTGGGTGGTGGTCCATCTTGTCCGCTTCCATGCCCGCGCTGATCATCCACCCCATCGCCAGGGAAAAGGTGGCAAAGCGGTATTCCTTGTGCAATTTGCCCTCCTGCACCTGCCAGCCGGGTAAAGTCCGCAATGCCTCATCAAGCTCTGCCTGCGTAACCGGGGAACGTTTCATCCTATACATCCCTCGAGCGAGATAGGCGTGTTTGCAAACAATCGCCTATCAAGTCAGCATATCCAACATCTGTAACAATTGCCAGCCAATCAGGAAGCCTATAGCCGCGCCCAGTACGCCCAATATCAGGCCCATAATCGCCCCAGACACGGCCGTGCGCCGGTTCGTCCCTGACAATCGCATCACCATCTCCACAATCGGCCAGCGGTCTGATCCCAACATAATCATTTCAATCAGCCGCCCAATAGTCAGCCGGTTCACCTGGCGCTGCTCAATCTCAATAATCACCCCCAGCAGCATCCCAATAACTGCCAGCGTCACCGCCAACGCGACCATGGCCCCCTCACCGGCTGCGGCCACCCCCACAATAATGCCCATCAGAATAGCCGGCGCTAGAAATGGAACGGCGCCCTGTTGGATCATTTCGGCCGGCGCTTCAATCGCTTCCACCGCCCCCGCTTGCAGCCCCCGGCTGGTGAGACCGCCAAAAAAACCAATAGCCGCCACAACCAGCATAGGCGTCAGCGCCCCCGCCAGCATCCCCATTACCAATCCCGCCAGGATGTCCTGAAAAAGAGTACCCGCCAGAGCCAGCAAACCAAAAATTAACGCACTCGAAATAACCGCCTGCCGCGCCTGGAAATAAGACCCTAAATACCCGCCGACCACCAGACCCAATAAGAGTGCCAGAATACTCCCCCACCAGCCGGTGCTGATGAGAGCCATTGTCAACCCGGTGACCAGCCCCACCCCGGCTCCCAAAACCGCCCCCACCACTATCGAGCCAAAGACCAGAAACAGAGCCACACTGGCGGAATCCCCTTCGTCTGGGCGGGCGCGGGTGATAAGCCCCACCACTGCGCCCAGCAATATGCCCCGCACCATACCAAACAAAGCCGCCTGCCAGATGTTCTCAGGAATACCACCTAAAAGGAAGGCAATTTCGCCCACAACCGCGCCCGTGATGCCCCCGGCCACTAATCCGCTCATCAGGCGGTGATTATTGTCAAAGACATTGTTGTATGCTCCAAAAAGAGCCAATAAGACAGCAGCGCCCGCGAGCGCACCGGCAAGTTTGTTTACCAGGCCGCCTAAAATGCCCAGGCACAAACCGATGACTAAAATGAACAATAGATCGCGCCAGGTTTTGGTATTGTTGCTGCTGTTGGAAACCCTGTCTGTCATCATAGCCTGAAAAGAAGTGGTTGCTTGAGCGATGGTTCAGGCGCCCACTTACATGCCTGCCTCCCGAATCTCAAAACGACAATAATTGTGCCCCAGCGCCCGGCAGTGTGTTTCTGTCACCTCAAAATCGCGGAAATCTTTGCCGGTGGCATAAGCCATTGCTTCGCTGAGCGTGCCCACATACATGTGGCACAGCGGCTTATCGGTGGATCGCAAATGGCAGATGACGCAGGCATAGTCGGTAAACACAAAAATACCACCTTCATCACGTACGTCAATCAACCCATAGGATACGGTGTCCATCAGTGCCTTACGAATACCCAGCAGAACGGCCCGCATCCGCAAACGCTGTGGCAGCGCCTTCAAAGCAATGCCCGCCAGCCCCATGGTACCAGACTGTTCCCGAATGCCCCACCGGAAAGAGGAGCGGCCAATCCGTTGCAGCATCCCTTTGCCGGCGCGCCCGGTGAACTCTTCAATGGCGGCATTGAGCCGGGCAAACTCCCGCGCCTCGATGCCCGATTCCAGGTTGTTGGGTGGTGGGTTATTGACATAACGTTCCAGGCCGCTGCTTTGCAAGACGGCGTTTAGACCGTTATTCCCCAGCACTTCTTCGATGCCCTGCATGGTTTGTAGCAAGAGGGCGTTGATATAGGGAGCATCATCGGGAATATGGACGGGTTCATATGGGGTCATCTGTCAATTCCTTGAGCCACAAGGGCCAGCGTTGGCCGCTGGGGCGAAAACCAAACTTCCGGTACAACTGTTGCGAAGCCAGATTGTCTACCTGGGTGTTCAGAGACACGGCCGTTAACCCATGACGATGATAGCCGGTCAGGGCATGAGCCAGGAGGGCGGAGCCGATGCCCTGCCCCTGGTAAGCGGGGTGGATGGTCAGGCGTACCAGGTGCGCGCCGGAGTCGCTGTGGGCGCTGAGTTGAAAGCCAACGGCCGTATCCCCCGCCCACACCACGTCAAAACTGAGCGCCTGGTAAGAAGCCAGCCGCAATGCATGGGCGCTATGCCGCCACAGCGGCGCAAATGCCACCGCTTCCAGGTCTGCCAACAGTTCAAAATTGGCGTCGTTGATGGGGCGGATGGCGAAAGAGGCCGGCAGAGAGGTAAGGGGCACGGCCGTGTCATCCTTCACATAGGTCTCCAACTGGTTGTGCAGCGTAAACCCCATCGTGTGCAGCCAGTTTCCCGGCCAGAACGTAGACGGCATCCAGGCCAGATAAGAAACTCGTCGCTTTTGCAAATAGGCCATCACCCGCCGCATCATTTCCGCCAATATCACGTCTGGCATGGGCAAATCGCCGCTCAATGCCGCCACCCGCACCCAGGCCACTTCCGGTATATCGGCGGCCCCGGCCAGGCAGGCCAGCGCCTGCTGCCGCACGCCCACAAAGCGCGCTGCCGCCGACAACGGCGATGTGACCGGTTTGGGCAAGATGACAAAGCCGGCCGTACCCAACCAGTCACCGGGCATATACCAGTCGGCGTGCAAGTGGCGGTAAACGGCCGTTTCCAACAACCGGGACACAGCGCCAGCGTCGGCTGGCGTAGCCACCCGAACCCCTTTGTTTAGCTCTGCCGGGAGGAGATGAGAAACTGCGTCGTTTGCCAATTCCATAACGCTATTGTACACTACATAATCAAAATTCTAACAGGCACCTTTTATAAGGAAACATGGCAAAAGAGGGAAAAGATCGGCAGCTAGAAAACACAATCGCCACTTTAACCAAGAAATACGGTGAAGGGACGATTATGCGTTTGGGTGATGCCCGTCACCTGCAAGTTGAGGCCATTCCCACCGGGGCATTGTCGTTGGACATCGCTCTTGGGGTAGGGGGACTACCACGAGGCCGCGTCATCGAAATTTATGGCCCGGAATCATCCGGCAAAACCACCCTGTGCCAGCACATCATTGCCGAAGCACAAAAACAGGGCGGCATCTGCGCTTTTGTGGATATGGAACACGCCCTGGACCCCCTCTATGCCGAGCGGTGTGGGGTAGACATCAATAATTTGTATGTGTCGCAACCCGATACCGGTGAGCAGGCATTAGAAATTGCTGAAGCCCTCATCCGCTCGGGCACGATGGATGTAGTAGTGGTGGATTCGGTGGCCGCGTTGGTGCCCCGTGCCGAAATTGAAGGCGAAATGGGTGATGCGCATGTTGGTTTGCAGGCGCGGCTGATGTCTCAGGCGCTGCGAAAACTGTCCGGCGCCATTAAACAAACGAACACGGTAATGATTTTTACCAACCAACTCCGCTCTAAAATTGGCGTGATGTTTGGCAACCCGGAAACCACCAGCGGTGGTAATGCCCTGAAGTTTTATGCGTCAGTGCGGCTGGATATTCGGCGCACGGAAACGATCAAGGCGGGCAGTGATGTGGTGGGCAGCCGGGCGGTGGTGAAAGTGAAAAAGAACAAGGTAGCCCCGCCTTTCACCGAAGCCGGTTTTGACATCATGTACAACCAGGGCATTTCCAAAACGGGGTGCGTGTTAGATTTGGCGACGGAACGCAGCCTGGTGGAAAAACGGGGCGCGTTTTTCCGCTATGGCGAAACGTTATTGGGCCAGGGGCGTGAAAATGCCAAAGAGTATCTGGCTACCCATCCTGAACTTTTAGTTGAATTGGAGAACCTGATTCGTCAGGATGCCGGTCTGCCCCAATTGCAGCCGGCATAAGACGGCCGTGTAGCCATTCCGGCCACTGCCATCGGCAACCAGATTAGAACCGACGATTAGAAATTGATTTTGTCTACAGCAAGTAACAAATTGACGCGACCCCGCCTTAAGGGGGCCGCGCCCTTTTCCAGAAAAATGATTTTGAACGAAAGGCTTAAATGAATAAGAAGTTCCACTTTTTCCAAAGTGGAACTTCTACAAACAAAGCCTTTTAGGAATTGTTCCATATGGTCTGCAAACTGTTGTATTGTAACCAGCAAAACCCGTGCAATATCATTTGTACAGCCATCCTTTTCTGCGGCAGCCCGCAGAAGAGGGTCGTCTGATTGAGCAACTGCTGAGTGTCAACCATCCCATCTGTGGGTGGTTTCTTGCCTGAAAAGACAACCTCAATAACTCGTCGCAATGAAATGGTAAAGCCGTGGCGCCTGCGCTGCGGCTTTTTTGTTTTATGGGCACTATTACGGCATTAACAACCCAACAGCGCAACCCCAACCGGGTGAATGTTTTCCTGGATGGGGCATTTGCGTTTGAGTTGGCGGCGATGACGGCCGTATCGTTGCACATTGGCCAGACGTTGACTACTGCCGAAATTGAGAAGTTGCAACAAGCCGACGAATTGGAAAACGCCAAACAAAGCGCCATCCGTTACATTGAGGTTCGCCCACGCAGCATGGCCGAGGTACGCACCCACTTGCGCCAGAAGGGGTTTGCGGACACGGCCGTAGACCAGGCGTGTGAACGGTTACAAGAGGTTGGCCTGTTGGATGATGCCGCTTTTGCCCGCTACTGGGTAGAACAGCGTGAAATATTCAAGCCGCGCAGCCAAATGGCCTTACGCCAGGAATTGCAGCAAAAAGGGGTGAGCCGCGAAGTGATGGAATCGGTAATAACTGAGGTGGATGAAACAGAAGCAGCCCGCCAGGCGGTGCTTAAACAATCGCCCCGTTGGCAGCATCTGCCGGAAGCAGAGTTCAAGCTGAAATTGAGTAACTACCTGCAACGGCGCGGCTTTTCATATGACCTTATCAAACAAATTGTAAACGAGTGTTGGAATGAACGGAACCATGAGTAAGGTTCAGGTAGGATGAAATTCATAATTCATCCTTCATAATTCATAATTCCGTAGGAGAGCAACTATGCCCATTGTATATGCTATTGTGGGTCTGCTGATTGGGGCCGTGGCGGCTGCCGCCATCACCTATCTGGTGTTGAAGCCCCGCGTTCAGGAGGTTCAACAAAATCTTGAAACAGAACTGGAACAAAAACGAAAAGAAGCTGAAGTTGAAAACCAAAAGCTGTTAGAAACAGCACGCCGCGAAGCTAAACAAATTCGCACTGAGGCGGAAAAGGTCATCGAGCGACGCTATGCTGATCTGGCCCGCGCCGAAGAACGGGTAGACCGCCGCAGTGAAAACCTGGACAAACAGGTGCAAAAAGTGGAACAGCGCGAACAAATTTTGAACAAGCGCCAAAGTCGAATTGACCGCCGACACAATGAACTGGAGACGCTGGAATCTACCATACGTGAACAATTGGAACGGGTAGCCAGTATGACGGTAGACGAAGCGAAACAGCAGTTATTACAAGAAGTCGAAAAAGAAACCCGGCAAGATATGGCTCGGGTCATGCGCGAAATTGAAGACGAGGCTAAGGAGACGGCCAACCAGAAAGCGCGTGAACTGATCGCCATGGCTATCCAGCGCATTGCCAGCGATCAGGTAGCGGAGATCACCGTGTCTACCGTGGTGCTGCCCAGTGAGGAGATGAAAGGGCGCATCATTGGCCGCAGCGGCCGTAACATTCGCGCCTTTGAGCAGGCCGCCGGGGTAGATATTGTGGTGGATGATACACCGGAAGCGGTGACGATTTCCAGCTTTGACCCAGTGCGGCGCGAAGTGGCGCGGCGGGCATTGGAGAAGTTGATTGTAGACGGCCGTATCCACCCCGCTCGCATTGAAAAATTGATCAAAGACGCCCAACAGCAGGTCAACCAGGACATCAAAGAAGCGGGGGAACAGGCTGCCTACGAAGCCAACGTCCATGGCCTGCATCCGCAAGTGACCAAGATGCTCGGCCGCCTGAAATACCGCACCTCCTATGGCCAGAACCAGCTATTCCATGCCGTTGAAGCCTCTAAAATTTCTTCCGTCCTGGCTGCCGAGTTGGGCGCAAATATAGAAATCGCCAAAATGGGCGGCCTGCTGCACGACATTGGCAAAGCGATGGATCATGAACAGGAAGGCACACACGCCATGCTGGGCGCGGAATTCTGCAAACGCTTCAATGTGCCGCCGGCCGTTATCAACGCTATCGCCTCCCACCACCATGAAGTGGAGCAGGAATCGGTGGAATCTATCATTGTGGAAGCAGCCGACGCCATTTCCGGCGCCCGGCCCGGCGCCCGGCGCGAGAGTCTGGAGAACTACATCAAGCGGGTGCGCACGTTGGAAGATATTGCCACCTCTTTCCAGGGAGTGGAGAGCGCCTATGCCTTACAGGCCGGCCGCGAAATTCGCATCCTGGTCAAGCCAGAGCAGATTGACGATCTGGAAGCGATGCGCCTTTCTAAAAACATTGCCAAGAGCATTGAAGAAAGTATGCAGTATCCCGGCCAGATTCAAGTGACTGTCATCCGCGAAACGCGCGCTCTCAGCTTCGCCAAGTAGTCAGGTTTGTAGTAGGCGATTCATCGCCCTCTGACGGCGATAAGTCGCTTACTACAAACTAGGAATGTCCCAGGATGGGGTGGGGGCGGTAGGGTTCTTCAAGTAGGCGGGTTTCTTCGGCAGAGAGGGTGATGTCTACGGCCGTGACCGCTTCTTCCAACTGGTACATCTTCGTGGCGCCAATGATGGGGGCCGCCACGCCCTGTTTGTGCAGCAGCCAGGCCAGCGCAATCTGCGCCGGTTTCACGCCTTGTTGTTCAGCAATCACCATGACCCGATCCACCACCTGAAAATCCCCTTCCGCATAATACATGCTATGCGCATAGGCATCCGTTTTGGCGCGAGAAGTTGGTCCTTCCCCTTTTGTTCGGCGGTTGCCCGCCAGGAAACCACGTGCCAGCGGACTCCAGGGGATAAGCCCTACCCCTTGATCCAGACACAGCGGAACCATTTCCCGCTCCTCTTCGCGGTAGACCAGATTGTAATGATTTTGCATGGAGACGAAGCGCGTCCAGCCGTGAGCATCGGCTGTGTACTGCGCTTTGGCAAATTGCCAGGCAAACATGCTGGATGCGCCAATATAACGCGCTTTGCCTGCCTTCACCACATCATGCAACGCTTCCATCGTCTCCTCAATGGGTGTGGTGTAATCCCACCGGTGAATCTGGTACAGGTCCACATATTCCATGCCCAGGCGGCGTAGCGAGGAGTCAATCCCGTCCATGATGTGTTTGCGTGACAGGCCACCGGAGTTGGGGTCATTGTCATTGTGGTGGAAAAATACTTTGGTAGCGACCACCACTTCTTCACGGCGGGCAAACTCTTTCAACAGGCGACCGGTGACTTCTTCGCTAACGCCCAGCGAATACATATCGGCCGTATCGAAAAAGTTGATGCCCAATTCGAGGGCGCGCTGCACAAACGGCCGTGCCGCCGTCTCATCCAATACCCACTCCCGCCATTGCGGCGAGCCATAACTCATCATCCCCAAACAAATGCGAGATACCTTCAAACCAGACTTACCTAAATTGACGAACTGCATCGTGACCTCCATCGTAAATAGTGGCTGGTCGCTGGGGGCTAGTGGTTTATACCCGCCACCAGCAACTAGCGACCTGCAACCCAAAGACAAAATGCCGCTTAATCACCTTTCAGGGTATAGATTACCTTGCCCGCCAATAATACGCCGCTCCGCTGGCCGGCACAAATCCCCACGCTTCCGATCTCCCAATCTCTCTTAATGGAAATGATACTTCCACTCGTTCGTGTCAGACATCCGATTTCTCAAAGAAATCGGATGTCTGGTCGCCACTCAATCTAGTTTGTGAAAACGGATCAACCCTGCTATATTTTGAAAACGAAAGACAGTGAGGAGCAACTACAATGACCAACTATACGGTGGTAATAGAGCCGGATGAAGATATGTATCATGCCTATGTGCTTGCTTTGCCTGGGTGTCACACGTTTGGCTCTACTCTGGATGAAACTCTCCAATACATTAAAGAAGCGATAAGCCTCTACATTGATGGGCTGATTGAAAATGGCGAGCCTATTCCTACTGAGTCTGAATCTCTGGTTGTCACTCGTGTTCCTGCTGCCGTGTGAGTCCCAAACTGCAAAGGGTAAAACCGGGAGAACTGGTTCGCGCCCTCCAAAATGCCAGCAATTCTCAATTTACCAAGAACCAGCGATGAAAATCGCGCCTACAGAGAGCCAAGCCCACCTTCGTGGGCTGGGCGCCAGTCGGCGAAGACTGACTTTGCCTTTTGTAGGTGCAGATTTATCTGCCGCCGCCGGGCAAATTGAGAATTGCTCAAATTCACCCAGTTGCTGAGACAGTAGTCTGAGACAGTAGTCCTCACTGCTGTTATAATCCTGCCCCTATGGAAAGTAGCCAAAAAGATCGCCGCCAGTTGTGGATTGGCACGGCCGTGAGCCTCCTCTGTCTCATTGCCATCTTCCTTTTTATTGATCCCCGCGACATCATTGACGCCTTCCGCCACGCCAACTACGCCTACCTGGGGTTGACCGGGTTGGGTGTTTTGCTCTTTATGATCATCCGTGCCATTCGCTGGCGTTTTATGATGGGCAATCAGGTCAAATACGGGCAAGTATTCCATGTGCAAAACATTGGCTACATGCTCAATATGTACCTGCCCTTTCGCTTGGGAGATGTGGCTCGCGCCGTCCTCATGGGCAGCGTACCCCCGTTAACTATCTCGCAAAGCATTTCCACAATGGTGGTAGAACGGGTGCTGGACATGATGTTTGTAGTGGCTCTGCTGCCCTTCACGCTGGCCTATGCGCCGACGTTGCCGCCGGAATTTCAGCGGGCGGCCCTGATTATCGGCGTACTGGCTGTTATCACTATTGTGGTGTTGATTGTGGCCGCTAACCTACGGCCGTTTTTCTGGCGCCTGTCCACTACCGTCCTGAACCGCATCCCCTGGCTGAACACCGAAACCTGGGTGCGCCGCGTGGATGACGTCCTTAAAGGGCTTGATAGCCTCACCCGGCTCAAAGATGGCGCGATTTTGCTTAGCCTCAGCGTCCTGGTCTGGCTGCCCATCATTTTTGCCTACTGGATCGGGATGCAGGCCGTGGGGTTAGATGTCACCGTACCCATGGCCGCCTTTGTCGTCTGCGCCGCCGCGCTGAGCATTGCTGCGCCTTCCTCGCCTGGCGGCGTGGGGGTCTTTCAGGCCGGAGTTACGGCCGCGCTGGCTCTCCTGGGCCAACCGGCAGCCGCCTCGGTCAGTTTTGCCTTTGCCTACCACGCCATGAACTACCTCATGCTCACCATCCTCGGCCTCATCGGTATCGCCGCCACCGGCTCTACCATTGGCGCGGTGGTGCGCACGACGCAGAATTATATGAAGCGGGAGAAGAGCCTGACGAGTGACGAGTGAGGCGTGATCAGAGGTCATTCACACCTCACTCGTCACGCATCACGCATTACGCGAAAACGGCGTGTATAACCGCATGAACAACAGGAATACCGCATGAGAATTCTGGAAGTTTTAACCTATTACCGCCCCTGGGTGAGCGGGCTGACCATTTACGTGGAACGGCTCAGCCGGGCGCTGGCGCAGCAGGGGCACGATGTCACCGTCCTCACCTCGCAGTATGACCGCAAGCTGCCACTGTACGATTTGCAGGATGGCGTCAAAATTGTGCGTGTGCCCGTTACCTTCCGCGTCAGCAAAGGGGTGATCATGCCCGGTTTTGGGCCGATGGCCTGGAAACTGGCGCAAAAGGCGGACGTCATTCACCTGCACCTGCCCCAATTTGATGCGCCCGGTGTAGCCCTACGCGGGCGGCTGATGGACAAGCCGGTGGTGCTGACCTATCACTGTGATCTGCAACTGCCGGAGGGCGGCTTTAACCGGCTGGTTGACCGGGTGGTACACAGCATGAACCGGCTGGCGGGTAATCTGGCGGACGCAGTGGTGACGTATACCCGCGATTATGGCACGCACTCGCCGTACCTTTCTCAATACCTGGGTAAAAAGCTGCACATTATCCCGCCGCCGGTGGCACTAGCCTACTGCTCAGATGAGGCGGCGCAGCAATTTTGTGAGGCGCAGGAATTACACGGCCGTCCCGTCATCGGTATCGCCGCCCGTTTGGCCACCGAAAAAGGGGTGGAAGTGCTGCTCAATGCCTTGCCCACCGTGCTGGCCGCCTTCCCGGACGCCATCGTTCTCCATGCCGGGCCATACAAGCATATCCTGGGTGAAGAAGCCTACGCCGCCCGCTTAGCCCCGCTGTTTGCGAAGTACAAAAATCATTACCGGCTGCTCGGCAATCTGGAAGGCGCCGATCTGACCGCCTTTTACAAAAATCTGGACGTACTCTGTGTCACCAGCCTGAACAGCACCGAGAGTTTTGGCCTGGTGCAAATTGAGGCCATGCAAAACGGCGTGCCGGTGGTGGTCTGCGCCCTGCCCGGTGTGCGCCAGCCCGTCACCCTGACCGGTATGGGCGAGGTGACGCCCATTGGCGACCATGAGGCACTGGCGGAGGCAATCATCCGTATCTTGAGCGACAAACGACGCTATCAGCGTGACGCGCGCCTGATTGCCGACAGTTTCAGCCCGGCGCAAACGGCCGTGGCCTACACCCAACTCTTCCAGGATTTGCTAGACGGCCGTCACGACCCCACCACCCGCGAACCCGCCGCCTACGAACGCCTGCGCCAGATGCGGGATGGGTGGGAGAGCAGTGAGCGGTGAGCGGTGAGCGGTGACAAGGATATCAATGACCCAATGACCCAATTACCCAATAACAAATGCCCAGTGACCGAGGATGCAACCATTCATCATTCACAATTCCTGATTCATAATTCCGATGATCTGCTGTGGCGGCAGCTCAAGACCATCCCCGCTTTCCGCGCCATTTTGCGGGCGGTGGAGGCGCGCTTTTATGGCTGCGTGGAACTACCCGCACCGGTATTGGACGTGGGCTGCGGCGATGGGCATTTTAGCCAGATGACCTTTCCGGGCCGTCTGGCCGCCGGCATTGATCCCTGGTGGAACCCGCTGAAAAAGTCGGCGCAGGCGGGGCAATATGAGGTGCTAGCGCAGGCCATGGGCGACCAGCTGCCTTTTCCCGACAACCACTTTGCCAGCGCCTTCTCTAACTCCGTTTTAGAGCATATCCCGGACATCCAGCCGGTGTTGAATGACGTAAACCGGGTGTTGCAACTGGACGGCCGTTTTCTCATCACTATGCCCAGCCAATACTTCACCGAATGGTTGGGGGGGTCCGCCTTTTTTGAAAAGCTGGGGGCAGATGGTCTGGCCGACTGGTACCGAAGAAAGTTCAACGGCATTTCCCGCCATGCCCACACCGACCCGCCGGAGGTGTGGGCGGCGCGGCTGGCGCAGGCCGGTTTTGCCATTGAACGCTGGCAGTATTATTTCTCCAAAGAAGCGTTACGCGCTCTGGAAATCGGCCACGCGCAGGGCATCCCTGCCGCTCTCATGCACGCCCTGACCGGGCATTGGATTGTGGCCCCCTGGGAGAGCAGCCTCAAGTGGACGGAGCGCTGGCTACGGCCGTACTACGACGAACCCTTTGGCGAAACCGGCGCCTACCTGCTCATTGTCGCCCGCAAAAAAGCGAACGGCCCAATTGAAGCCGCGTTGCCGGCGGCACGGCCGTTTACCCTGGCCGAACTTAATGATCAATTGCCAATGGGTAATGGTCAATTGTCAACGGCCAATGATCAATTGCCAACCATCACGCCCTCATCCCCTCCGCCCACTGCTCCCAATTACCCAATTACCCAATTACCCAATGACGCTCCCTCCCCTCAGCCTGCCGCCCTCACCCCCCTCATCCTCATCGGTCTCAGTCTGCTGTTTGCCATGTTTGGGCAAATGGCCTTCCGCGAAGGGTCAGGCGGGTGGGGCTGGCTACTGTTGGCGGCGCTACCGCTGGCGGTGCTGGCCTGGCGGCAGCGGGCGGGCGGTGAACGCCACTGGCAATGGCCGCGCCTGGGCGATATGCCCGAACGGCGCTGGTGGTTCATACCGGCGTTGCTGCTGACGGTGCTGGCTTATCGCTTCACGGCCGTACCAGGATTTGAACGGCCGTCCTTTGCCCTCCTCCTCTGGTTCACTGCCATCACCCTCGCCTTCTTTGCCCTCACCGATCCACGAAGAGACGCGAAGAGACGCGAAGAAACCGATCACGGATTACTAATTACGGATTACGATTTACGTTTCACCCTCCTCATCGCCCTCATCCTTTTTGTCACGGCCGTTGCCCTGCGCACCTTCCACCTCAGCCAGCAGCCCTTTGTCCTCAGCGGCATCGAGGCCAGTCTGGGGCTGAACGCGGTAGAAATCTTGAACGGACAAATTCGCAACCCGTTTGCCACCGCCTGGCTGACCAACCCGACGTTGCCGCTGTATCTGACGGCCGTGCCCATCCAATTCTTCGGCCAGACGGTCTTTGCCGTGCGTTTTTTATCGCCGTTGGTGGGCGGGCTGACGGTAGCGGCTACGTATGTGCTGGGGGAACGGTTGTACGGCCGTGCCGTCGGTTTGGGGGCGGCTATCTTGCTGCTTGGCTCCCATTTACACCTGCACTACAGCCATCTGGGTATGAGCAATATCTGGTCGCCGCTGCTGGTGCTGCTGGCGCTGGGGCTAACGGCCGTTGCCTGGGAACGCCCCGCCAACGCCCCCCAGCAGCGCATCCTCTGGTTGGCGGCCGGTCTGGCCATCGGTTTCAACGCCTACGAATTTACCACCGCCCGCCTGCTGCCCCTCATCTTGCTGGCGCTGTTGGTTTGGGCGCTGTTATTAGATAGGAAAACGCTGCGGGCACAGGTAGCGCACCTGCTGGCAGCGTCGGCGCTGGCGCTGGTTGTGGCTCTGCCCACCGTTCTCTTTTACCGCCAATACCCGACCATTTTCATGGAGCGGGCCAATGTCTTGGGTATTGTGCAGACGGGCTGGCTGCCGCAGCAAGCCCTCAGCACCGGGCAGAGCCAGTTTGACCTGTTCCGGCAGCAGTTCCGGCTGGCGGCGCTGGCCTTTAACGGCGGCGAAGACCTCAGCCCGGTTTACAAGCCCAACGCGCCGCTGCTCAGTTTTGGCACGGCCGTACTCTTCTTGCTTGGTTTTCTCCTCTCCCTGTTCCGGCTGCGCCAGTTCAAATTTGCCCTGCTGCCCATCTGGTTCCTGGTAACGGTGCTATTTGCGGGTGCGCTGCTGCTTGACCCACCGCAAAGCCACCGCCTGCTCATCGCCCTACCCGCCGTCACCCTGCTCGCCGCCCTCGCTCTGGCCGAAATCATCTCAATCGCTCTACTTGGGCATGACACGGTGACAGAAGATCACTCTGTCACCGTGTCACCCCTCCACCTTGTCATCCTCATCACTCTCATCCTGACCCTGAGCGAAACCTGGTTCTACTACGGCCGTTACCCCACCACCAACAAATTTGCCGACGTGAATACCGAAGCCGCCCACGAAATATCTTACTATCTCAATACCCTGGAAGGTGACTGGACTGCCTACTTCTACGGCCCGCCGGTCATGTATACAGACTTCCCCACCTTCCCCTACCTGCTGACCGATTTCCACAAAGGGGTCAACTTTTTTGACGTGGCCGAACCGCTACCCACCGTGGGCACATTGGCCCCCAACCAGGTATTTGTCTTTTTGCCCGAACGCGCCGGGGATTTAACGGCCGTACAGCAGCAATATCCGGGTGGGGTGGTGGAAACAGTGGACGGCCGTTACCGCTCCCCCCTCTTCTTCACTTACACTTTACCTGGGAACTAAAGAACTGGAGTCTGGCGAATTCTAGAGTTGTCAAATTGTTCTCGATGCGCATCCTCAGATGCGCACTCTTCCTTCTGAAAGCACAAGGACTAACTTCCTACCTGCCACCCGCCACTTACCACCGGCTACCCTCCCCCCGTATTTCCATCTGTAAGAAAAACCGGTATAATGTCTTCGACATAAATAATGCGTGAATGTTTCTTGCTTTTTTCATTCATTGCTGGTGGCGGCTGTTTCAAAAACAAAGAAACTGGTTGGCGCACAGGTTGCGTTAAGGCTCGTGGTGGGGAAGCAGTCGTGCCGGAACTCTTGTTGTCATTCTTTATCAACCAGGAAGTGTTGCGGTTTAGCCTCAACGCTTCCACCGGATTCATTGTATAGGGAGAGTCTCTATGAACATTCCAGAGAAAGAACAAGGGCAAGGTCTGGTGGAGTATGCACTGTTGCTCGCGCTCATTGCGCTCATTGTGCTGGCCATCCTCACCCTGCTCGGGACCCAGGTAGTTTTGGGATTTGCCAGAGTAGCCGGTGGCTTAAACGGTGATGTATTGGATGTGGCTAATGGCGACCGCGCCGTCCTGGTCAGTTATGAGGGCGGGCCGAGTGGCAGCGGCGCCTGTTCTGGCAGCATCAGCAACCTCCGCTTTGTAGGGGTTAACATGGATGGATCGGTCATCACCAACGGCGCCGTTACCGCCACTCTTGTCGTTTCCGGCCAGCCGCAAGGTTCCGTCAGCGGCACAGCCGGTTCCAATGGTCTGGCCACCTCTTCAGGCTCCTACTCTGTCAGCGGCATCTGCCCACTGAAAATTACGCTTGAATGAGGACAGGTAATTGGGTAGCTGAGTAATTAAGTAATTACCCAATTACGCAATTCCATTTCCCATGAGCCGTCCAGTTCCCGGGGATGAGGTCACCCCCACCACCTCATGTCCACCCAACACCCTCGCCAGATAGGTCTTGCCAACCCTATCCGGTCTTCAAAATGTTAAGAAGGTGTTCTTGGAAAAGATCCGCACAGGAGGCGAGGAACGCGAAGAATGTAAAAAAACTCGTGCCATTCGTCCCATTCGCGGCTTAACTCAAGGAGGAGTTTCGTGAAAACAGGTTCTATCCCCCAGGCATTGACCATATCGGCTGTTCCCTTCAGGCGTTTTGGCACGCTCACCTTTGTGCCGCTGCTGGCGCTGGTGGCTTTGCTGCTGCTGTTTTGGCACATCAGTCCCATCGCTTCCCTGGCGCAGACGCCAACAGCGCCGAACGCCATTCGTTATGCTGCCCCCACCGGCAGCGGGAATATCTGTTCCCAGGTAAATCCCTGTGCGCTGCAAACGGCCGTGACCCTGGCCGCCAATGGGGATGAAATCCGCGTCCTAGAAGGCACGTATCCCAATGCCCCCAGCCAGCCCACCCTGGTCATTACCCGCAACGTCACCATCCGCGGTGGTTTCAACGCCCCTGACTGGAGCGGCCCCGACCCTGTTTTAACCCCCACCTTCCTGGAAAGTGATGGTTCCAGCCGAGTAGTGTACCATTTTAATAACGCCACGGCCGTGTTAGACGGCTTTCATATACACGGCGGCGGCAGTGTGCAATTTGGCGGCGGCGTCAATATCGAAAACGGTCAGCTCACCATTGACCACAGCTGGATTTATGACAACAACGCCACCACTTCCGGCGGTGGTCTGTTTGTCAATACCGGCGCTACCGGCATTATTCAAAACAGCGAAATTTACGACAACAGCGCCCCCGGCGGCGGCGGCATTTTTGTCAATTTTGGCGGCGCTCAGGCCCAGATCCTCTTTAAC
The DNA here is from genome assembly GCA_013112725.1 of Chloroflexota bacterium. GTDB lineage: Bacteria > Chloroflexota > Anaerolineae > Promineifilales > Promineifilaceae > CAADGU01. The sequence goes on from JABFFZ010000030.1 coordinate 45,165, forward strand.
AACATCCACAACAACGCCGCCACTTCTGGCGCAGGCTGGGGTGGTGGCGTCTATGTGAACAATAACTCCACCGCTTTCCTGGAAGGCAACCACATTCACCATAATGCGGCGAATTTGGGTGGCGGTATCTTGACCAGCGGGGCGGCTGCGGCCACGGCTCAGAACAACATGATTTACGCCAATACTGCCAACAGTGATGGCGGCGGATTTTATGCGTTTGGCGGGCTGAATAGCTGGCACAACACTGTGGTTGGTAACAGCGCCAACACGACCGGCGGCGGTTTTGGCATTAACACGGCAACCACCGTTAACATCAGCAATACCATCGTAGCTTCCAATACAGCCCCTACCGGCAGCGGCATTCACCGGGCCGGCGGCACAGTCACCGGTGACTATATCAACCTGTTTAATAATACCAGCAACGTCCCTTTCCCCACCACCATTACCGCCGACCCAAAATTCTTGAACTATATCGGTTTTGTCAATCTGCACCTGGCGCAGGGCAGCCCCAACATTAACGTTGGTAACTCTACCATTCCCCAGGACATTGACCAGCAGGCCCGGCCCGAAGGCCCGGCCCCAGACATTGGCGCGGACGAGTTTTATCCCAATGTGCCCGCCTTCAGCTTTACACCGTTATTCACCCAGGAATTTGTCGAGCGGGGCAGCGTGGCCAGCTTTGAACACATCCTGATCAACGAGAACAGCACCGAGCCGGATACCTACACCTTTGCCTGCGCCAACGATTTGGGGTGGGGCGTCATTTGCCCCGGCCCGGAAACAGTACCGGTGGGGCAATTTGTGAACGTCACTACCCAAATTACCGTGCCCGGTTCGGCCACGGCGCTGCAAGCGGCCAACACCATCATCACCGCCACCTCCGCCGTGTCGCCCTCGCTGCAACATGCCGTGTTGGTGCGCAGCATCGTCAGCCCGCTGCCCGGCATCCAGTTTACGCCCAACTACTCCACCACCAACCCACCCGGCGAAGTCATTACGCTCACGCACACCCTCACCAACACCGGCGACGCCCCGGATACCATCCGCGTGGATATTGTGAGTGACACATTGGGCTGGGCGCAGTTGGTGCCGCCTGGCCCGCTGTTCATCCCGTTGGGCGTTGGCGCCAGCGATGACATTCAGGTGCGCATCACCATTCCCCCTCAGGCGGCCGGTATTATCCCTAACATCACCACCATTCGCGCCACCTCATCTTATAGCAACAGTGTGTCTGCCGAAGTGATAGACACCGTGCGCGCCGAAGAAACGGCCGGAACGCGCTACGTGCGCCCCGGCGGCAACGACACCAACAACAACTGCACTGTGCCTACCTTCCCCTGCGCTACCGTGCCCCATGCCATTGGCCAGGCCGTGACCAATGATGAAGTTCGCATCGGCTTTGGCACGTACAATGTAACGGCCGTTACCGAAATTAACGAAACGCTGCATGTCTCCGGCAATTGGGAGCACAATTTTTCGGCGCAGAATGAAGCGTATGAGACTGTTATTCAGCAAACCGGCTCGTTCCAGATTTTTAACCTGTCCGGTTCGTCCAATAACAGCACCTTTGACAGTCTGATCCTGCGCAATGGCAACGCCGGCGCTTTACGCGGCGGCGCAGTGGTAGTGAATACCGGCGTTCAGGCCAGCTTCACCAACATCACCTTTGCCAACAACCAGGCGGAGCGCGGCGGGGCGTTGCAGGTGGGGAACGGCGGGTTGGCCATTGTGACCCGCAGCCGCTTTAACGACAACACAGCTTCGTTCCGGGGCGGGGCCATTCACGTGGAAGGGGGTACGCTGGCGCTGCGCCAGAGCGCGCTTAATAACAACGCCATCACAGGCGGTACCGGCGATGGCGGCGGTATCTACGTTCTCAATGGGGTGTTGATTGTGGAAAATACGCTGTTTAATGAGAACACGGCCGTGACCAACGGCGGCGCGCTCTTTGTGCAAAGCAGCAACAGCAGCGTCAACTTTGCCACCATCGTCAACAACAACGCCAACAGTGGCGGCGGCATTTACGTCACCAACGGCGGCGGCCAATCGTTCCAGTTAAACAACAGCATCCTGGCCGATAACACGGCCGTAGCCGGCGGCGGCGCGCTGCACGTCGCCAACGGCAGTATCACCGGCGAATTTGTCAACTTCTTCAACAACAACCCGGGTGATTTCGGTACCATTATCATCACCAACCAGTTGAACGCCGTCCCCGGCTTTGTGCCCGGCGACCCCGAATTCCACCTGCTGGCCGATTCGGCCATGGTAGATGCCCGGCTGCGCAACCAGGGCAACCCGGCCAACCAGCTAGACAAAGACTTTGAAGATGACAACCGCCCCTCCGATGAAGGGTATGACCTGGGTTACGACGAACTGGCCGGCTGCCAGGCCAAACGGGACAGTACCGTCTTTGGCAGTATCCAGGCGGCTCTGGAAATGGAAAACCCGCAGAGCAACCTCATCCTCGTTTCCGGCATCTGTCGCGGCGTCCACCCCATCAGCGTGGGTGGGCCAACCATCTTCCAGACCGTCCACATCACCGGCACAACCGAAATCACTATACAAGGTGGCTGGACAGGTGACTTTGATCGCCGCCTGATTGCCGAAACGACCATTGTAGACCCGCAAGGCCTGGGGCGCGCCTTTTACTTCAACGGCCCCGTCAGCGTCACTTTGGAATACCTGACCATTCGCAATGGGGACGCTGCCGGTCTAGGCGGCGGCCCATCCGGGCAAGACGCCGGTGGGCAGATGTTTAACACCGGCGGACAGGTGACGCTGAAAGCCGTGACCATGCTCGATGGCACGGCCGACCATGGCGCAGCCTATTACCAGGACAGCGGCAGCCTGCAAACCGACCTGCTGGTGGCCACCACCGACAACTTTGATCCACCCGACAATAACGACGATCTACCGCTGCGCGGCCGGGTGCAGGGCGGCGCGGCCAGCAACGGCGGCGGCTTCCACATCAACGGTGGCACGGCCGTTATCAACGCCACCGAGATCATGTCTAACACGGCCGTGAATGGCGGCGCCATTTACCACGCCAACGGCAATCTCACCGCCAGCAACAACGTCCTCGCCTTCAACAACGTCAGCGGCGACGGCGGCGGCGTCTTCCACAACGGCCCGGCCCCGGCGCAACTGCTCCATAACACCTTTTACCAGAACTCGGCGGACAGCGATGGCGGCGCTATTTACCGGCAAAGCGGCAGCGGCGCGTTAACCATCCGCAGCAGCATCTTTCAGAACAATGACGCCCTCAACGGCGACGCCATTCACGCGCCAGCCGGCACCGTTGAAAATTACAACTACTACTTTGGGCAGGCCGCGCCGCTGGCCGGCGGCATCACCCTGGGCGCAAATTCCAACAACCAGGGTACCGGCGGCACGCCGCCCGGCCTGCTTGACCCGGCCAACGGCAACTTTCACCTGAGCAACACCGCCCCGGCGGTGGACAGGGGCGATCCCGCCTCCTCCATCAGCCGTGACTTTGACGGCGACCTGCGCCCCTCTAACCAGGGGCCAGACATGGGCGCAGACGAAGTGGCCGGCTGCCGCGTGGAAGTGAACGGCGTCATCTACGGCAGCATCCAGGAGGCGATCAACAACGCCCAACCCGGCGACGTGGTGCGCGTGTCTGGCATATGCAGCGGCGTCCACGAATACGATACCGGCGGCCCTCCTGGCGGCTGCCGCGGTGACAATGGCATTATTTTCACCACCGTCCACATTGACAAGAACATCATCTTGCAAGGCGGCTGGAATGATGGATTCCTGACTCAAAATGAGACCACCGTGCTAGATGCCAACGGCCTGGGCCGGGTGGTGCATATTGCTCCCGGCGTTACCGCCACCATCGAGAATTTCAGCATCATCAATGGGGCGCTGACGGGGGTAAATGGCAACGGCGCGGGCATCTGTATTGACCACGCCTCGCCCACCATTCGCCACAACGAGATCATGACCCATACGGCCACCAACGGCGCGGCCGTGTACAGCATCAACAGCGCCGCTCTCCTGGATGGCAACCGCATCTACAACAGCCACGCTAATGCCATGGCCCTGGCCAACGGCGGCGGCATTTACGCCACATCAAGTAATGGCACGGCCGTTTCCATTGTCAACAACTTCATCTATGACAACAGCGCCAATACCAACGGCGGCGCATTCTACAGCGCCAGCGGCAATCACCAGTTCTGGCACAATACCGTCGTCGCCAACACCGCCGCCCAGGGGGCCGGCGCGTATGTGGCTGCCGGTGGGCCGCAGTTCCGCAGCGCCATCTTCATGGACAACGATGCCCCCAGCCCGGCCAATACCGACGGCGTGCATGGCGCCACCGGCTCCACACCATCGGTCAATTACAGCGACTTTTTCGGGCAGGATGTGAATTTGGGCGGCACGGCCGTTGGCGCCAACAACCTCACCGTAGACCCACAGCTTTCCCCGGCCTACACCCTCACCCTGAATTCACCCATGCTGGATGCCGGCGACCCGGCGTTGACGCTGGATCATGATTTTGAGGATGATCTACGGCCGTCACACCTCGGCTTTGACATTGGCGCGGACGAGATTGCCGGCTGTGTGGCCCGCAATCTGGCCGCGCCCACCGTCATCTACGGCAGTTTGCAGCGCGCCGTAGACGCGGCGGCCGACGGCGACACCATCGAAGTAGATGGCATCTGCCTCAACGCCCGCGCCCACCCCAACAGCAGCGGCAGCATCCAAAACCTGTTTGTAGACAAAGCACTCACCATTGATGGCGACTGGAACTCTGGCCTGGTGCCTAATGGCAATCTAACGGCCACCTTAAACGCGCTGGACAACGGCCGTGTCCTCTACGTGGCCGCTACCGGCGTGCTGACCCTGACCAACATCCACCTGACCAACGGCGATGCCAACGGCGCCGGGCTGAGCGATCACGGCGGCGGCGTCTACAATGCCGGTACGCTCTTGCTGGACACGGTGGAAATCCTGGCAAACGTGGCCACCAACGGTGGTGGCATGTACAACGTGGGCAGTCTGACCACGCACCGCAGCCGCATCCAGGACAATACGGCCGCGCAGGGTGGCGGTGTGTATAACAGTGGCGGCACGGCCGTGTTCGCCGACCGCAACCACATCGCCAACAACGATGTCAGCGGCAGCGGCGCCGGCATCCACCAGGCCGGCGGCAACCTGACGCTGGATGGCAACCGTATCTATGGCAACGAGGCCCCCTCCGGCAACGGCGGCGGCATTTACCTGACCGGCGGCAATACCATCGTGCGCAACAACTTCATTTACCAGAACAGCGCCCTCGGCGGCGGCGGCCTGTATAACGCCAACACCAATACCCCCATCTGGCACAACACTTTCTACCTCAATGCCGCCACCGGCAGCGGGCAGAATGGCGGTGGTATTTTCAGCGCCACCAGCCAGCCGGTCCTCATCCGCAGCAACATCGTCCACGCCAGCCAGGGTTCCGGCATTCACATCACCGGGCAGGCCAGCCCGAACATTGATTACAACAACGTGGCAGACAACCTGGCTAACGGCTCACCGGCCAATTACACCGGCAACGCCGCCCCAGGGCCAAACGACATCAGTGTGCCGCCCAATTACGTCAGCGCCATCAACGGTAACCTGCACCTGCGCAGTTGGTCGGCCGGGGTAGATGACGCTGACCCGGCTGTGCCCTTCAACCACGACATTGATAGCGATGTGCGGCCCACCAACGGCGGCCCGGACCGCGGCGCAGACGAGATTAATTCCTGCCTCATCCGCGTTATTGACCCTCTTGACCCCAACCCGGCGACCAGAGAGCATATCTTTGGCGTGCTGCAATTTGCCATTGACTTTGCCGAAGGTTTCGCGCCTGGCCCCTTCCCCACCGTAGAAATTGCCCGTGGCGAGTGCAGCGGTGTGCGCCAGGACAGCGAAACCGGCACCTGGCAGGTGGGCATTGTCCGTGAAGACCTGGACTTTTCCGGTTCGCTGCAACGCTCCAACTTCCAGTACGTGGGCGACTATACCAGCGATCAGGTGGGCACGCTGACCACCCGCATCAACGCCAACTACGAAGGGCGCGCCATTTACGTGCATACGAACGCCGACCCCACCTTCCGGCACATCGCTTTTGTCAATGGCAATGCGGCCTTAGGCGGCGGCAGCGCCAACGGCGGCGCTATCATCGTACCCGGCAATGGCAGCGTCGAACTGCTCACCGCCTACGTCTGTGAGAGCGCGGCCAATAACGGCGGCGGCATCTACCTCAGCGGCAGTTCCGGCGTGGTGCGCCAGAATTACATCACCGGCTCCACCATTGGCGAATGTATCCCCGCCCACGTGGAGGAAAACGAAAACGGCAGCATTGGTCTGGTTGTGCCCCTCTTCTATGAGGGCAATGTTGCCAGCGGTAGCGGCGGCGGCCTTTACAACAGCGGGGCGCTGGGTATCACCGATGTGGCCTTTTACGTCAATGATGCCGGGGCTAACGGTGGCGGCATTGCCAACACGGCTAACGAATTGCGCATCATCAACGGACTGTTTTACAGCAACACGGCCGTGACCAGCGGCGGCGCTCTCTTTAATACCGGCGCTAACCTGGAGGTGTACCACACCACCATCACCGAAAACGCGGCCCAAACCGGGCATGGCGGCGGCATCCGTGCCGAGGCCACCGGCTTCATCCTCAACAGTACCATCATAGACAGCAACCTGGCCCCGGCCAACCCCGGCGGCAGTGGCCTGAGTACACCCGGCGGCCTCGGCCCCATCCTGGCCTATAACAACTTCTTCAATAACGGTTCTACTGAAGGTGTGGGCACAAACCCGGTCAATGGCGACCCCGATCTGCGCGGCTTCTACCCCGTCTTCCCGCCGATTAACTCCCCGGTCATTGACCGGGCCGACCCGGCGCTGCTAGACCCCGGCGTACCGGTACCCGGCGGCAGCTTTTACCCCATTGACTTTGACGCCCGCCTGGTCATCCGGCCTGACGGCGGCACGGAACACCTGGCTACCCGCGCTTCGGACGTGGGCGCCATTGAGTGGTGGAAAGATTTCGGCTGTACCGTCACGCCCACGCCACAGCAGCAAACGGCCGTGCCCGGCACAACCGTCACCTACAACTTCCAGGTTACCAACACCGGCTACCCCTACCCACCCAGTGACAACCGGCACGGGTTCATAGACACCATCGTCATTTCCCTGACCAGCAGCGCAGGCTGGGGCAGCCTGGAAGGTGGCAATGTGCAGACCTTTGTAGACATGAACTGGAACGAGAACCGGCCTATCACCCTGACCGTTGACGTACCTGCCGACGCCCAAAATGGGCAGTTCGACCTCTCCACCATTCAATGCCGGTCACAAAGCAAGCCAGACCGTGTCAACGAAGGGCGGGCCACCACCTTCGTTGGCCTGGTTTCCGGCGTCATCGTTTACCCACCCTACACCGCCGCCGCCCAACCTGGCGATGTTCTCACCTTCAACCACACCGTGGAAAATATCGGCAACGAGACACATACCTTCAACATCTTGCCCAGCGCCGGTTTGCGCCACGCCAGCGCCGTGCTGCTGGAAAACGGCCTTCCCGTCACCCTGACCCAGGCCACGCTGGCCAGCAACCAGACCAGGGATGTGGTGCTGCAAGTGACCATCCTGGACACGGCGCTGCGTGACGAGGTAGCCAATCCCGGCGTGGTGGCCATACAGGTGGACAATCCCCAAAACACAGGCGCGGTGCAAAACGACATCCTCATCCTGGGTGAACCGGGGCCGCGATATGTGGCCCCTGGCGGGCAGGACATCAATAATAACTGCCGCGTGCCGGCCATTCCGTGTGGCACCATTAACCACGCCATCTACGCCGCCGAACCGGGCGATGCTATCTTCGTTGCCCAGGGCACGTATACTGACTTTTCGTCAGAGCCGATAGGCATTGAGACGTTTACACAAAATGTCTTTATCAACAAGTCGGTCCACATCTATGGCGGTTACAGCACCCTGGATGATTTCACCACGCAGTACCCCATCACCCAGACGACGCGGCTGGACGGCCAGGGCGTGCGCCGGGTGATCGCCATCATGCCCGGCATTACGGTGACGCTGAGCGGCCTGTTCATTGAAAATGGCAATGCGGCGGCGCAGTTCGGCGCGCCGCTCTATGGCGGTGGTGTTTACAACGTGGACAGCAGCCTGACGGTGACGGCCACCTTCTTCCTGGACAATGCTGCCAGTCTGGGCGGCGGCCTCTACCAGAGCGGCGGCCAACTGGCGGTGAATAGTTCCGTCTTTGCCGGAAATGGCGATTTGGCGGCGAGCAGCAATGGCGGCGGCGTTTATCTGGAGGGGGTCACGGCCGTCTTGGAAAACAACACCTTCGCCGGCAATGGCAGCGGCGCGGGCGGGGCCGTCTACGGCGGCGACGAAGCCGACTTTAGCGCCCTGAACAACATCTTCAGCGAAAACGAAGCCATCACCACGCCGGGCAGCGCCGTCTTTGTTACCACAACGGCCGTGATCACCGAAGATTACAGCCTGTACTGGCTCAATGACACCAACTTCGTCACCGGTACCAACAGCTTCACGGCCGAACCCGGCTTCCTGGATGTTTACTTCCACCTCTCCGCCGCTTCCCCGGCCAAAGACGCTGGGACGGAATTGACTTCGCGTGATTGGGGCGTGGATTACGACATCCAGCCGCGCATCCTGGGGCCAACCATTGACATTGGCGCGGATGAACGGTTGCAAGTGCCGTCGTTTACGCTGCTGCCGGTGACAGCTACGGCCGTGATCACCGCCGGGGAACCGTATGCCTACGAACACGTGCTGACGAATACGGGCGATCCGGAAGACAGCTACACCCTCAACGTGCTTAACGAAGAGGTGACGCCTGGTGGCAATTGGGACGTGAGCCTGACCCCGGCTAATACCGGCCTCTTGAGCACCAATGAAAGCGTCACCGTCACCCTGGTCATCACCGGCGATGTGCCCGGCGCCATCCTGCGTTCCCTCATCACCGCCACCTCGGATAACTATCCCTTGACTGTCAGCGCCACCGATACCACCACCGTTCGCTTTGATCCGGAGGTGGACATTGCCGCCGACGAGAGCGGAGACACAGCGCCCAATGTGCCCATTGTCTACAGCCACACGCTGACGAACACGGGCAGTGGCATTGACCGCTTTGCCCTTTCCGTTCTTGCCGAAAATCCGGCCGGTTGGGCCATTGGCATTGCGCCTACGCAGACCGCCTTCCTGGCAGCCGGGGAGACGATGACCTTTACGGTCAGCGTGACGCCGCCGCCGGGCACGCCGCCTACCGTCATCCACACGGTTCAGGTGGAGGCGCGTTCTTTGAATACGTTGGGCATTGTCGTTACCGACACGCTCACGGATACAACAACAGTGTTGGAGGCGGCTGGACTGGAGCTGCTGCCGACGGCGCAAACGCAAACGATACCGGATGACAGCACGGCCGTGTACTTCCACACCCTGCAAAATACCGGCAACATCACCACTGCCGCCGATCTGGCCATCAGCGGCGTTCCGGCTGGCTGGCCGGTGACGGTGGAACCGGCCAGCGTGAACCTGGCCCCGGCGCAAACGGTGCCGGTGACGGTGACGGTGACCGCCCCGCCCGGCAGCGGTGGCCTGACGCATGTGGCCTCCATAACGGCGACGGCCGTCGTAGACCCCTCGGTGCAGGCCACGGCCGTAGACACCACTACCGTCCTCGTCCTGGCCGGCGTCATCATCGAGCCGGATAACCTGATCATCACCGACCCGGACACGGTGATCACCTTCACCCATACCGTCACCAACACCGGCAACGGCGCGGAAACGTTTGACCTGAGCTACGTGAACACGCTCACCTGGACAACGACGATAATCCCGGATTTTGTAACATTGGCCCAGGGTGAGTCGGCTGAGGTGCTGGTGGAAGTGGTTGTGCCGCCGGACGCCGTGCCCGATGCGCCTAATTTCACCACCGTCACCGCCCGGTCGCGCAGCAACCCGGACGTATTCGACACGGCCGTAGACGAAACCCGCATCCGGCAAATGCACAGCCTGATCCTGGTTCCCGACCAGACCGGTGTGGCCGACCCCGGCACGACCATCGTCTACACCCATTGGCTGACGAACACGGGCAATGGCACCGATGAATTTATGATCACGGCCGTGACCGAAAATGGCTGGCCGACCACACCGCCGCCCGCCACCTTCACCCTGTCGCCCGGCGCGGGCACGGAATTGACGGTGGCGCTGGAAGTGCCCATTGGCGCGGCCGGTCGCACCGAAATTATGACAGTGACGGCCGCGTCCGTCATCAGTCCCACGGCTACGGCGCAGGCCATTGACACCACCAATGTCACCGGCACACCGGGCACGTTGGGCGTACTTCTTGATCCCGACCGCACCGGTTCCGGTAATCCGGGTGATACGCTCACGTACCTGCACACCATCACCAATACCGGCGACATTGCCGAACAATTTCTGCTGACCGTCACTTCGGCCAATGGCTGGGTAACAGGCGTCTCGCCGCTGTCCATCATCCTCAGCGCCGGGGAAGCAGCCAATGTGCAGGTGACAACCACCATCCCGGTAGGGGCGGGTGGGGGCAGCAGCGATGTGGCTACGGTGTTGGCCCGGTCACAAACGGATGCGGCTGTGTTTGACACGGCCGTAGACACCACCACGGTATTGGGTGATGCGGATTATGGCGTCATCATTGAGCCGGACAATTCCAGCACGGCCAATGCTGGCGATACGGTCTTGTACACGCACTGGGTCACAAACACGGGCAGCGTCACCGACACGTTTACGCTGGCGACGGTAAGCAGTAACGGCTGGCCGACGCCTGATCCGCTGCCGGTGACGCTGGCGGCGGGCGCGTCCCGGCAGATTACGGCCACGCTCATCATCCCGGCAGCGGTGATGACGACGACGGATGTGATGACGGTCACGGCCGTGTCCATCACCGACCCCGCCGCCACCGATAACGCCATTGATACCACCTTTGTCAACGGCGTTTCGGGCACGTTGGGCGTTTTGTTGGAACCGGACAATGCGGCCACAGGTACGCCAGGGGCGACAGTGCAGTACATTCACCAGATGACCAATACGGGTACGGTGACGGATGATTATGTGGTCACGGCCGTGTCCAGCCAGGGCTGGACGGTGGTGACGGTGCCGGCTTCAGGTACCATTATTCGTCTGATGCCCGGCCAGATGGCCAACGTGGTGGTGCGGGTGACAGTTCCCGGTACGGCCACGGATGGCATAGTGGATGTGACCACGGTCACGGCCGTGTCCCTTTCTGACAGCAGCATCCAAGACATTGCCAGAGACATCACCACCATCGAGGTGGATGTAACGCCGCCCACCATCTATCTGCCCATCATCCTGCGTCCTGGCGACACCCCACCGCCCACGCCTACTTCGACCCCGGTGACGCCCACGCCCACGTCTACGCCTTGCGCGCCGCCCACCAACATTGACCTGATCGTCACCCAGATTCAGGTAGTCCCGGCGGCCCCCATCTCCGGCCAACCGGCGACGGTGTACGTCACCATTCGCAACCAGGGTTCGCAAAGTGTGCCCTTTGGCAATAACTTCTTCCTGGACTTTTACGTAGACCGGACGCCGCAGCCGTACCTGGTGGGGGACATTGCCTGGGGTGTGCAAGGCGCTGACCTGACCGCCGGTACCAGCCGCACCTATCAAGGGCAATACACCTTTGGTGGCGGTGCGCACCAGCTATGGGCGCAGGTGGATACCGACCGGCACGTCAACGAATGCCCGAACGAACACAACAATAACTTTGGCCCGGTAAATATCACCGTGTCGGGGGCCATCATCGAAGGGTTGGCTGGGCAGCCGCAGTATGGGCCGCGCCAGACGCCAGAACCGGTGCTGCCAACCGGCACGCCCACTCCTGGGCTGCTGCCGACACAGCCGCCGCTGGTGACGCCGACGCTGCCACCGTTTACGCCCACGCCGACGCCATGGTCGCCGCCGCCAGCGGAAGTGACGCCACCGGCGC
>JABFFZ010000031.1 GCA_013112725.1 Chloroflexota bacterium
AAGCGTTGCCTAAATTCGATTAACTTGTTAAGCTGCTGTTTGGTAACTGTATTGTCATTCATAACAACACAGTTTACCAAAGGGTGGTTTACTTGTCGTAGACCACCCTTATTTTTCTAAACTCGAAAAGAAAACAAGCATAGTCACCTTTGATGCTGGCTAAACAAAGACATTGAATTCTCCGGGGTTGTGTCTATTTTCCCATCGCCGAGTTCTGCCTATGAACCAACACTAAAGGTTATTAGGTTATTACTCTATTACCAACAAACACACGCCGCCAGAGGTTGGTTTCCAGAATGCCATCTGGGTCGCAGCGTTGTTTCAGTTCGCGGAAGCGGGTGATGGTGGCTTCCCCCAGGTAGGCGCGAGCCACTTCGGGGCGCAGGACGCTGTCTTTGGCCAGGTAAAAACGGCCGTTATTCGCCAACACAATCTCGTCCATTTCCCGCGTGAGCTGCACCAACCGTTCCCGGTTGCCCTTTGTCACCTTCCAATCCATGGCCAGCGAATAGCCATCTACGCCATAGCTGATCAGGAAGGGGTCGGGTTTGTGCCGCTTCATTACCGTCAGGAAATTGGGCAGGCCATGGCGCTGCCCCAATTGCAGAATATCGGTGAACGCTTTTTCCGCGTTGGCGGCAGGGATGAAGGGCTGATATTGAATCAGGCCGCCTTTGCCAAATGGCTTTTTCCAGTCCAGCGAGTCGAGCAGGAAGTGATAGACGCCATGCGCCTCGCGGTATTTGAGATGCCCTTTGCGGCGGGCGGCGTAATACTTGGCCGTGTTGACAAAGCGCATCCCAAAATTGTTCCAAAAGGGTACCTGAAAATGCCACAGCGCCGAACGGGGGAAAAAGCCCATAATGTCCGGCGGCACGTGCTGGTTATCCAGACGCAGGGTTTGGGCGGGGTGGGGATCGGCGCCGGGGCGCAGGTAGTGGGCGCGGTGGAGTTCACTGCGGCCCAAGGCTTTGCCCTTGCTGAAGGCGTCTAACCAGGCAACCAGGTAGTCAGAGTTGTGCAGGTGGTCGTCAAAATAGGTCATGGTTTCGTGCAGGTTGGGGCGGGTAAACCCTTCCACATCTAATAGGCCAGAATAAACACGCTTGAGCTGCAAAGTGAGGCTGGTGAAAACGCCCAACATGCCGAAACCACCGATGGCAGCATGGAAGAGGTCGCTGTTTTGTTCGCGGCTGCATGTGAGGATGTTGCCATTGGGCAGCATCAGGTCAAACGCGGCAATGTGTTCGCCGAAGGTGCCAATTTTCCAGGCGTTTTTGCCGTGGACGTTCATGGCCGCGCCGCCGCCGACGGTGATTTTCATAGTGCCGGTGGCCACGGGAATCCACCAACCGTCTTCGACGGTGTATTCCCAGGCGCGTTGCAGGGTGACGCCGGGTTCGACGGTAAGACGGCCGTTTTCCGGCTGCCAGTCCAAAATGCGGTTCATACGCCGCATATCCAGGACAATGTTTTCATCGTTCAGGGCGGCGTCACCGTAGCTGTTGCCACCACCACGCAGGCCAACGGTACGGCCGTGTGCCTTTGCCATCTGGAATACCTGCCGCAACTGGGCCACGTTGACGGGCCGGTAGACATAGCCAATGCCCTTATACGCCTCACCCCACCCCGCCACCATCTCCAAATGGTCCGGTGGCAGGGCAGATAGCGGCGCGTTCTGTTCCGGTTCTTCGCCAATCATTGCTTCAAACTCTTTTAGGATCATGGTTTATCCGTTCCAGACTGCGGAAAGACAGTACTCAAATAACTCTTTTTTGCTGTTACGTTTCCGCACAATCTGGCGTTCAATTTGGGCATAGCCAAGCTGGTCAAGTGAGTTGGCTAAAATTTTTTCGGTCGGTACTGGAATACCGTAAAAGGAAGAATTGCCGACGATATATTTGAGTCTGGCGTCAGGCGCTAAGGTGGCGCGCAGGTTCTGAAAATGCTGGTGCATATCGTGAAAATACTTGTATATGTAACGCCCCATCAACACCCCATTCTTTTCATGGGATTGCTCAATTTTGGCGCACAATTCTGGTAAACCATCTGGCAGCGCCGATTGTGCCGGCTGCCAATCTTTCAAACGACTGGTGGCCACACCCCATGTGCCGCCAATGGACTCCCAATCCAGCGATCCTGCCCGATCGGCTTGTTTCAAGAAGCCTGTCCAGTACATATACGGCCGTAGCTCACGAATATAACTCATACGGTTTGGATAAGGGGGCGAGGTGATGACATGCGTGTAACGTACTCCCCTGTCTGGGGGAGCCAGACGGGAATCTGCCTGGAAAACCCGGGCATAACCCGGCATTTGGTAACGGGCGTTGTGCAAAATGTTGGTGGCAATTTCACTGAAAAACAGATCAATCGTTTGTGTTGTGTGGTTGGTGGTCTCCTCATGGAAAGACATAGAAACATGATTAAAAGCCGCCGCTGAAGTGTCTATCATCACCCGGCAAAAAGCAATCCACAACAAGTCGCCTGTGTGATCTATGCCTGGTTGACCTACCTGTTCGACCAGCGCATGGTGCATGGCTGCCAGAATTTGCAAAGTAGACTCAGACCACCATCGTTCTATCTGGTGAATGGGTGGCAGCCACAAGTTATGGCCTATAAACCGTTTATACGTTTGCACAATGATAGGAATAAGGCACTCTAATTCCGCTAACTCATCCGGCGTATAGTCGGTGCATTTGATATTGCCAAACCAGACGAGGAAGGGGTTAATGTCCAACAGGTGAGCTGTCAGCCCAATCTGCGCTGCCGCCAGGCCAGTCGTAGCCGTGCCGGAGAATGGGTCAAGAATTATGCTTCTATCGCCGACATCCAGTTCAATTTGTTGCGTTATTTCTTCAACCAGCTTCACAGAATAAGCAGGCGTTAGCCGCAGCCAGCCGTGGCGGTTCTGGCGTTGGTTATACTGGAAAGTGTAATCACCTCTTCTGGAAACGATGGTCATGATACACTCAATAATGTTTGCACAACATCCTGTACCTGCGACCGAATGGTTGGGCTATTCCGCATAAAAAAAGCAGCCAGATCATACCCCAACACATCCTTCATAAAGGCGTACAATGAAATAGTGGGATCATCGGCCATGTAGCCGATCAAAATACCGCTGCGATTATTGCGGTAGCGAAGCACGATGTCCGTGTCAATCTGGGCAGAGAAGATGGCAAATATGGGTAGATAACCTTTTGACCAGGCTACGGCCGTGTTATCAATGTCTGCATTTTGTCGTTTGCTATCTTTACTTTTGTAACCCTGCCGCACTTCAAACACAGCGCCATTTGTGGGGGTGTTGGCATCAAGTAGATGACAGACTTTGTTTATCCACTGCTGAACATTGTTGGCAACGGGTGCATTGTTAATCTGGTCAATTTCTAGCCGGGCATCAAGCTGAAGTGTTTTAGGTTTGCTCGTTGATGCCGTGGTCGTATAAGACCAGGAGGCAAACGTGGGATCACTGTATTCTGTTTGATCACAAATGATCTGACGAAACAACATCTCACAGCCAATGCCTATTTGCCTGTATAGGGAAGTCATCCCGCCGGCTGCCCGATGAGCCGCATACATCAGATCGGAATTTAGACCGATCCAGGCATAAAAGGGATCAGCCCCATAAAGCGACAAAAATTCGTCACGGGAAACACCCTCTTCCTTGCTGCCAACGCCAAACCTGGACCGATATGTCTTGCTTCTGATTACCGGCTCGAGGAAAAGTTGCAGGTAGAGGGAAGCTGACATGTTTTTCCAGAGGTGGCGCGGTCAAAAACCGGCCACAGCAAGGTTAGACCAACCTATCCACCGGCGCCGGCAGTAAACCAGGCCATGATGTTGGTGAGCAGGGTTTCCTGTATATCCTCCGGCAGCAACACCAGTGGCAGCAATACGATCACCACCCGCTGGCTGGTGAAATCATCAATGACGGCAATGCCTGCTACTTCACCGCTGCTGGCGCTGGCGGGACCGCGCAGCAAAAAGGGGGTTGAGCCTTCCTCTGCATCAGCCGCCAGTAAGTCAGACAACACCACCTGATAGCTACCATCCAGTTCAATTACATCGCCACTGTTCAAGCCATCCAGCAAAATGGGATCATCACCGGTAATTTCCAGGTCAACCAGCGTTGCCAGTTCCGCATCCGCCAGGATGGTGGGCGAGGAGCCGGTTAAAAAAAGCATCCCGCCGCTGTCCAGATAGTTAAAAATGGTAATGGTGTCATCATCAAAAAAACCGTTTTCATTCCGATAATCGCCGGAGTCCCAAATGAGCAGGTCGGCATCGTCCAGGGAGTCGTCGGGCAGTGGGCCATCTACCGAGGCCACCCAGACGGTGATCTCGTAGCTGTCACCTAACAGCGCCAGCAGCAGGTCGGCGCTGGTGATGCCCTCGCCTAGCGGCTCGCCATCATCGTCTACAAAGAGGAAGATATTTTCGATAGCGCCACCGCCTTCAGATGATTGGTTTTCGGAGAGGGTGACGGTGAGGGAATACCCGCCGCCGCTGTCAAAGTAGTCCCGGACGACAATGGTGTAATCGCCATCATCTTCAATTTCGATGCCCAGGATTTCTTCGGCTTCGCCGGAGAAGGTGCTGTCTACGGAGGTGATGAGTTCATTATTCGGGTCATACAACTCCAAAACGGCGTCTAGTTCATCATCACCTTGCAAGACAATATCTATGAAGGCCGGGCCATCTTTGAACGTCCAGGCATGGCTTTCTCCTTCTGCGAGTGTGCCTTCGACGGTTTCGTCCAGTTCAATGGTTCCCTGGTTGACGGCATCTATGTCTGGCGCCGGTTCGCCAGGTTCTTCGGGTTGGGCCGGCTCTTCGGGTTCTGCCGGTTCTTCTACACCAGGTTGGCCGCCGGTAAGCAGTTCGGCTTCAACCTCTTCGTTGGCAACGCCGGTGGGGCAGAGGGCCAGATTCCCCTGTACCAGACAACCGGCCGATTCGTAGCTGGCATTCAGCGGAATGAGGTCAAGCAGCAAATCAACGGTGTTGTCTAACCCTTCTTTGCTGGCGGCGAGGACGATAACCTGATGACGGCCGTTGCCATTTTCCAACAGCACCAGGGCCGTGCCAGACATTTGCACGTTGCCTAACGGTGTATGCACTAACCGGATGGGGGCCGGTTCTTCCGATTTTTCCGGTTCCGCCTCCGGTTCCTCTTCTTCCTCTTCTGGCGTAGGCGTGGGGGTGGGCGTAGCGGCAGCGGCCAATGCCTTCTCCTCGGCGGCGGTGAGGATGGGCGGTTCGATGGTGAAGGTGATGCCGTTGCTGGCCAGAATCTCCAGCACATCATCCCCGGCCTGGTTATATAGGCCGAGGGTGAGAGAGTCTTGATCAGGGTCAGACACGGCCGTCATTCTGATCTCTTGCCCGATGGCTCGGAATGCCTCTTGCAGGGCAATGACCTGATTAAAGGCTTGCGCGCCCAGGTCTGGCTGCCCGGCGTAAATCAGGTTGATTGGCTGGCGGTAGAAGTAGGGGAAGTCGGTCAGCGTTGTCGTTCGTTCCGTTTGGGTGGTGAGCCAGTCGGCAATATGGGCCAGGAAACGGCCGTTATCATAGGCGGTGTAATACGGTTCGGTCATAAAGTGCAGGTCGGTGAGGGCCAGGACACGGCCGTTTTCATTCATTGCCGCCAACGTCAGCCCACCAGGCCGGTCAGTCGCCGAGGACCAGGTATTGTCGTCACCGCTGAGTACGGCCGTTGCCGACGGCCCCACCTCCAGCGAATGGGCACCATAAAAAACCACCTGCTGCACATCAGCCGTCAGGTCATTTTCCGCTGTCAGGCTAGGGCCATGCATCATAATGTTGCGGAAGTTGCCTTCATTTTCGGTCAGGTTATAGAGATAGTCGCCATTAAAATTCAGATCAAAGGCCGAAGCCAGGCTGTTCAGCGGAATTTTGTTATCTTCAATAATCACCGTGAAGTCAAAGAATGTTTCTTCGACGACCACATTATAGCGGGTGGGGTCGCCTATCAGCAGCAAGCGGCCCCCGTTGGCCACAAACGCTTTTATGGCCAGGATTTCAGGGGTGGTAAACGGCCGTAACGGCGCCATGACCACATACGCATTCACCGCCCGCAGCGCCGCGGCCAGATTGCCGCTGGTATGCGGTACAACGGCATAACCACGCGCCGAAAGACGCCCCAGAAAATAGCCCATTTCCGTTTCTGTAAATGCATTCTCATGGGCCATATCCAGCAGCACCCGGCCACGAATGATGTCATCGGCAGCCGGCGATGGCACATCGGCAAAACTACCGGTAGACGGCGTGGCTACGGGCTGCACCACATCGGCCGGATTGTAAACAGGAATCTCGCCCCGCACGGCCGCTCCCCCCAGGTCATAATAACGCAGGTAACGGTAGACAGACGGCGCCGCCAGCAAAACAACAAAGATCACAAGTAAAAGGATGGCACGTTTCATTGGTTATTTCCCTGTGAGTAATGGAGTATTGAGTAATGGAGTAATTGAAATAGCCAATTACTGAATTACCCGATCACCTGATTTCTAACGATTGGGCAGTTCGATATAGCGATAATAGATACCCGGCGGTAAATCGGCGGGCATGGCCCACAGCCGTTCCAGGTCAATTTGTGGTGGCCGGTAAGCGAGTGCGTTTGGATTTTCATCATCCATAAAGGTTAGTGGGTATAGCTCCACCACTTCATAATCACGCAAACCGGCCAATGCACCGGCTCTGGCAATCGCTTCCTGGGTGGAGATCATGCCATCAATCATGCCCAACTGCTGCGCGGTGACGCCATCAAAAATTTCGGCGCGGGTGAGAGTCTCAAAATCAGCCAGTAAACGATCACCACGACCGACGGCTACGGCGTTGACAAATACATCCTTCAACGTTTCGGCGCGGCGCGAAAAGCCATCGCGGGTACCGCCAAAGGCTTTATACGGGCCGGTAGTCAGCAGGTCTTCCTCAATGAAAACCGTGTCTGGCAAAAAGGTGATCACACCAATGCTGCCGATAGCCGAACCCGGTTTGGCGTAAATTTCATCAGCGGCGGCAGCCACATAATAAGCGCCGCTGGCAGCCAGAAAATCTACCGAGGCCACAATGGGCATCTCCTGGCGTGTTTTGAGTACGTCCAGATACATCTCTTCGCTGTCGTTGGCGGTGCCGCCGGGGCTGTTGATGATGATGACCACCGCTTTGATGGAGGGGTCATTGCGGGCATAGGCCAGCTGGGCTTTGAATTCTTCGGCCGTGAGATCAAAAATCTCATAATAAAGGCGGATGACACCGACTTTTGGCTGGGGAACGGCACGGGGCGCAGCATAAATGCCAACGGCCAGGGGCACGATGATCACCACAATGAAGGTGAAAATCAGGCGGAGGGGAGAGCGGGTCAGATTATCGGCTGAAGCCATGAGAATCTCCTTGCCGGTAGGCGGTAATCGGTTATCGGTAATCGGCTATCGGATTACGGGATACGGTTCACGGATTACGCAACAATACCGGTTGGTCTTGTCAAAGATGGCTCATAGAATATCATGCCGGTGAGTGGGTAGCAACCTGCCACTTGTCTACCATTACGCTATCAGATACTATGCCCTAATTATCTGGCGTTGAGTCTTTTTCATGTATATTTCGCACTTATCGCTCACGAATTTTCGCAATTACGGCCGTCTGGAACTCGACCTCTCCCCTGGGGCTACACTGCTTTACGGGCAAAATGCCCAGGGCAAAACGAATTTGCTGGAAGCAATTTATTACCTGGCCACCACCCGTTCGCCCCATGCTGAATATGACAACCAGTTGTTAAATTGGGACGCCGCTGAGACCGAAGAGCCGGTGGTGGTGGGGCGGCTGGTGGCCCAGGCGCAAACGGCCACAGAAACAAAGCGGCTGGAGATGCGCTTGATTTTGGAGCGGAACGGCCGTGCCCGCCCCAACAGTTTTCGCCGCGAGGTGCTGGTAGACCGGCGCAAGATGCGGTTAATGGATTTGCTGGGCCATTTACGGGTAGTGTTGTTCTTGCCAGAGGATGTGCAGTTGATTACCGGCTCGCCGGCAGAACGGCGGCGGTATATGGACATTACGCTGTGCCAGATTGACACCGCCTATTGCCGCTCCTTATCGCAGTATAACAAGGTGCTGGAGCAGCGGAATGCTCTGCTGCGCCAGATAGCCGAAGGCAGCGGTAGTCTGGAGGTGCTGCCTATTTTCACCGACAAGCTGATCACGTTGGGCAGCCAGATTGTGCGGCGGCGGGCGTTGTTCCTGGCCGGCCTGGCGCGGGAAACACAGCGGGTGCATTATGAATCGTTGACCAACGGCCGTGAAACCATCCGCCTGCAATACCTCCCCCGATTAGCGGGCAATGGCCCACCGGAGCAGGAAAGTGTGGCGTCCGGTGAATGGCTATCAACCGAAGAGGCTACCCCGACATCAATCAAAACCCAATTGGCAGAGGTGCTGCGCCAGATACAGCCGGCTGATATTGCCCGCGGCGTCACCAGCGTGGGGCCACACCGGGATGATTGGCGTTTTCTGCTCAACGGCCGTGCCCTTAGCAGCTACGGTTCACGGGGGCAGCAGCGCACGGCGATTCTGGCGCTGAAAATGGCGGAGATTAACTGGATGACGGCCGTGACCGGCGAACAACCCATCCTGCTGCTGGACGAAGTGATGGCAGAACTGGATGCCCAGCGCCGCGCCGCTTTGTTGCACACCGTCCAATCGGCGCAGCAAGCCATCCTCACCGCAACCGACCCGGCCATGTTCACCGCTGAATTTTTGGCAAACACGACCAGCCTACAAGTCAGCAATGGCCGAATTTCCTATGCGGAAAGTACTGGTATTTCCGGCCAGTAAAGCGAGAAGTTTCGTTAGAAATGCTACCTACCATGGAATGAGTCCATCTGAATAGCAGCATTATGACATCCATTCCAGCAGGCGTTCAGAAACGCACAGACGAGAGAAACAACGTGACCGATTCCCACAACCACATGGCCTCACCCGCGCTTGTCCTCATCATAGATGATGCCCGCGAAAATCGCCTGCTGTTAACTTCCCAATTAAAGCTAGAAGGGTTTAGAACCATAGAGGCTGCTAGTGGCAGAGAAGGCATTGAAAAGGCCATAACCTTTGATCCCGACGTGATTTTGCTGGATGTGATGATGCCTGATCTGGACGGGTTTGAGGTGTGCCGCTTGCTGAAGGCTGACCCTGCTACCCAGCAAATACCCATCATCATGGTCACAGCCTTGAATCGGGTAGAGTCCCGCATTGAAGGGAAGCGGGCCGGCGCGGATGAATTTCTGTCCCGCCCGCACGTGCGCGAAGAGTTGTTGGTGCGGGTGCGCACCTATACCGAAGTGAAACGAACCCGGCTGCGGCTGGATGAAGAGCGTAACCGATTACAACTGCTTTATAACGTCAGCCGGGCCATTAGCAGCCAGTTAGACCTGGACACGATTATGGCCGACACGCTCACCCAAACACAGGCAGCGGTGGGCGCAACGAAAGGCAACATTATTCTGGTAAATGAAGCGGGGCAGGTCTATCACCGCTTTATGCTGCGCGCCGGTTCGCCAGTGGAGATTAGTGACCATGTGGCCCAGGCCGTGATGACGCAGGGGTTGGGTGGCTGGCTGCTGGAAAACCAGAAAAGCGAGATTATTGAGGATATATCAGGCGATACGCGCTGGATTACGCTGCCGGATGATCGGGGAGAGGTGGGATCGGCCATTGGTATTCCATTAATCGGGGCGGATCGGGTTGAAGGTATTTTAGTCTTGAACCATGCCCAGACGGGCTATTTTTCGGCCGAACATCGTCATTTGTTGGAAGCAATCGCCAGCACGGTGACGGCGGCCATTGTGAACGCCCGGCTTTTTGCCGAGGTGCGTGAAGAGCAGCGCAAATTAGAAACGATTCTCACGTCTTCAACCGATGCTATTATCATTACCGATGAGGCGTGGCGCATTTCGCTGTTTAACTACACGGCGGCGCGGTTGTTTCAGGTGAGAATGCAGGATGTGATCGGACGGCCGTTAACCGAAATCCCCCACTTAGCCCCCTTGCGCATGCTGCTGCCCAAACCCCCGCTGCCTGGAGAGGTGAAGGAGGTGGCGCTGGATGACGGCCGTGTGCTGCATCCCAGCATCTCACCTATTGACGGGGTGGGGTATGCCCTCATTTTGCAGGATATTTCCGAACTGAAGCGCATTGAAGAACTGAAACTGGCCGCCGAACGGCAGGAGAAGGAACGGGTTCAAGAGACATTTGCCCGTTATATGGGGCCGCGGCTGGTCAACCACGTTTTAGCCAATGCGCCCGAACTGATGGCGCGGCGGGAGCGGCGGCTGGCGGTGGTGATGTTTGTGGATTTGCGCAACTGGACGGGCGGCATGATCACCCGCGTGGCGCCAGATGAGGCGATCCGGCAGCTCAATGAGTTTTTTACACGCATGATGGATATTGCCATTGAGTTTGATGGCACAGTGTTTGAGTTGACGGGGGATGAGATTCTGGTGGGCTTTAATGCGCCCTTTGACCAGCCAGATGCCACCAGCCGGGCGGTGCAAACGGCCGTGACCATGCAGCGTGAATTTAACCAACTGCGCCAGAGATGGTTTGAGCAGGCCGGTACGGAGCTAGGGCTGGGCATTGGTATTGATATGGGCGAAGTCGTCATGGGCAATGTCGGCGCTGAATCCCGCATGAGTTTCCGCATGGTGGGGCAGCCCATGAACACGGCCTCGCGGCTGGTGGATCTGGCCGGGGATGGGCAAATTGTGATTTCAGCGGCCGTGTACCATGACCTGGCGCTGAAAGACACAGCCCGTCTGCAAGAGACGGCGTTTGACAAGATGGAGCCGGTTCATTTACAGGGGATTGCGGAGCCACAGATTTTGTACCGCGCCACCATTCCCCGCACCCCATTCTGGAAAGAAAAAACACAGGCAACAAAGACAGCCACCAGCCACTAGCCACCTGCCACCACTCCCTATAACGGCCGTTTGGCAGCCATGCCGGGGCGTCGTGGATACATTTCTGGGGTCGGGGCGCATTTTTCTGCTGTCACCAGATAGTGCAAACTGGTTGTGCCGGGCAGAGCCAGGGGATGCAGGTCGGCTTCACCGCCACCCAGCAGGTGAATGGCATGGGCGGCGGCAGCCACTTCCACAGCGGCATGTTCCCCTTTTTGGGCCAACATCAAACCACCCTGGCGGCAAAAAGGGAGCAGGTATTCGGCCAGCACCCGCATGTCGGCCACTGCCCGCGCTACCGCCCAATCATACCGGGCACGATGGGCGGGTTGGTGGGCCAACAGTTCCGCTCGTTCAGCCACAATTTGCACCTGAGTCAGCCCCAATTCAGCCACCACCGCCTGCAAAAAGCTGGTTTTTTTGGCGACGCTTTCCACCAATGTGACTTGCAAGTGGGGGAAGGCGATTTTGAGCGGCAGGCCAGGAAAGCCGGCGCCGCTGCCAATATCAATAAGGGCACGGCCGTTTAAGTCACCGGTGACAGCAGCACAAGTCAGGGAATCGTAAAAATGGCGTTCGATGACGGCTTCAGGGGCGCGCACGGCCGTCAGGTTCAGTCGCTCATTCCACACCAACAGCAGGCGTAAATAAGTTTCAAATTGTGCCTGCTGCGCCGCCGACAGCATGACCCCAAACTCTTCTGCCTCTTCAACCAATTGTGGAATGTCCATGGGGAATGTGGGTGGCAGGTGGCAAGTAGCAGGTATTTGCCGCCTGCCACTTGCCACCTGCTCATTAACGACTACGCTCCAGATTTTTGATCGTCATGTCTATCTGGTAAGTGTCGTACCGCTCACCGCCAAACACCGCCGGGGTATATGATGTGACCCAGGTTTGCACCAGTTTTGGCCTGGTGCGAATGAATAAAGGGACCAGCGGCATCAGCCCGGCATCACCAAACAGCCGATTTTCTAACTGCCGGTACACGGCCGTGCGTTCCGCAGCGTCTAATATGCTGTTTGCCTGGCGGATGAGATTATCTTCTTCACTGCAAGGGCGGTTATGGCGGTTTTCACTATCTTCACAATGTAACAGGTCACCCATCCAATTGTTGGCATCCGGGTAAAAAGAGGCCCAGGCCAATTCCCAAACATCTGGTCGGGCCGCGCCGGCATCACGCCGGGTATTGGCCAACAAAACACCAAACTGTACCTGCTCAATATTTATCTGAGCCTCTGTACAGCCCAACTCATCAATCCACATGCGCCGGATCAGTTCCGCCTGCTGCAATGAAAGGTCAGAGGCGCTGATCATAAAAGTGAATGGGGGGATAAGCTGACAGCCGCCAAAGCCACTGGCAGCCAGTTGTTGGCGGGCATAATCAGGGCTGTACCCTACGCCCACCTCGTTAGCAGGCGAAGAGGCGATGGCGCCAGGGGGGATGAGATGCTGCATCCCGATGGCTTGTGTTTCAAACAAGGTTTCAACCAATTTTTGACGATCAATGGCGGCAGCAAAAGCTCGCCGAACTTCAGGTTCGCGGAAAATGCCGCTATCAAAGTTAAATCCCAGGTAATGTACCGTTTGTTCTGGAACCACTTCCAGACGGGTGGCAATGCGTTCCTCGGTAAAATCAATCTCCAGATTGGCGGCGTTCACCAGGTCTAGCTGGCGCGCCTGCCACAATTCATAGGTGCTCTTATCGCCTTTGGCATAATAAATGTTGATGAGTTCAACATTACCCTGGCGGGACAACGGCCATAACGGGTTTTGTTGCAGCGTTTGTAAATCGGTACCGGGCGGAAAGAAGGGACCGCTAGTCAAAAAGGGGGCATTGTTATCTGTTTGCCAATTTGTAGATTGCCATTCGTCGCCGAGGGTAGTGATGAATTCGGGTGGCAACGGCCGTGTAAACCACAAACTGGTCAACGTGAGAAAATGCGCCGCCGGTTTGGTGAGGATAAATTCCAGCGTTGTGTCATTGAGGGCTACCACGCCAATACGTTCCAGGTCTGTATCGGTGGCATTGGGGGTGGTATTGGCGTGTTCACAGCCACGAATGATAAACAGCGTAAAGGCATCCGGCGTGTAAGGTTTGTTGTTGCAGGCACGCCGAATGGCATAAACGACATCGGCGGCGGTAACGGGGCGCACCGGTTGTACTGCATAAAGACCATCAGACTGCCGGGCGCCGGGTTTGACCCAAAAAATGTCATCACGCAGGTGGAAAGTCCAGACACGGCCGTTGTCACTCACTTCCCAACTTTCGGCGAGGGCCGGTTCAATGCGGTTAGTGCGGTGGTTGTACCGCGTAAGCCCTACAAACAGGTTTTCAATTAAATCAATGCCATCCTGGCTGACGCTTTGCTGGGGATCAATGGCCGGCAGCGTTTCACGCTCAAAGCCAATATCCAGTGTTACCGGGCCGATCTTTTCTGCGGGGACGGCGGTAGGTGGCGGTGTGGGCGTGGGCGTTAGTTCAATGATCCGGGTGATAGCGATTTCTTCACCGATAACAGTATAAACTTCGGTAACGATGATTTGCACCGGCTCTTCTATGTCGGTTGTGTTATTGCGGCAACCAGCTGCCAACAGCACCATCATCGCCAGGGTGATGAAGCGTAAGGCGCTTACCGCTATTGAAGAAGGAGAACTACCCGGTTTTCTCACGCGCTCCATGCTATCTGATGCGCCAGACGCCGACAAGTATTTTTCAGCGCCTTCCTATAATCGGCATCCCTACCATGGATGTCTGACAGTGCAATAGGCTCACGGCCGCTGCGGCGCTTGCGTGGTACCGGGGCGAGTAGTAATATAGTGGTCATTGTGAGTTAACAATAAATAGTAAATAGACGGAAGTGTGACTTCAAAATAAGGGCTTTGAGAGAATTCCAGCCCGAGGATTAAACCGTTATGTA
Organism: Chloroflexota bacterium; assembly: GCA_013112725.1. Classification (GTDB taxonomy): domain Bacteria; phylum Chloroflexota; class Anaerolineae; order Promineifilales; family Promineifilaceae; genus CAADGU01. The sequence goes on from JABFFZ010000031.1 coordinate 13,892, forward strand.
CGAACGAGTCCTGGTCATTGATGATTCACAAGAAATCCGGGATTTTCTTTGTGAATACATATTACAACCAAAAGGCTTTGAGGTAATGCAAGCCTCCAATGGGTTAATGGGGCTGGAGATGGCCATTGCCAAAGAACCGGATTTGATGATTGTTGACCAGCAAATGCCTCGCCTGACCGGGCTGGAAGTGCTGGAAAAGTTGAAAGAACGGGGCATTGAAATTCCGGCCATTTTAGCCACAGCGCACGGGTCGGAGGAGACGGCCGTAGCCGCTTTCCGTCTGGGCATCCGCGACTATGTGATCAAGCCGTTTGACGCTGATGAAATTAGCGAGTCGGTAGACCGCGCCTTACGGGAAAGCCGTTTACAGCGCGAACGGGATCAACTGGTGCAGCAACTGATGGAGAGCAATTCCCAGTTGCAGCGGCGCGCCCAAGAGTTGAATGTCTTATATGGCGTGGGCAAATCGGTGGCTTCTTCGCTTGATCTGGAAGAAGTGCTGCACCGGGTGGTGGAGGCAGCCGTTTATGTGGTGGGCGCGGAAGAAGGCTCGCTCATGCTACTGGATGAAGCACACGGCGAACTTTATATTCGCGCTTCCAAGAACCTGGATTCCAAAGCCCGCTCCATGCGTAAACGAGTGAATGACAGTCTGGCGGGTAAAGTATTGCAAACCAAACGGGCGATTGCGATTGGCAACGATTCCCAGTGGAAACGCACCCATACCGCCCTCCTGGTCAAATCGCTCATCTATGTGCCCCTGATTTTGCAAAACAAACCAATTGGGGTGTTAGGCGTCACCAACCGCTTGAAAGAGACCTCGTTTGATAGTAACGATACCCGCGCCCTATCGGCGTTGGGGGGCTATGCCACCATCGCCATTAACAATGCCAATATCTATTCAGAAATTGAACGGGAAAGGGAGACGTTAACGGCCGTTGTAGACCAGACAGACAACCCCGTCATGGTGGTTGACGAGGAATTCAAAGTTATTTTGCTGAACAAATCAGCGCGCGAACTGTTCCAATTACCTGATGCCAAACTGTCTGGCATCCCCGTGCAAAAGCTGGTCAAAGACCCGGCAATTGTGGAATTTGTGACACAGCCGGAAGAGGCGGGCGTGGATACTGAAGGGGAGTTTGTGCTGGCAGACGGCCGTAAATACTTCGTGCAGTTAGCCATTATCCAGGGCGGCAGTTCCCGCTCTGTGCTGATGCGCCGTGTAGAAGATTAGGAAACTTTCATCCCCAACCAGAAGTGATGAGGCAGTACGGTGCGTAACGGCCGTACCTCTGTCCGGCCCACTTCTTTTTTTTGGGCCAGCATCGCCGGATTCACCAGGCACAGGTCTGGCGACCGGCCATATTTTTGTTCGTAATACTCCACTGCGCGCAACACTTTCTCGTCCAACGGCCGTTTCACATCCGTATCCAGCCACAACATACCAACGTTCATCGCCATTCTCCAATAAACCTAAACGGCCAAAACCCAACTCCGGTCTCAGCAATCCATTAACTGGTAAACTCAATGCCCGACGCCGAGGCCGAAAATGCCTGTACCTGGTTTTGGGCAGGCTTTTCAGCCTTAATTGCCAGGCTTTCCAACGAAATCTGCTGCGCCACCAGCGGCTGCGGGCGCTGGCGTTGCAATGCTTCCAACGTCAATTGCAGGTCATACTCACCAATATAAGCCGCCTGAAAATGCGTCACCGCGCCATCCATGACCGCCAGAAAATCACCCTGCCCCAATAGATACTCTGCCTGTGTGGCCGGCAAATCCGCCGCCGCTGCTGCCTGGGCCTCATGCCGCGTCTTGCCCACCACCCGCCCCGGCAAATTCAGGCGGAACGTGCTATTCAACTGTTCGGACTCTGGATTGTTAGTCGTCAACAGCAAATGAATACCCACAGCCGGACCACGTTGCAGCAGCAATCCCAGGCTTTCAACCAGTTGCCGGTTCTCACTACCAGAGCGCATCAAATTGACCACCTCATCAATCATGACCACGATCTTGGGAGTGGTCATCTGCTGTTCCTGGCGGTAGAGGCATTCGCCGCTGAGGAAATCGAGCATTTCCCGGTAATCATCGGCATCATAGGCAACAGGGCTTAACATGTGGGGCAGGTAGGAAAGTGGCTCTAAGGCAGTGTATGCCTCAAACTTGCCGGCAGTGCTGCCATCAATCACCATCAACTGCAACTGCGATTGGCGGTGCAGTAATGCTAGCGAGAGGGCAACGGTGCGCAGCAGGGATGTTTTGCCCGCATTTTCCATACCGGAAATTAGGATATGTGGCAAATTGTCAGGTGATAACTGCCAGCACAGGGGACGGCCGTGTTCATCTAAACCCAGCATCACACTCATCGGCTGAATCCCGGTCGTTAAGGCCATCAGATCGAACAAGGAAACGGGCACTTCTTCTGTGCGGGCAATGTGCAACTGCCAGCCACCGGCATGAGGCGATAGTTCACCGTCTGCCGCACCCAAAGCCGACAGCAGTTCTTGTTTCATGTTGCGCAGCCTGTCCAGGTTGCTGCCTACATGCCCTGCGAGGTCAAAACGAATCCAACGAGGCTGCACAAAGCCGCCGGCAACCCGCGCCGCAACATCATGTTTGGTCAAGACATTTTCTATCTTGCGGGATTGTATTTCTAGCTGATACTGCAAACGCTTCTCCTGCATGAGCTTTCGCCACTCTCCATTTTCACTCATCATCCTGCCCCTTTATGAGAGCGTACCATGATACTCCCGTAGCACATATGTTCTTTTATTTGCTAAAAAAAAGGACGGCATACGGCCGTCCTGCTCACTTTCACCGATTGCCTATCAATTTGCCATCTGACGCAGCACCAGCATCACTTTGCCCTGCACCTGCACTTCGCCGGGATCAACGTAGATCGGCTCCATTGTAGGGTTAGCCGGTTGCAGCCGAATCCTATCACCTTCATGGTAAAAATGTTTGAGCGTGGTGGTGTCATCGCTCAGCCAGACGGCCACCATATCCCCATTGCGGGCATTGCTGTCCTGCCGCATGATGACGATGTCGCCATCGTTGACCATAGCATCAATCATAGAATCTCCGCTGACGCGCAGGGCGAACAGATCATTGGTACGGCCAGGCAACATGGAGGCGCTGACCTCAATGGCATCTTCTTCATCATACACGGCAAAATTGTCATGCCCCACTTCGATGGGTTCACCGGCTTTAATGTGGCCTAGCAGCGGCACGCGCACCAGATTGGAGATGGCCTGGGCAACGGCCGTTTGCACGCTGCCCACAGCCTGAGCTAATTCCCCCGTTAAACGCAAACCGCGTGACACATCTGCGTCACGCTCCAGAAATCCCATCTCTTTCAGTCGAGTCAGGTTGTAATTGACCACCGAGGTTGAGGTGATGCCCACCGCGCGGCCAATTTCGCGGATGGTGGGCGGACGGCCGTGTTCGGCCGTGTAGGAATGGATATAGGCTAATATACTTTTTTGCCGTTCAGATAATGGCTTTTCACTCATGGTGGATTACTCCTGACTATGTCTGCTCTAACCATAGAACAGATTTACCGCTCATTTGTTCTGGAAGTATACAAGAACAGTTGTTCGGTGTCAAGCGCAAAATTTACATAAGACAATGGTCGTTTGTGCAGCAATTCACATATGGATATAATTAAAGTTTCGGAGGTAAAAGATCATGGATCGCTCAATGGCTGTCATCTACAGTACGACTTGCTTCAAGCAAACCGACGAGCAGACCTCGCAGCAGCCCAGCGGCCTGCGCGCCTGGCTCAAGCGTCTCCTGAAAAGATCATAGAATAGATTTTTCGGCAGAATGCTGATGATTGTAACAGAAAGGGTGAAGACTTCTCTTCACCCTTTTTTCTTTGAGTTTAGACCAGGAATTGTTTAGGTGGGTTTGTTTGTCGCAAAATGGGGCGGTCAATTTTGAACGGGGACAGTTCGGCTGCTGTAGCGCCATCAACAACCAGTTCTCCCAGCAATTTGCCTATCAACGATGCAAATTTGAAGGCGTGCCCCGCGCCAATGGCAACGGCAATGTGGGGATGGCCAGGCAGGGTATCAATCACAAAATCACGGTCAGGCGTCAAGGTGTACAGGCAGGTTTTGGCCAAAATTGGCGGGCCGTAGCCGGCGGGCAGCAGGCGTTTGGTAAAGGCAGCCACTCGTTTGGCATTATCCGGGTTGGGGGTGAAGGTACGGCTCACGGCCGTGACCTCCGCCCCACCCACATCTTGCGCTACCTTGATACCTGCCTCGCCATACGCCGGAAAACCATAGTAACAGGGGTCATCCATCCAAATCCAGACGGGAAATCGCTCTGGCACAAAGGCAGCCAGGTCAGGCGTGGCAAAATACGTTACCTGCTCCTGCGTTACGGTCAGCGGCAACTGCCAGCCAAAATGGGCCAGCGCCTCATTGCTCCACGCCCCGCCGGTGATGATCAGGTAACGACACTGATACCTGGCTTTGTCGGTGATGACGGTAATTTCCGCGTTGCTGTCCTGTACGGCCGTGACCTTTTCATTATCCTGTAATACCACCCCGTATGCCTGAGCCATACGCAGATGCGCCGCGTTGCATCTGGCGGCGGGGGCAATGCCGCTTTCCGCCTGATAAATGGCCTGCACATCATCCATCAGGTGAAATTGCGGCCAGCGATACCGTACCTCGGCCGCCGATAGCCATTCAAACGGCACACTACAGGCAGCCATACTTTCGGTGTAATCGCTACTGGGAATGGCGGCGTTGACCGGAAAAAAGTCCAGACCACCGGTCCTGACGATGAGCGACTCAGCCGCGTCTGCTTCCAGTTCAGCCCACGCCTGGTACGCCTGCTGCGCCAGGGCCACATAGGCTGGCGTGTGGTAAGAGAGCCGGATGATGCGTGAATGGTCTTGCGAGCCACCGCGCACATGCCCGATTTCAAATTGTTCCAGGCAGAGCACGTCACGGCCGTACTGCCGCCCCAACCAATACGCCGCCCCACTGCCAATACCACCCAAACCAAAAATGATGACTTCGTAGGATGTTTGCATCAGTGTCTACCATCCTATTTCTTGTATCCTGGGCATTATGACATAGACGGCATATACCCAGATAAGCAAGATATACCCCGACAAGCTGGCAGTCAAAACCATCGCAGCTATAGCCAACCCCCACCTTTCTTTGCTACTGCGCTCTTCTTGTTGTGCGCGATATACTGTCAAAGGCCATAAAGTGTCATTTTGCCCGGCGAATGGAATTCGCAGCAACAAGTGCAAAGACCGCCTGCGCGGTCTGGGGACCAGTCGGCGAAGGCCGACTTCGTCCTTGTAGGCGCGGTTTCAACCGCCGGCTAAAATGTCAGATTATGCCCTTCGTTGGTATATACCAACCAATAGACGAGCGGCATAATCAGTAAAAGAAAGATGTTATGAAGCCATGGTCCTATCAAAGAAACGATAAAGTCGACCAACGGCCTTAACCATGCCTCGAAAGCAGGAACCAGGAACGAAAAATCTATCCCATTAGCCGTCCCAAAATAAATGAGAACTATAAACCACAGGGGGAATAGTGAGATAAGTATGCAAAGTAAGTGTTTTTTAATTCCATCCATTTATGACCTGGGTAGACTGTCTATCTCAATCAACGGCCGTTACTCCATTTTTCTCTAAATTCACCCGTTTAGCAATATACCGGCGAATATCCAGGCTCAAATCCTCCATCGGCGCGTAGTAGCCATGTTGGAAGATACGACTACTCATCCCGCGCTGCACACTTTCACATACCACCCAATCTTGCCGGTTAACCAGATCCCAAAATTCCACTGCATCGCGGGGGTCAAGATCCGGTTTGGCGATTTCGTCCGGGTGGAAGAGGAAGTCACAGACAACGGCCGTGTGCCCCGCATCCATCGGCCACAAGGTAAACGCAGCCACATGGTCACACGACAAGCTGACCATCAAATTGGGATAAATGAGTTCCCCTTTGTGGCGCACCTGCTCCTCGGGCGACAGGCCAGGAAAGGGGGCGCGGTTGGTTGTGCCCGTGAACGTGAACGTGTACGTGCCTGCGGCCTGGGGGATGCCATCTTCCCATTCTAAATTGCTGCCGCCGCGCTCTTTGAAAGCGGGCACAATCCGGCACAATTCCGGGTGAACAGGGCCGCAATGATAGCACTCGTTGTAATTTTCCACGATCACTTTCCAGTTGGCGGCGACGTTGTAAACCAACCGTTGGGCGGTGCGCAAATCGGCCAAAGGGTAACGGTGGATGCGATCAGGTATGGGGCCGAGTTGTTCGGCCAGGGTTTGTGCTGCCTGGCCTGGGGTCAGGTGTAGGAAGATGAAACCGCCCCAGGTTTCCAGCCCTACCGGGTAGAGGCTGAATTCGTCGCGGCAGAGGCCGTCGGTTTCGTCCAGGAAGGGGGTGTTGCGCACACGGCCGTCCAACTCATAACTCCAGGCGTGGTAGGGGCAGTGGATGACGCCGCGAAAATGGCCGGTGGGGGACACGGCCGTACTTGTGAGCAGTTCTGCCCTTTCCAATACCAACTGGCTGCCGCGATGACGGCACACATTGTAATGCGCCCGCAGTTCGCCCGACCGGGTACGGGTGACAATGATGCTCTCGCCCGCCACTTCTACCAGTAGGTAATCGCCGGGGTGGGGCAGCGATTCAGCCCGCCCCACACAAAACCATTCCCGGCAAAAAATCTGCTCCTTCTCCCGCGCAAAAAAGGCCGGGTCTACATAGGCGGCACGGGGTAGTGTCGGTTCCAGCGTTGTCTGGGTCATGGATAATCCTCTTATGGCCCACTCGTTCGGGTTAGAAAATTCATAATTCATCCTTCATAATTCATAATTTTCAGAGGCGGGCGATGGAAAAGTTCCAGGTACGGTCAAAAACCAGGTCAGCGCCTTCGGTGGCGTGCAGGGTGTTGCTGACGTGGAAGTGGGTGAGATCGGCGCTCATGTGGCTGAGGGTTTGTACGCGAATGTGCCAGTCGCCGCGTTGTAAGCCCACCATGCGCTCGCTGATGGCTACGGCCGTCAGCGGATCATCCTCGTGAATGGTAAAGCTGTCCCGGTTGATACTCTCCTGTTCCAGCCCATTATCCCGGAAACGGATACGGCCGTCATCCACTTCAATTTCCAGCGTCGCCATCCCCGTGATCAGGTCACGGTGTAGTTCACGCCGGTTTTGCGCCGGGCGCAGTACGTCCAGCGGATACAGAGGTGCGGATTCCGGTGGGGCGAACGGCCGTAATGTGTCATCTTCTGTTCGGGGTAGGCGCACGGGCAGGTGCAGTTCGCCGCCGGGGTGCAGTGTCAACGTCACGGGCACAGGCGCGGGCCAGGCATGGGGCCACCAGGTGGGCGAGAGCGCCAGCCGCCAGCGATGTCCGGCAGGCAGGGAGTAGGCGGTGGCATTGAGGCGCAGGGTGATGGAGTACGGCTGTCCCGGTTCCAACAGCATCGGCTTTTCATGGCTTTTGCGGCGTGTCAGGTTGAGTAATCCCCAACTCACCAGCGTGGACGCGCCATCGGGGTGAATATCACACAGCCGGGCAGCCAGGAGCGCCTGCGGCTGGTCGGCAGAAATGGTCAGCGTCACTTCCGGGTAGCCCAAGATTTCCATGCGTTCGGGCAAGGGTGGGGTGGTGAAGGTGAGGCTGCGGGCATCTTCTTCGCGCTGGTCGGCGGCAAAATCACCCGGCGCACCCTGCGGGCACCATTCCCCGGCGGTCAACCCCACCGTTTGCGGGCTGGTGAAGGAGATGGGGGCGGTGGTACGGCCGTTTTCCACCAGATCGCCGTCCTGTAGAAACAGCCGGTGGGGGGTAATATGGGGCGAGGGCCAGGCTGATTCAGCCACCCAACGGCCGGGCCAGATGGGGTGGTGGGTAGACGGCCGTGCGCTCTCCATCAGCCACACCCGCAGCATCGGCTCATCCATGATGCCGGTCTCGATTTCCTTGAGCCAGTAATCCCACCAGCGCAGGCTTTCTTGCAGGAAGCCAATGGCGGGGTCGGGACGGCCGTCTTCGGGGAAGTTGTGCGCCCAGGGGCCAATCAGCCCCTTCTTGGGGGCGGTTAGCCCGGCCAGCAGGCGGGGCATGGCATTGGTGTAGGCGTCGGCCCAGCCGCCGATGGCGTAGACGGGGCATTGGATGGCGCTGTAATCTTCGCAGACGGAGCCGTGCTGCCAGTAAGCGTCGCGGCGTTGGTGGCGCAGCCACTCTTCCACGTAGGGGGGCGTTTCTGCCAGCCGCTTTTGCCACATGGCGCGCCACCTGTCGCCCACCCAACGCGGGTCGGGCGGCAGGGCGTTATACACAAACATGGTGGAGGCCCAGGCCAGCATTTGTGAGCCGAGGACACAGCCGCCCATGTAATGCACATCGTCGGCGTAGCGGTCATCGGTGAAGTGCATGGGGATGATGGCTTTGAGCTGCGGTGGATGGCGGGCGGCAATTTGCAGGCTGTTGAAGCCGCCCCACGATTTGCCAAACATGCCGATACGGCCGTTGCACCAGTTTTGTTCGGCGATCCAGGCCAGCAGTTCCAGGGCGTCATCCTGTTCCTGCTGTAAATACTCGTCGAGCAAGATGCCGTCGGCGTCGCCGCTGCCGCGCATGTCCACGCGGATGGCGGCGTAACCGTGCCCGGCCAGGTAGGGGTGGCGAATGGCGTCGCGCACGGCCGTGCCGTCACTTTTGCGGTAGGGCAGATATTCCAACAGGGCAGGCACGGGGTTGCGTTCGGCGTCTTGCGGCAGCCAGATACGCGCCGCCAGCCGTGTGCCATCGGCCAGGGGGACCCAGGCGTTTTCAATTTCACGGATGGGGTGGGGGAATTGGGTTTTGATGTTCATTATGGGGAACTATGAATTAGGAATTAGGAATTATGAAGAAGCAGGCAGTGTCTTCCGGGGTATCATCACCCCTTCACCCCCTCACCTGCTCACCCCATCTTTCCTATAAGCGGCCATGATATTCTGCAATTCTACCAGGGGGAGGGCGTGGACGGTACGGCCGTGTTTGCCTACCATCGTCTCGGCCATGCACAGGCAGTTGAGGATCGCTTCTTCGGTGGCTTCGGCAGTGGCGTCGAACAGGTCGTTGAGGTGGCGGTGGGGGATCATGCGGATGTGGCGTAGGAAGGTGGTACCCTGCGAAGGCAGGTGGTTGCCGGTGGCGAAGGCCAGGAAGATGTCGCCGCTGCCGTTGTAGCCGGTGCCGCCCATGCGGGCCAGACCGACGGTGGCTCGCTGCGCCAGCCGTTTGCACTGGATGGGCAGCAGGGGAGCATCGGTGCCGATGATGATGATGATGGAACTGCTTTGGGTGGGTTGTTCAGCAAAGGGGTTGGGGACACGGCCGTAGTCAATGATCTGCCCCACCGGCACACCATCCACCCGGAACAGAGCGCGGTCGCCATAATTAGCCTGCACCAACACGCCAATGGTGTATTCGCCCTCTTCCATTTCTACCACCCGCGAGGAGGTGCCGATGCCCCCTTTGAAATCGTGGCAGATCATGCCCGTGCCGCCGCCCACATTGCCTTCGGCGACCGGCCCACCTTTGGCGTCCGCCAGGGCCGCACGCACATGTTCTTCCGTGACGTGAAAGGCGTTGATGTCGTTTAGCCAACCGTCATAGGTTTCGGCCACCACCGGCAGTAAAAAGCTGCGCGTGTACCCTTCTTCGACGCTCACTTTCACCAGCGTATCCCGCACGATGCCCACCTGGTGGGTGTTGGTGAGGCCAATGGGCGAGCCGAGCATCCCGGACTCTTCCAGCCAGGGGATGCCGGTGAGTTCGCCGTTGCCATTGAAGGAGTGGTAGGCGGCAAAGGCGTAGTCATCCCAGATGTTACCGTTGTGGGGCACGATCATGGTAACGCCGGTGCGGGCGATGTGGGGTTCGTCGTAGATGAGGGTGCTGTGGCCGACCAGGACGCCGGGAACGTCGGTGATGGCGTTGTAGGGGCCGGTGGGAAAGCGGCCAATGGTGATGCCCAGGTCGCGTAAGCGGGTGCGGGTCATATGGGGTCTCCTTTTTTTTGCGCGGGTAGCAAATTCGATACAATTATACCCGTTGGATTATTTTGTGTTCTGAGGAAAGAAACCGTCGCGTTGATTGTGGGGAGAAACAATAAACGCCCTGGTGGAGCTGCTCTCAGAAAGTTTGATCTCAATTTACAAACTTAGTTGGAGGATAAAATGTTAGCAAACCATTTTCGCCGGTTTTTGGTGTTGTGTGTGGTGGTGGGGTTGGTCACGGCCGTGTCCGCCCTGACAGCCCAGGCTATACCGTCGCGCCAGGAAGACAGACCCTCGCGCACAGCTATTGAGGATATTCCGCATTACCCTCTGGCCGAAACGTCAGAAGTGGGGTTGGCATGGGAATCGGTGACAGTAGTGCCGGCCAGTAAGGTTGCCTTTCAGTCATACCGCAGTGGGAATTGGGACATTTTTGTGGGGAATGATGATGGCGCCGGGCAAACGGCCGTGACCAGCCACATCCGCGCCGATATTCACCCACACTTGAATCGGGGGAATACGGCCGTTGTGTATGCTTCCCGATCCGATGACCATGATTACGAAATTTACCGGGTGCATGTGAATGGCAGCAACCGGGTGGCCCTGACCAACAATGAAGCGGACGACGGCAACCCACAGTGGTCGCCGGATGGCACAAAAATCGTGTTTGAATCGTATCGCGATGGACAGGCGGAGATTTACGTGATGAACGCCAATGGCAGTAATCAGGTCAGACTCACGAACAATGGCGCTTTTGACGGAATGCCCAGTTGGTCGCCGGATGGCAGCAAGATTGCCTTTTCGTCCAACCGCAGCGGGGCATATCGCATCTGGGTGATGAACGCCGATGGTAGTAATCCGGTGCGGTTGTCCAACCAGCCTTACAGCTTCCGCCCGCAATGGTCGCCAGATGGTTCTAAAATTGCCTATGACGCCGACGGGAATAATGACGGTTGGCAGGAATTATGGTGGATGAATGTTGATGGATCAGATCAGCAAGCAGAATTAACGGCTACGAACAATACTGATTTATGGGTGGGCAGTTGGTCACCGGACGGCCGTTACATCGCTATTACTCGTATCCATTTCGTCTACTACCAGGGTAACTGGTATTGGGACTATGCTTATCAGGAAGGCAGGGACATTAACTTATATAATTACGACCCTGCCACCTTCCCTCTCAGCCAAAGCGATGTGGATTGGCATCCCCGATGGCAAACCAGTGATGGGCAGCCGCCAGTATCACAAGTACATGCACTGGATACCCAATCCCGCGGCCCAATTCCGGTAAGCTGGTCTGGTGCAGATGCAGGTGGTTCTGGCGGCATCGCCAACTACGACGTGCAGGTGAAGGCCGGGGCTAATGGAAACTGGACAAACTGGCTGGTGGGTACAACAGCTACAACTGGTCACTATCCTGGCACTGGTGGTAATACCTACTACTTCCGTGCCCGTGCCCGTGATCTTCATCACGGCATCGAAAATTGGCCCGCCTCTCACGATGCCGTAACAACGGTGGAAGCTATGCCACCACATAGTCAGGCTAATGCTCTCCCGTCATTTAGTCGCCATGACGATAATGTTGTTGTCACCTGGGGAGGCTATGATCCAGGTGGGTCTGGTATTCTCACCTATGATGTCCAATATCGAATCAACAGTGGCCCATGGATTAACTGGCGGACTGGTGTGACAAAGACGGTGGGCACTTTGGCGGGTGGAAATAGTGGCGAAACTTACTTCTTCCGCACGCGCGCCACAGATCAGGCTCACAATATAGCTAACTGGCCTGTCGATGATGGTGATACCAGTACCACTTTCTATGCCTGGGGTATAAGGGGTGTTGCTTATGACAATGCCCATACCCCTGCATCCGGTATTACAGTTAATAGTAATCCCACACCTATGGCTCAGATACCTTCTGATATGAGTGGAACTTACGGGGTTTTTATTGAGAATGTAACCAGTTCATATAGCGTCAGTTGGGCAAAATCAGGGTATGGCAGCGTACCGGAAACACTGTTTTCGGCTGGCTCAGACGCGCAAGTAGACATTGTTTTGCCACCAGCCGATAATGCGATAGCCAATTGGGGATTTGAGGAAGGATTTAATAACTGGAACTCTGTTGGAAGCATCACGCCTGTTATCACCGATTCTTCCAAACATAGTGGTATTCAGGCAGCTTTTCTTGGCCCGGCAAATCCTGGTTTTGCAGCGGCTCATCAACTCTCTGGTGGTTTTGGTTATGATATGGCTGTTGATTCAAAAGGAAACGTTCATGCATTGTGGAGAGGGAGTGGCATTTATTATGCCTGGCGTAATCGTCATGGTGACTGGTCCGCGATTGAGACGATAGGCAACAACTCTGGTTATAACACTCCGCAATTGTTAATAGACAGTAACGACACGTTACATGTCACTTGGGACAACGGAACACAGGTGTTTTACAAACGCAAACCACAAAACGGTGCCTGGTCAACTCCCGAAAATATCACTGTTCCCAATACCTCAAATCTTTTTACGGCGGCAAGAATTGCCGTTGATCAACAGGGAATTGTACATGCCTTTGTGCCTGGCCCTGCCGGCTACTATTGGGATTATTTCTACAGACAGCGATTGAGTAATGGTGTTTGGTCAAGCCCACGACTGGTAAGTTCGACTTATGGAGGTGGAACTGACGTCGAGATATCAATAGATCATAGTGGAACTTTGCATGCTGTCTGGGAAGATACTACGGACAGTGGTTATAAAGATATTTTTTACATCCAGAGGGCAAGTTCAGGTTCGTGGTCAACGGTGGAAAAATTATCAAACACTCCGTGGGGAGAACACTCCGTTTCACCAGACCTTATCATTGATGACCGTAACACAGTTCATCTCGTTTGGGTACAGTTCGGTCAAAATGTTATGTACTACAGGCAAAAACCGCTTAACGAGAATTGGTCATCTACAGAATTGCTTTTCCAGAACGTATATACTTATGGGCCAGAATTAGCCCTGGGGCCAGATGGGAAAATTCATTTGACATGGCCCACGGACGGGTATCAAATCCAATACGCCCGGCGCAGCATAAATGGCCGTTGGTCTTATCCTCAACCGATTTCACTGAACATTGAAAACGTTGGCCAGCCGCAAATTATGATTGACGCCAATGGATTAGCCCACGTTATATGGGGTAGCCTTGGGCCAAACTCTACCCCGCAAGATGTTTATTACACACACCAACTCTCGGATGCTATCTGGAGCATGCCACTGAATCTGTCACATAGCAGTGGTTCAGCTTATTCTCCTTCGCTGGCTATTGATGTGGGTGGGTATGCGCATGTTATATGGCTCGATACAAGAGAAGGCTCTGCCGGTATTTATTATAGCGGGCCGTCATCGGTGGATACCGCTGGTGAAGCGATTCTTTCCCAAAATTTCACTATTCCGGTGACAATTACAACACCGACGCTTTCATTCCTATACAGGAGTGGAGGTATGTATTCGGCAGACGGTTCACGTCTAACAGTTTTGATTGATGATGGAACAACAACCATATTGCCAATTGTTGCTGCCAGCCAGGGGAAGTGGACTCATTATTCAGCCAATCTTGCGAATTGGGCTGGTGAGACTATTACGCTTACATTCAAATTAGAACAAGAAGCATCTGCCGCATCTGCCTGGGCTATCGTTGATGAAGTGACAGTTGGTTCTACCTATTCAGATAATTGGGTGAGCGTAGATGACGGAAACGCGCCCCCTGGTCAACAACTCGTTCAAACAATTACCTACAGTAATCGGGGTGGGGCGGCGGCCAGTGGGGTGACGATTACCTATACGCTGCCGGCCGGTATGACCTTTGTTTCGGCCAGTGTGCCACCCGCTTCCACTAACCCGTTGGTGTGGCATTTGCCAGATTTACCGGCCAAGAGCGGGCCGTTGGAAATCCTGGTGACGGCGCAGGTGAATGCGAACACACCGGCGTTTACGACGTTGACCAGCACGGCCGTGATCACCACCAATGATCCCGAACTGGAACTGCTCAATAACCAGGCGGAAGGGCACATCTACACGGCCACGTTCCGCTACCTGCCAGTTATCTTGCGATAGCGAATTAGCAGGGCACGGCCGTACCCCCTACGGCCGTGCCCACCCCAATTCCTAAATTCCCCAAAACTATCCTGGCAAAGTTCCCGACGGGATCGGGACGGCCGTCCCATGACACCGGGACGCGCCTGCTGCTATTGTGCCTCCAGAATTGTATTGTTTGTGGTTTGTGATAACGGCCAGTAGGAGAACCGGCTAAAGCCGTTACAACAGACCAGATAGTGGAGGAATAGAAGATGAACACGTTTTCTATGGTTAACGGCCGTCGCCTTTGGATCATCCTGGGTGCGGCCCTTTTATTGGCAGTGTTGGGGATAGGCGTGATGCAGGTCTCGGCCCAGGCCAACGTGGTCGCCGTGGCGCGGTTGCATGACAGCGGCGGCAATGAGATCGGCCAGGTGCGGCTGATTCTCAAACGGACGATGACGGAAGTGCGCGTTGACGTCAGCAATCTGCCGCCGGGTTTTCACGGTTTCCACGTCCACGCCATTGGCAGTTGTGCCGCCCCGGATTTCACATCGGCGGGCGGCCATTACAACGTGGACGGCCATAACCATCCACACCATGCGGCCGATATGCCGGTGCTGCTGGTGAATGGAGACGGCACGGCTACAGCCCAATTCAAGACAGACCGCTTCACTGTGGCCGAACTGTTTGACGCCGACGGCAGCGCCATCATCGTCCACGCCAACCCGGATAACTACGCCAACATCCCCACCCGTTATGCGCCCGCGCCAGACCAGACCACGTTAAACACCGGCGACGCGCAATCCCGGCGAAATGCTGCGCATTGGCGGCGTAAAACTGTTCACGGACGGCGGCACCTGTGAACGCCCCGCCCTGAGTTACGAACTGCGTCCGGGCGAGGGGTTGGGTGATCTCTTTCATACCCAGGAGGCGCTAAACGAGATGGTGCTGGCGGCGCAAAACGGTGGCTATCAAGTTGCCATCCATGCCATCGGCGACCGGGCGGTGGAGCAAGCACAAAACGCTATTGCCGCTGCCCTGGATGGGCAGCCTAACAGCTATCGCCACCGCATTGACCACAACAGCGTCATTCGCCCCGACTTGCTGCCCCGATATGGCAAGATTGGCATTATCCCGGTGGTGTTTGGCCTGTACCCCAGTTGTAATCCCTTTGGCCCGCCGCCGCCACCGGAATACCAGGCCTGGGAGTGGCCGACGCGGGCTTTGCTGGATACCAACTCCGGTTTGCCGGTGGCCTGGCATGGGGATGACCCCTTTTTTGGGCGGATACGGCCGTTGGACGACCTCTACAGCTTGATGACCCGTAATGACGTGGACGCAGAAGGTACCATTTGCCCTGCGCCCGCCTGGCACAGGTACACACCATCACCGCTGCCGAAGCGCTGCCCATGATGACCATCAACGCCGCCTACGCCCTTTTCCGTGATGAGGAGGTGGGCAGCATTGAGGCGGGCAAATACGCCGACCTGATTGTGCTGCCCGACAATCCGTTAACCGTGGCCCCCGAAGCGTTGGTGACAATGGAGGTGTTGCTGACGATGGTGGGCGGGCGCGTAGAGTTCTGCGCCCCCGGCCATGCCGATTTGTGCCCATGATTCTCTGGTGGACAGGGGGATAACAGCCGCGCGGTTGTTGTTTTCACAAGGTGCTGACATTGATCACCTGCTTCACGGCCGTTTGTAACTATCATCTTCCTTCAAGGTATTGCATAATCCACGATGGGAGTAGAAGGGAAGTCCTGCGTCGTCTCTAGTCCCACCCCTCATTATTACCCTACTCCCACGTTTTATATAACTCAACAAGAGCTGGGCTGAGGCATTCTCTGGATGTCTGGCTTGCTCCATTTGAAGGAGGTTATCAAGATGAAAGCGCACCTACAACGTAGAAAATGGTTGGTTGTCGTTGCATTATCGCTCCTGCTCTGTCTTGTTTTAGCGCCTTCGAGCTATGCCCTGGAAAAAATGGAAGGCTCGACCGTGACAATTGAAGCTGGAGAAGTGATCGAAGATGACTTAATGGTGTTTGCCAACGAGTTTGTTCTGGAAGGTACAGTCAAAGGAGATGTGATCTTCTTTGCCACCAAAGCTACCATCAATGGCGTAGTTGAAGGAGATTTGATGGGTGGCGGGCAAGAAATCGTTATTAACGGGAACGTGGCCGACGATGTGCGGGTCGGTGGTTCGGTCATCACCCTGGGCGAAGCGGCCGTGATTGGTGACGATTTCATGGCCGGTGGTTACAGCCTGGAAAGCATGACCGGCAGCCTGGTAGAAGGAAGCATGTACTTTGGCGGGGCACAAGCCCGGCTGGCGGGTGATATTGGCGGAGACTTGTGGGTGTCGGCCGGTGGTCTGGAACTATTGGGCACTGTGACCGGTGATGTGCAGGCTGATGTGGGCGCAGCCTCAGATGCACCGCCCTTCTCGCCGTTTATGTTTATGCCAGGCGCAGCCAGCGCCCCTACCTTTGAATGGGGGCTTACAGTAGACGACCAGGCCCAAATTGGCGGTGACTTGAATTATTCAGCGCCAGTCGCAGCCGATGTTCCGAACAATGTGGTCGCCGGCGATGTTGCCTTTGAACAGGTTGTTCAGACAACCGCAACGGAACCAGTAGAAACGGTCACCACCACGCAAAAAGTTGTAAACTGGCTGGCCGATTGGCTGCGGCAACTGGTAACGCTGCTGTTCGTCGGCTTTTTGATGATGTGGCTGCTGCCTCGCTGGACGGGTAAGGTGGCCGGTTTTGTGCAGGAACGGCCGTTGCCCAGTTTAGGATGGGGCCTGATGGCTGTTGCCGCCATTCTGGTCACGATAGTGCTGGTCTTTATCGTGATGATCATGCTGGCCATGGCTTTGGGCGCATTGACATTAGCTGACCTGGTCGGCGCAGTTATTGTCATCGGCCTGTTTGTACTGTTCGGCTTGATGCTGCTCTTTGGCTTTACCGTATCCTATTTTGCCAGGATCATTGTGGCGGTAGCCGGCGGTCGTTACCTCTTTAGCCGGTTCCACAGCCGGTTCGCCGAAAGTGGTTACTGGTCTATGGCGCTGGGCGTGTTGCTCATCGCTATCTTGACGGCAATCCCCTGGGTAGGGCCGCTTATCAGCCTGGTGGTGGTTCTGTTAGGGTTTGGCGCTCTGTGGCAGGAAGGAATTCAGGGCTGGCAGCGTCGGTTAGGTAGCTGGCGCACCGAAGAGCCAATGCCGGAAATGAAGGTCAAACCGGCTTAGACAAATTGCACAGTTTTATCCATGCTAAAGCCGCTATCAACCGGGTTGTTGATAGCGGCTTTTTTTTGCGTGGCCGCCAATCTTCTCGTCGCATAAAGAACCACATCCCTAAAATTTCCTGACTGAGTCGTGACGGCCGTCCCATGACACCGGGACACGCTGATCATTACAATGTCCTCAACCCGTTCGAGCGTAATCCGTAATTCGTGATTCGTAATCTGTAAATACAAGGAGATGCCCATGAGCGACAGACAAACACTTTTAGATTGGAGTTTTGCTTTGCAGTGGGTGATAAGTTGTGCGGTGAGTACGGCCGTTTTGGGATTGGTTGCCTATGCTTCGATGTGGCGGCTGGCGGAAGCGGCAGAACAGGCCAGCAATGAACCGGTCGGGGTTTTGGTAGCGGGCGTGTTGTTTGGCGCGTTTTTAGCACTAGGCGGCACATTGGGGCCAGGCCTATTATTGCGCGGCAAGGGTATTTCGGCCGGGCGTTGGATTGGTTTGAGTGTGTTGGTCACGGCCGTAGCCATGGGTAGCGGCGTCACTCTGATTTCGAGCCAGTTGGATACTGTCCCGGCGCTAACGTCGGCGGTTTTTGTGGGACTGACTCTGGGGTACCTATGGGTCTGGTGCAATGGCTCTTGTTAAAACCGCAGGGGATACCAGCCGTGATTTGGCCTCTCATTACCACTATTAGCTACATACTTGCTTTTGGAATCGTCGTTTTCTTTAGCGGTGAAGGGCGGGAATGGATCGTTTTAGGCGGGATGGGGTTGGTATTGGGGACGATTACCGGTTTGGGGATGATATGGCTGCTACGGCAGGAAACGGCCGTCGTCGTGTAGAGATTGGAGATGGCGATGGCAGACAGACCGTTCAAATCGTTGGGGAGTGCATCTTGGATAGAAGCAGAAGCAGCCTCTTCAGCGAAATTGGTTTGGGTTGTGCCATTGGCAACGGCCGTTCCGCACCTATCTGATCATGGCCACTATCGCCCTCCTTCTCTCCTTCTACCCCCACTCTCGTTCCCCTCACCACGCACAGGGATGGTGGATAAATTGAGCCTGGTGGCGATGCGCATCATGGGCGCGACGGCGGTGCTGGGCATTTTGGTTGGACTGGGAAGGAAGTAATCAATAAAGCTGGCTCCGGCAGATAAATCTGCACCTACAGAAGGCAAAGTCGGCCTTCGCCGACTAGCGCCCAGCCCACGAAGGTGCGCTTTGCCCTCTGTAGACGCGATTTTAATCGCTGGCTATCAGGCTATCAGTAAATTGAGAATTGCTGACATCACTGACATCACTCGATAGGAGAGAAAGCCATGGAATCTATAATGGACGAAGAAGACAAACCAACAGCAGAAATGACCATTCTAGAAGAAGTTCAAGATTTGTTTCATTTTCTGCACAGTTTATGGGGGATATTGGCCGGCGTCACGCTGTTTTTCCCCTTATCGGCCGCATTTTTCAGCCTCATTCCCGTGGAATACCGTTGGCAGACGGATGACTATATGCGCGGATTTGGTTATTTCAAACCACTGCTAGTAGTCGGCCTCACGACCATCCTGATCATTTTTGCCATGTTCTGGCTGGTGAGCCACCGAGAGCAGTTCTGGCCGCGTAAACGAAAAATCATGCAGCAACGCGCCCTGCGCTGTCCCCAGCACCCACCTCACCACCCCGCGCTGTCCCCAGCGCCCACCTGCTCCCCCTTCCCCTCGTCTACCAATCCCAAACCATCGGCCAATTGCTGGTTGCCTACCGGGAGGGCCAGGCGTCATTTAGCCCGCGCGAGATGAACTTGCTGCAAGAGATTGCCCGGCAAACGGCCGTGGCCGCCCACACCGTCCGCCTGCACCGAGAACTGCGCCAGACCCGGCAGCAGTTGGTGACGGCCCAGGCCGAGGAACGCCGCCGCGTCAGCCGCGCCCTGGGAGATGGCCTGGGGGCGCAGTTAGCCGCCCTGCTCATCCAGGCCGACACCACGCGCCAGAATTTACAAACAAACCCGGACACGGCCGTCGCTGAAATCCAATCGCTCAAAACCGGCACGCGAACGGCCGTGCAGACGGTACGGGCGCTGGTGCAAAGCCTGGAAAACGGTAATCGGTGAACGGTGAACGGTAATCGGTGCAAAAACCGATAACCGATTACCAAAAAAGATTCCTATGAAAAGAAAAGCCCTCGGCTGCCTGGCCTTTCTCATCGCCGCGCCACTTTTATGTGGTGGGATGGTGTTTGGCTATTCGGAATACCAGATTCGGCGTGTTTACACCATTCCGGCGGCCAACCTGACCATTCCCACCGACGAGGCTTCTCTGGCGCGGGGCAAACATCTGGTGGAAGTAATTGGCGGCTGCCCGGAATGCCACGCCTACAGCTTGCAGGGCAACCCGAACTTTCTGAATGAGCCGCTCATCGGCCAGATTCCGGCGGCCAACCTGACGCCGCACCAGACGGGCGTGGGCAGCATGTACACCGTCGCCGATTGGGAACGAGCCATCCGGCATGGCGTGGGGCGCGACGGCCGTGCCCTCATTGGCGTCTCTTCCGGTGCGTTGCAGTATCTCAGCGACGCCGATGTGGCCGCTATCATCGCCTATTTGCAGACCATCCCGCCCGGCCAACGGGAAATCCCGCCGCGCCAATTGGGGCTATTAGCCCGGCCGTTTATCCTGATCTCGCTGCTGCTGCCAGAAGAAGAAAACGACATCATGCCCGCACTGGTGATTGATCACGACGCCCCCCAACCGCCCGCGCCGGAGCCGGGGGTCACGGTGGAGTACGGCCGTTACCTGGTTTTGCTCACCTGCGTGGAATGCCACAAGGCCGACCCGGGCGGTGGCAGCGATCCGGGCGAGGGCATGAACATTACCACCGGCGGCAACCTGGGCCGATGGACGGAAGCGGAGTTCATCTGGGCCATCAAAACCGGGCGCACCCCAGAGGGAAATTCGTTGAATGTGACCTATATGCCCCAAGACCGGCTGCGGCATTTGACGGAAGACGAGTTGAAAGCCATCTGGCTCTACATCCAATCCATTCCGCCGGTGGTACGGGAACGGTAGATGGAACAAACAGGTTTACACCAGGAATTTACCCCTTTGCCTTCACCAGGATGGTTACGGCCTTTTCGCTTTGGCTGGCTGCTGTTGGCGCTGCTGGTCACGGCTGTTGTCCTGCCCGGTCTGGCCGCATACCACGCCTACCTGGTGGCGTTCTACACGGACAGCTTTCAAGACATTGGGCTTGATCCGGGGCGCTATGCCGACTATGTGGTCGTTCTAGACACGGTGGTGATTCTGGCCCATTTGCTGCTGGCAGGGCTGATTGTGCGGCGGCGACCCCACGAAGGCATGGCCCTGCTCACGGCCGTGACGCTGACCGCCAACTGCGCCGTCATCCCCATTGCCGGCTTTGTGCGTACCTTGAACAACGAACCGCTGTTTCAAGCTGCCAGCTACCTGGTGCTCTACCTGGGGCTGGTGACCAGTGTGTGGATGTTGTATTTGTTCCCGAACGGCCGTTTTGTGCCCCACTGGACGCGGATTACAGCCATAATATGGGCGCTACTCATCCTGCCGCCGCTGACACTGCCCGGCTCTTTCCTGGACATGAGCCGCTGGCCCTGGCCTGTGCAGGCCGGGCTGCTGCTCTTCTGGTGCGGCATGGGCGTCTGGGCGCAACTAGACCGGTATGAACATGTGGCCGACCCGGTGCAAAAACAGCAAATGAAATGGGCGGCGTTGGGGCTGTTGGTGGCTGCCGCCGCCCCCTTCACCTACACCTTTCTGCTTTTCATTTCCCCGGCCGTAGACGTGCCCCACGTGCCGAACCTGTTCCAACAAAGACTAGGAACTGAATTATTTACGGCATTGGTAACGGTGCGTTTTGTGGGGCTAACGGCCGTGCGCCTGCTCTCTCTGCTTTTTCCCCTCTTCTTTGCCATTGCCATCTTGCGTTACCGGCTGTGGGATATTGACCTGCTCATCAATCGCACGCTGGTATACAGCCTGCTCAGCGCCTTTATCATTGGCGCCTACGTGCTGCTAGTGGGACTGGCGGGGGTCATCTTCCCCCTGCAAAACAACTTTCTCCTGACCATTGCCGCCACCGGCCTGATCGCCGTTCTGTTCCAGCCCCTACGGGCGCGTTTGCAGGCGCGGGTCAACCTATGGATATATGGCAAACCGGAAGACCCGATGACGGCGCTGGTCAAATTAGGCGCGCAGTTGGAAGCCACGGCCGTACCCGCCCAAACCCTGCCCACCCTGCTGGAAACCATCGCCCAATCCCTGCCCTCCCCTTATACGGCCATTGCCATGCCCACCATGACCCAGATCATCACCAGTGTGGGCCAGCCCACGGCCGTGCCGCCCCATCCCTTTCCCCTATTTCACCAGGCCACAACCATCGGCTGGCTGCTGGTGACACCCGCTACGGCCGAAGGCAGGTTTTCACCCGACCAGGAGCAACTGCTGCAAAATATGGCCCGGCAGGTGGGCACGGCCGTCCACATCCGCAAGCTCACCACCGATTTGCAGCAAGCCAACGAACAACTGCGGCAGACCGAGCAGGCAGAACGGCAGCGGCTGCGCCGCGATCTGCACGATGGCCTCGGCCCGTCTCTGGCTGGCCTGACGCTGAAACTGGACGCCGCCCGTAACTACGCCGCTGCCAACCCCATCGCCGCCGACCAACTATTGCAAGAGTACAAGAGCCAAACCGGGGAGATCATCCGGGACATCCGGCGCATCGTGCATGATTTACGGCCGTCCGCCCTGGATCAACTGGGGCTGCTTTCAGCTTTACAGGAGTTTGTGGCACAGCATAGCAACGGCCGTACCGAACTATCTCTGACTGCTTCGGCCGAAATTCCCGCTCTACCCGCCGCCACCGAAGTGGCTGCTTACCGCATTGCTACCGAAGCCATCAGCAACAGCCTGCGCCATGCTCAGGCCAGCCATTGCACGGTACAATTGGTATTGGACGGGCATCTTACTTTGCACATCCGTGATGATGGCGCTGGGCTACTCGCCACCTATCAACCAGGCGTCGGCCTCGCCTCCATGCGCGAACGGGCAGATGAGTTGGGCGGTACGTTTAACATTGTTTCTGATGTAGGGGGTACGGTGGTTACGGCCGTGCTGCCCTTACCAAGTTTGTATGACTGATTCTATCCACATCCTCATTGCCGATGACCACACTTTGTTCCGCGATGGACTAAAGGCGCTGTTCGGCTCCCTGCCGCATACCGAAGTGGTTGGCGAGGCAGCAACAGGAGCAGAAACTGTGATCCTGGCAGAAAAGTTGCAGCCAGATGTCGTGCTGATGGACATTCAAATGCCCGGGCTAAACGGTATCGAAGCCACCCGCCGCATTGTGCAAACCAGCCCGCACATAGGTGTGATTATCGTCACCATGTTCGAGGATGATGATTCCGTCTTTGCCGCCATGCGCGCCGGGGCACGGGGGTACGTGCTAAAAGGGGCCGACCAGGAGGAGATGTTGCGTACCATCCAGGCCGTCGCGCACGGCGAAGCCCTTTTTGGCCCGGCCATCGCCGCCCGTTTGCAAACCTACTTTTCGCTGCCCAAGCCCCAGGCCTCGGCCGAAGCGTTTCCTGATCTGACCGATCGGGAACGCGAAGTGCTGGCGCTGCTGGCGCAAGGCTTCAATAATGGCGACATTGCCCGCAGTCTACACATCAGCCAGAAAACGGTGCGCAATCACTGCTCCAACATCTTCAGCAAGCTCCAGGTGGTAGACCGCGCCCAGGCCATCATCCGGGCAAGAGAAGCAGGGATTGGGCGTGGCAGAACGTGATGCGTGACGAGTGAAATCAGTCGTCACTCGTCACGCATCACGAGTCTCACCGCTGCCGCCACCGACAGCGTTTCCCCTTCAGTCCACGCCTGAGTAAAGGCCGTTTCGCCAACCTGCGCTCGTAGGAGAGCCAGGTTTTCTTCGGCTTCGGCCTGGGCAGCCGGGGCGCTGACTTTGCCGATGGCCTGCTGTAATTTGTAAGAGGCGGCAATGAGGCGCACGGCCGTGACCGGATCACCCAAATGTTGTATGGCTTCCGCCGCACCACCGAGCGAGTTCGCCAATCCGGGCTGGTCGTTCAACTCTTGCCGGATGCGCACGGCTTCCTGAAATGAGGCCAGCGCCCCGGCATAGTTGCCCAGCGAGAGCTGCACCGTACCCCGGCCGTGCAACGCACGGGATAATGCCCTGGTGTTCTGCGTCTCCCGACTGATCCGCTCTGTCTCGTGGTAGAGGGCTTCGGCACGGCCGTATTCCTTGAACTGCCAGGCTACAATTGCCAGATTGCTAAGGGTGGAAAGCAGTCTGGCCGGGTCGCCCAGGCGGCGGCGAATGGCCAATGACCGTTCCAAAAGCGCGCTGGCCCCCACCAACTGGCCCTGGCTGCTGGCCAGAATCGCCAGATTTTCCAATGAGCGGCTCATGCCCACCTCGTCCCCAATGGTTTCCTGAATCACCAACGCCTGCCCTTGCAAGGTGCGTGCTGTCTCCAGGTCGCCTTGCAGTCGGGCCAGCCAGCCCGTGTCGTTGAGCAAATGGCCGCGTATCTGGCTGGGCGTATCATCCAATGCCAGCACCTTTTCCAGCCAGTACCGCCCTTCCTGAATGTAACCGCGTGTGTCCCAGAAGTCGGTTATGGCCTGGGCCAGTTGCATAGCAAAGGGGGCACGGTCTGGGGTTTCCGTCGCCCAGGTCAGGGCAGCGCGCAAGTTATTATGTTCCAGTTCCAGCCGTTTCATCCAGGCGGCCTGATCGCCGCCTTGCGCCAGCCGGGTGCTGCCCGTTTGCAGCAGTTGTAAATAATGATGGGCATGTGCCTGGCGGGTGGCTGCCAGGCGGCCACTGGCTTGCAGCTGCTGCCGGGCGTATTCATGCAAGGAGGCCAGCATTTCAAAACGCACGTCGCCAACGGCCGTGACCTCATACAGCAGCAGGCTCTTTTCCACAAGTAGTTGCAAGGTGGAGCGGATGGTCTGGCTGTCAGGGAGGATGTCACTGGTGGTTAATTGGGTGGTCACGGCCGTAACCGCTTCCAGATCACAGCCGCCCACAAACACACCCAACGTGTCAAACAGCCAGCACTGCCCCGCCCCCAACAGCGTGTAGCTCCACTCAATGGCCCCGCTGAGCGACTGCTGGCGCGGGCTGAGGTCACGCGGGCCGCCGGTGAGCGCGGCCAGGCGATGGCGCAGTTGATCTAAAATCTGGCGCGGCGGCAGCCATTTGGTCTGGGCGGCGGCCATCTCAATAGCCAGCGGCAGGCCATCCAGCCAGGCGCAAATGTGGGCTACATCGGCCATGTTTTCCGGCGTCAGTTGGAACTCCAGCCGGGCGGCGCGCGCCCGCTCTTTGAAAAGCTGAATGGACGGGTAACGGCCGTAAAAAGCACCGACCGGCGTTTCCGGCAAATTGTTCACGTCCGGCAGGGGCAGCGGCGGCACGGGGAATTCATATTCGCCGTAGAGGTGCAGCAGTTCGCGGCTGGTGACCAGCACTTTCAGACCGGCGGCCGCGGCCAGCCAATCGGTGACAAAGGGGGCGGCGTCTATGACCTGCTCGAAGTTGTCCAGCACCAGCAGCAACCGTTTGGCGGCGAGAAATGTTTTCAGGGTGGCATAGAGGGGTTGGCCGCTACTGGGAATTTCGCGCACGCCTAAGACCTGGGCCACGGCCGTGACCACCAACGGCGGTTCGCTGATGGGGGCTAAGGGGACAAAGTAGACTCCATCGGGAAACAACCCGCTTTCGGCCAGCCGGTGGGCGGCGGCAATGCTGAGGCGGGTTTTGCCCACGCCGGGCGGCCCGCTAAGGGTCAGCAGCCGCACTCCCTCCTCATGCAGCAGGTCGGTTACGGCCGTAACCTCCTGTTTGCGCCCCACAAAACTGGTCAGCGGTGCGGGCAGATGGGTGGTGGGTGTGGGCGTGGGCACGGCCGTTGCTGGATAGGCAGCCGCATCACCACGCGCAAAACGGACAAACGCTTCCTGTTCGGCCGGGGGGATGTTGAGGGCATTGGCCAGAGAAAGGGCGAGTTCGGGCGACGGCCGCAGCTCTCCCGCTTCCAACCGGCGCACCATACTCGCCGAACAATGCGCCCGCCGCGCCAACGCTTCCCGCGACAAATCCTGCGTTTTCCGCTGCCGTCTGAGCCAAGCGCCAAAAGCATCCTGATCATCCATAACTGGTGGATTATAGCGAACAAGTGACAGCAAGGCTTGATACAGCAGCAATTCCCAATTTGAAGCCAATCCGGTGTAGGGGTGGGACGGCGCGGGTTCCATTTGGGCAAAACTTAGGGTCTTGTCTCCGCGCCGTCTTACCCAGACCCGCCAAAAGGGGGCGAGACAGGCGGGGGCAACGTGTTTTGTCATGGCCAGGGTGCTGGCCCGCCTGTCCCGCCCCTATGCCTCATCTTAAATTGCTGAAAAATAGAAGACCCGAAGGGTTTTGGAAACCCTTCGGGTCTATTTTCTAGCACGGCGGCAACCAATCGTCGTCACCACCTGTCATTGGGGATAGTTGGTTCATGGCGATCATGGCCACATCCCCTCCCCGTTTTCATACGCGCCGATGTCACAGCGTTCTTCGCCATCACCGTCCCCTTCCAGGTGACGGCTCCAACCGCGCTGGTCTTTTTCCAGCAGTTGGCCTTGCCCGTCCCGGCAGCCGTTGGGGTGCGCCGTTTCCACGGCCGGGCTGCCCAATGGAATGGCGTGTGTCCAGGTCGGCCCACCGTTGTCTTGCAATGGGCCAAGCTGCGCATCCTGGCCGATGATGTTGCCGGTGGGGTCGCCGCTCACCGTGCAACCGCTCACAGATTCAATCAGGTTATAACCATCGGAGTAGACAGCGCCAAAGCAATTATCGGGGTTGCTGCCGGTGCGTATATTGTCGGCCAACAGGCTGTTTTGCAGCCGCACATCACCCGCTGCATTTTGGTTAAAGATGCCGCCGCCCGCGCCACGGCCGTCGCCATCCCCATCCGCTTCATTGGCGGCAACGGTCGCATTGTGGAGCGACACATCACCTTGATCATTGTAAATACCGCCCCCATCAATCACTGCCTTATTGGAGGAGATGGTGCTGTTGATCAAGAAAAGATTGGTGTGATTGCCACCGCCATAGGCATGATTAAAGATACCGGCTCCACGCATGGCGTTGTTGTGGCTCACCGTGCTCTGAACCAGGATCAGGTCGCCATACCAATGATACAGGCCACCCCCGTCGGGAACAGCGTAGTTGTCGCTGATGGTGGTGCGCGTAATAGTGGTCTCCTCTTGTCCATTATGGAGACCACCGCCAATGCGGGCGCTGTTGTCGCTAATCTGGCTGTCGGTGATTTCGGCGCTGTCCCCGCGTAAAAAGAGACCGCCGCCACCCTCGCCCACGTTGATGTCCGCCATATTGCCGGTGACGGTGCTTTCGCTCAGTTTCAAGGTCGCGGCCGTACCCACCAGGATGCCGCCCCCGGCCGTCGCCGCATAATTGTCTTTGATGATGCTCTTGAAAACGTTTAGCCAGCCGTTGGATACGTACACACCACCGCCATATTCGGCTGAATCATTGCCCTCAACCGTGCTGTGGTCTATGGCCACACCGCCGCTAATCGAATAAATGCCGCCGCCGTTGCTAAAGTTGCCATTCCCTTTGTTCTCCAAGAGCCAGCTACCACTCACCCACAGGTCAGTATTACTGTTGTAAATGGCCCCACCGAAACCAAAGCTGCCCTGGGCCTCGTTGTACGCCAGATTGCTGCCGATCACATCTAGCCGCCCACCATCGTTGTAAATGGCCCCGCCACCCCAATAAGTGGAGACGCTGTGAAGAATCTGGCTGGCGTCCAACGTCAAGACCATGCCCTGATTGTAAATCGCGCCGCCCCGATCGCTTTTGCCGTTGACCAGCGTGACGCCTTCTAAACGCACAAAATACGTCACCAGCCGGTGGCCGATGAGGTGAAAAATACGGTCATTGAGCGCGGCCCCGTTGCCGTTAATCACGGTCTCGGCCGCGCCCGCCCCGCGAATGGTGACGTGGCCGGTAATGTCCAGATCACCTCTGAAAGCGTTGTCATCCGCGCCCACGCGGGTCAGTTTGAAGGTCCCGGCCGGCAAGATGATCGTCTCCTCGCAGCCATAATCCCCACCGCAAAAGGCGTTGGATTCCTGCACGGCCGCACGCAGCGTACATGTCCCTTTGCGCGAACCGCAAATGCCATCGCCGGGATTTTGGTCAGGCAAATCGGCCGTGTCATTCACGGTGAAAATGGTGGCGTTGGCTTTAACAGGGCTGGTCAGGGACAGGAGAAGGACGGTGAGAAAAAGGCCAATCAACAAGAAGTGGTTGTTCATCAAATGCTCCTTTTATAGCTTTCGACCAGACCCTAAGGGTTTTCTGAAACCCTTAGGGTCTTCAGGTCTGGCAAGAACTATCAGTTGACTACCACTTCAAGATAAGGGGTGAGGTGCGTGTTGTCAGTGTCAAATTATGACACTCTTTTTGACACAAAAGGCGGGGACTTCGTGATACGTGATGCGTGGCCTGTAAAAAGCCGTTACGCATCACGTCAGGATATGGGTTTATTCATGCACGTCCAACGGCACTTCGTTGCGCAGGCCCAGATGGAGAGCGTAGGCATTTTTGACGGCCGCTACCAGGGCAGCTTCAATCCAGCGGCGGTCGCAGGCGTCATTGGCAAACCAGAGGCGATGGACGGGGCGGACGATGTTGTCATAGAATCGGCCGCTCATCTCGTGCGGCCGAAACAGTGGCCCAATGCCGCCCGCGTAGGGGTCAAGTGACCAGTCGTGGGAGATGCCAAATTCAAAGGTGGCGCGGGCTTCGGGGTGGATTTTGCACAAGTCTTGGAGCGCCTGGGCGATGCGCTGTTTTTCGGTCAACATGCTGTAGGCCATGCTGTCTTGCTCCCAGGCGTAGGAGCCGATGATGACCCCTTTGCCCAGCACGTCATCCTGCCCGGCGGGGGTGTAGACGACGTTGCGAATGGCCAGGTCGGTGACGGTGACGCCGTGGGTAATCTGGTATTTGGTCTGCCACCACCGTTCGCTGAACTGCATGAAGATTTTGTGGGCACGGCCGTAATACACATTGCGGATCGTATACCACTTATTTTGATCTAGCCCGGTAATCTCCATGTGGCGCAGCAGCACAAAGGGCACGGTGAGGATGCACTCGTCCGCGCGCACCGTTTGGGAGTAACCGGTGCTGTCGTGAAAATGGATGGTGACGCCTGTCTCATCCTGCTCAATGGCATGAACTTCCGCACCCAGGCGGATAGATGGCCCCAGGTGAGGGATAAAAGCGTTGGGCAAAGCCGACGCGCCATCCACAATGTAGACCAGATCGCCAAACACATTTTCGTGATAATGGGAAAACCATTCCAGCAATGAAAAATGGAAGCGCCCTTCCAGATTCAGCAGTGGGCCGATCATCTCCAGGGCGCTGTCGCTGAGGCTGCTCTGGCGCAAGTAATCTATGAGTGAATAGGAATCGTACTGGGCGATGAGTTGTTCCCAACCGCCGGGCTGGTTGATCAGGTCAATGAGCGGCTGCATGACGCTTTTGAGCAGTTCGTCCGGCAATTTGTCTTGCTCGTCCGGGCGCAGTTTGAAGTTGGCTTCGGCCGGGTGGAACTGGCTGCGGCGCAGCCCCACGCCGTTGAGGTAGATGAAGGTGTCCTCGTCGAACATGGGAAACGGCCGTGTCGCCAACTTGAACCGCTCGTGAATCAAATGCTGCCCCAGGGGGTGTTGGCGCGGGAAACGCATCGCCCCAAATTCACCATAAAGCTGGCCGGGAAAACCGCGATAGGTGTACACACGCCCGCCTAACCGGTTTTGCGCTTCCAGGATGGTGACGGTGTGCCCGGCCTCTTGCAGCAGCAGAGCGGCCGTCAGCCCGGCCATGCCCGCGCCAATGATGACGATGTGGCGCAGCGGCTGCCCGGTGGGCGGCAAGCCATTTTTGAGGATAGTTAAACAGTCAATGGGGGGCATAATATACTCCGTATCTGATAGAGAATTCAGTTAGAAGTCGGACAATAGACCTGACAGGTTTTCTGAAACCTGTCAGGTCTGCCTCACTATTCATAGCGTCAACGCGGCCACCAGCAGATTGAGTGCCGTCGTCATATCCTGGCGGCCGGTTTTGACACCCACATCAATATCCAGCAGGTGGCGGTAAATTTGTTCCAGTTGGGGCAGGCTGAAACCCTGGCTTTGCTGGTACAGTTTGCCCACCACGAAGCTGTGCAGTTTCAATTCCTGGCCGATAGTCGGC
Source organism: Chloroflexota bacterium (assembly GCA_013112725.1). Lineage (GTDB taxonomy): Bacteria > Chloroflexota > Anaerolineae > Promineifilales > Promineifilaceae > CAADGU01. The sequence continues at coordinate 43,580 of JABFFZ010000031.1, forward strand.
GGCCGTTTGCCCGCATCGGCCAGCTCTTTCACCTGAATGAGCAGGCGAAACTGGCGCACAAACATGGGGAAGAGGGCAAAGGGGTCGGCGCCTTCATTGAATTTTTGCTGCAAAAGCAGGGAGGCGCGTTTGTTGTTGCGGCTGCCGATGGCGTCTACCAGTTCAAAGATGTTGGTTTCGGCCGCATAAGGACTGAGCAAGGTCACGTCGGCGGCCGTGATTTCTTCGCCTGGGCCTTTGTAGAGGATGAGTTTTTCCAGTTCGTTGCCCAGGGCGGCCAGGTTGCTGCCAACGTTGGCCGCCAACAGGTGAACAGCGTGGGGTTGGATACGGCCGTGCCGCTCTGCCACCTGCTCCCGAATCCACTTTTCCAGCGCCTGCCCCTCCGGCAAATCGAACTGTTTGATATGCCCGTTTTCGCTTTGTTCCGCCAGTTTCACCATTGCATGGTTGGCCGGCAAGGCATCGGCTTCCAGAAAAACCAGGCGGGCGGTATCCGGCAGTTGCGGCAGGTAGGCGGCCAACTGATCCATGAATTTTTTGTCCGGTTTGGCCGCAAACAGCCCGGTGACGATGATCAGCCGGTATTTGGCCAGGAAAGGCATCACGGCCGTGGCCTCCTGCAACTGCTTAAATGTGACATTGCTTCCCAACCGGATGGTATTCAAATCCAACATCGCCGGGTCGCCCAATTTGGCCGTCAACTTCGCCAGATATTCTTGTTGGGAGTGGCTATCTTTGCCGTGAAAGAGGTAAAACATGATGGCAGGTGGCAGGTGGCAGGTAACAGGTAGAAGCACCTGCAACTTGCCACCAGCCACAACTATCCCGTTGTTACAATTCTGTAAGAAGTCGCTTGCAGTTGCCCGCCGGTGAGCATGAGTTGGAAAAGGCGGGTGATGGGTGAGGGGGTGACTTTTTGGATACTGACGAGCTGCATGTCACGCAAATCCCCTTCCACCGTGTACCGCGCCTGCAACTGCACTCCCACCGGTTTGGACACGATCAGGGTGGCGACGACGGCAAGCACGGCCGTAGGCAGCGCATTGACCAACACGGACAAATTCAGCCCGCCGCGCTGTTTGCGCTGTTCAGCGGCAAAAACCAGTTGGGCAGCCAGCGTGGCCATCACGGCCGTGGTCAGCAGCACCGTGCCACAGTTGGGATGCACCGCCAGATGATGCTCCCCATTTTTCATGCGGGTGTACGCTTCTTCGACGGCGTCCATCACGGCCGTTTCCGGGATATCGCCGTAGATATTCAGGTAAAAACCGGCCATTGTTGAATTCCCCTGGGCGCTAAAATTCTTGTGCTTTTGGCTCAGCACATGAATCGTCGCATGTTCCAGGCCATGATTGCGCCGCAAGCGGCTGATTGATTCTGTAAACATCATTATCCTTGTTTGCCAGGTGCAGCGTTCAGTTCCATTGTCAGAAAAGACGCCGCATCACAAATAGTTGTCGGACGCCTATCATACACCACCGCGCCCCACTGTTCCACTGTTACCTTCACACCACAGCAATTCTCAATTTACCAAGAGCCAGCGATTAAAATCGCGCCTACAGAGAGCAAAGCCCACCCTTCAACAGGTTCAGGGCAGGCTCTGCGTGGGCTAGTCACCAGTCGGCACAGGCCGACTTTGCCTTTTGTAGGTGCAGATTTATCTGCCGGAGCCAGCCAAATTGAGAATTGCCGCTCACACCAAAACCAATCGCCCTATTTACCAAAAGCACCACACCCTAAGCCAAAACCATTATCCCCATACAGCGTAAATCACGTACAATTTGACCTATGTTACAAATCCATTTATTTGGTCATCTACGCTTATTGGTAGATGGGCAGCCCTACCGCTTTCATACACTGCCCAAAACGCCACTACTGCTGGCTTACTTGCTGCTACACCGGGACACGGCCGTGCCCCGCGACCATCTGGCTTACCTGCTGTGGGATGATGTGCCCGAAAGCGAAGCCCGCGCCAACCTGCGCCGCCACCTGCACGACCTGCGCCGCGCCCTGCCCGCCACCGCTGACTGGGTATTCAGCGACGCCAAGAGTGTCCAATGGCAGCCCACCGCCCCCACCTGGCTCGATGTGGCCGAATTTGAACGGCTCAGCCAGGATACCGGGCGACTGGCCGAAGCCATCACCCTTTACACCGGCGATCTGCTGCAAGAACTGTATGACGACTGGCTAATACCGCACCGGGAACAACTGCGCGCGCTGTATTTCACGGCCGTTACCCGCCTCATGGAACGTGAGCGCAGCCGCGGCGACCTGCCCCAGGCTGTGATTTACGCCCGCCAGCTATTACAGCACGATCCGTTGCGCGAAGACGTGGTACGCAGCCTCATCCTCATGCGCCATGAAAGCGGCGACCGCGCCGGCGCGATGCAGGTTTACCATCAATTCGCCGCCCGGCTGGATGAGGAATTGGGCGTCACCCCCATGCCCGAAACCGCCGCCATCTATGAAGCCATCGCCGCCAACACTCCCCTCCCTTTGCCCTTCCCCCCCTCACCCCCACACCCCGTCGCCATCGCCGCCCCCACACCCGCTCACCCCATCTCCTCCCCCCCGTCCCACAACCTGCCCGCCCGTCTCACCAGCTTTGTGGGCCGCCAACAAGAGATGTCCCAGGTGTGCCGCCTCCTCAACGGGTCAACCCGTCTGCTAACCATTACCGGGCCAGGTGGCAGCGGCAAGACCCGGCTGGCGCTGGAAGCAGCGCGCTGGTTGTGGCAAAACCAGCCGGATGTGTTCCCACAGGGTGTCTTTTTTGTGGGGTTGGCAGCCATTACCAATCCAGATTTTGTGGTCACGGCCGTGGCCGAGACCATCGGCATTCGAGAAAACCCCGGCCAACCAGGGCTACCGGGCCTCATCAATCAGATGCGCTCGCAGCAACTGCTGTTGGTGCTGGACAATTTTGAACACCTGCTGCCCGCCGCCGCCGCCGTCAACGATTTGCTCACGGCCGTGCCCGGTCTGCGCCTGCTCGTCACCAGCCAGACGCCGCTACACCTCTACGGCGAACAAGAATTCCCCCTGGCGACCTTAGCCTTGCCCAACCTGGAAAACCTGCCGCCTCTGACCGAACTGCGGCAGTTTGCCGCCATCGCCCTGTTTGTCGAACGACTGCAAGCGGTGCAGTTGGGCTTTGAGCTGACGGCCGAAAACGGCCAAACCATTGCCGAAATTTGCCATTACCTGGATGGCATTCCACTGGCGTTGGAACTGGCGGCGGCACGAGGCAAATTGTTCACGCCGGTAGCGATTCTGGCGCAATTATCCCACCGGCTACATTTTCTCAGCAGCCAGGCGAGCAATTTACCCAACCGCCACCGAACCTTACGCGCCGCCATTGATTGGAGCTATAACCTGCTAACGCCGCTGGAACAGCAACTATTTGCCAATCTGGCCCTGTTTGCCACCTCCTTCACCGCCGAAGCCGCTGCCGCCATCTGCCCCGATTTGTCGTCAGAGCCAACGGCCGTGCTGGAAAGCCTCTACTCCCTGGTGGATAAAAGCATCTTGCGGGTGCTGCCCGAAGATGATCCCGACGGCCCTCGATTCCGTATGTTACAAACACTGCGCGAATATGGCCTGGAAAAGCTGAGCCACAGCCCCACCGCCGCTGCCACCTACCATGCCTATGCCGTTTACTACACGACGCTGGCGCAGCAAGCCGAGGCAGAATTACGCTACGGCGACCAGGCAAGCGCCCTGCGCCACTTACGTCGTGAAGACCCTAACATCATGGCTGCCTTAGAATGGTTGGCGGCAAATGTGGACGATCCCGAAAACGGCCGTCTGGCGGCCCGTCTGGTCTCCGCTCAGGAGCGATTCTGGTCTTTACAAGGGCGTTTCACCGAGGCGAGCCTGTGGTTTGGCCGTATTCTCCCCCTGGCCTCGTTACTACCTCCCGATGAGCAAATCAAGCTTCTTAACCGGGCCGGCGTCATTGCCCAACAACAGGGCGATTACACCACCGCCGCCGTCCATCATGCCACCGCCCTGACGCTGGCGCGGCAATTGGGTGAAACGCTGCCACTGGCTCATACCTTACATTACCTCGGTTTTGCCGCCGGTCGCCAGGGAAACTACGAAGAGGCCCGCCAGTTGTTGGAAGAAAGTCTGGCCATCTACCGGCAATCACCGGAAGATAATACCGCTTCCGTGACCACCCTGCTGAATAATCTTTCCATTGTTTACCGGCGCATGGGGGTGTTGGACAAGGCAGTTGCCGTGCTGACCGAAGCGTTGGCACTCAAACGGCAGCGAAATGACCAGATTGGGTTACCCGCTGTATTAGGCAACCTGGGGCAATTGGTGGCCGACCAGGGTGATTTAGAACAGGCGGAAGCGTATGTCCGCGAAGGGCTGCGCATCCGCATCGGTCTGCAAGACCAGCCCGGATTGCTTATCTCCATTGAGCAAATGGCCGACTTGCTGTGGCAGCGCGGGCAAACCACATTGGCTGTGACCCTATTTGCCGCCACCACCCAACAACGAAGAGAGATAAACCAGCCATTGACCGTGCATGTGCAACAGGATCGGCAAGAAATGCTAACCCAGATGCGGGCTAAATTGGGTGAAGCCGCGTTTGTGGATGCCTGGGCAACTGGGACGCAAATGTCGTTGGACACGGCCGTGCAAACCACACTTGCCGCCAAAATATAAAATATCCGTTATACTCCCACCCCATGACAGGTAAAGAAATTCGGTTGACCGCTTACGCCGCCTGCGCCGGCTGAGCGGCCAAATTGGGGCCAGGGGACCTGGCCCATGTTTTAGAACCACTGCGGGACATCTTCAAACCGGAAGATTACCCGGATTTGTTGGTGGGCCTAGACCGGGCCGATGACGCTGCCGTCTACCGGCTGAACGATCAACAAGCCATTGTCACCACCACCGACTTTTTCCCGCCAGTGGTAGATGACCCCTACGATTTTGGGGCGATTGCGGCTGCCAATGCGCTGTCTGATATTTATGCGATGGGCGGCAAGGTGCTGTTTGCCATCAACCTGGTGGCGTTTCCCGATGACCTGGATAAATCCATTCTGCGCGAGATTTTACGCGGCGGTGCGGAGAAAGTGGCCGAAGCGGGCGGCGTTATTGCCGGCGGACACAGTGTGACAGATAAAGAGCCAAAATACGGCCTGGCTGTCACCGGGCTGGTTGACCCGGCGCAGGTCAAAACCAAAGGGGGGGCGCAGCCGGGCGACCTGCTGCTACTGACGAAACCACTGGGCGTGGGCGTGGTGACAACCGCGCTGAAACGCGGTATTGCCAGGACGGAAGATGTGGCTACGGCCGTGACCAGCATGAAGACCCTCAACAAACAGGCCGCCGCCGCCGCTCACAAGGCGCAGGCCCATGCCATGACCGACATTACCGGTTTTGGGCTGCTGGGCCACGCCCACGAAATGGCCCATTTGGGTCAGGTAGGCTTCCGCTTTTTCCTGGACAGCCTGCTCTGGCTGCCCGGCGCGGTACAGTACGGCGAAGCGGGCGCGTTCCCCGGCGGCATGGCTCGTAATCTGGATTATTTTGGGCAATGGGTGACATTTGTTGATGACATTCCCCTCCTCATGCAAGATATGTTGTGGACGCCGGAGACATCGGGCGGGCTGCTCACGGCCGTCCCCCCCACCCACGTAGACGCTTTTAGGCAATTGTGTGACACGGCCGTCATCATCGGCGACGTCATCCCCGGCAACGGCGAAATTATCGTAATCGGTAATCAGTAATCGGTTATCGGTTATCGGTCACGCATCACTCGTCACGCATCACTCGTCACGTTTCACGTTTCACGTTTCACGGATTACGCACTATGAACAACACCTACCAAAACCGCCTCACGGCCGTGCGCCAACAATTCGACAACTGGCAGATTGACGCCCTGCTCATCACCAGCCCGGCCAACCGGCGCTGGCTCAGCGGCTTCACCGGCTCCAACGCCATGCTGCTGCTCACCCCTGACCAGGCGCTCATCGCCACCGATTCCCGCTATTACGAACGCGCCCAAATGGAAGCGCCGCTCTTTAGTCTGGTCAAACACGAGCGCACCCGCCAACATGATCGCCAATTCTTCCAGACCGTGTCCGCCCGGCGCATCGGCATCGAACAAAAACACGTCACCCTGGAACAGGCCGCCCGTTGGCGCAGCCTGCGCACCGGCATCACCTGGCGTCCGCTGGCGCAAACGGTTGAACCTTTGCGGGCTATCAAAAGCGCCGCCGAAATTGACCTGATGCGCCGCGCCGCGGCCATCACCGACCAGGCAATGGCGCTGTTTCCGCAGATTGCCCGCCCCGGCCTGACGGAAAAACAACTGGCCTGGGAACTGGAAAAGGCGATGATGGCAGCCGGCGCGGATGGCGTGGCCTTTGCCACTTCGGTGGCCTCCGGGCCAAACAGCGCCCTGCCACACCACACCACCAGCACACAGCCGTTGCAAACCGGCGACATCATCATCGTAGACATGGGCGCCCGGCTGGACGGCTACCACAGCGACATGACCCGCACCTTTTACCTGGGCAGTGAACCGCCGCCCCGGTTTTGGGAATTGTACCGGCTGGTGCAGCAGGCGCAGCAGACAGTGCTGCAACACACCCGCCCCGGCATGACCCTGCTACAAGTGGACGCCCTGGCACGTGACCTCATTCACGGCGCGGGGCATAAGGAGCATTTTGGGCACGGCCTGGGGCACGGTGTGGGTCTGGAAATTCACGAAGACCCCTTTCTCTCGCCGCGTGCGCCGGAAAAGGCCGCGTTAGCAGCGGGCATGAACATCACCATTGAGCCGGGCATTTATATCCCCGGTTGGGGTGGCATTCGCCTGGAAGATTTTGCCTGGCTGACGGCAGATGGCTGGCAACTGCTGAGCCATGCGCCCTATCAGCCTGTAATTGGGTAATTGCCCAATTACCCAATTACTCATTATCTTTCTCGCGGGCGGCGTATGCCCCAGGTGGCCCATAAGGTGAGTGCCGCTAACAGCAAGACGGCCGTCAGCACCATGCCCACCCACGTGGAGTTTTGAACCGAAAAGTTTTGCAGTGTGACGGCCGTTGGCGCAAATTCACCTAACGCCCAGGGCGAAAAGGCCGTGACCCCATTTACTGTTACCGTGTTATTGGCGGCATCCACTGTGCCGCCCATAGGCTGCCAGACGCCACCGCTATACCGGAACGCTTGCAGCGCCGTTTCGCTGCTGATGCCCGAAGCGGCAAATTCCGCCTGTTCATAACCAAAAGCAACATCGGCCGTAAACGCGCCGCTGCCTCCTGAAGCCGTAATGTTGTATCCTCGTTTTACCGAGTTCATACCGGTCGTGGGGAATTGATCCCGCCGCACGGTGACGGCGACGGTATCAACATCTTCACTGGTAAAGTTGATGGTAACGCCGGTATTGCCAAACTTGTAGATGCCGGGGGCAGGGATGGTGCGGGTGACGGTTTCTGTACCCATCATCTGAAAATCGCCAGAGATGGTCAGGCCGTACGGTTGTGGGGGTTGGGGTACGTTGTAGCCCGTGACCACCAGATTGTACGTGCCCATGACCGGCGAGGGTAGATCTATGCCCACCAGGTTGTTTACCCGGTCATACGGTGTACTGGGCGTAACAGGGCGATAGGTCACGGCCGTAATGCCATAGTCATACATCACATTATTCACCCAACCAGCGCCATTATGAAACCAGGCACGGCCACTGGGTACATTGTCCAATAATAATTGTCCACCGCCTGTCGGCGCGCTGGTATATTCAATGGAAATGTAGAAGTCGCCGGAAGCCAGTGGCGCCAGACCACAAGGGGCAAGATCAATCGTCACCGGGTAAAAACCGGTTGTACCCGCCCAGGAAGCACGACGCGGCAATGTGCAAAGGGTAGCGCCCGGCGCACCGCCCCCGTTATGGCCGTATACCACCAGGTTAAAATTAACGCTGCCCGCCCCACCTGCTTGCCGGTAAAACCATAGCTTGGCAGTGGCCGGTATGGCCGGATATTGTGTGGGAGTAAACCGCATGGCGCGCCTGGTGTTGTTGGCCGGTGTTTCCAGAGTGGTAAACGCGCCGTTGTTGTAATCGAGGAGTTGAGAGGAAAGACGCTGCACGGCATTGTTGGCGTAGTATGGACCGCCGGGTCCCTCCAAACGCATATCCAGGTCATTCACCAGTCCACCAGCCGCTGCTGGTGTGCCTGGATAATCTGTCCAGGCCATGGTGATGTGCAGCGGCGCAGTGGAATTAAGGGCAAAGGTGTAGGTAACGGTATCGTTGGTGGAGAGGCTGTTCAGACTGCTGGTGATCACGAGGTCATTGTGATCCCACCACCAGGTACGGCCGTTAACCGGAAACAGCGCATCTTCCAAATCCACCCGGCCCCAACCGGCGTGCATCGTGGGGCGGGTGGTGGGGATTTCCTGGGTGGCGCCGCCACCGTATTGGCCAGGATAAATGTCAGTAGCCCCGTTCACCAGCAGGGATTTGAGCATGGCGCTGGTGGGGACGTGGATTTCACTGGCCTGAAAGACTTGCCGCGCCAGGGCCGATGCACCGGCTGTCAACGGTGTAGACATGCTGGTACCGCTGAACAACACATAATTTCCTGAACCGGGGCTGGCGGTGCTGCGCACGGAGCGCACCAATGTGCCAGGGGCAACCAGGTCTGGTTTGGTACGGCCGTCGTCCGTTGGACCCCGGCTGCTGAAAGCAGCCAGGCCATTGAAATTATCGGCGAGATCGCTATTTAAGATGGGCAGGGCTGGCGTATACCACACATTCCAGATTTGAATGCCTGGTCGGTTGTTTTCACTGGCGCCCACTGTCAGTACATTTTTAGCTATAGCAGGTGAGCCGAGCGAATGCACATCAATGACGCCGTTCGCGTCTGAATCCCGGCCACTATTCCCGGCCGAAAAATGAATAAGGAAATCTTTGTTGTTCCAGGAAAACTGGTCTGCTTCCTGGGCGCTGGTGGTGTACTGTCCAAATTGCGACGATCCCCAGCTGTTGGTATGCAGGCGCGCGCCAAAGTTGTAGGCAGGTTGGAACAGATCGTTCAGGTTAGCGGGAATGCCACCCAACGATTGGTCAGCGTTCATAACGGCCTGAAAGTAACCGGTGGCCTGGGGCGCAGCGCCGGCGCCAAAGGGAGTGTAATTACCACAACTGCTACCGTCTAAACGGCCGTTGCCCAGCACCGACCCGGCCACATGCGTGCCATGACCGTTCGTGTCGCTGCTGGCTGTGCCTAACTGCACAATGGTCACGCGCGGTGCAGTCCCGGCGCATTGGCGGAAGTCGTTGACCATTGTAGCCGGATTACCGGTGTCCAGTTGTGTGTCGGCAATGGCAATGATCTGACCATCACCAAAGTAACCGCGCGTCCAGACATCATTGATATCCATAGCCGCGTTTACCCGTGCCTGATCATTATATAGTTCCCATTGTGGCGCTGTTTCCATCCAGCTAATGCCATCAATCTGAAGCATATCTGGCAGCAGATCGGCGTCAGCTCGCAACACAATTTTGTCCCGCCATTCGTTGGGAACGATTTGCACAATGTCGGCGCCCATCGCAGCCAATTGTTCGGCGATGGCCTGGGTATTTTCGCCGGGGAAAATAAGGGCATATAGTTCCAGTGTTGGGCTGTCTTCGGCAAAAGTAGGCGGCAGGGGCCAGGCCAGGCGATACCCTGGGTGGTTGATGCCCACCCAACGAATAAAGGGAAGCCGGGTAATGTTTACGGCCGCCTGCCCCTCCATCCGGGCAATAAAACTGAAATCAGGGATATAGTCAAACAGCTCGACACCCATACGGGCCAGTTCCAATTTTTGCCTGGCCGTTATGGGGCCATTAAATTGCACAATGTAATACCCTTTTTCCCGAAGCCCATAAGGTTCGCGCTGCCACCTGGTTGTCAAAAAGGAAACGGGGGATTCAGCCAGGGGATCAAAACTGGCGACTACCAGCCGCACCGCCAACCCCGTCGCCGATTGGGCCACCAATCTGCCAGAATGTGCACTCCAGATCAGCAAACAAGCCACAATTACAAATAAAAATAGTCCCGATTTGTAAGCAGAAGTTTTGTACATCCGTTCCACCTCCAACGCTAGCCAAAGCGAAGTTTTCCCAATGCAGCCATTTCCACCAGTGCCCACACCCGCTAAAAGTCTGGCAAAATGGCCGGCCTGACGGCCGTGCCAACAACAAAACAACAACGCAAAAGGATTATATACCTTGAAAGGGCATAAACTGACATTCTGATCTGAAACCCACTTGGCAGCAAACAAGAGAAAGCTATACTCCGCGGTTTTTATTGAGGAGTTAGAAAAGGACATGATCAAGCTGAGTTTCACAC
>JABFFZ010000032.1 GCA_013112725.1 Chloroflexota bacterium
ATTTCAAGCAGGCCATTGAAGACTGTTTGGCGGAGGTGTCAGGCAAGTTCAAGGAGCAGTTGTCCAGCTTGCTTACGCTTAATTTTCAGACTTTGGAAAATGTCAGTTTATGACCTTTTTCAGTATACCTAACTGGACACCGGCGTTTTTTATATCACCAGAGAGAGTTGTCAAATTTCACATGTTGTTTTCTTGTTCCCTACTCGTGAGAAAAATTTGACAACTCTAGGATCAAAGGATAGCTTATGAAAAAGTGGCAAGACTGGTTATGGCTGGCGGTGATTATCGGGCTGACGGCCGTAGCCCTATGGGTGATTCAAAATCCAGACTATCCCATCCGGCAGGGGTTGGATTTGCAGGGTGGGCTGCAAGTACTGTTAGAGGCGGATGTGCTGCCCGACTACCAACTGGATCCGCAGCAAATGGACACGGCCCGCCAAATTATTGATCAGCGGGTGAATGCCCTGGGCGTGGCTGAACCGCTGGTACAGCTAGAAGGGGAACGGCGCATCCTGGTAGAACTGCCCGGCATTGACAACCCCGAAGAAGCCTATTCGCTCATTCAAGAGACGGCGCTGCTGGAATTCATAGATACCGGGGCGCAGTCGCTGCCGGAAGGATTATGTGTGCGTACTTCGCTGAACGAGGGACCGTCGCGCTGTGAACTGGATGACGGCTTCGAAGCGCCCACTTTCCAGACCGTGCTTACCGGCGCAGACTTGCGAGAGGCGCGCACCGAGTTAGGCGGTTTTAACCAGTATCATGTGGCCTTTACCTTGAAGGGCGAAGCTCGTGACCTGTTCGCCGCCTACACTCGTGACAATGTGGGCCGGTTTTTAACCATTGTGCTGGATAAGCAGGTGATTTCCAGTCCGCGCATCGAGAGCGCCATTACCGGCGGGCAGGGTTCCATTACCGGCCAATTTACGCCGGAGGAAGCCACACGGCTGGCGCTGCAACTGCGGTTTGGCAGCCTGCCTGTACCGTTGCGTATTGAAAGCACACGCCAGGTGGGCGCCACCCTGGGCCAGCAATCCATTGATGCCAGCATTCGCGCCGGTGCGGTGGGCGTGGTCATGGTGCTGATTTTTATGCTGGTCTATTACCGGCTACCTGGTTTATTGGCGGACGTTGCCCTTATCGTTTACATGCTGCTGAACTTCCTGGTTTTTCAAATGCTGCCGGTGACGCTGACACTGCCAGCTATTACCGGCTTTTTGCTCTCCACGGGCATGGCCGTGGATGCCAATGTGCTGATCTTTGAGCGCATCAAGGAGGAACTGCGCGGCGGTAGCCGGCTAGATGATGCCATTCATACCGGCTTTAGCCGGGCCTGGCCCTCCATCCGCGATTCCAACATTGCCACGTTGGTGATCTGCCTGATTTTATGGGTGTTTGGCCGCAGTTTTGGCGCCAGCGCGGTGCAGGGTTTTGCCATCACATTGGCGATTGGGGTAATGATTAGCATGTTCACGGCCGTCATCATCACCCGCACGCTGGTCAATATGGTTATTGGCTGGAATGCGCGCCGCTTTCAAAATAAAAAATGGTTAATGGGAGCGTAGGCCATGATCAACTTCGATACCTTCGTGCAAAAACGGGGCTACTACTTCATATTTTCAGGCGTTATCATTGGCCTGGGGCTGGCAGCCATGCTTTATGCCTACATTTCCACTGGCTCTTTCCTGCGGCTGAGCGTGGATTTCCTGGGTGGCACCCGCTTTGAGATTCAGTTTACGCAGCAGGTGACGGAAGACCAGATTCGAGAGGTGTTTGCTGCATTTGGGCAGAGCAACCCGCTGATAACGGCTATCCGGGGGCAGGGTTTACAAAATGCCTGGCAGGTGCGCTCGGCGTTTCTATCCGCCGAGACGGCGCAGGCCGTAGAGGAGGCATTGAATAACCTGTCGCCGCTCATTCCGGGCACGTCGCAGGTGACTACGGTCAGCCCGTCGGTGGGGCAGGAGGTGACGCGGGCGGCGTTGGTGGCGGTGTTGGTGTCGGCGACCATCATTTTGGGCTACATCATGTTTGTTTTCCGCCAGGTGCCCAATTCTTTCCGGTATGGGGCGTGTGCGGTGGTAGCCATGTTCCATGATTTGTTTGTGGTGGTGGCGTTTGCGGCGCTGACCGGAGCGTTGTTGGGCTGGGAGATTGATGCGTTGTTTCTCACGGCCGTACTCACCGTCGTCGGCTTTTCCTTGCAAGATACCATTGTCGTTTTTGACCGCATTCGGGAAAACCTGGGTATGCGTCAGAACCGGGGCAAAGCATTTGAAGCGTTGGTGAACCAATCCATCAGCGAGACATTCAAGCGGTCGGTCATCACCCAACTAAACGCCATGTTTGTCATGGTCGCCATTTTGCTCTTTGGCGGCGATTCGGTGAAACCCTTTATCGCCGTTCTCTTCGTCGGGCTGCTCAGCGGCACCTACAGTTCCATCTTCATCGCTGCCCCGCTGCTGGTCTCCTGGCAGAAAGGGGAGATTCCCTTGCTGCGCACGGCGGGATGAGCGGTGAAGGGGTGATCAATTACCCTACCACAATTTTGCGCAATCCCGGCAAATGTTCTCTATTCCCACTTGTTTCAGGCGGGCATGGGCACGGCCGTTACGGATAGGCTGCCCACATAACGCCACAGTTGACCGGCGGCTGTGTTCCACAATGTGCCAGGTATCCCCGGTGAGCAAAACGACAGGGTTCTGTTCTTCCATCTGCCGGGTCATGTAGTGCCAGACACAAGGCTTGTGGCATGGATATGACCAGAACATTCTGCCCCATGCCTGACACTGCTCAATTTCAAACCCCCGCCTTCAACTTTTCCTGAAACGATTTGCGGAACTTCTGTACTTTGGGGTTCACCACCATCAGACAATAAGGCTGATACGGATTGTCGTTGAAGTAATTTTGGTGGTAATCCTCGGCCGGGTAAAAAATGTCCAGCGGTACGACCTCGGTGACAATAGGGTGGGCGTACAGGTCGGAAACATCTGTTGCTGCCAATGACTGGGCCGCGATTTGCTGCTGCGCCTCATTGTGCGTCAGGATGATGGAGCGATACTGTGGCCCTACGTCGTTGCCCTGCCGGTTCAAAGTGGTGGGGTCGTGAATGTGCCAGAAAATATCCAGCAGCTCTTCATAGGAGATAACATCTGGGTCATACGTGATCTGGACAACTTCAGCATGGCCGGTTGTGCCCGTGCACACGGCTTTGTAGGAGGGATGGGGCACATGCCCCCCGGCATAACCGGATACCACTCGCTCTACCCCGGCCACATCCTGGAATACCGCCTCCAAACACCAAAAGCAGCCCCCACCCAATGTCGCTTGTTCTAACTGTGCCATGTCACTTTTCCTTTTTTCACAGGTTTATCGGATTGTACAGCTTAGAGCGAGCGAACAGGGGATTTCTTTCGTAAATACAAAGATTGGTTCAGTCTTGGAGATAGACTCAATCTGTTTAGGATATACGCGGCATCTGCAAAATCTCCCGCGTCTCGGTTATGGTGGCTACCTCGCCGCCAACGATGTGTATTAATTCCACCGCCTGGGACACACATTCCCCGTTCGATTTTGCCAATTCGCCGTTGGGCAAATAGAGATTGTCCTCCAGCCCCACGCGCACATTGCCGCTCATGGTGATGGCCACGGCCGCCAGCGCCCATTGATGGCGGCTGATGCCAATGACCTGCCAGTGTGCGTTGGCCGGTAACTGGCCCGCCTGATGCACTAGATTTTGCGTTGTTGCCGGAATTCCGCCCAAAACGCCCATCACCAGGCTGAACTGGTAGGGCGGTTGTAAAAGCCCCATATCTATCAACGGTTGGGCGTTGTTGATGTGGCCGGTATCAAAACATTCCATTTCCGGGCGTGTGTCCGCTTCGTTCATGGCTTGCAGGAAGTACTGGATATCGTCAAAGGGGTTGGCAAATACGTAGTCGTGGTAAAACCGTTTGTGCTGGCGGGAATAGATGGCGTAGTTCATGGAACCCATATTCAGGGCGGCCATCTCCGGTTTGAGGGCGCGGATATGGTGAATGCGTTGTTCACGGGGAATGCCAAACGCGCCGGTGGAGTAATTGATGATCAGATCAGGGCAGCGCTGGCGCACTTCCTGGTGAATCTGGCTAAACGTTTCCACGTCCCAGGCGGGTGTGCCGTCGGCGTTGCGGGCATGAATGTGGACGATGCTGGCCCCTGCCTCGGCGCTGCGCCGCGCCTCTTCGCCAATTTCGGCGGGGGTATAGGGGATGTAGGGTGACTGTTTACGAGTGGTCACAACCCCAGTCAAAGCGGCGCTGATAATAATTTTGCTCATAAATATCCCTGTATTTCGAAGCCAGAAGCCGGTTTATCGATTACGGATTACCGTCCCCAATCACGGTCGTCCACCATCCCCGGTGCATTGTCTCCCAACGATCCCGGCGGCAGGCACTCTACCGCATCTACACGCACCCGGCAGACGTTTTTGATCATTTCTTGCAAGGGGGTGGTCACGGCCGTACTCGCCACCCCTTCTGCTATTTCAGCCCTGACCACAAAGTGGTCCTTGTTATCCGGCTGCGTTACCACTCCCTGCACTTTCAGCACGCCGGGAATTTGCCGCGCCGCAAAACCAAGCTGGTTGGGGTGTACAAACATGCCGCGCACCTTCACCGCATCCCCGGAACGCCCCACCAGGATAATGCCCCGTTCCGTTTGTTGGCTGTGGCCGGGATCGGGGTCCATATTGATCGCCATATCCCCTGTGCCAATGCGGATGAGCGGGTAGACCCGGCTAAAGTTCGTGACCACAATTTCCCCGGCTTCACCAGGGCCAACAGAGTGCCCGGTTTCTGGGTCTAGTACCTCTACCAACGGCTCGGCAAAAAGTTGGAAAGCCATGCCGTTGCCGGTGTTAAGGGCGATAATGCCAAACTCGGCGGTGGCATATGCATTGCCAATTTTCACGCCAAACGCTTCAATGGCCGCCCGCATGGGCGGCAGCAGCGGCTCGGCGGAGACGATGGCATGGTCAATTGCCAGTTTGATGCCTTGTTCTTTGGCCTTTTCCAGCAATGACAATAAAAAGCTGGGTGTACCGGCATAGCCGGTGGCCTGTAAATCATGCGCCATCTTGATCTGCAAATCGCTGTTGCCGATGCCGCCCGGCACTACCGTGCAGCCCAGCCGCGTCAGCGCGCCGTCAAACAAAAACCCGGCGGGCACCAGATGGTAAGAAAAGCTGTTTAAGACCATCTCGCCCGACCGGAACCCGCTCAAGCGCAACGCTGCCATGGCAATTTCCCGATTGGCCTCATCCGGTTCTGGCGCCGGTTCATAAATGGGGCCGGGCGAAAAGAAAATGTGCGTCACCTGCTCGCGGGGTATCGTCACCATGCCGCCAAATGGAGGATCTGCTTGCTGTAACTGGATAAACCCATCTTTGGGAAAAACAGGAATTTTGACCAGGTCGGCCACCCCTTGAATAGCGGCCGGATGAATGCCGGCCTGGTCAAAGCGGTTTTTCACGGCCGTCGCGTTTTCATACGCAAATTCAACAAATGCTCGTAATCGCTGGTCTAATCCATTCATTGGTTGCTCCGCACACCTGAGAACATAAACACTACCCCAGCCATCGCTTGCGCCGTTTGTAATGTTTCACGTCGCGGTAAGATTTGCGTTCACCAACGGCCGTCAGTCCTAGATAGAACTCTTTAATATCGGCATTATTTTCCAGTTGGTCGGCGCTGCCATTCATCACGATACGGCCGTTTTCCATCACATACGCATACGCCGCGGTATGCAGCGCCACGTTTGCATTTTGCTCCACCAACAAGATGCCCACGCCTGATTCCTGATTGATCTGGCGAATAATTTCAAAGATATTTTGCACCAGCATTGGCGCCAGCCCCAAGGATGGCTCATCCAGCAGCATTAGCCTGGGTTTGGCCATCAGCGCCCGGCCAATCACAATCATCTGTTGTTCGCCCCCGGAAAGATAACCACTGGTGCGCTGCCGGAACTCCTGCAAGGGAGGGAAAAAATGATACACCTGGTCAAGGTCTCGTTTTAGCTCACTGCCAGATGCTTTGCGGAACAGTGCCCCGGTGAGTAAGTTTTCTTCAACAGTCAGGTGGCGGAACAACGGCCGTCCCTCAATCACCTGCACAATTCCCAACCGCACAATCTCCTCGGGTGACATGCCATCAATCCGCTGCCCGTCAAACTCAATGGAACCGCGTGTCACCGCCCCCTGTTGGGTGCGCAGCAAGCCCGAAATCGCCTTCAGCGTCGTAGACTTGCCCGCGCCATTGGCTCCCAACAACGACACAATTTGCCCTGCCGGCACCTCCAACGAAATACCGCGCAGCACTAAAATTACATCGCTATACACCACTTCGATATTGTTGACTTTGAGCATCAGTTTGTTTGTAGGGGCGGGCACAAGGCCCGCCCCTAACAGTTATTGATTACGGCGCCGGTGGCCGCGTGTCTGGCAGATCAAAGAATTCAGATACCGCCACGTCCTTAATGGTACCATCAGGCTGTAATTGCCACTGGCGAATTTGGGCCCGGTTTGGCGCCCGGTTTTCGCCACGCAGGTCATACTCAAACAAGCCTTCGGCGCTGACAATACCCAAATCATTGGCTGCTTGCAGCAGCGTCTCGCCGCTCAGATTCTCATAACCATATTCATTTACCGCGTGTTGGATAATATCACGCACGGCAAACATGGTAGCAAACGTAAGCAGGTAGGTGTTGGTCCGTTCCGTTTCCGGGTACCCGCCGGCAGCAAAAGCATCCATGGCCGTCTGGACAATTTCCGCATCGGTGTCCGCCCAGGTCAGATGCGGCACCACACCATAGTAACCATCGGCCAGCGCCACGTTTTCTCCCAAGAAATTGAGTACATCGGCATTATATGTCCAGTTAACGCCGCCAACGACCACATCATCCCATACACCCAGCGCCCGCAGCGTACCAATGACTTGGGCCACGCTGAAGGAAAGGTTCTGGTTATAGATGACATTGGCGCCGTTCAGCAGCAGATTTTGCAGTTGCCCGGAAACGTCCGCGTCGGGGGCTACAGCCTGCTCTTCCAATGGCAGAATGGTAATGCCCAGTTCATCTGCCACGGCTTGCGATTCCGGCGTAATGGCCCCAGCGCCAAAGGCATTGGCCCAACCAATGACGCCGACGACAATGTCATCCCCGGCCGATTCCGGTTTTACATCAGCCCAATTTTCGCTCAGCCAGGTCAAGAAACCGGCGAACTGATCCGAGTAAATGGGCACAGCGCCAATGGTGTAACCATTGCGCGGCACATAAATGGATGGGCCATGCACACCAGCAGCGATAGACAAAATTTTGTCTTCATTCAGGCGGGGCGCCAGGGCTACAGTAGCGCCACTGCCATAGGTGAAGATGAGAATAGCCTCATCGCGGGTTTGTTCGTAAACGGCCACTTCTTGTTCCACGGCATAGTTGGTTTCGTTGAAGGCCACTGCCAGTTCCGCGCCACAAACACCGCCGGATTCGTTAATGATTTTCAAGACATCATTGGTGGCATAGGCAAAGGCTTCACCCAGGATGGCCGCCAGCGGGCCTTCACGGCCGGCTTGCTGGTGCAAAGTAATGGTTTCGCCGGTCAGGTCTACGTTGCAGCCATCGGCCGTCGTTGTTGGCATCGGCTCACCGGACATCAACGCTTCACAATAAGCCACATATTCGCCCACACAGATTTCTTCCCAGGTGCGGAACCCATCGGCAATCACGGTGGACTCAATGTTATCAATGGTTACGGCCAACGGCGTCAATTTGATGAAGGGAATGTCGTTTTGGCCGTTGTTGATCGTATCGCTGGTCAGGCTGGAAACATCCTCCCCGCGCAGCAAGGCGATGGCTGCAGCAGCCGCAGCTTCCGCTTCCAGTTTGATCGGCTTGTAGACCGTCATCGTCTGCCAGCCGGAGAGGATGTTCTGGATACCGGCGGCGGTGGCGTCTTGCCCGCTTACCGGCAGCGGATCCAACCCCTGGCTCTTGAGAGCCGAGATGACGCTGTTGGCTAACCCATCATTGGCCGCAAAAACAGCATCCACATCTCCGCCAGCGGCCGTCAGGATTTGCTCAAAGATGACCAATGCCTGTTGGTTGTCCCAGCCGGGCACGGCCTGATCATCCACCAGTTCCCAGTCACCGGCGTCGTAGTGCGGGCTGGCCACGCTGAAGTAGCCTTCACGGAAGAGGGTGGCGTTGTTGTCGGTGGGGGAGCCGTTGAGCTGCACCACCCGCTTAGGGTCGGCCGCCAAACCGTTGATGATCGGTTCCAGGGTTTCACCCATGAGCCGGCCGACGGAGACATTATCAAAGCTGACGTACACATCTGCGCCGGGGCCTTCGATGGTCAGGCGGTCATAGTCAATGACCTTAACGCCGGCTTCGCGGGCCTGGGCGATGATGGCTGCGCCGGAACCACTGTCCAGGTTGACCAGCAGGATGACCTTGGCGCCATTGGTGATGGCCTGCTCGGCCTGGGTTTGTTGGGTGCGGGCGTCGCCTTCGGCGTTGACGATGGTGTATTTGACGCCGGCGGCTTCAAAGGCGGCTTCAAAGAAGCGGCGGTCATCCGCTTCCCAGCGGGCGGAGGAGGCGCTGTCTGGCAGCAGCACGGCGATCATCCCTTCTTCCATGGGTTCGGTGGTGGTTTCTGTCGTCGTTTCGGTGGTGGTTTCTGTTGTCGTTTCCGTAGTGGTTGCGGCGGTAGTGGCCGGCGGGGGCGTTGGTGTTGCCTGGGCGCCGCCACAAGCTACCAATAGCAAAGCGGTAAAGATTAACGTGAATAACAGGATTTTTCTCTTCATTTCATTTTCTTCCTTTTTTAGAAAAGCGTTTGGGCATGGGTTATGTGCCAGATCGAACAATAAAATTGTTTTGTTGCCTGAATTTTTCTTGTTAATCACCTCCTTTGTACAGATAAAGAAGAGTCCATTATTGCAGGCGGTTTGGAAGATTATCTAACCAGGTATTAGCGGGCAAACGGCCGTAGCCGCCAGCTTGCCTTGAGTAACCGCCACCGGTGCGCCAGCCCGCGTGGTTCAAAAATCAAGAATAAGACCAACGCCAAGCCAAAAAATAACGGCCGGAACGATGTGAGTAACTGGGCGGCCTGGGCGGGGAAAGTTTCGGCTAACGTGGCGCCCATCCATAGGGCCAGGTCCTCGACCAGAATGATAAAAATGGCCCCCAGGAACGGGCCAAGATTGGTGCCCAGGCCGCCAATAACCAGCATCCCTAAAAAGAGAACCGATTCTTCCAGACCATAGCCAAACTGGGTACCCACACCACGCTGGCTAAATGCTCGTAGCGAACCGGCGAGCCCCGCGAAGAAGGCCGCCAGGAAGAACGCCCGTAGCTTGTAATGGAACAGATTAACCCCCAGCAACTCGGCAGCCAGATCATTGTCACGCACAGACACAAAAGCCCGCCCCATGCGCGTGCGGGTGACGTTGATGGTTAATACGGTGGTAATGAGCATGACCCCCAGCGAAATGTAGACAAAATCAGACAGTTCACCAAAGCGATACTCTAAAAAGGTGACGACCGGTACTTCAATGAACCCGTTCGTGCCACCCAAATACGCTTCAAATTTGGGCTGGCGCGTCAACCAGGGGATGATGAATTGAGCAGCCAATGTGGCCATGGCCAGATAAAAGCCCTTCACCCGCAAGGAAGGCAGCCCAAATATCAAACCAACTAAACCAGCTATTAACCCGGCAAAGGGAATGGATAAATAAAACGGCAGCCCTAGCTCTTTGGCGCCCAACCCGGCGGCATACCCGCCTACCAGCATAAAAGCGGCTTGCCCCAGAGAAATTTGGCCGGTGTAACCGGTGAGCAAATTCAAGCCTTGCAGGGCGACGACGGTATAAGCAATCTGGTTAAGGGTGGTGATGATGTAGGTGTTGCCCAGGCGTGGCAGGGTAAACAGCATAATCAACCCGGCAATGAGAACCCCCCATTGCCATTTCTGCCGCACCAGCGACATATCCTGTTCATAACTGCGGTCAAAATCTCCGGCTGGTCGTAAAACGGCCATAAAAATCTCCTAGATTCTCTCGATTCTTTTTTGCCCAAATAAGCCTTCGGGCCGGATGAGCAGCACGATGAGGAGTAAGACGTAGGGGGCAATTTCGGCGGAGTTGCGCACTTCGACGATGGTGGAGGTTTGTACCAGGGCGACCGTGATGCCTACCAGTAGCCCACCCACAATCGCGCCCAGAAATGATTCCAGGCCGCCCAACAAAATGGCGGGGAAGGCGGCTAAAGCGACTGTAGACAAACTGAGACTGACGCCAGTAAGGGTGGCCAGCAGGATGCCGCCTAAAGTAGCAATGACGCCGGCAATGGCCCAGGACAGGCCAAATACGCGCGAGACTTTGATACCCACGCTCTGGGCCAGCTCATGATTTTCTGAGGTGGCGCGCATAGCCAGCCCGGTGCGGGTATAGTTGAAGAAGGCGACAAAAATGGCCGCCGCCAGAAGGGCGACAATGAAGGTGGCCAGACGGGCGTGCCCCAGTTGCAAGCGGTTGAGAAAGACAATGCTGACATCGTTAATAGGCGCAATGGGAATGTTAAATACGTCGCTGGGGGAGAAAGGGGCGGGGAAGTTTCCTTTGGGGGTGACCCCAAAGAGGACGGTGGTCAGCCCTTGCATGATCTGGGCCAGACCGAGGGTCATCAGGACGATGGCCAGGAGCGGTTGGCCGGTCATGGGGCGCAAAGCAAATCGTTCGATGAAGAAGCCAATGAAGACGGCGACGATCATACCGGCAATGATAGCTGCCCAGAGGGGCAGGCTGATAAGGGCGGTTTCGCCCACGCCGCCGGCAAACCACCAGACCAGGTAAGCGCCGATCATCACCATGTGTCCGGCGGCGAAGTTGAAAACTTCGGAGGCTTTGTAGATGAGGACGATGCCTAGGGCGATAAGGGCCAATGTGCCGCCGTTGAGGATGCCATTGATGATTTGTTGGGGCACGAGAATCCAGTTGGTATACGGCCGTATTAACCACACCACCAACAGCGCCACTCCAATGGTCACAAACAGGTTCCGAATTCGCTTTGTTCGTTTTTCCATATGCTTCCTGTTAATGGCGGCTGGTGGCTGGTGGCTGGTACAAACCACCAGCCGCCAGCCACTACCCACCCGCTACACTCAACACCTGTACCTGCGTTTCAATAAACCCTTCGCTGCCATCTTGATATTTGACCGGAGCGCGCACGGTGACGGCGGTACGGCCGTCGTACATGGCCGACACAATTTCCCCATACCGCTCCATCAGCACATTGCGGCGCAGTTTGCGGCTGCGGGTCATCTCCGCTTCGTCGGCGTCAAACTCCTTGTGCATCAGCACAAAGCGGCGAATCCGCGCCCCTTCCGGCAGCGATTTATTCACGTCGGTCACTGCCTCCTGAATCAGGCTGTATACTTGCGGCCGTTGCGACAGGTCTACAAAGGTGGTGTAACCGATGCCCTGCTTTTCCGCCCAATGTCCCACATTCTCAAAATCAATGATAATCAGTGCCGAGACAAATTCATGCTCGGCGCTGCCAATGGTCATGGCGTCGCGGATGTAGGGGCTGAATTTTAGCCGCCCTTCAATGAATTGCGGCGAAAACAGTTCGCCGTTGGCCAGGCGAATCATGTTTTTCACCCGATCTTGGAAGATGACGTGCCCGTCCTCATCAATATAACCGGCATCACCAGTCTTGAACCAGCGACGGCCGTCGGCATCCACCATAATATCCCGCGCCGTCGCCTCTGGGTCCTTGTAATAGCCCTTCATCACCGTTGGCCCGCATATTTGCAACTCCCCCTCTTCCGACACCCGCACTTCCACACTGGGATTGGGCACCCCCACGCTGGCAAACTTGATGTCCCCATCCCGATGTTGCGTCGCCCCACCGGTCACCTCGGTAGAGCCATAAATCTGCTTCAGATTGATCCCCATCGCATGAAAGAAACGAATATGATCCGGACTAAGCGTGGCTCCGGCTGTATAGGCGCTGCGCAATCGTGACAACCCCAATTGCCCTCGCAGTGGGCGGAAAACCATCCAATCCCCCAACTTATACCCCAGTTGCAGCCCCAGCCCCGGCTTTTCCCGGTTCAGTTTCTTATCAGCCATCTGATAGCCCACCGGCAAAAACCAGCCATACAATTTACGGTTAAACCAGGTGGCGTCCTTCATCCGCACCTGGACTGTTCCCACCAGATTCTCCCATAGACGCGCACTGTAAAATAGATTTTCGGGCGCAATCTCGCGCACATTTTCGCGCACCGTTTCCGGCGCTTCCGGAAAATTCATGATCATGCCCGAATAACAGTGCGGTACAATGCCAAAGGCCGGTTCCGCAATCCAGCCCATGGGCATAAAACTCACATGATTATCGGTTTCATAACGGGGATCAATAGCAAAAGCTGTTGTGGCCGCGGACAGGAGGTTGGTGTGGCTGAGCATCACCCCTTTGGGCAGGCCGGTAGTGCCCGATGTATAACAAATTAAAGCGGTATCCCCCCCCTGCCCCAGGGCTACCTCTGTTTCAAAACGTCCTGGCTCTTTCAGGTCTAATTCTCGCCCCAATGCCTGCACTTCGGCAAAAGAGATTAACCAATCATCTTCATAATTCCACATGCCCCGGTCATCCCAATAGATGACCTTTTTCAGTCGGGGCGCTTTTTCTTTCAGATCCAGCAGTTTGTCCACCTGTTCCTGATTTTGTGCCAGGGCAAAGGTGGCGTCGCTGTGGTTGACGATATATTCGATTTCGCTGGGGATGGCGTCGGTATACAGCCCCACAACAGCTGCCCCCGCTGCCTGCATCCCCAGGAAGCCCCACAGATATTCCCGGTCATTATCGCCAATGGAGCAGATGTGATCGCCTCGCTGCAAACCAAGCGCTATCATGCCTAGCGCAAACGTTTTGACTTGTTCATACGAGTCCTGCCAGGAAAATTCCCGCCAGATGCCCAACTCTTTTTGGCGCACGGCCACTCGCCCGGCGCCATAGGTCTGTGCCTGTTTCAAGAATATTTGCGGCAGTGTTTGCCCTGATAATGATTGTTGAGAAACGGTTGGTTGGGAAATTGTCTGTTCGCTCATGGCTCTTATGAAAACGATCTTTTCATCGGTGCATGTGTAGCACGATTTGGCAAATCGTGTTACATCACAACTCATTCCAGAACAGTTCTACTGTTCGCCCAAATACGCATGAATCACCCGCTCATCTTGTTTGATTTCGTCAGGTGTCCCTTCGGCAATTTTGACGCCAAAATCCAGAACCACCACCCGATGTGAAATATCCATCACCAGACCCATGTCGTGTTCGATCAAAACGATGGTCACTTTGCGCAGTTCGTGAATGTCCAGAATAAAGCGGGCCATATCCTCTTTTTCTTCCACATTCATACCCGCCATGGGTTCATCTAGCAGCAGCAGTTCTGGTTCCAGCGCCAGCGCCCGCCCCAATTCCACCCGTTTGCGCAAACCATACGGCAGCGCCCCCACCACTGCTTTGCGGATGTGGGCAATTTCCAGAAAATCTATGATCTCTTCTACCACTTCGCGGTGTTGTACTTCTTCACGGCGCGCCGGCCCCCAAAAAGCCATGCTTTGCAAACCGTTTTGTTTCATGTGAATATGGCGTGCCGCCATCAAATTTTCCAGTGTACTTAAGCCGGTATATAGGGCGATATTCTGAAAGGTGCGGGCAATGCCCAGGGGAGCGATCTTGTGGGTGGGGGTTTTGGTTAGGTCTTGACTTTTGAAGAGGACTTGCCCTTCCTGTGGGCGATAAAATCCGCTGACACAATTGAGCATGGATGTTTTTCCAGCGCCATTGGGTCCAATGATGGCCCGAATTTCACCCTGGCGTACCCCAAAGCTAACATCTGATAAAGCAGCATTACCCCCGAATCTAAGTGAGACGTTTTGTACGGTCAGAAAATCGGCGTTTGTACTCATAGGCCTGTGTCTATTGGGTATCAGGTTGTTCTTCTAACGAGCTATGAAAAAGTGTTTACTTGACAAGTGGTTGGTTTATACAGGGAAATTTTCTCTTCTCAGTATAAAAGTTACCATAAGCGCCAACTATCCGCAAATTTTTCATGACTGTTCAGTTCCTCTGGAAGCTTGACAAGTTTTTGCGCTTGAATTGCGGCAACCGCCTCTGGTAATAAACTTGTCAAGTCTGTTAGTACCATTGCCATACAGAATGTGGCGGCATTTTTGTACAATGCGGTATACCATTTTGCATGAGGTAAACGGTTATGAACAAATTAAAGCTGTTGATATTGATTCTGTTGATGCTTTCCTTTTTAGCCGGATGTGAGCCTGAAGAGCAGCAAGGTGGGGGGAAGCTGCCGGATGGAGGTGTGGAACTGGTTGCTGATTTTGTGATGTCAGAGCGGTTTGATGAGTCGGGGGGGCGTATTGTCTATGTGGAGAATGCACCGGCGACAGAGTCAGGGGAAAAGCAATGGTGTGTGAATGTGCGGTATATTAATAGCCAGGGATTAAAAACAATTCCGCTTCTTGTAAGACAGCAGGGAGAGGCGTGGCGGCTGGAGCGGAATCCAGAAAGGGCTGTGTATGAGGAGTATGGTTGTGTGTGGCCGTAATGCGGTGATTAAGGCAGTTGTTTTTGATTTGGGGGGGACGCTGATTGAGTATGCAGGGCCGTATGCCAGTTGGCCGGCCCTGGAAACGCCGGGTTTGCAATCGGCGTATGCCTACTGGCAGCAGCGGGGGTATGCGCTGCCGCTTTTTGCTGATTTTTGTGCAGTAGGTTTTTCGCTGCTGCCGCCCATGTGGCGGGCCGCCACGCGGCATGAGGCCAATTTGCGGGTGGTGGATTTGTTGGCTATGGCGTTGGCGGAATTGGGGGTCACGGCCGTGACCGCCGCAGATATTGCCGCAGCAGCTATGCAATATGGGGCGGCCATTCAGGCTCAGGCAGAATTGACGCCGCAGGCGGTGGAAACGGTGGCGCAGGTGAAGGCGACCGGGTACCGGGTGGGGCTGGTCTCGAATACGATGTTTCCGGGGACGCTGCACCGGGCGGATATGGATCGCTTTGGCTTGACGCCGTATTTTGATGCCATGGTGTTTTCGGCGGACGTGAATATGTGGAAACCGAATGCGGACCCGTTCCGGCAGGTGTTGGCGGGGTTGGGGGTGGATGCAGACACGGCCGTTTATATTGGAGACGACCCCGCCAGTGACGTAGTCGGCGGGCGCGCCGCCGGGATGCGCACGGTGTACTATAAAGGGAATTCCCGTTTTACCACCCCGCCCGGCATCACCCCCCATGCCGAAATTGCCGAGCTTTCTGAACTGCTTCCCTTGCTGGCGCAGTGGGGGGATGGGAAACGGTAAGCCACCAATTGCCGTTTATCGTGCCCGGTTGTATGGGGCAATAGCTTCATCGGCATACGGCCGTCCACATCAACCTGAGCACCCGGCGGGAACTGGCAGATTTGTTGATGGGGCAGGGGGATTTGGTTGGTCTCAGACAATGCTTATTATTGGACAAGGCAACCGCCAATGGTTGGGAACACCTGACGGTCGTCGCTGGCGCTCTGGTTGTTGCCGGCGCAGTTGGATGAAGGGAAAGCGGCGGAAACGGCCGTGCGCCAGGCGCTGGCCCTGGCCGAACCGGCCGGTTTGCTGCGTACATTGATAGACAGTGGCCCAATGGTGGGCGCACTGCTGGCCCGGCTGCCAGAGCAGGCAGACAACGTCCCCCCTTATCTGAACCGGTTGTTGGCCGCGTTTGCCACGCCGTCCATTCCGACCACTCAATCACCGGCCAACCGGCTGCTGCTAGAGCCACTCAGCGAACGCGAACTGGAGGTGCTGCGGCTGATGGCTGAGGGTTATTCCAACTGGCAGATTGCCGACAAACTCGTTTTCACCATCGCCACTGCCAAAAAACACGTCGAACACATCTATGGCAAACTGGGGGTTAGCAGTCGCACGCAAGCAATCGCCCGTGCCCACGATTTAGATTTGATTTATCTTAATGATTGTCGTGTGCTGTCGCCGACCGTTGCTAGAATCTCAGATCAAGCAAGAAGTTCAACTTAAGCAAAGGCAGCGATCGGCTATGACGACACACTCTCTCATTATCGGCGCGGGTATTGGCGGGTTGACCACCGCGGCTTTGTTATTACAGGCCGGACAGCGGGTGACGGTGCTGGAGGCGCACGTTTATCCGGGTGGCTGCGCCGGTACGTTTTTTCACAAAGGTTTCCGCTTTGACGCCGGGGCCACGCTGGCCGGCGGTTTTGCGCCGGGCGGCCCCCATGCCCGGTTAGCGGACATGTTGGACCTGACCTGGCCTGTTTCCCCGGTTGATCCGGCGTGGGTGGTGCATTTGCCAGACGGCCGTACCATCACCCAATGGGCCGACGCCGCCCGCTGGCAGGCGGAACGGCGGGCCATCTTTCCCCAGGCGGAATCATTTTGGCGCACCCAGGAGAAATTGGCGGCTGTTTCCTGGGATGTGTCGTCACGGCCGTTTCCCTGGCCGCCCCAATCACCGGCTAATTGGCTGACGCTGGCGCGGGCGCTGCGCCCACAGACCTTGCGGGCATTCCCTTATTTGTGGCGCACCATCGGCCAGATTGCGCCCATAGATGATCCGCTTTTCCGTGCTTTTTTGGATGCGCAACTTCTCATTTCGGCACAAACCACCAGCCAGGATGCCCATGCCCTGTATGGCAGCGCTGCTTTGGATTTACCCCGGCGGGGCGTGAACCATGTGCGGGGTGGCATGGGCGCGCTGGCGGAGACTCTGGTGGTGTGGATTCGCCAGCATGGGGGCGATGTGCATTTTCGGCAGCAGGTGGAACGGATTGTGGTGGAGAAGGGGCGGGCTACGGCCGTGACCACCCGCAAAGGCCATCACTTCACTGCCGATCATATCATTGCCAATGTCACTCCCTGGGGACTGTCCAAATTGTTAGGTGAGGCGGCTCCCCACGCCTTACAGCAAGAAACGCAGCAGCGCCCGCCAACCTGGGGCGCTTTCACGCTCTATCTGGGGCTGGATGAGCGCCAACTACCACCGGACATGGCCACGCATCATCAGGTGATTGTGGACCACACACGGCCGTTGGGTGAAGGTAACAGCGTCTTCATTTCATTGTCTGAACCGGGAGATGTGGCCCGCGCCCCGGCGGGAATGCGGGCGGCTACCTTGTCTACACACACGGCCGTGACCCCCTGGCAGCACCTTCGTCACGCCGAATCCCCCGCCGCTTATTGTGAACGGCGCGAGGAATACATGAACCGGCTGTTGGCAGCGGCGGAACGTGCCATTCCCGGTATCCGCCGGGCTGTGCGGCTCAGTTTGCCGGGCACACCGGTCACGTTTGCGTTTTATACACGACGGCCGTTGGGCATGGTGGGCGGCTTTCCCCAGACCTCACTCTTTCAGGCGCGCGGCCCGGCAACGGGCATTCCCAATCTGTGGCTGGTGGGTGATTCCATCTTCCCCGGCCAATCCACAGCGGGGGTCACATTGGGGGGAATGCGGGTGGCGAATACGATATTGAGGTATTGAGGCATTGCCAATATCTCAATACCCCAATATCGTTTTTTAGGCGAGACCGGATTGGGCCCGACCACGGCGAGAAATAGCGTCTACCAGCACCGCCGCCAGCAACACCAGACCGGTGACCACAAATTTGACGCCTGCGCTCAACCCCAACAAGCCCATGCCATTGTTGACGCCGGCAATAACCAGCGCACCCAGCAGGGCACTGATCACCCGGCCACGGCCGCCAAACAAACTGGTGCCGCCGATAACCGGCGCGGCAATGGAGATGAGCAGCAAATCGCCGCCGCCGGCAGCCGTATCTACCGAGCGCAGCCGCGAGGCCAGCACAATGCCACCCATACCGGCCATCAGGCTGGAGAGCATAAAGACGGTGACGCGCATGCGCGTCACATTAATACCGGCGCGGCGGGCGGCTTCCATATTGCCGCCAATGGCATAAACATACCGGCCGAACCGGGTGCGCGTCGCTAGAAAGGAGAAGAAGGTCAGCAAAATGAGCATGATGATGCCCACTAATGGCACACCCCGATCCAGGTTACAAATGTAAATGATTACGGTTGTGACCAACGTCACCAAGAAGATCTCTAGCACAATGATCACCACCGGTGTGGTGGAGACGCCGCGTTTGCGCCGCGATGCCCAACGGGAAACGCGCCCCGCCGCAAAAATCACCACGATGGTCAGCCCCACCAGCCAGCTAGTATTCACCGGCAGCGTGGCGTCATTCACCACCAACTCCTTAGGCAAAAAATAGTTGGCGATATTGACGATGACCTGATCTTGAATAATGACGGTGCCGCCGGCGCCAATCAGAATCAGCACCACGCCATTCCACACCAGCAGCCCGGCCAACGTGACCACAAATGAGGGCAGTTGGAAGCGCGTAATAATGAGTCCCTGCACCATGCCGATTAGTGCCACCAGCAACAGCGCCATACCCACAGCCATCCACCAATTAAAAGGTTCGGTTATCCCCAATCGCTCCATCAACCGGCCAACTCCGGAAATCCCCGTAGGCCCACGCAGCAGCAAAGCAACCAATACCGCCGCTACCGCACTCACATAGCCTATCGAAAGGTCAATTTCCCCCAACAACAGCACAAAAACAACCCCAATGGCAATGACCGTAATCCCGGCCATCTGTACGATCAGGTTGACCATGTTGCGCGGCGTCAGAAAATTCTCGTTCAGGTTTTGGAAAATAACGGTGATGACAACCAATCCTAAAATGATAGGAATAGCGCCCAGGTCGCCAGAGCGCAGCCGCCGCCCATAAGCGCGGGCATAATCGGCCAACGATTGTGACTGCGCTTGTTGCATCATCGAACGTTCTACGGGTGTGGGTAACTCAGTTTCACTCATAATGACGCCATCCCTGGTACATGTTCCAGCTTGCCGGCCGTAATGGCATGGACAACTTCTTGCTGGTTGGTTTCTGCTGTTTTGTAAAGATTAACCCGCTGCCCCAGGCGCAGCACGGTGATACGGTCGGCCACTTCAAAAATATCGTGCAAATTGTGGGAAATGATGACCACGGCCAGCCCCTTATCCGCCAGGCGGCGCACCAGGTCTAGCACCTGTCGCGTCTGCGCTACCCCTAAAGCAGCCGTAGGTTCGTCCAGAATCACTAGGCGCGAATTCCACATGACGGCTTTGGCCACAGCGATAGCCTGCCGCTGCCCACCGGATAGTTCGGCCACGGCCTGCCGCACGGAACGCACGGTGGTGACGGAAAGTGAATCCAGGGTTTTCAGGGCAGATTCTTCCATCGCTGCTTCATCCAGGCGAAACGGCCGTTGCAGCACTTCCCGCCCCAAAAACATATTAGCGACCACATCCAGGTTGTCGGCCAGAGCCAGGTCTTGATACACTATCTCAATCCCCAGTTGGGCGGCGTCACGGGGGCTGTGGATATGCACCGGCTGTCCATCAAACAACACTTCCCCTTCGTCAAACCTATAAATGCCCGCGATTCCTTTGATAAGCGTGGATTTCCCCGCTCCGTTATCCCCCACCAGCGCCATCACTTCGCCTGCACAGGCTTCAAAGTCTACTTTGGTCAAGGCCTGGACAGCGCCAAAACTTTTGGAAACCCCGCTTAGCTGCAAAATCGGCACGCCATTTTCTGTCATGAAGTCACCTTTTCCTCAATTGCCAGTTCCATCTTGCCTGAGGAGACCGATTTGGACCGGTCTCCTCAGGCAAATTATATGGTGTGTGGGTTGGTTTTCCAAACCAGCCTACACACCTTCCTATCTAATCTATGGGCAATATTGCGCAA
Organism: Chloroflexota bacterium; assembly: GCA_013112725.1. Taxonomy (GTDB): domain Bacteria; phylum Chloroflexota; class Anaerolineae; order Promineifilales; family Promineifilaceae; genus CAADGU01. The sequence goes on from JABFFZ010000032.1 coordinate 19,892, forward strand.
ACTCGCCTAAACAAATCTCTTCCCAGGTGCGGAAACCATCGGCAATCACCGTCTCGGCGATGTTCTCTTTTGTGACCGCTATGGGTGTCAACTTGATAAAAGGAATGTCGTTCGTGCCATTGTTGAGTGTGTCGCTGGTCAAAGTAGAAACATCTTCACCACACAGCAAGGCAACAGCCGCCGCGGCCGCTGCATCCGCTTCTAGTTTGATCGGCTTATAGACCGTCATCGTCTGCCAGCCGGAGAGGATATTTTGGATACCGGCGGCGGTGGCGTCTTGCCCGCTCAACGGCAGTGGGTCTAAGCCCTGGCTCTTGAGCGCGGAGATGACGCTGTTGGCTAGCCCATCATTGGCGGCAAACACCGCATCCACGTCCCCGCCAGCGGCGGTCAGAATTTGCTCAAAGATGACCAATGCCTGTTGGTTGTCCCAGCCGGGCACGGCCTGATCATCCACCAGTTCCCAGTCACCGGCGTCGTAGTGCGGGCTGGCCACGCTGAAGTAGCCTTCACGGAAGAGAGTGGCGTTGTTGTCGGTGGGGGAGCCGTTGAGCTGCACCACGCGCTTGGGGTCGGCGGGCAGGGCGTTGATGATCGGTTCCAGGGTTTCACCCATGAGCCGGCCGACGGAGACATTGTCAAAGCTGACGTACACATCTGCGCCGGGGCCTTCGATGGTCAGGCGGTCATAGTCAATGACCTTAACGCCGGCTTCGCGGGCCTGGGCGATGATGGCTGCGCCGGAACCACTGTCCAGGTTGACCAGCAGGATGACCTTGGCGCCATTGGTGATGGCCTGCTCGGCTTGAGTTTGCTGCATACGGGCGTCGCCTTCGGCGTTGACGATGGTGTATTTGACGCCGGCGGCTTCAAAGGCGGCTTCAAAGAAGCGGCGGTCATCCGCTTCCCAGCGGGCGGAGGAGGCGCTGTCTGGCAGCAGTACGGCAATGCTGCCTTCTTCCATGGTTTCGGTGGTGGTTGTTTCGGTTGTTGTGGCGGCGCTGGCAGTAGTGGCGGTGGCGGGCACGGCCGTTGCGCTCTCTGTTTGTGTGCTACCACAGGCTACAAGACTCAGTGCTGCTGTTATGAGCAGCAGGAATAAAATTGCACGTTTCATTTTCTTTCCTCCTTTTGGAATCGTTGCGTGCTGATAAAAATGGGATTTGTCCGCACACGAAAGAAAAATTGGTTTCATTGAATTGCAGGACATCACCTCCAAATTGGTAACGGGAGTCTGGCGAATTCTAGAGTTGTCAAATTTTTCTCACGAATAGCGAACAAGAAAACAATAGGTGAAATTTGACAATTCTCTCTGGTGATATAGAAAACGCCAGTCTGAGCGCCTACCCAAATTGATTATGGTATATTGCTTTGGTCAGATTGCCCGAAAAAATCTTCATGATCTCTATGAATACCATCAAATGCAAACGCTTGCATTCTAAATTCCCCATACGGCCGTGCGGGATTTCCCTATGATGGTGGGGGGATTTCCCCTAAGGTGAGCGATTTTGGGCATCAGGCGTTCCGAGTGGCATAATACGCCCATGACACATCGGATATTGCTGGCAGATGATCATGCCCTGGTGCGGGCTGGAATTCGGAATGCGTTGGCCGGGCTGCCGGATTTGGAGATTGTGGGTGAGGTGGGTGATGGTTCTTCGCTGGAATCGCTGTTGGCCGAATGCCAGCCGGATTGTTTGCTGATTGATGTGACGATGCCGTCATTTGAACCGGTGGCAGCGATTCGGCGGATTCGGTCGCGGTATCCACAATTGCGTATTCTGGTGGTGAGCGCCTATGATGATGATGTGTACGTGCAAGGTTTGTTGGGAGCGGGGGTGAATGGCTATCACTTGAAGGATCAGCCGATGAGTGATTTACGGCTGGCCGTGATGCGGGTGTTGGCCGGGGAACGGTGGATTTCCAGTTCGCTGGTAGATAAACTGCTGCATTCACAGCGGGTCACGGCCGTGACCACTCTCTCCACCCGCCAACAAGACATCTTGCGCCTGCTGGCCGAAGGGTTGGATAACCGGGCTATTGCCCAGCGGCTGAATCTGAGCGTCAAAACGGTGGAAAATCATCTGACGCGCCTGTACCGGCAGCTTGATGTGCAAAGCCGCCTGGAAGCGGCCACGCATGTGCGTGAACACCCGGAACTGCTGGCGCGTGTGTCGCCGGAACCGGAAGCCAGGCATGGTAATCCGCCATTGGCTGAGCAAGCAGCTATTTTAGTGGTGGATGACAACGGCCGTTACCGCACCCAACTGCGCCGCACCATCGCCAAAATTTTCCCCGACACCATGATTTATGAGGCCGGCAATACGGCCGAAGCCATTCACCTGGCGTCCCGCGTGACGCCGCAGATTGCCTTTGTGGATGTGGTGCTGGGCGATGAAGATGGTATTCGTTGCACCCGTCGCCTGCGGGTGGAATCGCCGGTCACGCGCATTGTCCTCATCAGCGCCTACCCGGATCGGGAATTTCACCGGCTTGGCCTGGAAGCCGGCGCTACCGCTTTTGTAGACAAAAAGGATTTAGACGCGGCCACGTTACAGCAAATTATTGCCGATGTGATTGGGTAAAAGTTCAATTTTTGAGAAAAGTTGACCTTTTGGAAAGTTGATGAGTACGCCTCTCTTAACGCTGGCTAATGTCTCCAAAACCTTCAGCACCCTGGCGGCGCTGCAAAGTGTGAGTTTTGCCATCCAGCCAGGTGAAGTTGTGGGGTTGGCCGGGCGCAGCGGCGCGGGCAAGACGGTGCTGATTAAAATTCTTTCTGGGTTGCTGACGCCGGATAGTGGGGAGATGGTTTTTGCCGGGCAGAGGTTGCAATGGCCGTTTTTGGCGCAGGCGTTGGGCATGGGGATCGTTTATCAGCAGCCAGTGCTGGCAGATCAATTTGATGTGACGAGCAACATCTTTTTGGGGCATGAGCAAGGCCGCTCGTTGGGCCGTTGGCTGCGGCTGCCAGATGAAAACCGCATGGATGTGGAAGCCAGCCGCTTGCTGACGAAGCTGGATGTGCAGATTGCTTCGGTGCATGAAAAGGTGATGAACCTGACCAGTGAGCAGCGGCAGTTAGTGGCGATTGCCCAGGTGATGGCTCGCCCGTGCCGGTTTATTATTGTGGATGACCCCAGCCAATACCTGAGCCACCCTTACCAGGAAAAACTGTTGGCACAAATACGGGAATGGCAGCAGGGGGGCACGGCCGTACTCTTTAGCAGCCAAAACCTGGATCATCTCTTTGCCGTCTCGGATCGCCTGCTGGTGCTGCGGCAAGGGGAAGTAGTCGCCGATGTACGTACTGATGAGACCAACCGCGAAGAAGTGGTGGCCGCTTTGGTGGGCACGGCAGACCGGGCGCAGCGCACACCCGTCATCTGGGCGCTAGACAGCTATTACCAGGCGCGGCGGCAGGCGGAAACGTTGCGGCACAATCAGATGCTTTTGCAACGCGACCTGGCGGCGCAAGACACCATCAATCGCCACCTGGTGCAGCAGTTGGCCGACCAGGTGCAGGCGCTGGACAGCGCCAACCTGGCATTGCAAGACGCGCAGCGCCGCCTGCTCACCGAACGGGAAGAAGAGCGCAAACACCTGGCGCGGGAACTGCATGACCAGCTTATACAAGATTTGTTGAGCCTTAATTATCAGTTGGAAGAGTTGGAGGGCCGGGCGGAGGATGATGCGCCGGAACTGGCTGATGATTTGGCCGATGTGCGCCAGGACATTCGGGTGTTGGTGGAAGAACTGCGGCGTATTTGCGGCAACTTGCGGCCACCGACTATTGACAGTTTGGGGTTGGGCGCCGCCTTGCAATCGTATTTGCGTGGTTGGAGCGAACGTACCGGTATTCAGGCGATGCTGCATCTGGATCCGTCATTCGGTCGTTTGCCGGAGGAACTCGAGCTTTCCATTTTTCGCATTATTCAAGAGGGACTGAACAATATCTGGAAACATGCGGGGGCAACGGCCGTAGATGTGACCCTAAAACACACCTCCCCGCGCATGCTGCTGGTTTCCATTGCCGATAATGGCGCCGGGCTGGATGAAAATTTCAGTTTGTCTACCTTGGGCCAAAATGGGCATTATGGGTTATTGGGTATTAGCGAGCGGGTGGCGCTGTTGGGCGGGCGGCTAAACTTTCAAAATCGCCCTGCCGGGGGACTGCTCATCCAGGTGGAAATTCCCCATCCGCGTGTGACCCAAATGGATGATTGAGCCATTGGGTATTTGATCCCTCAATGGCTCAATCAATTATTGAAAATAGTGCCTGTCGCCGGCGCGTTAAAATCAGCGGATGACGATAGGCAGGAAAACAGGGGTGAGGTATTCGTAAGCGCCCAAGTCTACGGTCAGTTGGGCGATGCGTGGACGGCCGTCCAGGTCGGTTGTTATTTCAACGGGAATATAACTGTTATTACCCACATTAATGGCCGGAGAAGTGGCCTGTAAGCGAAGATTGCCGGTTGTGGTGGGGGCCTGGGCAGGGTTGGGCGCCAGGATAAACAGTGGGTCTATATCGGGCAGGTTATTGCTGCTGTCCATCCCGCAGCTGCTTTCCCATGAGCCGTCTGGATTACAGCCCTGCACCAGGCTGTAACGGATGTTGGGCATAGGAGTAGAATTGCCGGATATCCAGTTGGTGATGGAGGCTGCGGCCGTACCCACGCCGCTGCTGTCCTGATTTTGCCAGAAGATGCTGTTATAGATGAGGGGGTTGCTGTTGTTCTGGTTATACATACCGCCGCCGGTTTCGTTGGCGCGATTGCCGCTAAAGGTTACATTGATCAAGGTCGGGCTGCTGTAATCCCGGTTATACATTCCCCCGCCCGTATTGGCCTGGTTGCCGCTGAAGATGACGTTGGTCAAAGTGGGGCTGCTGTAATCCCAATTGTACATTCCGCCACCGGTATCGGCCTGGTTGCCGCTAAAGACGACGTTAGTCAAAATGGGGGTGGTATCCCGGTCATTGTACAGGCCGCCGCCATACCAGGTGACGCTGTTATTAATGAAACGAACGTTGGTCAGTATTGGGTTACTGGACCAGCCGGTCATCCCGCCCCCTTCCTCGACGGCCCTGTTTTGGCTGAAGGTGACGTTGGTTAAGACGAGGTTGCCACCCCAGTTGGCAATGCCACCCCCCCACCGACCATAATTGCCACTAAAGGTGACGTTGCTCAGGGTGGGGTGGCTGTTCTCCCAAACATACAGACCGCCGCCGTTTTCACGGGCGCGGCTGCCGGTAAAGGCGAGGTTGCTTAAGCTGGGGGAGCCGTTTCTTATGTACAGGCCACCACCACACCCGTCTGAGCATATTTCATCAGAAGCTTCATCAGCCTGCCCGGCGGTGATGATGAACCCATCGAGAACGGCCGTATTGTTGGCGCCGCTGCCGGTGACGACATGGTAGCTATTGCTGCCCACGATGTGGTTATAGTCTAGCACTACCCCCGCTGTGTTGGTGTCATTATTATCAATATCGCCGCTCAAGATGGTGGGGTTGTTATCCCAATCCCGTTGGCTGCGCGCTGTTTCTATACCGGCAAAACCGCCGTAGACGGCCACGCTGCTTTTAAGACCGAACGTGGCTACCCGATCATTGGTAGTGTCTGTTGGTTTGTATATCCCGGCAGCTACCCAGATTTCCTGGCCGCTGCTGGCATTGTTTAAGGCGGTTTGTAAACTGGTGTAGGCGTTTTGCCAACTATCGCCACTATTATTGCCGGCCGCTGCCGCCTGGACGTAGATGATGGGATTGTCTGCTTAAACGCTGCGGGTGGTAAGGGGGAAACGGCCGTTGGCCGCCGCCCCCAGCACCCAGATGATCACAATGAGGCTGAAAACAATCACCTTACGGTGGCGCGGGCTAACAATGCTGCTTCTTGTTAAAGGCATGTTGGATTCTCCTGATGGTTGCAATCTGGCGCTGTGGCCCATTGGTGCGGTAATGTAAACACAATATGCCAGGCAGCATAGTCAACGGCCGTCCAAAAAATGTCCGAAAAGCATCCGAAAAGCATCCGAGGATTGGTTGGCTGGCGTGTCCGTTGACTTCACGCATCATCCTGTAGAGTCGGGCTGTGTAGTTACAGAAGTGGCTTGTAGAAAGAGGCAACTTGAACGGATATGGATTATTAGCATGAGAATTGGCGTGGGCGGTGGGTCTGGCTGTGGGCGCGGGTCACGGATGGTGGGGCGCTCAAAGATAATGGGGAAACAGATGCGCTTGGTAGTACATCTTTTCTCTTTTGTTTTGGCAGCCATTTTTATATCTCCTTGTCATGATCTACTCAGTTGGGCATAGGCTGTTAGAATTGGGGCGTCTATCAATTGGGTCTGTTACTGTTAGCCAGGTGCTGGCAGATTTACTCTCGAGGGATCAATGAAAATTACAAAGGCTGTTGTTACGGTGGCAGGCAAGGGACAGCGGGCGTTGCCGCTGCAAACACTGATTGACCGGGATGGAGCCGAAAAGTCGGTGTTGGGCATTCTTATAGAAGAGGTGCAGCGGGCAGGTGTAGAGGAAATTGGGCTGGTGGTGCGGTCGGGAGATGAGGGGGCATTGACGGCCGTTGCCGGCAACCATGCCGCTCATCTCCGTTTTATCCCTCAGGCTGAACCATCAGGTTATGGACACGCCTTGTTGTGTGCGCGTGATTTTGTGGGGGACGCGCCCTTTTTGCATTTGGTGGGTGATCATATTTACATTAGCCGGGGTGAAAGTGGCTGTGCCCAACAGTTGGTGCAGGTGGCCGAGCGGGAAGCCTGTACCGTTTCTGCCGTGCAGGCCACACGTGAACATTTGCTGCCCTATTTTGGTGCGGTAGGGGGACGGCCGTTACCCAACCGCCCCCATCTCTATCGTGTGGAACGGGTGATGGAAAAACCAACACCCACGGAAGCGGAGCAGCAGTTGATTGTGCCAGGGCTGCGTGCCGGGCATTACCTCTGCTTTTTTGGGATGCACGTGCTCACGGCCGGTATTATGGAGATTCTGGAGCGGCAATTAGCGGCGGCCGCATCACCACAACAGGTGACACTCTCTCACGCTTTAGAGGAACTGGCACAGCAGGAACAGGTGTTGGCGTTGGAAAAGCAGGATTGGCGTTATGACCTGGGGGCGCGGTATGGGTTGATGATGGCCCAAATGGCGCTGTCGCTGCACGGCCGTGATCGAGACCTGGTGCTGACCCGCCTCCTGGAACTGCTGGCGGCAGGTGGCTGATGCTCCCAACCAGTCACCCGTCATCTTGACTAACGTACCGTATCCTGCCCTTGCTCATTTACGCTAAACTACTTCACTATGACATGGCAATTTGTCCCTGCGGTTATTTTGTATATTCTGGCGGTAATCATTTGTTTTATTCTGGCATTTGTTACCTGGCGGATGAAACCGGAACACGGCCGTAGCTGGTTTATGGTCATGGTTTGCGCCGGTATTTGGGCGGCGGCCAATGCCCTGGAAACGTTCCCCACCGACCTGGACACGAAATTCAATATCATTACAACGCTGCCTTATTTGGGCATTTGTGGTCTGATCTTTTTCTGGTCATTGTTTACTATTTCTTATAGCCAGCATGAGAGATGGCTCAACCGGTATACCATTGCTTTGTTAGCTTTTATGCCGACGATGACCTATCTCATGGCGCTCACCAGCCATTGGCATCGCTTCTTTTGGGATACTCATTGGCTGGTGGAGCGAGGTGGGCTGGTTTTTATTGACACGGCGTTTGGTCCCTGGTTTTGGCTGTGGGCGGTGTATGGCTATCTGGTGATTTTGATGGGGGCGTTGTTGATTATTACGGCCGTTATCCGCTTCCCACGCCTTTATCAGGGGCAGGCGGTGATGCTTGTTTTAGGCTCGCTTATCCCCTTGTTCTCCAATTTTTTGTTCCTGATAGGCGTTAATCCTCTGGCCCCTCTGGACATTTCACCCATTGCCCTGACGTTGAGCGGCCTCTTTTTCACCATGGGGATGCTCCGTTTTGGTTTGTTTAACATTGTGCCGGTGGCGCATGATCTGGTGGTGAAAAATGTGAATAGTGGCGTGATGGTGGTGGACTTGAAAGGGCGCATCATCGAAATCAATCCGGCAGCGGCTCTGATACTCAACCGCTTACGGAATGATTTGGTTGGGCAAGATGTCCTGACCGCTTTGCCGGAATACGTGACGCAGATTCAGCAATTTCAGAACATTTGGGAAGCAAAAACAGAGCTTACCCTGGGTTCGCGTACTTATGAATTGGAAATCACGCCGCTGGCAAACCGTAGCGGCAGAGTGGTCGGGCGTATCATCTTGCTCTATGACATGACGGAACGTAAACAGGCATTACAGGAGCGGGACATCCTGATTAAGGAGTTGGATGCGTATGCCCACACCGTGGCCCACGATTTGAAAAACCCACTGTCGCTCGTTGTGGGCTACAGCAACCTGATGCTGCGTAAGGAAAAGGAAACGCTGTCGGCTTCGGCGCAAAGTTCGTTACAAACCATTGCCAAAACGGGGCACAAAATGGCGGAGATTGTAGACGCGCTGCTGCTGCTGGCCAGCGTGCGCAGCATGGAAAAGGTGGAGATGAAGCTGTTGGACACGGCCGTACTCGTCCACAATGCCTGGAATCGCCTGCCCGGTTCGGAAGCCGCTGCCGAATTGATCGTGCCGGAAAATTGGCCAACGGCCGTTGGCTACGCCCCTTGGGTGGAGCAGGTGTGGGTCAACTATCTGAGCAACGCCATCAAATATGGCGGGCAGCCGGCGCGGGTGGAAGTGGGCGTGGATGTACTGCTAGTGGGTAGTAACGGGTCACGGCCGTATCTGCGCTTCTGGGTGCGTGACAATGGCAAGGGCCTGTCGGCGGATGAGGCGGAACAACTTTTCCAACAATTTTCGCGGCTGGACCAGCATACGGCCGTGCAGGGGCATGGCCTGGGCCTCTCCATCGTCCAGCGCATTGTGGAACGGCTGGGCGGCACGGTGGGAGTGGAAAGCGAACCCGGTGCGGGCAGCACTTTCTATTTCACGTTACCGGCAGCGGACACGGCCGTGCTTCAGCCTGAACCTGCTGCCGTGACGAGTGATGCGTGACGAGTGAGGCGTGAGGCGTGACCGGAGGTTCCTCACGTATCACCTTTCACCTGCCAGTAGAAAAATCCCCCCAACCGGGTAAAATCAATATCAATCCATGCCCTGCACTTATGAGTAGGTATATTGATGAATAAGTTTGAATTTTTAGCTGCCCTCCAAAACGAAGCTGGTTATTTCAATGATGCTGTTGCCACCCATCAAGGGGATTGGGTTGTCAAAGGGTTCATAGATGTCGCTCGAAACATCTACACCATTTCTACAGATACCAAAGTTGTTTCCAAAATCATGGAACTCCTGTTATTTCCCAGGTTGGTTCAATTTGCCAACAAATATCATCTCAAACTCCATTTAGTCCAATATCAAAACTTCTATCCAGACATCACCTTTGTAGATTCTGACGATCATCTATTTGCGCTTGATCTTAAAACGACTTACCGCATCAATGCCAATCGAGTAAATGGGATGACATTAGGCGCATTTACCGGTTATTTCCGAAACCGCGCCAGTACAAAGAATGTGGCATTTCCTTACGGCCGTTACACTGGTCATTATGTACTTGGCGTCATTTATTCCCAGGTGTCAGGGATTGATGAGCGTCAAGTACATCGCTTAGAACATTTAGAAAGCATTACCTCTGTTATTACCGACTTTCAATTTTTCGCGCAAGAAAAGTATCGAATTGCCTCGGATCGTCCCAGCAGTGGGAATACAAAAAATATCGGCTCCGTTACAGAAATTGATAAACTGATAAGCGGAACTGGCCCATTTGCTTCATTGGGTGAAGAACTGTTCGATGATTACTGGATGTATTACCTGACAAATGATATGGCGCGGGCTGTAGAGCTGCCAAAACGTCCCTATACAAATCTGAAAACGTATGTGGCGTACAAATGTTTAACAACATGAAGCTCCCCAGAACACCGGAAAATGTGATCGTCCCCCCCATTAAATGCCAGGGAATCAAGACGAAGTTGGTGGCGTTTATTATGCACAACGTTGTTTGGGACGGTCACGGCCGTTGGGTTGAGCCATTTCTCGGTTCTGGTGTTGTTTTGTTTAACGTGCGCCCCCAACAAGCCGTAGTGAGCGATGTCAATCCACACATTATCAACTTCTACCAGGGGATTTATGACGGCCGTATTACCCCCCACACAGTCAAACAATATCTGCAATGTGAAGGAGAGCGGCTGCGGGCAAACGGCCGTAGCGATAGCCAGAGCTACTACTACACCGTCCGTGAACGGTTTAATGCCGAAGGCGACCCCCTCGATTTCCTGTTTTTAAGCCGCGCCTGCTTCAACGGCATGATGCGTTTCAATCAACAGGGTGAATTCAACGTCCCTTTTTGCCGCAAGCCTGACCGGTTTCAACCTGCCTATATCACCAAAATTGTTAATCAGGTCAAGGTCATTCAAGGCATTATGCGCGGAAAAGAGTGGGAATTTTGTGTGTTGGATTGGCGTAGCGCCTTAGCCGATATCACCCAAGACGACTTCGTTTATCTGGACCCGCCTTATTACGGCCGTCATACCGATTACTACAACCAATGGTCAGAGCGAGACGCTATCGATCTGGCGCAAACAGTACAAACGCTCCCAGGCGGTTTTGCCATCTCCCTGTGGAAAGAGAATCAGCACCGTGTCAATGAACATATTCCGCGCTATTGGCCGCATACCATTGAACGTGTGATCTCTCATTATTACCACGTTGGCCCTACCGAAGATTTGCGCAAGCCAATGGACGAAGCATTGTTGATCAAACCAGGCTTTGCCACCGATGGCATACTTGAGCATGAAGAACTATTTGAAACCTCCGTTCAACTTCCTATCCCGTTCTAAAAGTCCCCAAACCCTATGAGCAAACTGATTGAAATCATCACAGCCGTAGACCCCCACACCCGCAACCGTTCCCTGGACGATTTCTGCCAGGCAGCTACCCTGCCCGAACTCCTGGCCGAATGTGCCGCCCTGGACAGATTCCGCCGCGAACGGGACAACCTGTATGAACGAGTGCGGGCGCTCTTTTTCCTCTATGCCATCTACCGCTTTCACCTGCCGCAGAAGGTGGGGCTGCCCGGCAAAGGGCACATCCCCTACGCCGGTTACGAGCATCTGCTCAACCGCCGTTTTGCCGAAGCCATAGACAGTTTCCTGGCGCAGCAAACGGCCGGCGGCCCCAACGACGCCATCGCCAGTGCCTTAGCCGCCGCCTATCACCGGCTGGGCTTCCAGACATTGGCCGACCAGGTGCGGCGTAGTGTGCGCACGGTGCGCGGCAACCAGTGGATGTTCCGCACCGGCCATCCCGCCGACCACCCGCTGCGTATTCGGCCGGAACTGTGCCAGACGAAAAACGGCCTCTTCCCCATCCTGCGCGAAAGCACACCGGTGCGCATGGACCTCACCCACTCCGGCTGGAGCGATATCTTCTTCCTGGGTATGGACTTCCCCGAAGGGGCGCGGGTTCTCAATGTGTCCATTGATCTGGCGGTACGGGGGATAGATTCTTCTACCCCTCGTCCGCCAGTCGAAGCCTATTTTCGGGTGATTGATGAACCAGTAATTCGGTTGACGAGCGTGGATTTGGGAGCTACGGCCGTGATCACCACCCTCGACGAAATTTTTGACTTTGCCCGCGATTACCTGGGGCTGCTCAAAGCGGCCATCATTGCCGCCGGGATGGTGCCGCCGGGCATGGAAGGGGCCGGGCAGCCGCTCGCCGATTTGCTGGTGCAACTGGTGGGGCCGGGGCGCGGTTTTGAACTGGTCAGCAGCGTCAACGGCATCCCTAAAGGGTCACGGCTGGCCGTCTCCACCAATTTGCTGGCCTGCCTGATCACCGTTTGTATGCGGGCCACCGGGCAGGCACAGTTGCTGACCGGCCAACTCAGCGAAGCGGAGCGACGGCTGGTGGCGGCGCGGGCCATTTTGGGTGAATGGCTGGCCGGGTCGGGCGGCGGCTGGCAGGATTCTAGCGGCGTCTGGCCGGGCATGAAGATGATTCACGGTGAACTGGCGGCTGAGGGCGACCCGGAATGGGGGATCAGCCGGGGGCGGCTGCTGCCGGGGCATCACATACTCACCCTGGACGAAGTGTCAGCGGCCACGCGGCAGGCGTTGCAAGAGAGTCTGGTGCTGGTGCATGGCGGCATGGCGCAGGACGTTGGCCCCATTTTGGAGATGGTGACGGAGAAGTATTTGCTGCGTTCGGCGGCGGAATGGCACGGCCGTCAGACCGCCATCCATATTTATGATGAAATCGTCGCGCACTTGAAGGCCGGTGATGTATCGGCTATCGGTGCGGCCACCCATCGCAACTTTCATGGCCCCATTCGCACCATCATTCCCTGGGCGGGCAACCGTTACACCGACGAGCTGATTCGCCAGGTGCAGGCGGAATTTGGCGCGGATTTTTGGGGCTTCTGGATGTTGGGCGGCATGGCCGGTGGCGGCATGGGCTTTATTTTTGCACCCGCGCGCAAGGCCGAAGCCCAAGAACGGTTGCAAATGATTATGAGCCAGACCAAACGGGGGTTGGAAACGGCCGTGCCCTTTGCCATGGAGCCGGTGGTGTATGACTTTGCCATCAACGAACGGGGTACCTGGGCAGACTGGTTGGACGGCGAGGTCGCCCTCATGCCGCCGCATTATTACACGCTCACCGTGCCCGCCCTGCTGCGCAAAGATGCCTGGGAACTGCCGCCCGCCCGCCGCGCCGAACTGGATCGGCTGGGCACGGCCTCGCGTAGTCAGCAGGAGCTGGGCAGTATGGTGCAGGCGTTGTTTGACCGGCTGCTGCCCGGCGCGGTGGAAGGAGCGCAGACGGGCAAGAGCCTGGAGGCGCTGCTGGCCGAAAACGGCTTTGATCACATCCAGCATGAGCAGATTCGCAGTGATTTGCGCGCCGGGCGTATTGGCCTGGCGCAAAATCGGCTGCCGGTGCGCAGCCTCATTGAAGACGTCCGCCCGGACGATGTGCAGGATATGACCGGCAAGATGCCCGCCCATTTTCGGGAATTGGGTCTCAAGGCATTGGCTGATGGAAATGTGGCGGTGGTTTCGTTGGCGGGTGGGGCGGGCAGCCGCTGGACGCACGGCGCAGGCGTAGTGAAGGCGCTCAATCCGTTTGTGGAATTGGACGGCCGTCACCGCACATTTATCGAGGTACATCTCGCCAAAAGCCGCCAGATCGGCCGGCTGGTGGGCGTGGAACTGCCACACATCATCACCACCAGCTACCTGACGCATGACCCCATCGCCAATTTTTTGCAGGCCGAAGGGAATTACGGGTATGGCGGCCCGCTCTATCTGTCGCCGGGGCGGTCGGTGGGGCTGCGGCTCATTCCCATGGCCCGCGATTTGCGTTTTGCCTGGGAGGAGATGCCGCAGCAGCTATTAGACGAGCAGGCGCAAAAGGTGCGCGAGAGTCTGCACAATGCCCTCATCGGTTGGGCGCAAAGCATGGGCGAGGGTAGTGACTATACCGATAATTTGCCGCGCCAATGTCTGCATCCGGTGGGGCATTGGTATGAGATTCCCAATTTGCTGCTGAATGGGGTGCTGCGGGAGTTGGTGGCGGCACGGCCGTCGCTCCGTACACTCATGGTTCACAACATTGACACCCTGGGAGCCAACGTGGCTCCGGCGGTGTTGGGCGCACACCTGGCTTCCGGCGCGGCGCTGACGGCCGAGGTGATCACCCGGCGCATTGAGGATAGGGGGGGCGGGCTGGCGCGGATTGACGACCGTGTCCGCCTGATTGAAGGGCTGGCTTTACCCCACGAGGAGATTGAGTTTGCCCTGAGTTATTACAACTCCAACACCATGTGGCTGGATATTGACCAGTTGTTGGCCGTGTTTGGGCTGGGCCGGGCGGATCTGGCAGATGGCGTGAAGGTGGCCACGGCCGTACGCCAGATGGCAGCGCGGATGCCCACCTATATCACCCTGAAAGATGTGAAAAAGTGGTGGGGCAAGGGGCAGGAAGACATCTTCCCGGTGGCGCAGTTTGAAAAGTTGTGGGGAGATATGACGGTCGTGCCGGAACTGAAATGCCATTACCTGGTTGTGCCCCGCCAGCGCGGGCAACAGCTTAAGGAAGTCGCCCAACTAGACGGCTGGCTCCGCGACGGCTCGGCCGCGTATTTGCAATCGTTGTGCGTCTGGGCCTAATGTGCTCAATCCTTTGTGGACCTGGGCGGTTTTTCGCCATGATACAGTTTTTGGCCCGTCTCGTTTTCAACAATTTGCCTTTCAAACCCCTTGACACTTATGAAAGTTTCTACACTGTGCGGTTGACGTTATCGTTCCGGCGGGAACATGTCTAGTACGGTGAAGTCTACCCAGTAAAGGCCGGCGGTATGGGGCACGGCCGTGATCAATTGTTCCCCTATCGCTTGCGGTGGATTCTCCAATTCCTGCCACCACTTCCGATCAGATTGGTAGCCATATTGGAACCCTACCGGCGACGGCGCAAATATCTTCCCCCAGGTGGTAAACTCGGACACCATCTCCTCTAGCGAGGCAAAACCCTGGCTGTCATCTATGAAAAAGAGGCCGTCCCGGTAAGTGGGTGGCATATACGCCGGCAGCCAATGCTTGAGGAAGATGCGATACTGTTCCCCATGTGACCGGGCCGCCGCCACCCACTGCTGCGCCACCTCATCCGTTACCGGCGTGCCCTTGGCCGTAGCCACCGAGCCGTACCACTCAACATCTATGCCAACGCCCACCACGCTGGGGTGACGGCCGTACCGTTCCAGCAAAATGTGTATTAACGTTTCCACATCGGCATGACCCGGTTCTACTTGCAACCACACCTGCCCACCCATCTCGTCAAACAGCGTCAGTACCTCTTCATTTTTATCCTGTGAGGTGAAGTAGATATATGGTTTATCCGTCTGGCCGGGAAAATTAAGAGCCGTGCCCTGCCCACCGACCGTGCCCACAATCCAGACCGCCTGGGGTACCGCGCTGGGGAAATAACCGGCCATCTGCTGCGCCACCCCGGCCCAATAATCCGGGCCAGGATCATACCAGGAGCCATAGCGGGAATAACGCATTCCCGCCCCTAATGGCGGTGTTATGGGTGTTGGCGGCAGAGACGTGGCCGTCGGTTCGGCCGTAGGCGGTGGTGTGGGTGTGGCTGCCGGTTGCTGGCAGCCGACGGCTGTGCCCACCACGATGATCAAGAGGAGTAGGATTTTGTTCATAGTCGTCGGGTTATCGGTAATCAGTGTTCTGTAACAAAAGGATTGGTTTTATGTCATTCTCGCGAAGGCGGGAATCCAGAAAATGGATGTCTGCCTCCGCAGGCATGACAGAAGCGTGAATTATTTATGTTACAGAGTAATCAGTTATCAGTAATCGGACTTTGGATTACGTTTCACGTTTCACTTGCTCAATCAACACACGCCGGACAACGGCCGTCGCCGCTCCCACCTGTTCCATGCCCAACAACACCGCGCCAATGACCGGCGGGGCATTCAGGTGTATCAGCCGGGTGTAGGGGGCCAGGGCGTGGATCGTCTCGGCCATCATTTCCTGGATCAGCGGGCTGCCTTTGTAGAAACTGCCTGTCAGCACCACGTCAAAGGCCAGGTCGGCGATCTGTACCTGGCGGATGATGCCGCAGGCCAGGTCGCCCAGGCTGTGCCCGGCCCAGCGCACCAGTTCCAGCGCTACCGCGTCACCCTGGGCGGCGGTGGCAAATACCACCGGCGCTTTTTCGGCGTGTATGTGATAACGGCCGCGCATCAACCCCGCCAGCAAATCGGAGACATCGGCTGCGCCGACGGCCGTGCAAAACGCCGCGCCTAATGCCGTCTCTGGCCCCCGCCGGCTCCAGGCGCGGGAAACTGCTTGCAGGGCAAATAGCACCAGTTCCCCCGATCCCGCATATTCGCCAAAACGGCTGGAGCCGGTCAGCCGGCCCATCTGCCCCTGCGGGTTGCGCCCGGTAGCGTTGCAACTGGTGCCGGCGCCCACCACCACCCCCCAACCGGCGTCCGTCCCGGCAGGCAGCCCCAGAAAAGCGTCATTTACCAGGGCAAAAGGTACGCCGGGTAAAAGCTGCGCAATGATGGCTTCGTGCGGCGGGCGGTCTTCCGGCCAATCGTACCCCGCCAGGCCTAACCCCGCGCCGCTCAACTGCGCCCGCGTGATGCCTGCCTGGGCCGTGGCCTGGCCGATAACCTCGTCTAGCGTGGCCTGCATTCCGCCCCAACCGACCACTTCCCAATTGCCGGGGCCACTCTCGCCAAAACCGCAGATACGGCCGTGTTCGTCCGCAATCAGCGCATGGCTCTTCGTCGCCCCGGTGTCTATGCCTAAAAAGTATTGTGTCATGTTATGAACAAGATATGGGGATATTGCGATATGATGCGATTAAGAGATTGGAAAGCCAATCTCCCAATCTCCTAATCTCCTACTCCCCTACTCTCCTAATCTCATCCTCTCCCGTATCTCCCGCCACCCAATCACCCGAACGCCAGATTCGGCCACTGCCTGCCGCCAGGCTTCATCCACGAATAGCTGGTAATCGGCCACCCGCGCCCGCCAGTCAGGAGCCAAGGCGCGAAGTTCCGGTGTATCTTGCGCCGGGTGAAAGAGGAAGTAATGGATGCCGGGTTGCAGGTTGGTGAGCCATTGCCGGGCCACATCCAGCCGGTTTTCGTGTGTGTCCAGGGGCATCATGAAAATGCTGTCCAGCAGGGGAAAGCCGCTGGCTTCCAGGTTTTGGGACCAGTTGGCAAACTGCACGGCCGTGACCTCATCCATCCCCCACGCCTGCAAATCACCGGCTTGCCAGCGGAAGGCCAGCGCCGGGATACGGTACCGCTGCGCCAACTCAATGTACAGGGGCATGAATTGGGGGTGAAAGATGCTGCCCATGTGTGAATCCAGGTGGGTTACATCAATTCCGGCAGCCAGGGCGCGTTGTAATTGGGCTTCCATTTCGGCCAGGACGGCGGCGGCACGGCCGTGTGCCTGCACTGTCGCTGTTTGCCGGGGGAAGTAGCCTTCGGCATCGAGCAGGCCGGAGGCCACATCACGGGTGGAAATGGGGCCCCAGCGAAGCCCATCCCACTCGCTGGTCAGCGTCACGTGGACGCCCATGTCCAGGTTGGGGTGGGTGGCCCGGAGCGTGTGGTAGAGTACGGCCGTAGCCGGAAACCAGGGGCACGGTACCATCGTCGCCGCCGAAGAGAGGACGCCAAATTGCACGGTCTCGTCATACGCCGCCAGTCCGGCCTGGCACATGCCAATATCATCCGCGTGCAAAATCACTACCCGATTAGCGTTGCTAAAACCAAGTTTTTTCAGATAAGGGTTTGCGTGCATCGTTCCTCGAAAGGTGGCTGATGGTTCGTTGCTGGTGGATGGTAAAGCAACCACCAGCCACCAGCCACTAGCGCCAAAATTGTGGTAAATACGCTTTGTGTGTACTCAACAAATCGTCTAGTACCGTCTGCACCTGGTCAGCGGCGGGGCCGAGGGGGTGGGCCAGCAATGCCTGATAGGCCGCATTCCGGTCTCCGTGTACGGCCGCTTCCACCGTCAGAAGTTCATACTGTTTCACGGCGCTGAGCAGGCCAAAACAGACCGGCGGCAGCGGTTCGGTGGGAAGGGGCGAAATACCATTTCGCCCGATGACACAGGGCATTTCCAATACCCAATCGGCCGGCCAGCCGGGCACTGCACCGCGATGGGGCACATTGACCACGTGCGTCTCCTGCAAATCGTTGTAATGGGCATTGAGAAGCTGTGTGGCTACGGTGGAGTAATAGGCGCCGCCCCGTTCCATTAGCCCTTCCGGTGGCACAGTGCGGTCCGGTTCGGCATATTGGGCGAACAATTTTTCCTCAATCGCCATGACCGCTTCGGCGCGGGAAGGCGGCCATTTTTCCTGCTCCGCCAGCTTCTTGTCCGTGTCATAAAAGTATTGCAGGTAATAGTTGGGAATCATTTGCAACGATTCCACCAATTCTGGCGACCAGGCCGGGTGTTCGGCGGCGCGCAACTGCTTGAGCGTCATTTCGATGATACGCGGCCACACATCTTCGCCGTCAATGGTGAAGCCGCGATGCCAGGTCAGGTGGTTCAGCCCCAACGTGTTTAGCCGGGTGCGGTCTGGGGTGATGGGCTGAGGCAATTGCTCGGCCTCGTTGATGCTCTTGAGTAAGCTCAATTGGGCGCTAATGGGTGCGTTGCAAACGCCAACGGCCGTGATATCCGGCGCATAGCGGGCCAGGGCTTCCGTCACCAGTCCGGCGGGGTTGGTGAAGTTCACCAGTAGGGCGCCCGGCGCGGCCAGTTCGCGCATATTCTGGGCAATGTTGAGGATGACGGGGATGGTGCGCAGCGCCTTGGCCATGCCGCCCACGCCCGTTGTCTCCTGGCCGATGAGGCCATGCCGTTGCCCCAGGTATTCGTCCTCGCGGCGGGCGGCCATCCAGCCCACGCGCAGTTGGGTGGTGACGTAGTCTGCGCCTTTCACCGCCGCACGCTGGTCGGTGGTCAGATGCACCGTAAACGGTGCGCCCTGCGCCTCCACCATACGCTGCGCAAATTTACCCACAATCTCCAATCGCTCCGGCAAAATGTCCATCAGCCACAGTTCGGTCAGGGGAAAGCTGTCAAAGCGTTCCAAAAAGCCATTAATGAGTTCCGGGGTGTAGCTGCTGCCACCTCCAATGACGGTTACTTTCATGGTTATACTCCGTGTTTGGTTTGCTCACTGCTCACTGTTTACTAAAACCCAGCCACAAGACTCCCGGATCACCAGTTCGGTGGGCAGACGGGTGAGGGGGTCGGCGCGGCCGGTGTGAATAAGCTGGATGAGTTGGGCGGCGGCGGCGCGTCCGGCGGCTTCGATGGGGGCGCGCACGGTGGTCAGCGGTGGATTGAGATATTGCGAGAGCAGCGAATCATCAAAACCGGCCAGGGCAATATCCTGGGGCACGCGCCGCCCGCTTTGCTGGATGGCCTGCAATGCACCCCGCGCCGATTCGTCGTCGGCGGCGAAGATAGCGTGGATGTCGGGTTGGGAATGTAAGAGGTGGGTTACGGCCGTAGCTGCCACCGCCGCGTTAAAATCTCCCGGCACGATCAAGGCCGGGTCTATTGCCAGCCCATGTGCCGCCAGCGCCTCCCGGTAGCCCTGCTCCCGCCACCCGGCATCCTCATTCCCGGCCGGCCCGGCCACAAAGGCGATGCGCCGGTAGCCGCAGGTGATGAGGTGTTCGGTCATGCGGTAAGCGCCATCCTTGTTTTCAAAGGTGACACAGGGGATGCCCGTATCGGCAGGTGGGGAACGGTGCAGCAGCACCAGCGGGAAATGGCGCGCGTGCAGCTTTTGCAGCCGGGCATCGTCTACGCTGTTGGTGAAGATGATGAGGCCGTCCGTGTTGTGGTGGTTGAGGGGCAGCGTGGGGATGATGTTGTCATACGACCGTCCCTGTGTGGCATGTACCAGCAGCGTGTAATCGTTTTCGTAGACGGTTTGCTCGATGCCGCGCAGCAGGTCGGTGAAAAAAAGGTCGCTGATGGTGGGCGTGATTAGGCCAATGGTGCGGGCGCGGCGGCTGGCCAGGACGCGCGCACCGCTGTGGGGCGCATAATCCAGCGCGGCAATGGCTGCCTGTACACGGGCAATGGTAACGGCCGTCACGTTGCCGCTCTTGTTGATGACCCGGCTGACGGTGGCGGTGGAGACGCCGGCCTGCCGGGCCACATCGGCGATGGTGGGGTGGGTGGTCTTTGCATTCATCTTGAAACTCACAAATGTAAGCGATTACATTTTCCGTGATACGGCCGTGATTGTCAAGAGCATTCACAAGTAGTGCAGGCAAGGGAACGCATAGCATTGGTCAATCAAAATGGTTCTGCCCCTTGTCTGGCACCGCCCGGCGAATCAACAAAAATCTGCGCCCCCGTGTGTTGATGGTAATGACACTATCCTGAGTATTCCATGATTTGTAAAAAATGTATATTGTTGTAATATACGGCTATCCTGATGGGATCGTGATTGTTTAAATCTGGCTGATGAGATGAAAGATATTCTTGCCAATTGCAAAGGGTTTCAGTGGGATGATGGAAACTCTGACAAAAACTGGTATTTGCATCAGGTTACAAACAGGGAGTGTGAAGAGGTGTTCTTCAACCGACCTTTGATTGCTGGATCGGATATAGCACATGATCAGATTGAGGCAAGATATTATGCTTTGGGGAAGACTGACAGGGAGCGTTGGCTTTTTATTACGTTCACAGTGAGGGGGGATTTAGTACGAGTAATCTCGGCTCGTGATATGAATCGGCGAGAAGCGAGGATTTATGCCGCAAAGATTAACCGATATACCGGTTTTTGAAAATGAAGATGAGGAGCGGGCCTTTTGGGCCACTCAGGATTCAACTGAATTTATCAACTGGGACAATGCGGAAGAAACTGTATTGCCAAAGCTGAAACCGTCTACCCGGACAATTTCGTTGCGTTTACCCGAGTTTATGCTCGATCAGTTGCGCGTGATTGCTAATAAACGTGATGTTCCCTACCAATCGCTCATCAAGATGTTTTTGCAGGAGCGTATTGATGAGGAACTGCGCCGCTCTCTTACCGGCAGCGTGGAGAAGATTTCGGAATAAACAGACCACTATTTATAAAGGAAGGCTGGGTGGTAGTTTGGGCTGCGCTTTGTTTAAGCTGGATTATTCTGGCGTTCTTTTTTCTCTTTATGGGACGGCCGTCTACCGGGCGGTCGTGGCTTTTGCAATGGGGGTCGTTGGCGGTGGGGGTATTGGTGTGGGGCACGGCCGTATACGCCACCCTGAACCATTGGCCGCCGCCGCTGATCGGCAACCTGCGCGTCAATTGGATTTTTGCCAGTTGGGTGGGAGTGAGCGCCCTGAGTTTTGTGGTCTATGGCTATGACAAACGGGCAGTGGCAGTGAAGGTGACGGGTATTGCTGAGTGGGTGTTTTATTTGTTATCCTTTTGGGGTGGCTGGGCCGGGGCGTTTGCCGCCCAATATCTATTATCGCATAAAAATGAAGGGGTGGGGCATCAGGTGGTCACGGCCGTGATGATGTTGGCCAACGTCGTCTTATGGACCTGGATAGGCAGCCAGACCTAAAAGACCACTTGTCACCTGCCACCTGCCACATGCAACTTGCCACCAGATGGAGTATTATTTCGCCCACCAGGAGAACACAAAAAATGGACATAGGCAGAGCATTTGCTTACATCAGCGAAGATAAGGAGTGGACAAAGAAGTTGCTGTTAGGGGCGGTGATTGGCGCGATTCCTATTGCCAATTTTGCCATCTTTGGTTACCAGATACAGGTAGCCCGCAATGTGGCCGCAGCGATAGACCGCCCCGAAGCCGATTTGGGTTCGCCCTTGCCGGACTGGAATGACTTCGGCCGTTTGTTAACCGATGGGCTGCGTTTTATTGCGGCCTTCTTTATTTTTATGCTGCCGATTTTTGTGCTGATTGGGTGCATGACTGGGGCGATGGTTATGCTGGCAGCCGGCCAACCGGAAGCCTTTTCTGCCACCTCGTCTGCCCCGCCACCGCCGGAATTTTTTGCCCTGTTTGGTCTGATGTTTGCCTGTGTCATGCCGTATAGTTTGCTGTTGTATGCGGTCTGGCCGATGTTTGGCATTCAGATTGCCCGGCGTGGTTCGGTTGGTTCCTGCCTGCAATTTGCCGAGATGTGGCGGCTGGTGCGCACCCAACCGACCGATTATCTGCTGATTGTGCTCATTTTTTTTGGCCTGTATTTGGGCGTTAGTCTGGTCATGCTGCCAGTGCTTATTGTAGTTTTTATCCCCTGCATCGGTTATTTCATTTATCTGGGTTTGACATATGGTGCGATCATGTTGGTGCTGATGGTCACCGGCCATTTGCAGGGGCAGTTTATTGCCGCCGATAACCGGGCGCAATCGGGCAACGAGATGCTGGAGCCGGTGTTGGAATGATGGTTGAGCCGAAACCGTTGTTTCGTGTCGGCATTGTGCCGGTATATGGGGATGTGATCCTGTCGCCCATGGCCGGATATTCAGACGTGCCTTACCGGGCGTTATGCCGGGCTTATGGTTCGGCCATGCACTACACCGAATTCGTACCGGTGGAGGTTCTCCTGGGGCGGCAGGTGGCGGAGCGTTTTCGCATGAGGTTGGACAAACAGCCGGGCGAACGGCCGATGGTGTTTCAGATTTTTGGCAATGACGCCCGCCTTATTTTGCAGGCGGCGCAGCGCATTGTGGCCTGGGGGCCAGATGTGATTGATGTAAATATGGGCTGCTCTACGCGCAAGGTGAGCGGGCGCGGCGCGGGCGTGGGCATGATGCCGCAGCCAGCACTGGTGGCGGAGACGTTTCGCCTGCTTTCTACCCATTTGCCCATACCGGTGACGGGCAAAATCCGCCTGGGCTGGGACGCCACGCAACAAAATTACCTGGAGATTGCCCGAATTATGGAGGACAATGGCGCGGCGCTGATTGCCATGCACGGCCGTACCAAATCCCAAAAGTATGACGGCCGTGCCGATTGGGATGCCATTGCCTGCCTCAAGCAAACGGTTTCCGTGCCCGTCATCGGCAATGGTGACGTGCAAAGCCCGGCGGACATTGACCGCATGAAGGCACACACCGGCTGTGACGCGGTGATGATTGGCCGGGCGGCCATTGGCAACCCCTGGATATTTGCCCGCCGCAGTCGGGAGGATGTGGGGTTGGCGGATGTGGTCACGGCCGTGCGCCGCCACGCCTACGAAATGGCCCGTTACTACGGCGAAAGCTATGGCTTGCGGCAATTCCGCAAACACCTCAAACAATACGCCGCCGGTTTTCCCGAATTAGAAACCCTGCTGCCCACTTTATTCACGGCGACGACGCTGGCTGAATTTGAACAATATCTGATGAGAATTGAGATCAGAGATTGGAGATTGGAGATTGGAGATTGATCGCGTCCTCAGCGCCAATCTTTCAGCGCCAATCTCCCAATTATCCAATTACCCAATTACTCAATCTCCCCCCATGTACCCCATAGACGCCCACTTCGACGAAACCTTTGCCAGCCAGATGGCAAAATTGGAAGCGTATAACAAACATTATTACCGCCCCAACAGCTATCTGCACAAATGGTGGGCGCGGCGCTGTGGCAGCACCTTTCGCCTGATTTTGAAGGGGCTGGTGACGGATACGGCCGTGCAAGATTACTACGCACCTGGCGGTCTGGAAGGGCGGGTCATTCTCGACCCCATGATGGGCGGGGGGACCACCCTGCACGAAGCGATCCGCCTGGGGGCGAATGTGTTGGGCGCGGATTTAGACCCCATCCCGGTGCTGCAAGCGCGGGCCACGTTGACCGATGTGTCGTTGGCAGAATTGGAAGAGGCATTTGCTCAATTTTACGGGACGATGCAGGCCAAACTCGCGCCGTTTTTTCTAACTACCCATCCTGAAACGGGTCAGCGGACGCCGCTGCGTTTTGTCATTTACGGGGCGCGGCGGTGGGCCAATGGCACAGCCGTCATCGTCGTAGATTCGCTAACCTTGCGCATAGGCAATGATGGCTCAGTCATCCGGCTGTGCCCGGAGTGCCAGGCGGTGATGCGGGGGGACGAACCTCACCACTGCCAACCGGCAGCCGACGGTTTGCCGCTACTGGAAAAGGGCAATACCTGGGGGCGCGGCCGTCGCTCGCCGGTGAGCGATGACCTGACGATTCCCTATTGGCGGCGGTACGTGCCGTTGGTGGTGGTGGGGCAAAACGGCGGCGGTGGCGATCTCTTCTTCAAAACGCCAGACGCCGCCGACCGCGAAACGCTGGCGGCGGCGGATCGGCAGCGAGAGGGGTTGGCCTTCACCCGGCCTGATTTTACGGTGGAACCGGGGCGGAAATCGCGCCAGTTGGCGGCGCATGGGGTGAACAATTACCTGGATTTGTTTTCCAGCCGCCAGCTGCTTTACCTGGCGCAGGCCATCCGGCTGCTGCCGGATTTTGTCCCGGCCGTGCGGCTAAATCTGGCGCTGCTGGTCTCCACGTCGCTGGAATTTAATTCGATGTTGTGCGGCTACAAAGGCAAAAATCAGCGGCGGCCCGGCGCGGTGCGGCACACCTTTTCCCATCATGCCTATTCGTTTCCACACACGGCCGTCGAAAACAACCCCTTGTACCCGGACAAAGCCTCCGGCACGCTGCAACGGCTGTTTCATACGCGGCTGGTAAACGGCCGTGTCTGGGCGCAATCCCCGCGCGAAAGACAGATGGCACCCTCTGGAAGGCAGCCCATTGGGACTGAGAGGCGGCCACAACAAGACAGTTTTGTGGAGATTTCGGGCGAGCGAGATGCCGGGACGGAAGTGGCTGAATTTGACCAGATTCGGCCGGATGACCGGCGCAAATTCTGGCTGCGGCAAGGATCGTCAGCCCGATTAGATTTGCCAGATGGCAGTGTGGATTTTGTGGTCACAGACCCGCCTTATTTTGACAGCATTCAGTACAGCGATCTGGCTGCCTTTTTCCGCGTCTGGCTGCGCCAACTGCTGCCAGACACGGTGGATTGGGCCTATGATGCGCAGCTTTCGGCCGTTGACCCGCACCGGTTAGATCGGGAAAGCCGTTATACCGAGATTTTGAGCCAGATTTTTGGGGAGTGTGCGCGGGTGTTGGGGGCAGACGGCCGTCAGGACGGAGACGGCCGTCAGGACGGAGACGGCCGTCAGGACGGAGACGGCCGTCAGGACGGTGGCGGCCGTCAGGACGGTGGCGGCCGCCTCATCTTCACCTTTCACCACTGGAACCCCAAGGCGTGGGCGGCGTTGACCATCGCCTTGCAGCGGGTCAATTTCCGGCTGGTCAATCGCTATGTGGTTTACTCGGAAAGCCACTTAAATGTGCATGTGGCCGGGATGAAGGCGCTGCTGCACGATGTGGTGTTGGTGCTGGCGGTAGGAGAGGGGCCATCGGTAGACGGCAGGTATGGCCGGCCCCCTGTTACCCCCATCACCACTACCGACAGTGAACAGTTCTGCCGGGACTGCGGTGCTCTGCTCGGCCACCTGCTGGCGGCCAATTTGCCCGAAACTGAAGTGCAAGCTGCCTGGCAACAGGCAATAAAGTGAGAGTAGAGATTGGAGATTGTCCACTCTCTACTCTGTAATCTCCATTCACCAAACTTTCACGACTTTTTCCCCCATTGCTCCTTGACCGGGTGTTATACTGGCAGCGTTTTATTCATGTCAGTCTGAACTCTCAGCAGTATTCGTAGAGGAAGGAATACGGTGGGCAAATCAATTTTTTGCCCCCAGGAGGAAGTCTGAGATGAACAGCGTCCAAGAGGAGAACTCCTCACCCATAACGCTCCCCATTATCAAAGTTTCTGATCCCCACTCAGCGGCTAAACCAGCCGCAACCATTCCGTTTTGGAACAGATTGCGCTGGAAGATCGCCTATTGGCGTCATGCCAGGGTGGAGATTTCCCAGGTCAGGACGGCGCACAAGGTCGCCCTGCTGGTAGCTCTGGCGTTGGTGGTTGGCCTGGTCGGCATCACGTCAGCCTATGACTACACGGTGCAGTCGGGTGATACGTTATATAGCATTGCCCGGCGCTACAATACCACCGTGTCTGACCTGGTAGCGACCAATCAGATTGCCAATCCCAATCTCATTTTGGTAGGCCAGTTGCTCAATATTCCCGGCGCCGAGGCCAATGCCGCTAACACCGCCGCTGCTGTCGTGGCCGCTGCACCCGCCGCAGAAGCGGCGGCGATAACTTCCGTCCCGGCCGTTTCCGCTATTGCGCCTGCAGCCAGTGGCAGTAGCGTCACCTATGTGGTGCGACCGGGAGATACAGTGTATCGCATTGCTACACGGTATGGGACGACGGTCACGGCCGTAGCCCAGGCCAACAATCTCGCCAATGCCAATACCATCTACGTCGGCCAGGTTTTGATTATTCCGGCGGCCGGCAGCTATACCGCCCCCACCACCCCCTGGGTGCAGAATCCTTATGCCGCTCCTGCTGCCCCGGCCTCCGGTGCCCCACCTGCCAACTGGTCACAGGTACCCTCCTCGCTGCCGGATGTGCCCAACACCCCCGCTACCACCGAGACCAATCCCACCGTGCAGGTAGATCGCAGTTGCGCCCGCTTTAACTTTATGCAAGGGCGCGACCGGTATCGTGGCGCGATGGATGGCATTTTTGTGCTGATTGACGTCACCGGTGGGCAGATTGCTTCCTGGACGGCGCGCCCTGGGGCGGTGGATTCTGGCTGGATCAACGGGTTGCCGCTGTCTCATCCGTCGGCGCATGTGCGGGTGGTCTTTTACCCCCGGTATGGCGGTGGTTCGCCTATTCAGATGGAGATCGTGAATCCCGCGCCGGGAACGCCCTATGGCTGGCTGACACAAGGGGCGTGCCACGCCATCGAAATTCAGTACCCTGCCGGTTATTAGATGAACTGCCAGACCTGACAGATTTCCCAAATCTGTCAGGTCTTTTGGGCTTAACTTTCACGCCTTTTTCGCCGACTGTCGGTGGCGCGGTGTTATACTGCCCCCACCTGTAAATGAGACGCGGATGGACGCGGGTTTTCGCGGATAAATAGGGGTGAAATGAACAACGAAGAACGGAGCATTGTTTTCCCCAAAAAAGAAACAGTTATTAGAGTTAGGGGGCAAGAGAAGGAGTACGGCCGTACCCCTTCCCACCCCATTCCCTTTTGGACAAAATGGTGCTGGCGGGCCGCCTATTGGCGTCAGGTTCACTGGCAGCCGCCGAATTGGCAGTCGCCCCTCTGGCTGGCGGCTGGCTGCGCCCTGCTGCTGGTGTTGGCCATGGCCGCCGTATCAATGGCCTATGATGGCGAACCGGCGCTGCGGCAGCGGGCAGCCGGACTGCGCATGGCTTCATCGGCGAACAGCGTCATTGGAGCGCCACAAACTTCGGTCACACCTGCGCTGAGCGAAGTCAAAGCGGCCGTTTCCCCCGCCCTTTACGCAACCGGCAGCGCCATTTACGTCGTCCAGCCGGACGATACCCTCTACCGCATTGCCAGCCGCCATAACACCACCATGGAAGCGCTGGATCAAATTAACCAGCTTAACAGCACAATCAGTGTGGGGCAGGTGTTGGTGATCCCTCCGGTTGAGTGGCGGACAATGGCCGTACCCACTGATCAATACGCCTGCGCCCAATTCAGTTTTCACCAGGGCGGGCGCAGCGCCCAAGCCGGTATTTATGCCCTGCATGATGTCACCGGCGGGCAAATTGCCGCTTGGTCGGCTCCGGCTGGGGCCATGGCTTCTGGCTGGATTTATGATTTACCGGTCATTTTTGCCTCCGTCCATGTGCGGGTGCTATTTTATCCACGTTATGGGGGTGGTACGGCCGTAGAAATGAACATCCTCAACCACGCCCCAGACACCAGCGCCGGCTGGCTAACGCGCGGACTCTGCCACTCTCTGGAACTGGCGTATCCTTGATGTTTGTTGACAACCTGCCCACTCTCCTTTACGCTTACCACTATTGATCCCAAAGCAGGCAAAGAATGTGCTCAGGTTCTCATAGATTCACGTGTGAACGTGTAAAGTGAACACCTGAACACGTCCATACGCCAAAAGGAGAACGGTATGAGTGATAACGGCCGTTACATTGCCGATATAACCATTCCCGATGATGTACAAATAGAACCGGGTAAATCGTTTGTGAAAACCTGGCGGGTGCAAAACAATGGCAGTACCAACTGGGGGCCGGGCTATGAACTGGTATTTGTGAATGGGAACGCCATGGGCAGCCCCACGGCCGTGTCCCTGCCTGCCGCCGCCCCCGGCCAACAGGTAGACGTTTCCATCAACCAGATCGCCCCGGCTACCGCCGGAAAGCATTTTGGTGATTGGCGGCTGCGCAATGCCCAGGGGCAGTCCTTTGGCGAACTCATTTATTTGCGCATCCTGGTACCTTATAACGCCCCAATAGAAGAGAAGCCGGTCAAAGTAGAAGAAAAACCGGCAGAGTCGGAAAAAAAGCCGGCGCCGCTGCCAGTGGCGTTTGAGGGGGAGTTTGAACCGGCCAAATGGCGCCAAACGATTTGGGCCATCACCAGCATCTTTGAGTCTGGCAGCCCGGAGGGCAACCCGGCTGCTTACCAGACCTACGACGCCGGCGTCATTAGCTTTGGCAAACACCAGGCCACCCTGGCTTCAGGTACCCTAAACCGGGTGCTGCAAGCCTACCTGGCGCGCAGCAGCAGTGCCACGGCCCAAGCGCTCAAAAACGAGTATGCGGCGCGGGTAGCGCAGATGGATGGTAATTTAAGGCACGATGGCCGTATCAAACAACTCCTCCTGGAAGCGGCCCAGGAACAGGCCATGGCCGAGGCCCAGGATACTGTTTTTGAAGAGAGCTTCTACAAACCGGCCGTTTCCGCCGCCCGTGAGTACAACGTGCGTTCGCCATTAGGATTGGCTGCCCTCTATGACACCAACATCCAGGGTGGGCTGCACATCGTTCTGCCCCGCGTCACCGAACGATTGGGTGGCAAAATTGGTGAAAAGGGCATCACCGAAGCGCAATGGATTGCCGCCTTTTTGGACTTGCGCGAAGAGCGGCTCAACCGCCTGGCCGACCAGTACATCGCCAAAGGGGACAAAGGCACCGGCAACGCCCTGCGTACCTCCACCTTTCGCGTCCAGGAATATCGCAAACTGCTCCAGGCGGGCAATCTAAAGCTCGAAGGCACGTTGAACGTGCGCGGCCAGCAGGTGATCGGAATTTCGTGAAGCGTGAAGTGTGACCCCTTACGCATCACGCATCACGACCCGAAGGAGGACACCATGAAAGTTCACAACAAAATCGGTTTTCACACCGGGCCGGGTGGCAATGCTATCGGGATTGGGGATTATTTTAAGGCGCTGGATGCGGCGCGTATTCCGTTTATGATCAAGTCGGTAGACAGTTACGGGCCGGTTTTTGAGGCCGGCCAACTGGCGCGCAAAAGCGGTGTGCCGCACACCCTGGTTTACCGGATCAGCACGGTGGGGCAGGGGCACCAATATGATTATGACGTGCCGCCATACAAAGACCCCAAATATGCCAAAGACCCCGAAGGCGGCGCGGAACTGCATTGGCGGCGCACCCGTGATAAATTGCCCCCCGAATTTGACAAAGAATTGACCTGGATTGAACCCATTAACGAAGTAGACAGGGATTATTGTGATTGGCTCGGCCGTTTTGCGGTGCATATGGCCAACCTGGCCCAGGCGGAAGGGTATAAGGTCAGCCTGTTTGCCTGGTCGAGCGGGGAGCCAGAACCGGCCGGCTGGGAAGAGCCGGGCATGTTGGAATACTTGCGATTGTGCGCCAAACGGCCAAATCAAGCCGCCGTTGCCCTACACGAATACAGTTACACCGTAGATAACATCATGGATGGTTATCCCTATAAAATTGGCCGCTTCAAAGCGTTATTTGATGTGTGTGACAAACACGGCATTGCCCGTCCCACCGTGCATATTACCGAATGGGGCTGGACGCTCAATGATGTGCCGCCACCGGAAAAAGCAATCAAAGACATTCAAACGGTAGGCGAACTGTATGCCCGGTATCCAGAAATCAAAGGCGCGGCTATCTGGTATTTAGGGCCGGAATTTGGCGGCATTGCCAATAAGGCACAGCGGCTCATTGCTCCGGTTAAAGATTTCACTTTGCAGCGTCACTTTGACGTGGAGCCGGATAAGGCAACAGGCAAACCAGATGCGCCACCACCGGTGCAGCCCCGGCCTGAGCCACCGGCGCCGCCTCCGGCAGTAGTGGTAGAACCACAGCCCAAACCTGTGCCGCCAGCAGCCCAAAAATCGAACGCTGCCTTTGTGGCCGATGTGACCATTCCCGATGATACGCGCCTGACGGCGGGGCAGAAGTTTGCCAAGACGTGGCGCATACGCAACACCGGCGAAACGACCTGGAGCATAGGTTATTCTATGGTGCAGGTGGGTGGCAGCGCGATGGGGTCTGGGGGCAAAGCGCCTATACCGGTAGCCAAACCGGGTGAGGTGGTAGATGTTACGGTACAAATGGTGGCGCCATCGCCGCCCGGTGTGTATTACGGAGATTGGCGACTGGCGGATCCCCAGGGAAACCAGTTTGGCGATATTGTTTTTTTGCGCATTATCTCGGAAGCGCCAGCCAGCCAGCCCGGTACCAGCAGCAGCGCCTATGTGGCCGATGTCACCATCCCTGACGATACGCCCATTGCCCCCGGTGTGCAGTTTGTCAAAACCTGGCGTGTCAAAAACACCGGCACACGGGTATGGGGTACAGGTTTCAGCCTTGTCCTGGTGAATGGTGAAGCGATGAGCAGCCAGACCAGCTATCCTCTGCCCACCATCGCCCCTGGCGCCACGGGTGATGTTTCTATCAGGCTGACCGCACCGGTGTCGCCGGGTGTCCACTTTGGCGATTGGCGCATGAAGGATGATAGGGGGAATTTATTCGGCGAAGTGGTTTATTTGCGAATTCAGGTGACGCAAGGTACTCCGACACCGACGCCCACGCCTACCCCTACCCCGCCCCATCACCGTGAGCCGCCGGTTGCGCTGCCTTTACAAACCGGCATGAACATTAACCCGGATGTGCCGCACAGTAACCCGCTGCAAACGGGTGAACTACAGGGTATGGATTGGGTACGCTGGGTGTTCAAACTGGCGGCGCGGCACAATCCGGCCGAGCGGCAAGACATCCACGCCGCCTTCCGCCAGTTTGACCCGCTGGTGCAGGGGTATGTGGATCAAGGCATCGGTTCGCTGATTGTACTGAATCAAGAGACGGTGTGGGGTAATGCGCCCTGGTCGGGCAATCATAATTGGCATACCTACGCCAGCCAATTGGCCGATGTGGCCAGCCAGATTGCCGCCCGCTATAAAAAGTTCGGGGCAAAAGTGGCGTATGAAATCTGGAATGAGGGCGACCTGGAAAATAATCCGGCTTCGGTGTATGTGCCGCCGGCGCAGTTTGCTATCGTGCTGAAACGGGTAGCGGAGGCGATCCGGGCGGAATCGCCACAGTCGCCGCTAATTTTTGGCGGGCTGGCGACGGGGCCGAATAAGGGCGTCCCCTACTTGAAGGCGTGCAAACAGGCGCTCAATGGCCCCTGGCCGGTGGACGCGATTGGGATTCATCCTTACGGCCGTTGGGGAACCAAAGCACCGTTTGATTGGGGCCAGACGTTTGGCACGTTGGGGCAGGCGTTTGCCGAGTATGAAAAAGAGCTGCCCGGTTTGAAATACTGGATCACAGAGATTGGCGTGGCTGCTGATAACGAAATTGGGCCGCAGTATTACCAGGACATCGCCATGTACATTCAAGACGTGTACACGACGATTGCCGCCCGGTATACGAATCTGATTCCGGTGGTGATCTGGTTTGCCTGGTCTGACCTGATGCGTAATGCGGGTATTGTGGATGGCAACGGCCGTCGGAAGTCATCAGTCTATGCCGCCTTTGAAAATATCCGCAGCCGCAAATTCTGAAAAAACGTTCGTAGTAGGCGATTTATCGCCAACAAAAGGCGATAAATCGCCTACTACGAACCTGTGAGGGTCTATGAATGCAAGCAAACTGGCGCGTTTAGGCGTGCCACCGGGGGAGGCGATGAAGGCGGCGGGCACGGCCGTGCGAGATGCCCGTGCCCTGGGTATTCCGAAGCGAGATATACCGGATTTGATTACGGCCGTGGTCGAAAACCCGGCCGATTACACCAACGATGAACTCTTTAGCGGGTTAGCCAGCGCCATCCTGGCGCAGCGCACGGCAATTCCCACCTTTAAGCCACGCTCCCAGCCCGCTCCCTTTCGCATCTGGGGCGAAGATCTGGAAGCCGCTTCCATTGAGCAAATTGAAAATGCGGTGCAATTGCCCATTTCCGTGCGCGGTGCGCTGATGCCTGATGCCCACGTGGGGTATGGGCTGCCCATTGGTGGCGTGTTAGCCACGCGGAACGCCGTCATCCCCTATGCCGTAGGTGTGGATATTGCCTGTCGTATGAAACTGACGGTGCTGGATATGCACCCCAATATCATTCGCGGCGAGCAAAAACGGCTGGCCAACGCCATTGAAGCCGAAACCCGCTTTGGCATTGGCGCGAATTTCCCCCGCCAACTGCGGCGCGACCATCCGGTGATGGAGGAAGATTGGCGCGTCAGCCCCATTACCCAACGCCACCGCGACAAGGCGTGGGAGCAGTTGGGCACCAGCGGCAGCGGCAATCACTTTGTGGAGTTTGGCATCTTGGAAGTGCTGGACGAGGCAGTGGGTCTGGCAAAAGGGCAGTATGTGGCCTTGCTCAGCCATAGTGGCAGCCGGGGTGCGGGGGCATCCGTTTGTGACTATTACAGCAAGCTGGCCATGGATTTGCACCCAGAACTGCCCAAACAACTGCGCCATCTGGCCTGGCTCGATTTGGACAGCGACGCTGGTCGAGAGTATTGGGCAGCGATGCAGTTGATGGGTCTGTATGCCGCCGCCAATCATGCCCTGATTCACAAACACATCGCCAAAAACCTGGGCGCCAAAGTGCTGCTAGACATAGAAAATCACCACAACTTTGCCTGGAAGGAGGAGCATGATGGTGAAACGGTGATTGTCCACCGCAAAGGAGCCACGCCGGCGGGGAAGGGGGTGTTGGGCATCATTCCCGGCTCGATGGGTGCGCCCGGTTTTGTGGTGCGGGGCAAGGGTAATGAGGCGTCGCTGCAATCGGCTGCGCACGGCGCCGGCCGCCGCATGAGCCGCAAACAGGCGATCAAATCCTTTACCTGGCACGACGTAAAAAAGTATTTGCGCGAACGGGATGTGACCCTGATTTCCGCCGGGCTAGACGAAGTGCCGATGGCTTACAAAGACATTCACGAGGTGATGGCGGCGCAGCAAGACCTGGTGGAAGTGCTGGCCCGCTTTGATCCGCGCCTGGTCAAAATGGCCCCGGCTGGCGAACGACCTGAAGATTAAAAACCAGATATGAAGCAGGTGGACAACCATGGCTGTACAAAATCCACACGATAAATTTTTCCGCGAAAGTTTTAGCCGCACAGAAATTGCGCGCAATTATCTCGAAGAATATCTACTGGCCTAAGTCCTGGCCATGCTTGATCTGAACACATTGCACTTACAAGATGGTTCCTTTGTTGACGAGACAATGCGTGAACATCAAACCGACCTTCTTTACCAGGTGCAGTTGGCGAATGGCGACGCGGCCTTCATCTATTTCCTGTTTGAGCATAAAAGTTACCCTGATCCTCTGGTTATTTTGCAGCTATTACGCTACATGGTGCGCTTTTGGGAGCAACAGCTAAAGGATGGTCTACCTTTAGCGCCAATCATTCCCCAGGTTGTCTATCATGGTGAACGGCCGTGGAACATTCCAACTGACTTTCATTCGCTATTGAAGGTCCCGGTAGTGTTGCACCCTTACCTGCCTTCTTTTCATTACCATTTGAGCGACTTTTCCCACCTCTCGGACGAAACAATTAGGGGAGAAATCTGGCTGCGTGTCAGCTTATAGGTGCTGCGGGCGATACTGAATCCTCAATTACACCGTGAATTGGATGATCTCATTGACCTATTGGTAACTATACAGGTGTGAGTTGAGGCATGAGAACATTATCGTCAAACAGAGACCCTAATGCTTCCCACACATTGAGACCTTGTTTACGAATCGTGGAAATATAGGTGCGCAGTGAACAGAATTGTTC
>JABFFZ010000033.1 GCA_013112725.1 Chloroflexota bacterium
TTGATTTACCTCAATTTGCTTGAGAACGATACCGTCTTGTGCTAGATACGCAGACAGCAAGTGCACACCCTGTTGATACCCTTTGGGAATCGTGCCGCGCATGGTCTTCCCGTCAATGCAAATCAAGGCACTGTTCTGACCGCCATACTGCTCATGGAGGTATTGCTTGAGGACGCTTTCCAATTCTGCCAGTGACACTACCTCTTCTAATAGGGTACGGATTGTGTTCAGACACGGTGTTTGACCTCGCTGGAGGTTAAATAACGAGATGAAGGAGCTTCGTCTGGCGCGAATCCATTCAAATATCCCATACGGTTTATCGGCCCCTGACAGTCTGGCCAGGACAATCATCGTCAGGATCGTCCCCAACTCATACACTTTTCCCCTCTTGTCTCTTGGGTCGGTCAGTTGATTGAGTTTTTCGGCCAAATCCGCGAGATTGAACGCGATTCCTTCTATTTCCTTTGCTGCCAATATGATACTGGACACTGGCGTTTTTTATATCACCAGAGAGAGTTGTCAAATTTCACATGTTGTTTTCTTGTTCGCTACTCGTGAGAAAAATTTGACAACTCTAGAATTCGCCAGACTCCAGTATGATACACTGCATGTTTCACCTGCCTTGGTTGGTTTGTTTTGACATACTTATCCTACCAAGTTCAGGTGTTTTTTCATCCTCCTATATTTTTACTGAAAAGCCCTGGCTACCTAGGGCTGGACATTCACAAGCATTACCTGGTGGCCGTCGGCGTCAACCAGGAGAAAGAGGAGGTCTACGGTCCCAGGCGCGTCGCCTACAACCAGCTTGAGCAGTGGTTGGAGCGGGAGGTCACTGACCGCGACGCCGTGGTGTTGGAAATGACGACCAACACCTGGCAGATGGTGGACCTGCTGGACGGCCGTGTCCATTCCCTCACCGTGGTGCATCCGCCGCACGTAGCCCTCATCACCCGCGCCCAAGTCATGACCGACAAGATAGCCGCCCGCAGTCTGGCTCGTCTGCACGCCGCCGGTCTGCTGCCTTCAGTCTGGATTCCACCACAACCGGTGCGCGAGTTGCGGGCGCTGGTCGCCCAGCGCACCAAGGTGACCCGCCTCTCTACCCAGGCCAAAAACCGGCTGCACGCCGTTCTCCATCGCCATCACCTGGCTCTGCCCGAAGGCGACCCTTTCGCTCAGGGGAACCAATCCTGGTGGGGCGACCTGCCCCTCTCCCTGGCCCAGCAGTCGCTGGTGCAATCGGACCTGGCCACCCTCCGCTTTGCTCAACAGCAGGTGGAGCAGTTAACGGCCGAGTTGACCCGCCTGGCCGCTGAGGATGAGCGTGTTCCCTTGCTGGTGCAACTATCCGGCATTGCCATTGTGGCCGCCATGACCATCCTGGCCGCTATCGGCGACATCAGCCGCTTTCCCACAGCTAAACAGTTAGTCGGTTATGCTGGCCTGGACAGCCGCGTCCACGACAGCGGCCAGACGAAGCGGCGTGGCCGCATCACCAAAGCCGGCCGGCGCGACCTGCGGGCTATCATGGTCGAAGCCGCCCAGACGGCGGCCAATAGCCATCCTCACTGGCAGGCAGAACTGAATCGGCTGCGACCCCGCCTGGGACGCAATAAAGCCATTGTAGCCATCGCCCGCAAACTGCTAGTGGCCGTCTGGCACATCCTGACCCAAGAGAAGCCCGACCGCTTCAGCCAGCCGGAACGCCTGGCCCGCCGCTACTTGCCGCACACTTACCGGCTGGGTCAAGCCAACCGACCGCCTGGTCAAAGCCCCGCCGCTTACGTCCGCCAACAGTTGAACCGCCTGCACATTGGCGCTGACCTGACAGAAGTTCCCTGGGGGTCGCGGCGCGCCGTGCCTTTACCGCCGTCCGCCCCTGGCTGACCCCTTCGGTTCCGGCCTATCGGCCGGGCGAGACGTTCTCTCTCGCGCTCTCCCGTTAAGATGCCTGGCATTGCCCAACCATCTTAACAATCTTCAAGGCTAGGCTCCCCTCCCCTGGCCGCCGCGAGCAGACCAACTTCATTGCCGCTTACGGCTCTAAGAAGCAGTTGTCAACCCTTGCCTGCTGCCTGTCCCATAACCAATTTTGAATTTGCCGCTAAATTCCCCCTTGACTTGCAGCATCATCTGTAGTACGGGTGTCGGCATAGCCAACATACGGGTCGCCCATTGTACCCACACCATCTACCTCCTGCACCAGCGCTAACTGCCCCACAGCAATTCTCAATTTACCAAGAGCCAGCGATTAAAATCGCGCCTATAGAGAGCAAAGCCCACCCTTCAACAGGTTCAGGGCAGGTTCTGCGTGGGCTAGTCACCAGTCGGCGCAGGCCGACTTTGCCTTTTGTAGGTGCAGATTTATCTGCCGCCGCCAGCCAAATTGAGAATTGCCAATTGCCCCAGGCTGTTGTTCAGGTGGCTACCCATGACCGTTCACCGATTACTGTTTACATTCTTTGTTGGGTGGCTCCGGTTGGCTGACCGGTGGCTCTACACAACTGGAGCAGGATTGTAGTGGGGTGGTGTACGGCCGTCAACGATGAATTTTGCATAAAAAACTGCCAGCATTGGGACCATCCCTTGACTTTTGTTCTGACCTGCTTATAATTATCTACAAGATATATATCTACAAGATATATAAAAGAGAGAAGTATGGCCCAAAAACAAAACCGTAGCCGATATGCCATTTTAGGGATGCTCAGTTACCGGCCAATGTCTGGTTATGACATTCAAAAGTCTTTCGCCGATATTGCCGGATTCTGGCAGGAAAGTTATGGGCAGATTTACCCCAATCTGCGCCAGTTGTTAGCCGAAGGGCTGGTGAGCAGGCAGGTAGAAGAGCGGCAAGATGGTCCCAATCGGCATGTGTATTCGCTGACGGCCGTTGGGCGAGAAGAACTCCAAACCTGGCTCCAGCAAACGGCCGAACTATTACCTATTCGCAACGAACTACTACTCAAGCTCATCTTCGGCCATGAAGCCGGGACGGAAGCGACCCAACGTCAGCTTGAAACATACCGGGAACAGTTAACGGCGGACATCGGCAACCTGCACATCGTCGAAGCATGGCAGGAGGCACAAATAGACGAGGGCGATCCTCATGCCCGCTACCGGCGCATGGCCGTGCGCTATGCCTTGCACACAAATCAGGCGTTATTGTTATGGTGTGATGAATGCCTGGCCGAATTGAACAGAGATTGAGTTGCAACCAGATATCCGATTTCTCAAGGAAATCGGATGTCTGATACGAACGAGTGGAAATGTCATTTCCATAAGAGAGATTGGGAGGCTGAGAGACTGGATGGTTGCACAGACTCCCAATCTCATCTAGCCCCAATAATTAGGAGAATGAACAATGACGAGTGAACGTATTATGACCCTACACCCTGAAGGCAAACAGGGAGTGAACATCGAAAGAGAGAAGTACGAAATGATGCGGCGGGCGATAATTGGCGCGTTGCAGGCCAGCCAGCCGCAAACCTTTTCCGGGTTGGAAAAGGCGGTAAGCGCGCAGTTAGAGGGAAATTTTGATGGCTCCATTTCCTGGTACTTTACCACGGTGAAGCTAGACCTGGAAGCACGGCAGGTGGTGGAACGAGTACCGGGCACACGGTCGCAGCAAATTCGGCTCGCCTGACATTATTTTGACGCCAAGGGGCAAAGGAGCCAAAAGGGGCAAAGAGGAAGAAAGAAAAGCGGCCTATTCTTGCCAGCTATTGGCAGTGGCTATCAGAGCCTGTGATAGTTTCTGACGGAAAAAGCGGCGCATACTCAGCCTTGATGACAACCGTTCGCCGTTTACCGTTCACCGATTACGGACTACGGATTACGGATTATCAACAACGGAGGATTGTATGCGCGAAGTAGCGATTTTAGGCGTGGGGCAAACGGCCGTGCGCGAGCATTGGGATTTGTCCATACGCCAGTTGGCCGTAGCCGCCGGGCGGGCGGCCCTGGCTGACGCCGATGTCAGCCGGGTAGATGCCATTTACGTGGGCAATATGACCAGCGGTAACCTGAATGAACAGCACCACCTGGGCGCGCTGGTGGCCGACCATTTAGGGCAGTGGGGCGTGGAAGCGGTGAAGCTGGAAGCCGCCTGTGGTTCGGCCGGGTCGGCCATGCGCCAGGGCATTATTGCCATTGCCAGCGGGCAGATGGACGCGGTGCTGGTCATTGGCGTGGAAAAGATGACCGAGACGGTGATGGAAGAGACGACAGCGGCGCTGGTGACGGCCGCCGACGCCGATTATGAAGGCATTCACGGCGTTACCTTTGTTAGCTTGAATGCCCTGATTATGCGCCGTTATATGCACGAATATGGCTACCAGCACGGGGATTTTGCTCCCTTTGCCATTAACGCCCACGCGAATGGGGCTAAAAACCCCAATGCTCTGTTCCGGGAGCCGATTACACAAAAGATTTATGAGCGGGGGCGGGTGGTAGCCGACCCCATTACGCTGTTTGACGCTTCTCCCATTGGTGACGGCGCGGCGGCGCTGCTGTTGGTGCCGGCGGAACAAGCGCCGGGTGCGGTGCGGGTGGTTGGTTCGGCCGTGGCTACCGATACGCTGGCGGTGCATGACCGCGAGGATATGCTCTGGCTGAAAGCGGCGCAGCAGTCCGCGCAGCGGGCGTATGCCCAGGCGGGCATTGGCCCTGAAGATGTAGATTTGTTTGAACTGCACGATGCCTTTAGCGTGATGGCCGCCCTCTCCCTGGAGGCGGCTGGTTTTGCCGAACGCGGTCAGGGGGTGCGGTTGGCGCAAGAGGGGGAGATTTTCCCAGACGGCCGTATCCCGGTGGCTACCATGGGTGGTCTCAAGGCGCGGGGGCACCCGGTAGGTGCGACCGGCCTCTACCAGATTGCCGAAGCGGCTCTGCAACTGCGTGGCGACGCTGGCGCGGCCCAAATTGAGGGCGCGCGCATCGCCATGGCCCAAAACATCGGTGGCAGCGGCGCAACCATTGCCACCCACATCTTAAGGAATCCGATAGCCCATTAGTCCTATCCTTCTCTTGTTCCCGTCATTTTTACTGATAGCTTCACGGCGTAGAATGGAATGTGCCGTTGGTTTAATTTGTTGTTGTGGCATAATAGCAGCAGCAAATCAACTGGCGTGTCCCCAGACGGGGCTGTGGAAGGAAGAAAATTGCTCCAATCAAACCGTACCGAACATGCACAAATTTCGCCTCGGTTGCAAACCATTTTGCAACAGGTGGTAGACGATGTTGTTGAGCGTTTGGGCTGTGTGGGGGCGTTGGCCACAACACTGGAGAATGATAAAGGGCTTTATCTGCGCGCCTCGTCCTTTAATGTGCCGCCAGCGCAGGTGCAGCAGTTTTGGACGCGCGGTGGGTTGAACCCTACTGGCTCTCAGGCAATTGTGTATCTGGATCAGGCCGGGCATCAAAAGAATGTGGCCGTCACGGCCGTGAATGAAGTCCAGGTGCGGGACCGGCCCTACAGCCTCAGCGATACCCTCTATGACCTGTTTCGCCCGGCCGGTGACGAAAAAATTGTGGGGCAAATTCAGGCCG
Source organism: Chloroflexota bacterium (assembly GCA_013112725.1). GTDB lineage: Bacteria > Chloroflexota > Anaerolineae > Promineifilales > Promineifilaceae > CAADGU01. The sequence goes on from JABFFZ010000033.1 coordinate 5,548, forward strand.
AGCTAAACATTCAGCAGGTGGTGGCGGTGCCTTTCATTGTGCAAAATGAGGTGGTGGGCACGCTGGTGGCGTTGACGGCCGTGCCCTTTTCTGCCCAGGAGATTGATTTTCTGGTCGCCTTTGGTCATCAGGCGGCCGCGGCCGTGCAGAGCCATTACCAACTGACAGCCATGGAAGCGTTGGAACGGGTGATCTTCAAGCTCCAGGCACGTATGACTGACGAAGTGGAAGTGCTGCAAACGGTAGTAGACGCCGTTGTGAATGAGTTGGGCTACCAGGGAGCCATGGTCGCCACTCTGGAAGAAGGCAATGCCTTGCCGGTGCGCGCTTACGCGCTGGAAGGTTCTAGGGTGCTGCTGCGTCAGTGGGAAATGATGGCGGGCACGTCCCTGATCAGCACGGACGCAGTGGTGTATCTGGATGATGACAAGTACAAAGATAATTTGAGCGTACGGGCGGTAAAGGGTTTTAACGGCCGTCCCCAAAACTACCTCACCTCCAACAACCTCTACGACCTGCTTCGCCCCATTGCGCCCAAAGCAGTCGCCGATCTGGCCCAAACGGCGTTGGGCATCAAGCAGGTCATTGCCGTGCCTTTTTTTATTGAGAATGAAATTGTCGGCAACCTTTTTGCCGCGTCGCGCCGTCCCCGTTTTTCCGCCTGGGAAATCTCCATCCTCACCACCTTTGGGCAGCAGGCGGCAGCGGGCATTCGCAACGCCCGGCTGTATCGTGAAGCCGAAGAGCAGCGGCGGATTGCTGAGCAGTTTGGTCGCATGGCCTTTAGCGCCACCGCCTCCGTGCATACCCTGGGCAACCATATTGGTGCCGTGCGCACCTATTTACATCTGCTGTCCGGCCTGGCCGGGTTTTCCACCAGCCAGCAGCAGGAAATCCTGAACAACAATGCCAACATGCTAGACCGCCTGCGCCGGGCTTCAGAGTTATTGGCAAACCTGCATGAACCCTGGCAGGAAATATCAGACTTGCCCGTTGGTGTCAATGATTGTCTGGTCGGTGCCCTCAATGCTGTTTATCCACAGTTGATGGAAAGCAGCCACACCGATAATCTGGTGCAGGAAATGGGAGCACATGTGCATATTTTGCTTTCGCCCAATTTGCCGCCCGTGTTTACAGCCAGCGAAATGTTGACGGAGGCGTTCCGGGTGATCCTGAAAAACGCGCGGGATGCCCTGCGTGAAATGGGCCGGATTGGGGATTTGTGGATTAGCAGCAAACTGGCGGTTGATGGGCGCCTGTGCATCACCATTAAAGACAGTGGCCCCGGCATTCCTAAGGAAAACTTAGCCCATATTTTTGAAATGGGCTGGACGACGAAGGAAGGGCAGGGCATGGGTTTTGGCCTGTTTTGGGCCAAAGATTATATCGAAGGTTTGGGTGGGCAGCTTGAGGTCGAGTCTATCTGGGGCGAAGGCGCGACCTTTCATATCTATCTACCAGTATCAAAGTAGGGGCGACCCTTGTGTCGCCCCACTATGAAAATAAAAGAAAATAAAAAGGGCACGGCCGTAACGGCCGTGCCCTTTTTATTTTGCTGACCAATCGCCTTTAACCGATACGGCTAAACCGCAAAATCTCCTGGCCGGACGCATTACGAATAATCAAGGTCGTGCCTTGAATTTCAAAGCTGGCGGAAGATTGTAACAAGGACAGATACGTAGCTTCTTGCTGACTCACGCCCGGGTCACAAATCATCTGGGTGTTTCTGATAGAGCCAATTGACAGGCTGTTGCCAGAGACAAAATAGCTGCCATTGTAATTATTACAGCCACCAAAACCGCTGAGTGCGTTGCCAGAACCAAACATGGCGGTGATACTTGTGCCTTGCAGCAAGATGCCGTTGACATTCATCGTCGTCACAGCCCAACTGATGTTCGCCAACGGATTAACCTGATTGACCGTTACCGTCAACTGGCGGAATTCGACGCTGCCGTTGGTTAGCTGCACCCGCATTTCGTAGGTGGTGGTGACGGTGGGGCACACCTGGCGGCTGCCTTCACCTGTGGCCGGCCATTGGTTGAAATCGGCCCCTTGCGGGTAAACCCAGACGGCCTGGATGTTTTGCACATTCCAGCGCAGCGTGGTGCATTGCCCCTGGTTGATGACCGGGTTGTCTACCCAGAAGTTGATGCTGGGAGTGGGGGTGGGTATAGCGGTGGGGGTGGTAGTAGGTACAGGCGGGGGTGGGGAAGGAATCACGGGTACATTGCCGGCGTTAAACGCCTGTACAAAATCCACGCTGACTCAACCCTGCCCGTTTGGTGCGCCTTGAATAGGTGTGACCCACCAACGGCCGTCGGCACTAATGCCAATAATCGCGCCCTCTGCCCCAAACGGGGCCGTGCCGATCAAGGGGAAATTGGTGCCGGGGCCAGAACGGACATTCACACCGGCGGGGGCAGTGACCACGCCATATGGTTCTTGGGGAGCGGGCGTGGGAATTTCCACCGTCGGCACCGGCCCTGGCGTTTCCGGCGGGCCATACTGCAATGACCCGATCACATCATCCAGAGTGGTCAACGGCGGGTTTCAATCTTCCGCCGCCAGCCCGTTCAGTTGGGCTGCTTTCTCGTTCATGTAGGCGACGGAGTCACTGTTGACCTGATCCATCTCTGCCTGGGGCATGTCCCCGCCGGTATTCCACAGGAAAGGCGTAGTAACCGGTCAGCGCATGGAGACAAAAACTTCATCGTTCTCCCCGGCAAAACCCTGGAAGTAGTAATATAAATTCTGGTTGGTGACGGGGTTTGGGCTTTGCTCAAAGCGGCCCACAAAACGCACGCCGTCCCAATAGCCAAAATCCAGGTAACTGCCTTGCACGGCCAGGTTATTGAAACCCGTAGCTAGTTCCATTGGCAATATCGGGTTGCTGGAAGTGGGGACGGCCTGTGGTTTAGATGCCACCAGATCACGTAACCGTTGCATGTTCTGGGACACAGTCGTATCCCCGGCAGCGTCCCACATAGCCACATAGGCCTGGGCTGGAATAATATAGATGATGGGATCGAGCGGGGTCACGGCCGCCGGATCGAGGGTGGCAAAGTTGATTTGAATATGTTCTGGTAGTCCGACGGGGCCGGGGGGCATACTGGCGTCATACGGCCGTTCCGGGACGCAGTTTACCTGGTAAGGATAGGGCAACCCCAGCGTATTAAGATGCAGTTGGCTGGGGTCCACAGCTTTACAAAATGAAACGGTGGGAATGGGTGTCTCTGTAGCTGTGCTTACCACGACCGGTGGCGGGGCAACAGTGGGTGTGGGTGTGGGTTCATTCCCGCCACAGGCTGCCAACAGCAGCGCCACTAAAATAAACAAGACACGTTTCTTCATACTTTCCTCCAAATCTAAATCGTTATTTGAAATTCCAAATTAAGATTCCCGTTTTATACGAAAATCGGTAAGCGTTCAGACTTGACAAGTTTATTACCAGAGGCAGTTGCCGCTATTCAGGCACAAAAACTTGTCAAGTCTCTAGAGGAACTGAACGGTTACGAAAATCGGCTTCTTGATCCTTTCGATTATAGTACAGCCTGGATGGCCCACAGGAGAACCTAAAAGGTGTAAAAAAGGTGAACCCGGAGATGTTCTGGTTAGAAACCGGCTCAATTAGTATACATAATCATGCAGAACGAACTTTTTATTCATCAACAACTCATTTGGGCGTCGGTTCACCGTTCGGTTGAATCCATGTTAAACTTGAGCGACACAAAACATTTGCTAGAAGATTGGCAGTGACGGAGTGGCAAATCTCCAATCTCTAATCCCAATCTCCTAATACTGGAGGGCAAGATGGAATTCCTACTGAATGGACAAACAAAACAATATGATGGCGATCCTGACTTGCTGCTGCTGACGTATCTGCGGGAGCATGAGGGCATCCTCTCGCCAAAAGATGGTTGCGCGCCGCAGGCGGCTTGTGGCTGCTGCGTGGTGCAGTTGAATGACAAAGCGGTGTTGGGCTGCGCCACCAAAATGAGCCGGGTAGCGGGCGGCGAAGTGACCACGATTGAAGGCTTGGGTGACTACCGGCAGCGGGTGTATGCCAATTCGTTTGTGGTTTGTGGCGGGGTGCAGTGTGGCTTTTGTATTCCGGGCATTGTGATGCAGGCGCATGTGTTGATCGGGCACAACCCGGAGCCGAGCCGGGCTGATGTGGAAAAGGCATTAACCCCACACCTGTGCCGCTGCACCGGGTATAAAAAGATTGTGGATGCCGTGGTCACAGCCGCCGCCGCCATTCGCCACGAAGAAGAGATAGAACTGCCGAAGAGCGACGGCCGTATCGGTTCCCGCCTGCCCAAATACAAAGCTACCCAACTGGTGCTGGGCCAGCATCATTACGTGGATGACATCCAGGTACCCGGCATGAAACATGGCGCGTTGAAATTCAGTGACCATCCCCGTGCCCGTGTGCTGAAAATTGACACCAGTGCGGCGGAAGAGGTGGCGGGGGTGGTGCGGGTGTTCACGGCCGACGATTTCCCCGGCGACCGCTTTGTGGGCCTCATCAAACAGGATTGGCCGCAAATGATTGCCGAAGGCGAAATCACCCGCTACGTGGGGGATGTGTTGGCGCTGGTGGTGGCCGAATCGGACGCTATTGCCCGCGCAGCGGTGGGCAAAATTGTGGTCGAGTATGAGGTGCTGGAACCGATTACCGATATGCACGCGGCCATGCAGCCGGGCAGCCCCACCGTGCATGGCAACGAGAGCAACATTCTCTCCCGCTCCGCCACCCATCGCGGCGATGTGGAGCAGGCGCGAGCCAATTCTGCCTACACCGTGCGCGGCGTTTTTCAGACACAGATGATTGAGCACGGCTTCATGGAGCCGGAGTGCGCCATTGCGTATCCGGCGGGGGATGGTCTTGAGGTACTCTCGCAGGGGCAGGGGGTGTTTGAAGACCGGGTGCAGATTGCCAAACTGCTGGGCCTGCCCCAGGAGAAGGTGCGGGTGCAAATGGTGCCCAACGGCGGCGGTTTTGGCGGCAAGGAAGATTTGGCTACCCAGGGCCACGCCGCGCTGGCGGCCTACCTCTTGCAGCAGCCGGTGAAAGTGCGCCTGACCCGTGATGAGTCCATCGCCTTTCACCCCAAGCGCCACCCCATCTGGATGGATTATGAGATTGGCTGTGACGTGCAGGGCAAATTTACCTTTTGCAAAGTGGCCTTTGTGGGCGATACGGGCGCGTATGCCTCAGTGGGCATGAAGGTGCTGGAGCGGTCGGCGGGGCACGCCACGGGGGCGTACAGTTTTCCGGTGACGGATGTGGTGGCGACGGCCGTGTATACCAACAACATTCCCTGTGGCGCCATGCGCGGTTTTGGCGTCAACCAGGCCGCTTTTGGCCTGGAAAGTCTGATTGACAACCTGTGCGAAAAGGGCGGCTTCGACCGCTGGCAGTTCCGCTACGACAATGCCCTGGACGATGGCTCGATGACGGCTACCGGGCAGATCATCGAATCCGGGGCTGGCGCAAAGGCCACGCTGCTGGCGGTGAAGGATGAATTTTACAAAGCGAAGTATGCCGGGCTGGCCTGCGGCATTAAAAACACTGGCATTGGCAACGGGATGCCGGACTTTTCCTCAGCGCGGATCACCATTGCCGCGCCGGACAGAATCATCATTGACCACGGCTGGACGGAGATGGGGCAGGGGGTGAACACAATGGCGGTGCAGGTGGTGTGTAATGAGACGGGATTATCACCTTCTTTGTTTGAAGTGCGCATAGGCACAGAAGCGGAGCAGGAAGCGGGCATGACGACGGCTTCACGTGCCACGTCGCTGGTGGGTAATGCCCTGATTGACGCCTGCCGGGGTTTGAAGACTGACCTGGAAAAGCACACTTTGGCGGAGTTGGTGGGGCGGGCGTATGACGGCCGTTGGATAGTAGATTGGACGACCAAACCTGGTGCGCCGGTGGAAAAGGTGTACACCCATTACTCCTACAGCTATGCCACGCAGTTGGTCATTCTGGATGAGGAGAAGGGGTTTGTGAAAAAGGTGATTGCCGCGCACGACGCGGGCAAAATTTTCAACCCGACCCTTTTTGAAGGGCAGTTGGAGGGTTCAATCCACATGGGGCTGGGGTATGCGTTGAGCGAGGAGTTGGTGATGGTGGACGGCCGTCCACAATCCACCATGCTGCGGCAAATGGGCATCCTGCGTGCCAAAGAGATGCCGGAAATGGAGATCATCGGCGTGGAAGTGCCCGATCCATATGGCCCGTATGGAGCCAAAGGGGTGGGTGAAATTGGGCTGGTCCCAACAGCGGGGGCTGTGGCCAATGCCCTCTACCAGTTTGACGGCGTGCGCCGGACTCAACTGCCCATGCGCATTCCCAAACGCGGTTTGCAAAAGCGGGACAAATAGTGCCAGGCAAGGGGCAGAGCCAATCTGGTTAACCAGAGACTTTTCGCCCCGTGCCTGGCACTCCATAAACAGTTGTATTATGCTATCATCATTATGCAAGCATAACTGGAGGTGAGTGATGGTACGCACAACAATCATGGCTGAAGAAGAGTTGCTTTACAAAATTGAATGGATTGCCAGAGAGCAAGGCAAATCAAAGGCGGAAATTATCCGCGAAGCTCTTGTTATGTATGTTACGGATGTGGAGACACAAAATCCGCCACAAAACCCTTTGTTGAGCTTAATTGGGTTAGCCGGTGATGAAGGTGAGGAGATGGATTTATCTGACGGCAAGGACGAAGAGATATTACGTGAGGAATGGAACAAACAATATGAAGAGCGTCATCGTTGATGCCAGCTTTTTGGTTTCACTCACCAGTGTAAAGGAGCGGCAACATGCCGCTTGTTTACAGGTTGCGCAAGGCTTGAATAGTCGTTTGATCATCCCGATTACTGTGATTCCTGAAGCAGCTTATCTTATTGCCAGACGCATCAGCCATCGGGTTATGCGCGCTTTTTTAAGCAAGCTACAAAATCCACAATGGCAAATTGAATCTATCACAGCCGCTGATTTTGAACGGGCTACACAGATTTTGGATAGGTATCAGGATGCCGAATTGGATTTTGCGGATAGCACCATTGTGGCTGTGGCTGAACGTTTGCATGTGGAGACGATATTGACGTTAGATCGGCGGGATTTTCAGATGATACGGCCGAAGCACACTCCTTACTTTACCCTTTTGCCATGACAACACTGCTGGTGCGGAATGCCCGCCTGCTCATCACCATGAATGATGCCGGGGAAAAGATACTCGACGGAGCGTTGTTTGTGCGGGACAATGTGATCGAGTGGGTGGGGGACACGGCCGTACTCCCCCCTCACTACCACACTGCCGACCAGATCATAGACGCCACCGACCAGGTGGTGCTGCCCGGTCTGGTTAATACCCACCACCACCTCTACCAGACCCTCACCCGCGCCCTGGCCCCCAACAGCGGCCTGTTTGATTGGCTCAAAACGCTCTATCCCATCTGGGCGCGGATGGATGGGGAGGCAGTTTACATCAGCGCATTGGTGGGCATGGCCGAACTGATATTGAGCGGCTGCACGACTGCCAGCGACCATCTCTACCTCTTCCCCAACGGGGCCAAATTAGATGATGAAATTCGCGCTGCCCAGGAAATTGGGCTGCGCTTTCATGCGGCGCGCGGTTCGATGTCGTTGGGGGAAAGTGATGGCGGGTTGCCGCCGGACAGCGTGGTGGAAGATGAAGAAGCCATTTTGCGTGACTGCCGCCGGGTGATTGAGCAGTTCCACGATCCCAACCCGTTGGCGATGACGCGGATTGTGGTCGCACCCTGTTCCCCCTTTTCGGTGACGCCGGACTTGATGCGCGAATCGGCGCGGCTGGCGCGCAGTTATGGGGTGACGCTGCACACCCATCTGGCGGAAACGAAGGATGAGGAGTTGTTTTGTCTGGAGACGTTTGGTTGGCGTCCGGCGGCCTATGCCGAACAGCTAGAGTGGGTGGGCGATGACGTGTGGTGGGCGCACGCCGTGCATGTGAATGCCGCCGAGATTGGTCTCATGGCCCGGACGGGCACGGGGGCCGCCCACTGCCCATGCAGCAATATGCGCCTGGCCAGCGGCATAGCCCCGGTGCGCCAATGGCTGGATCACGGCGTGCGGGTTGGTCTGGGCGTGGATGGTTCGGCCAGCAATGATGGCAGCCACATGCTGAATGAGGCGCGGCAGGCGCTGTTGTTGCAGCGGGTGCTGAATCAGGCGGACACGCTCAAAGTGGAAGAGGCGCTCTGGCTGGCGACGCGCGGTGGGGCGGCCGTGTTGAAACGGGATGACATTGGGCAGTTGGCAGTAGGTAAGGCAGCGGACATCATCGCGTATGACTTGAACCGGCTGGCGTATGCCGGAGCGCAGCATGACCCGCCGGCGGCGCTGCTCTTTTGTGCGCCGCCGCCGGTGACGTGGAGTGTGATTAACGGCCGTGTCGTAGTTAGCGACGGTGTCTTACAAACTATAGACCTGGAACCAGTTATCCGACGACACAATCAAATCAGCCAACGGCTGATCAATAATGAAACGTCATAACCAGAATGGGGTGTGGTATACTCTCAGCCATGAGGTACAGGTGATGATTGAGATTGAAAAGCTCCCAACCAGCGGCCAGGTGGCGATTAACATTCAGGTAACAGCGACAATCAATGTGTCGGCTTTTAGCGCCCAACAGAAAGTGACACGTCTGGCTGCCAGCCATATTAGTACCTATATGCACGGCGGCCAGCCCAAATTAGTTGTCCATGACCGGGTGGTGTGGCGTGTGCCGGTCATTTTCTCAATGGCGCCGCATGGCGACAGAGGGGCTGTGGGGGAAATTGATGTAGATGTAGAAACCGGCGCTACCCAACTCTCCCAAGAGATGATTGAAGGAATGAAACAGCGTGCCCAAGAGCTTGCTCTCAGTTCCCCATCACCAGCAACAACAACCCGCTGATTGTTTAGCGGCTTGCGCGGCTATGGTTTTGGATTACCTGGGTATTCAAGTAGCGTACGGCCGTTTGCTGAAACTGCTAAAAATCGAAACTTTTGGGGCATCGGCCTATAATCTGAATTACCTTTCATCACTGGGAGTTACGGCAACCATTGACATCCGCGACATGACTGTGTTGCGTCAACTTCTTCAGGCAGGTTCGCCGCTTATTACTCTGGTTCGTACAGGGGAGTTGTCTTACTGGTCTCAAAATACAAACCATGTTGTTGTCGTTATTGGTTATGAAGATGATGCTGTCTTTATCAATGACCCCGCCTTTGCACAAGCCCCCATTCAAGTGTCAATAGTCAAGTTTGAACGGGCATGGCTGGCCTTTGATTATCTCAGCATTGTTCTATCACCCGTTAAAAATGATTGAAGGAGGACGTGGTGGCAAAGGATCGGATGGCGCTTTATTTGCAGGATGCACACTCGTTGCAAGAAGGCATTGAGTTGGTGAAGTATGCGGAGGAGAAGGGGTTTGAAGCGGTGTGGCAGGCGGAGAGCCGGCTGGTGCGGGATGCCATTGTGCCTATGGCCGCCTTTGCCAGCCACACCAGCACGTTGAAAGTGGGCAGCGGCGTGACCAACAATTGGACGCGCAACATTGGCTTGCTGGCGGCTACTTTCCTGACGCTGGATGACCTGGCTCCCGACCGCATTATTTGTGGCATTGGGGCGTGGTGGGATCCGCTGGCGCAGAAGGTGGGTATTGAGCGGCGCAAACCGCTGCTGGCAATGCGGGAGACGGTGGAAGTGCTGCGCCGGCTGTTGAATATGGAAAATGTCACCTTTCATGGGGAGTTTCATCAGGTGGATGGGATTCAGTTGGATGTGGTTCACGGCTGTACCACCCCCCGTCACGTCCCCATCTACATCGGCGCCACGGGCATGAAGATGATGGAATTGACCGGCGAGATTGCTGATGGCGCCGTGCTGAATTATCTGGTGGCCCCCAAATATAACCTGGAAGCGATTGATGCTCTGGAACGGGGCGCAAAGAAAGCGGGCAAAACGATAGACGATATTGACCGGCCACAACTCATGATCTGCTCCGTTGATCATGACCGGAAGCGGGCACTGGATGGGGCGCGCAAGATGATTACCCAATACCTGGGGCAGCAGCCGCACCTGATGAAGGCCAGCGGCGTCAGCCAGGAATTGCTGGACGATCTGCACCAGGTCCTCACCTGGCCCGCCACCGATGAGCAAATTGAAGCGGCGATGCACATTGTGCCGGATGACGTGGTGCAGATGTGTACGGCCGCCGGTTCCCCCGCCGAAGTGAAAGCCAAAGTGCGCGAATATATGGATAACGGCTGCACCTGCCCCATTCTCTACCCATTAGGCGACGCCCGGTTGATGATTGATATTTTCAGCGAGGGGTATCGCTAAAGATTTTGCACCAGGGAAAGGGCCTCTGCTGCCGTCAGGCGTTGGCCTTGTTCCCGATAAGCGGCAAAGGATTCAGCTCCTAACTGCTGCTGCAATTCGCGGCTGATGTCGTCAAAATGGCGTTGGTTGGTGGGTGGCAGCGGCGCGCCCAACTGGCGGCGTAACGTCTCCTGGACGCCAACCAGGCGGGCTGCCGTTTCCCACTCTTCTTTCAGATGATGGAGCGTTAACAGCCCTAAAAAGGCCCAGGCGATGCCGTCTTGGTGGCCCAGAGTCACATTCAACTGCACACTTTCCAACAGCATCTCCCTGGCTGTTTCCAGCCGGCTCTGGTCAAGCAAGAGGGCGCTGTAGCTGTTAAGAATCATCGCCAGGTTGGTTTGCAGGTTTAGCTGGCGAGATAACACCAGCCCTTCCTGGTAATACCGTTCCGCTTCGTCCAGGCGACCCAGGTATTGGGTGGCCATACCCAGATTGAGCAGGGCGATGGAGCTGATGTGTGGCGAGTCTAACTCTTGCGCCAGCGCCAGACATTCGGCAAACAACGGCTGTGCCTGATCAGCGTGCCCCTGATCCAGATATAACATGCCCAATTCGTTCAGCGTGCGCCCCAAATCTTGTTTGTTCCCTGTCTGGCGGATGTTGTGCGCACTTTCGGTCAACCAGTTTTCGGCTTCGGTGTAGTCGCGGCGCAGGCGGGCCAACATGCCAGCGTAGGTCAGCGCCCGGCTGGTGGCGGCGGCCGGCAGGCCGGGCATTGCCAATATCTGGCGCAGCCAGGCGCCGCCTTCGACGGGGCGGTAACGCAGCCACCAGTAACGCCCCAACCCCGCGCCCAGGCGCACGGCCGTGTCCCCATTCCCGTGCGCGATCACCCATCCCATCGCCGCCTGCACATTGTCATATTCCAGTTCCAGCGTCTCCAGCCAGGTTTGCTGCTCTGGGCCGATCAGGTGGCTGGCGGCGGTTTCTACCAGCGTCAGATAATAGGCAACCAGGCGTGTCGTGGCTGTCTGGTTGGCCTCAGGTGTCAATTGACTGGCGGTATATTGGCGCAGCAGTTCATGGATGTCATAACGGCCGTTGCGCAGCCGACGCACCAACGATTTATCCAACAAAGCGGACAGCGTGTGCAGGTCAGCGCCCGCCACCTGCTCTGCCGCTTCACGGCTAAAACCGCCCACAAACAGGGACAGGCAGCCAAACGCTGCCTGTTCGGCCGGCGTCAACATCTGCCAGGTCTGGTTAAAAACGGCGCGCAGACTGCGGTGACGTTCCGGTATGTTTTGATGGGCGCTGGTGAGAAAATCCAGATTTTTGGCGATCTCCGCGCCAATTTCGGCGCAGCTGAGCAACCGAATCCAAGGGGCGGCCAGTTCCAGGCCCAGAGGCATGCCGTCCACTAACTGGCAGATACGGCCAATGGCCTGCCAGTCAGCCGCGTCTGGAGCAAAGCGGAGGTTGTGCCGTTGCGCGGCCTGTACAAACAGGGTGGCGGCGCTATTGGCGGCAATGGCTTGGGCGTCTGCCGTATCGGGCAGCGGTAAACCTTGTAGGGGAAAAACCCACTCTTCTTGTAAGCGCAGGCGGTGGCGTGAGGTGACGAGCAGTTTGACTTGCGGCGCGGCGGCTAATAGTTCGGCCAGAAACGCGACCCGCTCGCCCAGTTGTTCGGCATTGTCCAGTAGCAGCAGCACGGTTTTGTCTGCCAGGTATTGTTGTAATTGGGTCTGGCGCGGCGCGGCGCCGGTAAAGGTGAAATCCAACCCCTGGGCAATGGCCGAGGGGAGCAGGGTGGGGTCGGTCACGGCCGTGAGCGGCACAAAGGCTACCCCATCGGCAAAAACGGTGGCGTGCCCCATGGCGGCCTGCAAGGCCAGGCGGGTCTTGCCGGTACCGCCCGGCCCAGTAATGGTGATCAGTCGGCAGTGGCGGTCGGCCAGCCATTCGGCCAGTTTGGCCAATTCGGCTTCCCGGCCGACAAAGGGGGTGGGTTGGGGCGGTAACTGCGGCGCCTGGCGGGGGGAGGCACGCAGCGGCACGGCCGTTTCTGGCGCAGTGGCGTCTGTTTCTCCCCCACGAGTGGCCTGCTGCAAAGCGGCGGCATAAACGGCCTGGGTCTCCAGGCCCGGTTCGGCGTCTAGCTCCTGGCGCAGGGCGGCGACGCAGGCCTGGTAGGCGCGGTGTACGGCCGTCTGGTCGCCCAGTTGCCCATACACCTGCATCAACAGGATGACGGCCGTTTCTGCTAATGGGTCTTCCCGCTGCAGGGTACGGGCGTACTGGACGGCCGTGGGCAGGTCGCCCAATTCGGCGGCCAGTTGGGCGCAGGTGCGCAGCGCCTCCAGATAGGCATCGTGCAGCCTTTCCCGCAGGGGAATCAGCCAGTCGTCGTAAATGCCGGGCAGCAGGGGGCCTTTGTAGAGGGTGACGGCCGTGCCCCACGCCGCTAACTGCGTCTGGGGATTGGCGGCCTGCCGCCCTGCCGCCAACGCCTGCTCAAAGTCGGCCACGTCCAGCGTAAAGTTGGCATCGGCGCGCCATTGAACTGTATGCGTGTCAAACCAGACAAAATGGTCGGCGTCTGGCAGGTGGCGGCGCAGCGTGTACAGCAAATTTCGCAGATTGGTACGCGCCTGTTCTTCGGCGGAATCAGGCCAGAAGGTATAGGCCAGTTGTTGCCGGGAGATGGGCGTTTGCCGGTGCAGCAGCAGATAGGCCAGCAAACTTTGTGGCCGTTCCGCATTCAAGGTGGTGATGGGTTGCGCCCCCTGCCGGAGAGAAAAGCTGCCTAATAAACCTATTGCCAGTGATCGGTTCAACGTTTATCCCTTTCAAACGGTTTTCAAACGGCGGATTTTTTATGATGCCGCCCATCAACCCAATTGAGGATGGTATGAGCGATGAATTAGAAACACCCCCACAGCTTTTTGTTTTAAGACTCTGGCAGACGTTGCTGCCTGACGGCCGTAGGGAGTGGCGCGGCCGATTGCACCATGCCCAGACAAACGAAACCCGTTATTTCCGCGATTGGCCGGCTCTTATCCCGTCTTTGTTAGCCATGCTGCCCCCGGCCGACCAACCGCCCGATGAGTTAACCCGGCGCGAACCGCCGGAACAGGCAACATGATCGAAAAATCGTGTATGCCTGCACATTATATCTTATTACTCTTTGGGAATTCAGGGGTGATAAGCCGTGACGTGTGACGTGTGACATGTGAGGGTCTGCCGGTCACGCATCGCTCGTCACGCATCACTCGTCACGCATCACTCGTCACGCATCACTCGTCACGCATCACTCGTCATGCATCACTCGTCACGCATCACTCGTCACGCATCACTCGTCACGCATCACTCGTCACGCATCACGGCCTGTTAACCTTCTGAGTTCCCAAAGAGCCAAAAAAAGGAAATTAAACCATGAATCACCTGTTGACCCACAAAAACAAAATAGTTTTCTTCGTTTTGCTGCTGCTGTTGGCTGCTTGTGGCGGTGGCGGCAGTGAAGCCCAAATCAGCAAAGTGACGCTGGCGAAAGACGAAAGTGGCAGCCGAGGCACCACCGTTTTTACGCCGGCAGACACTTTTTATTTGATCGTGGAGGCCACTGGCCCGGAAAATACGCGCGTGAAGGCTACCTGGACGGCCGTGAATGCCGCCAACGTAGACCCCAATTACCTGATTGACGAGGTGGAACAGACCATCAGCGGTGACAACACCGTGACCTTTGATCTGGTCAGTGACACCCCCTGGCCCACCGGCGATTACAAAGTGGATTTGAGCCTGAATGGGGAACCGTTCCAGAGCGTCGCTTTCCGGGTGCAGGCGCCCATGGGGCAAAACAGCGATCCGGCTATCACCAGCAATGATGCCAGCAATGAGACCCCGGCCACGCCGGAAATGGCCGGCCCCATCACCAGCCTGGATGCCGTCAAAAGCGCCACCGTGCAGATTGAAGCGCAAGGTACTTTTATAGACCCGGAAGTGGGCACCCTCTACAACGTCGCTGGGCGTGGCTCCGGCTTTATTATTCACCCCAGTGGCATTGCCGTTACCAATAATCATGTGGTTACGGGGGCGGCGCTGCTGAAGGTGTGGGTGGGCGGTGAATCTACGCCGCGCAATGCCCGCGTCTTGGGCGCGTCTGAGTGCGCGGACCTGGCGGTGATTGATATTGACGGCGACAATTTCCCCTACATGGCCTGGTATGACGGCGACGCCAGCGTGGGGCTGGATATTTATGCCGCCGGTTTCCCGCTGGGCAACCCGGAATATACGCTGACGCGGGGCATCATCTCTAAAGCGCGGGCCGGCGGCGAGACCAGTTGGGCGTCCATAGATGGGGCGTTGGAACATGATGCGACGATCAACCCCGGTAACTCTGGTGGACCGCTGGTGACGACCGACGGCCGTGTGGTGGCAGTGAATTACGCGGGCCGTTCTGACACTAACCAATACTTTGCCATTGCGCAGTCTCAGGCGCTGCCGGTCATTGAAAAATTGCGCCAGGGTGAGGATTATCTCTCCATTGGCATCAACGGTAGCGCCGTGAATGATGGGCAGGGTCTCTCTGGCATTTGGGTTTCCTCTGTGAAATCTGGCTCACCGGCGGAAGAAGCCGGTATCCGCGGCGGCGACATTATCCTCAGCCTGGAAGACTTGATCCTGGCGGTGGATGGCACCATGTCCGATTACTGCGACATTCTGCGTTCCCGGAACATGACGGACAAGATGGCGGTGGAAGTGCTGCGTTTTAGTTCTCAGGAGGTGCTGAAGGGGCAGTTGAACGGCCGTGTCCTGGAACAAACCTTCTCTTTTGCCCAAACGTTGCAGGAAGAGGCTGCCAATACCAACAGCAGCAATAACACGGCCGGCACTACCTACAACAATTACATGACCGTCTCTGATGACTCCGGCGCATTGATGATGGATGTGCCCACCGGTTGGAGTGATGTGGACGGCCGTGCCTGGGAACTGGAAGGCGAGACCATTGGCTTCTCCCTCATTGCCGCCCCCAATATCAACGACTTCTACAACTCCTGGGGCACACCTGGCGTCTTTTTTGGCGCGACCGATCAGTTCGACGTGACGGTTAATGAACTGCTAGACATCTTCGATTTTAGCGGCGATTGTAGCTACAGCGGGCGGACGGAATATGATGACGGCGCGTACAGCGGTAACTATGATGTCTGGCTAGACTGCGGCGGCACCGGCACTTTGCTGGTAGTGCTGGCGGCCGAACCGGCCGATGGCAGTTACCAGACATTGGTCATGGTTCAGGTGGTAAGCGATGCTGACCTGGACGCACTTGACAAAATCCTGGCGACCTTTGTGGTGCAGTAGATAGCAGGTGGCAGGTAGCAAGGGGCAGGTAATGGCTTGCCACTTGCTACCTGCCGCTGGCAACCGTAAATTTACGTTCATATAGCGTAGTGCAATCGGCGTTGACGAAGGGTGGGAGCAACTCTATAATGCCGCCGATTATGGCAAAAAAGACGCCCATTTCCCGGTTTGAAAGTCTGGCACAAGAGTTAATTGAAGGGTCGTTGGGGCGGCTGCTTGGCGGCAGCGTCACGCCGGCCGATATTGCTGCCCGCCTGACGCGCGTGCTGGAAGACAGCGCCATGAATGGGACGGTAGCGGATACCTACCACGTCCACTTGCATCCCCTTGATTTAGACACAGTCGTCGCCACCTATCCGCATCTGGAAACGGAGTTACAGACGCTTATTTTGCATCTGGCGCAGCAGGATAATTTGCGGCTGCTGGCCAGCCCGCATGTGATTTTGGCGGCGGATGAGGCGATGAAACGGCATGAGGTGGGGGTGCGGGCGATGCGCCAGCGCCGGGAACAAGAGACCACCCAATTGCGCCCAGAAAATGCGGTAACGGCCGAGGTGATGCAGGCGATTCAGGTGTTGGATGCGTATCTGATTGTAGACGGCCGTCACCATATCCCCCTCGATAAACCGATTATGACCATTGGCCGCCGCGCCGACAATGACGTGGTGCTGGATGCCGTCACCGTCAGCCGCCGCCATGCGCAACTGCGCTGGCGCTATGGTCATTTTGTGTTGTATGACCTCAGCCAGCGGCACGGCCGTACCACCGTCAATAACCAGCCGGTGGCCGAATGTGTGCTGCAACCCGGCGACATCATCACCTTGAGCCAGGTCAAGCTGCTATATGCCGAAGGGCAGACCACCCCCAAACGGGGTGGGCATCATGCCGACAACGCCGATACCCAGGTGATGCCGCCATCCCCTGAGGAGTCATAATGGATCTGGCGGTCTTGTTATTGGGGTTACGGATGATTAGCGCCCTGCTGTTGGTAGGGTTTGTGGCGTTGCTTGCCTGGTTTATTTACCGGGACATGCGGCTGACGGCGGCGTCATTGGCGGCGGAGGGACGGCCGTCTGGTGTGCTGCGCGTCATTGCCAATGAAAGTGGTGAAGTGGCCCCCGACACCCTCTTTCCGCTGCTGCCTGTGACCAGCATTGGCCGGGCCAGCAGCAATACCATTGTGCTTTCCGATGGTTTTACCTCGTCAGAACATGTGCTGATTACGCGGCGCAATGGGCAGTGGTGGCTGCAAGACCAGGGCAGCCGCAATGGCACTTATTTGAACGAGACGCCGGTGGTGGGTACGGCCGTTGTCAGCCCCGGCGACATCATCACCGTCGGCGGCACCCGCCTAAAAATTGAGTTTTAAGATTGGTTCAACCTTTGAGATTGAACCAATCTTTTCGCCAGCATTCGGGCCGCTTCTTCTAAAGTTTCGCGTTTTTTGGGAAAGGCAAAACGCACCAACCCGTCACCAAATCCGGGCAAGGAATAAAAGCTGTCGCCGGGTACAACGGCCACGCCCACTTCGGTGGTAAGCCAGCGGGCAAAGGCCATCGGTGGCAACTGCGCTTGGGGGATGGGCAGCTGGCGGTAATCGGCCATGATGTAATAAGCGCCCTGGGGTGGGGTGGCCTGAAAGCCGGTGTCAAGCAAAATTTCCATCATCAGGGCGCGGCGTTCGTGGTAGGCGGCGGTGCTGGCTTCGTAGAAGGTGGCGGGCAGGTTGAGGGCGGCTACACCCGCTGCTTGCAGGGGGGTGGGGGCGCAAAGGGAGGTGAAGTCGTGCAACGGCCGTATCGCCGCCATCAGTTCATCCGGGGCCACCACATACCCCAACCGCCAGCCGGTGACGGCAAACGTCTTGCCCAGGCCACTGATGGTGATGGTGCAGTCGCGCAGGGCGGGCAGGCTGCCGGGGGAGAGATGGCTACGGCCGTCGTACAAAATGCGGTCATAAATCTCATCCGTAATCAACACCAGGTCGTGTTTCAATACCACATCGGTGATAGCCTGCAACTCGGCGGCGTCCCAGACGCGGCCGGTGGGGTTGTGCGGCGTGTTCAGCAGCAGGGCGCGGGTGTGAGGGGTGACGGCCGTGGCCAGCATCTCCGGCGTGATGCGATAATCGGGGGGGGTGAGGGGGATGGCCACGGGCACGGCCGAGGCCATAATGGCCGCCGGCCGAAAATTATCGTGCGCCGGTTCCAAGATGATGACCTCATCGCCAGGGTTCAGCACGGCCATCATGGCAATAACAATTGCCTCGGTGACGCCGCAGGTGACGGTGACGTGCCGGTCGGGGTGAACCGACCAGCCCAACCGCTCACTGTACAATTCCGCCAGTTTTTGGCGCAGCGGCGGGTAGCCCCAGGTGATGGTGTATTGGTTCAGGCCATCGCGCACGGCCGTGACTGCCGCCTCCACAATCGCCTGTTCTGTGCCAAAATCAGGAAACCCCTGGCTGAGGTTAATGGCATTGTGCTGCAAGGCCAGCCGGGTCATATCTCGAATGACGGATTCATGAAATTGGGTCACACGAAGCGAAGTCTGCATCTCGATTACAAACTGGCAAACAAATCAATCAAATTCCCATCAGGATCAACCACCACCGCATACCGCTGCCCCCAAAAGGCATCCCAGGGTTCTTTGTGGCTCTGGTAGCCGGTGGCGGTGATGCGCGCATATACCGCATCTACTTCGGCGGCGTTTTCGCATTTGAAGGCCAGCCCCAGGCGATGGCCGACAGGTTCAGGCCAGTCGTCATTGAAACTTTTGATGAGTTCCAGGGTGTCCCAGGCCAGGCGGAAGCCACCGGGGGTGACGAATTCGACGTGTGCTTCATTATCAGATGCAGCGGGAATCTCCAGGCCCAGCAGCCGGTAAAACCGGAGGGCGGCAGCCATGTCTTGCACAATAATGCTGACTAAATCAGGGGTGGTCATCGTTTTATTTTTCCTCCTGCATGGTTGTTGTGGTGGGTATGTGCGGTTGGTTGAATGTAACGCGGAGATGGTAGCACGGGTGTTCTATGCTGTCAAATAGCTGCATTTCCCTGGAAACTCCGAGTTTTCAGGGAAATGAACCCTAGATAGTGAGGGTGTGGCGGATGGCGTCTTGTTGACCGGTGGTTAGCCCCAGCGTGTGAAAGTAATTGGCAAAACTACCATAAGTGAATTGTAGATGGCAGAGCGTGTCGGTGATGGATTCGGGGCGTGATTGGAGGATTTGCTCGAATAGGGAAGCATCACGGCCGTGCTGCTGTGCTTGCTGGCGATATTGGTGCAGTATGGTTTGTAAATAGTCATAGCTGACGGCGTAGTCGGCGGCGATGGTTTTGAAGGGGACGCCTACCAGCCCCATGAGCAGGGCGATGAGCAGCCCGGTGCGGTCTTTGCCAATCTGGCAGTGAACGAGCAGTGGGTAGTGGCGGGGATTGGCAACGGCCGTTAATACCTGGTGGATGGTGGTGTGGCAGTTATCCAGCACGGCCGTATACAGGTGGGTCAGGCTGGCTGGCAATGTGCCCTGAGGAAAGAGGCTGCGCCAGCCGGCGTAAAAGGGGATGTTCAAATAGGTGATCTGTGGTGACCGGGCAAAAACATTGGGGTACAGCGCCGCTTCTTTGGGATGGCGCAGGTCTAAAATGGTGCGGATGCCCAAATTGAGGAGGGATTGCTGGTCGTCAGGGGTCAGGGCGTGCAGGCTGTCGGCCCGGTAAAGGGTGTGGTGGCGGAGCAGACGGCCGTCGCCGGTCATGTAGCCTCCCATCTCGCGCACGTTGTAAGCGCCCTCAAGCATAATGCGATTACTGGCAAAAGTGGCTGTATGCAGTTTGTTGCGTTTGCACCTGCTTCTGGTAAAATTCTGGCTGTTCAGGACTTTAGTACCATTACTCGATTGTGTCAAGCAATCTCATCCATCATTCAACAGGGGATGTTTTGGACAGTATCAGCAGGTTTATGCAAACAGCCGAAGGCATAGGGGGCGTGTTCTTTTGGGCTGCCGTGGGGGCGGGTTGCGGCTATTGGTTTTGGGGGCTGTTTAAGTGGTTGAGCCGGGAGGGGGAAAATTCCCATTTTTCGTGCATGGAGCTAATGGGAGAGGTGATTTTGTTAGGTGTGTTTTTGCTGCCGGCGGCCACCATTGGCGCTTATCTTGGCAGCGTGTTAGACAATTTGTTGCTCATTCAGCAGGGGCTGAACTTTGTCTTTCTTCTGATGGGTTTGTTTGTGGGCATTTTCTTGTGGCGGCGCGCCAGCAGCCCGTGAGCGCCTAATTTCCCAGAAGTCCACTGAGCAAAGCGCCCAGGCCGAAGATGATCAAGAAAACAGGCCAGATGGCGCTCCAACTCCAGCTAAAAAAGAAGGTGCAGGCTACCAGGGTGAGAATGAGTCCCCAGGTGAAATTGTGGCGCGCCCGATGGGAGAAACGGCCGTCGCGCCGGTAAGTTTGGGTGGCATGAACCAGTTTGGACAAACCAGGAATCAGAATAAACAATGCCCACCAATTTTGCAGGCTGTAACCTAATACAGTAGTCAGCAAAAAGACGCCGCCAACGGTGATCAATATGACGCCGCCAAGCCAATTACCGTTTTCTTCCCGTTTGTGGGTAACGTGGTGGGCGTGAGGGGCGTGAGGGGGGCAAAATCAGTATCGGTGAAAGAAAAGTTTTCTTTTTCCGCCTCTTTCAAGGCTTCAATATCATCGCTCATCGTTGTTACTCCTGAAAATCCTGACGCTCTGGCCGCAGCCAGAAGCCGGATGTTATGGGTAGGTTAATAGACAACTGTCATTACGCAGGGAGTACCATTCAGTTGTAACGTTGGCTGGCCTGCCAACGGCCGTGTTCCACCATCATACAGGCATCTTGCACCACCAGTAGCCCGGCAGCGCGGGCTTTGGCGGCAGCTTCGTCATGCCGGATGCCCGATTGCAGCCAGATGGCTTTGGCGCCGATGGCCATAGCCTCATCTACAAACGGGGGTACATTTTCGCTGCGCTGGAAGATGAGTACCAGGTCTACCGGTTCGGGCACGGCCGTGAGCGTGGCGTATGCCTTTTCGCCCAACGCTTCCGTGAGATGGGGATTTACGGGGATAATGCGATACCCCTGCTTTTGTAAGTAGGCGGGCACATAATACCCGGCGCGGGCCGGCCGGGCGGAAAGCCCAACGACGGCAATCGTTTTGGTCTCGGCTAAAATAAAGTCATAGCTTGATTCTGTCATCTTGAGAACGGATTATACCAGCCTGTCAGCGGGTAGGGGCAAGTTGGGTGCTACGGCCGTCAACGTCTGGGGTTTGACCGTTTGGCGTTGCTCCTTTATGATGAAGTAACGCAGATTTCGGCAGAGAATAACAGATGAATTTCCCACCTGCTGTTACCGCAGACCTCCCCTTACCGGCCGATGGCGGCGCCACATTGGACGCATTGGCGCGCCGGGCCGCCGAATTGGAAGTGGTGGCCCAGGTTAGCCTGGCAGTGACCACCATTCTCAACAGCGCCGAACTATTACAAACGGTGGTTGATCTGACCCAGGAACGCTTTGGGCTGCGGTTGGTGACGGTAGGGTTGTTAGAGGCTGACGGCCGTACCCTCCGCCTGGCTGCTGGTTCTGGCGAAATTGGGCGGCAGTTGGCAGTTACCAGACCAGCCATCACCCTGGATCAAACCCCCTCTCTGGTGGCCCAGGCTGCGCGTACCCGGCAAAGCGTGGTTGTTAATGACGTTACCAACCACCCTGATTATTGGGCACACCCCATGCTCACCTCTACCCGTTCCGAACTGGTGACGCCTATTGTCCTGGGGGATCGGTTGTTAGGGACGCTGGATGTACAATCTGAGGAGCTAAACCGGTTTGGCCCTGACGATGTGCGCGTGTTCAATATCCTGGCTGCCCAGTTAGGCGTGGCCCTGGAAAACGCCTGGCGTTTTGAAGAGATGAACAAGTTCAGCGCCGAATTAGAAGAATCGCGCCACTTTCTCAATTCCATTTTTGAAAAAATCCCCACGCCTATCACGGTAAAAGAAGCAGCCAATTTGCGTTTGGTGCGTGTTAACAAAGCAAGCGAAAAATTGATAGGCTGGAAGGCAGAGGAAGTGGTGGGCAAGAGCAATTACGACCTTTTTCCACGCGAACAGGCCGATCTCTTCGCGGCTACAGACCGCGAACTGCTCTCAACCGGGCGCATGGTTGAAGTGCCTGAACAACACATCCAGACAGCCGGTGGTGATCTTCGCCTCATTCACATCCGCAAAGTACCCATCACCGACCGTTACGGAAAGATAAAATACATATTGGGCATCTCCGAAGACATTACCGAGCGCAAACAATTAGAGCAAACCATCCAGGCTTCCTGGGAGCGACGAGGCCGCCAGGTGCAGGTTAGCACGGAAGTGGCGCAAGAGATTGCCGCCGCGCCGGCTCTGGAGGAGTTGTTTTGGCGGGTGGTAGACTTGATACAGGCGCGGTTTGGGTATTACTACGTGCAGGTTTACACGTTGGAGGAAGATGAACTGCGGCTGCAAGCAGGTAGTGGTGAGGTAGGGCGGCGGTTGAAGAAGATGGGGCATAAGATTATGGTGAACAACTCCTTGAGCATTATCGCCCAGGCGGCGCAGACGGCCGTACCCGTCCTGGTCCCCGATGTCACCCAAGAAGCGAAGTGGCTGCCCAACATCTGGCTGCCAGACACCCGCTGCGAATTGGCCGTACCCATCCAATTGCAACAAAAGGTGTTGGGTGTGTTGGATGTGCAGCACCACACGGCCGGTGGGTTGACCCCTGAAGATCAACTGCTGTTGGTAGGTTTGTGCGGCCAGATCGCCATTGCCCTGGATTATCGCCGGGTGGATGTCCGCCGCCAGCAGGTTGAAAATCAGCTTAAAAAATCGCTGGTGGAACTGGAAATAAACAACCGGGAGCTGCAAGAATTTGCCTATATTGCTTCGCACGATTTGCAGGAGCCGCTGCGCAAAATTCAGGCATTTAGTGATCGGTTGCAGGCATTGTATGGTGATGTTATTGACGAACGGGGGCAAAATTATCTGCATCGCTTACGGCAGGCGGCTGCTTTTACTCAGTGGCTCATCACCGACTATCTGACCTTTTCCCGCATATCGGCCATGTCGCAAGTGTATGTGAACACGGATTTAACGGCCGTCATCCACTCTGTCATGGACGATTTTGAAGCTTCCATCCTGGAGAGCGAGGCCATCATTCACATCGCCGACCTGCCGGTGATTGAAGCGGAATTGTCACAGATGCATCTGCTCTTTCGCCACCTGATAGGCAATGCGCTGAAGTTTCGGCGCCCGGATACGCCGCTCCAGATTCGCATTTCCGGTGAAATTCAGCCGGAATGGGATGTCTGCCAGATTACGGTGGCGGATAATGGGATTGGGTTTGAGCAGCACCACGCCGAGCGTATTTTCCGCGTGTTTCAACGGCTGCACGGCCGTGACGTTTACGAAAGTACCGGCATGGGGCTGGCCATTTGCCGTAAGGTGGTGGAACGGCATCACGGCCGTATTCAAGCCAGCAGCGCCCCCGGACATGGCGCTACCTTCACCATCACCCTGCCCCTGCGCCAGCCGGTGGGGGATGATGGCGCAAGTGGTACACAGGAACCCCTGAACAGTTAAACACTTTAGCGATATACTCCCGTCTGTAACATCCACTGTCCTGCGCTTGACTAAAGAAGGATGACAAAACATGGAAACGATAGAGTTAGTTAGCCAATTACACGCCGACGACACGGCCGTTGCCCAAACCCTTAGCCAACTGGAACAAGACCAGATCATGCCCCGCATCTGGCAGCACGACCATACCGTCTGGCGGCCCGACCCCACCGAAATTAGCAACCGCCTGGGCTGGCTGCACCTGCCACAAACCATGCAGCCCGAAATGGAGGCGATCCATACTTTTGCTGCCAGCATTCACGCCGCCGGTTATACCCATGTGCTTCTGTTGGGCATGGGTGGTTCCAGCCTGGCCCCGGAACTGTTTGCCAAAACCTTTAGCGGCGCTCATGGTTTACAACTGGCGGTAGTGGATACCACCGACCCTGATGCCATCTCAGCCCTGGCGCAAGCGACGCCCTTAGCCCAGACACTCTTCATTGTGGCTACCAAGTCCGGCGGTACGGTGGAAACGTTGTCTGCTTTCAAATACTTTTACAATTTGCTGGCCGATGGGGTGGTTGCCAATCCCGGCGAACATTTTGTGGCCATCACCGACCCCGGCAGCAGCCTGCAAAAGTTGGCAGCGCAATACCATTTCCGCGCCACTTTCCTGAATGATCCCCACATTGGCGGACGTTATTCGGCGCTGTCCCATTTTGGGCTGGTCCCGGCGGCGTTAGTGGGGGTGGATATTGGCCGGCTGTTAGCCCGCGCCGCCGCCGCGGCCCATGCCCCGGAGGCGGCCCGGTTGGGGGCTATCATGGGTACGTTGGCGCGGCACGGCCGTGACAAACTCACCCTCATCACGTCCCCAGAAATAGCCAGCTTCGGCGACTGGGTGGAGCAGTTGGTGGCCGAAAGCACAGGTAAAGAGGGGCAGGGCATCTTGCCGGTGGTGGGTGAGCCGTTGGGCGAACCGGATGTGTATGGGCCAGATCGCCTCTTTATTTACCTGCACTTGCCACACAGCACCGCCGCTGCAACCCAACTGGCTGCCTTAGAGCAGGCCGGGCATCCCGCTGTGCGTATTGGGCTGCGTGATGTGTATGATCTGGGCGGGCAGTTTATGTGGTGGGAAGTGGCCACGGCCGTTGCCGGGCACATCCTGAACATTCAACCCTTTGACCAGCCCAACGTCGAGTCGGCCAAAGTGCTGGCCCGCCGTATGGTTGCTGCCTACCACGAAACCGGGCAATTGCCAGCGGGCCAGGTGGCGCCTCTGGATGCCGCCGCCCTGCATACTTTTCTGGCTCAGGCGCAGCCCGGCGACTACGTGGCCTTGCAAGCCTTTGTGCCGCCCACACCCGCCGCCGACGCCGCTTTACAATCGCTGCGCCAGGCCATTCGTGACCGGTACAAGCTGGCAACGACCGCCGGGTATGGGCCGCGTTTCCTGCACTCCACCGGCCAACTGCACAAAGGTGACCGGGGCAATGGCCTCTTCATCCAATTCACCGCTGATCCGGTGCAAGATGTGGCCGTGCCGGATGAAGCCGGTAAACCGGATTCCAGCATGACCTTTGGCGTTTTAATCAAATCGCAGGCATTGGGCGATGGTGACGCTCTGCTGGCCGAGGGTCGCCGTTTTATTCGTTTTCATCTGGGCACGGCCGTGCCGGATGGAATGAATCACTTGATGAGATGAATAAGTGAGCGGGTGAAGGGGTGAGCAGGTGATAATCTCCGATCTCCCAATCTCCCAATCTCCAATTTCCAATCACCCATGAATACAACCACCACCACCATTTTAATTTTTGGCGCATCAGGGGATCTGACACGGCGCAAGTTAATTCCGGCGCTGTTTAACTCTTACCGCAAAGGGCGGCTGCCGGAGAACTTTCACATAGTGGGGTTTGCACGGCGGCCGTGGGACGATAATGAGTTTCGTGAGTTGCTGCACGAAGGGATGTTGGAGTTTGACCCGGCAGCGCTTACGGTTGAAAAATGGTCTGAATTTGCACCCCACATCACCTATTTCCGGGGCAATCTGGACACGCCGGCCGACTATGATCACCTGCCCGCTTATCTGGCAGAATTAGAGAATGGCCCGGCCAACCGGCTGTATTACCTGGCCACCGCCCCCGAATTTTTTGTACCCATTGTGCAAAATCTGGGGGCTGTCGCTATGGCAGACGAGGTAAATGGCTGGCGGCGGTTGGTGGTGGAAAAACCATTTGGACACGACCTGCAATCGGCGCAGGCGCTCAACCAGGCTATTCATACGGTTTTTACCGAGCAGCAAGTGTATCGCATTGACCATTACCTGGGTAAAGAGACGGCGCAAAATATCCTTTATTTTCGTTTTGCCAATACCATTTTTGAGCCGGTGTGGAACCGGAATTATGTGGACAATGTGCAAATTACGGTGGCGGAAAGTGTGGATGTGGGCCGGCGGGCGGGGTATTATGATCAGGCCGGGGTGGTGCGGGATATGTTCCAAAACCACCTGCTGCAACTACTGTCCCTGATTGCCATGGAGCCACCTACGTCATTTGCCGCTGACGCCGTGCGGAATGAGAAGGCGAAGTTGTTGCAGGCGATACGGCCGTTGCCACTTAGCGACACCGTGCGCGCCCAATATGAAGGTTACCTCCAGGCTGATGGGGTGGCGCCAGGGTCACAAACGCCCACTTACGCAGCCCTCAAGCTGTATGTGGACAACTGGCGCTGGCAGGGAGTGCCTTTTTATCTGCGCTCCGGTAAGGCGTTGGCCCGCAAAAATACGGAATTGGTGATTGTGTTTCAAAAACCGCCCCATCTGATGTTTGATGCCATTGCCGACGCTGATTTTTCCTCCAATGTCCTCTCCATTTGCATCCAGCCAGATGAAGGGATTCATTTGCGTTTTGAGGCCAAAGCGCCCGATTCCACCCACACCGATTCGGTGGATATGGAATTTCACTACCGGTCGGCGTTTAAGGGTAATTCGCTGCCCGATGCTTATGAGCGACTGCTGCTGGATGCGCTGCGGGGTGATGCCTCGCTTTATACCCGCAGCGACAGCATTGAGGCGGCCTGGCGGCTAATGGATCCGGTGATTCAGGGGTGGGAGCAAGACCCGCAGTCGCCGCCCATGGTGGCCTACCAAACTGGGAGTTGGGGGCCGGCCGAGGCAGAACAGTTGTTACAGCATGACGGCCGGGCCTGGGTGCTGGGCTGCATGGAGCATAATGGCGAATAGAAAAACGATAACGCTCTTTCTTGCACAGTAACGGCCGTTTGTTACAATTCCGCCTACTCGTTCCCCCCTTGCGTAACGAAAATATCTATCCGGTAACAGCCGCTTTGCCGAAGGTCTTGGCGCCAGCTTGATCTTCCCAGGTGACTGCACTGGTACCAGGAGGTGATGTTATCAATTAAGCAGCCAACTTTTATTGTTTCTTGTGCTAATTTTTCTGATCTAAAACATGGAGAGATGAAAATGAATAAGCAAATTTATGTGCCCAGCAGATCCACATATGATCGGTTGCTTTATTTGTTAGTGACTTGTCTGGTAGCTACGGTGATGTTGCTTGTGATGGCAGCGTTAACGGCCGTGTCGCACACCTCTGCCACTCTGGCTCAGGGTGGCGGTTTTATCTGTGGCATGAAATTTAATGACCTAAATGGCAATGGCATTCCGGAGATACCGCCGGAATATGGCTTGCAAAATTGGGTCATTCAACTACAGGGGGGTGGGACGGTGCTTACCGCTACCACCAGTGCCAATGGTAATTATTGTTTTGACGGTCTGGCTGATGGGCAGTATACCGTGTCGGAAGAAAACCAATCCGGTTGGCAGCAAACCTTTCCTATAGACCCGACTGGGGGGCCTGGCGTCCATCATATTACCATTAACAACGGCCAGGGGCATCATGACGTGAATTTTGGCAACCGCCTGGAGCGTGACGATGGTGGTATTCATGGCGTCAAGTTTTATGATGAAAACAACAATGGCGTATGGGATAGCACCGAACCAGGACTGGGAGGGTGGGTCATTGGACTGGTGGGTGATAATGGTACTGTGCTGACCACCACCACCAACCAATCCGGTCATTACTGGTTTATGGGCATCACCACCGGTACCTACACCATCACTGAGCAGTTGCAGCCAGGTTGGATGCAAACCTATCCCCCATCTGGGAGCTGGGTGGTGTCTTATGTGCCACCGCAGGCGATTCAGCATCTGGACTTTGGTAACTATATTCAGCCAGGCGAAATTCATGGCTTGAAATTCCATGATCAGAATGGGAACGGTGTGCAAGACGCCGGTGAACCCGGTTTGCCCAACTGGACGATTATGGTGCAAGGCAGCGGTCTTCCCATAGCCGCTACCACGAATATCACGGGCGAGTATTGGTTTATGGGATTGCCGCCAGACGATTACATGGTATCAGAGGTACAGCCGCCACCCGTCTGGAATGGACAGTTCATGCTTCAGTGGGTACAAACGGCTCCGGTTTCAGGTACGCATTCGATTGAGCTAGACCCGGGAGAAGTTGTCACTGGCGCTGATTTTGGCAACTGGCAAAATGGCAAGAATGACTTTTGCATGATTCCCTGGGACAACCATTTCCTCAATACCACGTCATTGATGACAGAGATCTATATCTTCAATGCTTCCAACGATCCGCAAAAGGCGTATACGCTGCAACTGGTTGGCCCGACGACGTTTACCGTGACCACGCCGCTGCCCATCACGCTTAATCCGTATCAATATGGTGTGGTGCAGATTGAAGTGGCGTATCCCAGCGTCTTTAACGCGCCGTACCAATCCGCTCAGTTCCAGGCGATAGTAACCAATCAGGCGAGTAACACCACATTCACCTGCCATGCCGCTTTGTGGTCTTATTCGCCGCAATGGTGGACTTTCCCAAATGTCAATTCCGGGCTGGCGGGTGGTATTCCCTTTGGGTTTACCCAGAACATTAGCTTTACGGTGCAAAATAATGGGCCTGGCGGCGGGCTGCATTTGCCGGCCGGTAGCGGTGACGCTACCTACAAGATTTGGGCAATGACGCGCGGCATGACGGATACGGCCGCTGTCAGCCTGAATGGCTTGCCGCCTGGCGCCGCTATAACCGGGACTATCTCCAATACGGCGGGTCTGACCGATATTCCGGTGAGTATTCGTTATACGGAGTTTATACTGCTGGGGCCAACGGACATCATTTTTGAACTGGATGTGACGGGGGATGGCCAGGCAGATATGGTGACATCTTATCTGGCGTATATTGAACCGCCACGTTTGTATTTGCCGGTGATCGTCAAGCCGTAAACCGGTAATCGGTCATCCGTAATCGGTAATCGGTGAACCCTTCACCGATTACCGTTCAATGATTACCGTTTACCGATTACCGACTGTCCGGTGTGGCATTGCAGGATGTAGAGTTGATAGCGGGGGCCGGTGGGGGTATTTTCTAAGCTTAGGGTGAATTCCAGTTCCACCGGTTTGTCATAGATGATTTGCAGCCGGTTCAGGGCATGGCGCATCAGTTTGATGAACCGGGCATCCTGGGTGAGCCTGTTGAAGGTGAGGACGGCAGCGGGGCCATGGGGTGTGGGCACGGCCGTGACCCCATAATCCGGCGCACTTTCCATATCGTCCCACACGGCCGTGACTGGGATAATTTCAAACTGGTTTGTTTCCAGATTAATCACTTTGATGGCTTGTTGGGGGGCCGGCGCCAGACTGCTTTCTGGCTCTGTGGCTGGCTGGCGTGGGCGGCCGAGGGCGATGAGGCATGATTGTTGGCTGAACTCTTTGTTGATGATACGGTCGGCAAAACCCCACACCAGCCGCAGGCAGCCATCCTCTTTGCGCGCTTCCATTTCCTGGTGGAAAGGGTTTTCGCTCCAGCCGGTACCGACGATGGTGGGGAAAAAGTAACGGCCGTGTCGCTCGCCCACCAATGGCTGGATCATAATTGCCATCCGTTCATCATAATCAATCAGCCCATATTTTTCCCGTTCGCGCATGGCGTTGGGGTCAAAGGTGCTGGCGTAAATGCGACGAATGGCGTTGAGCAAATCGGCCAGATTGTCCGCCGGCATCCCCTGGTTGGGGCAAAAGATGGTGGCATATTTACCGGCAAAGGCGTAATCCAGGTGATCTTCCAGCAGGGATGAGGAGCGGACAATGAAGGGACGGCCGTGAAACTGCACCAGCACCTCCCGCAAATGTTCCACCAAAAAGTCCGGCAGTTTGCCGGCCATACAGGCGGCAACAATTTGGGGATATTGCACCTGCCGTTCCGCGTCGGGCAAATACTTCTGGTTCACAAACCGTTCCAACTTGTTCAGGTACAAGAACTCATAAATCAGTTCAGAACCGATGAAAAACGTATCAGGCACATGCACTAACGAGTGTAAATCTGGCCCTAACCCTTCCCGGTTAAGCTGCAAAATTTTCCAGGCCAACACCATACCGCTAGCCTTGCCGCCAATTTTGCCGCGCCCAATGAGCCGTTCATAAACCCAGCGCAGGTCATGGATGGCGAAGACGTTTTTAGCCACAGCTATAAAAGGAAGCTGGTCACTCATCAGCCGCTTGATCAGCACCACCTTGATCTCTTCCAGATGGTGTTTGATTTTTTCTTGCTGCGGCGGCGGCAGGGCATCGTAGATGTCACCTTGTTGGAAGAGCAGAGGCCAGGGCGCGACTTCGGGATTAAAGGTCAATTCCATTTTATTGGGGGAAACGTGCTGGTTGCGCAGGATGTCTTCTACAATTTGTTCCAGCAAGGAGATGCCCAGATTATTGGCAAACAAGGCATCGGTGTGAAAATCACGGATGGCTTCCAGGCGGCGTTGCCAGGTACTTTCATCTTCCTGAGAAAGCGGGTCGCTTAAGCCTTCGCGCCGCTGCGATTCGGTAGCCAGATGTTTTACTTCTTGCTCAAAATCAGTTTTAGCGATGATGCCGCGCTGGAATAGTTCTTCGCGCATGCGCAGGCGAATACGGTCACACAAAATGGGATACTGCGCCAGTTTGACGTACACGTTAATGGCGGGGGTTGTGCTACGTAAAGGGGCGGTGGGCATGGGTTTGGAGGGGATTGCCAGATTGGGAGATTGAATCTCCAATCTCTAATCTCCAATCTCCTTTCTTTGAACAGCATCCAACAAATTTTTGGTAATAGCGGCAATGTCGGCCACGGCCGTACTAAACGCCGCTTCATTGGCCTTGGATGGCTTCTGGTAGCCGGTCACCTTGCGCACAAATTGCAGCGCCGCCGCTTCACATTCTTCAAGGGTGGCGGGGCGCGCCGGCTGGCGTAGTTTTTTGATATTGCGACACATATTTTTCTCCGGGTAGCGTGAAATAAAACAGACTGCCCTCCCCTGGGATACTTTCCACGCCCACTTCCCCGCCTAGCTTTTCGATGATGCGATGGACAATGGAAAGTCCCAGGCCATGGCTGTCGTTCCGGCTTTTGTCCAGGCGAGTAAATTCTTTGAACAGCAAACGCACTTGCTCTGGGGGGATGCCCGGCCCGTTGTCACGCACCCAAAAACGCACATGATTGTCATTCTGGTAGGCTGCGCCACATTCCAGCCGGGGCGGTTGGCCGCCATATTTCAGGCCATTGCTCAGGTAATTCAGCCATACTTCCTCAACCCAGGGCGCGTAGCCTACGGCCGTTGGCCATTCGCTTGGGTAACTAATCTGGCCGCCGCTTTGCTGGATGAGACCGGCTAATTGGGCTTCGGCGTGAGCTATTAGTTCGTGCATGTTGAGTACGGCCGTTTCCACTTCCTGGCGGTGCACCTGAGACAGCAGCAGCAGTTCCCGGATGATGGAGTCCATTTTCTGGCTAGACATTTCAATGTGCCCCACCATTTCCAACGCTTTGGGAGATGTGGTCCCGTTGAGCTGCCTTTTCAACACTCCGGCATAGCCACGAATAGTAAACAACGGTCCTTTCAAATCATGGGCCACCGTGTGGGCATATGCTTCCAACTCTGCGTTGTTGATGGCCAGTTCCCGATTCATTTTCAACAGTTCCGCATTTTGCGTTTCCACGATGTGTTGGTAATGCACCACCAGCCGGGCAATGAAGTAAGAGGGCACGCCGCTGCCCACGATTACAATAGCCATCGCCGGCCGAATGCTGCCCATATTACCGGTGAAATACAGCAGTACGGCCGTGACCACCATCGCCAATGCCATCGAAATGGCCGTAATCTTCCACGGCCGGTTGATCAATTGAAAGCGTCTAAGTTGGAGTTTGCGCTGCTTTGGGTGTACGTGTTCGATCATCAGAACTGCTCAACTACACAACATTCACAGCCTAATCGTATCACAGCCCGATTGTTTGGGCTATCCCCCTGTGGTAAGCGCAGCAATTCGAAATATGATAAAACCCGGCGATTAAAATCGCAGCTACAAAAGGCAAAGCCCACCTTCGTGGGCTATATACCAGTCGGTGAAGGCCGACTTTGCCTTTTGTTGGTGCAGATTGATCTGCCGCTGCCAGCGAAATCCTGTTGAGCCAATGTCTTTTGCGGCCGGCTAATGGGAAACAATAACGGCCGTAGCCGGTTCCTCCAATATCTCTACTTCATGCTTCGAGCGGCTGATGGCCCACCACAAAGAGAACAGCAGCAACCCAACCACCACAACCATACCCAGGCTCAGCCCATGATAGCGCACAATAATTGGCGCAATAATCAAACTAATGATATTGACCACCTTAATCATCGGATTGAGGGCCGGGCCGGCCGTATCTTTGAGCGGATCACCCACCGTATCCCCCACCACACTCGCCTTGTGCCGCTCCGACCCTTTGCCCGTGCCCGCGGCCAGATTACGCGGCTCATCCTCAATGGTCTTCTTGGCATTGTCCCATGCCCCGCCCGCATTCGACATGAAAACTGCTAACAACTGCCCGGAGAGAATGATACCGGCCAGAAAGCCGCCTGGCGCCTCCACGTTCAGTATCAGGCCAACAGCCACGGGTGTCACCATCGCAATTGTGGCCAGGTTGATGAGATCACGCTGCGCCGCGGCGGTGGAAATGGTCACCGCCCGTGCGTAATCAGGTTTCACCGTGCCCTCCAGGATGCCAGGGATGCGGAACTGGCGCCGCACTTCGGCCACCATTTGCCCCGCCGCCCGGCTGACTGCTTTAATTGCCAGTGAGGAGAAAAGCCAGGGCAAAGCGCCGCCCAATAAAAAGCCCACAAAAACGACCGGTTCCGATATACGGATGCCCCCGGCCAATGCCGTGGGTTCAATACGGGTGACGTCGGTAATAAAGGAGCCAAAAAGGGCCACGGCCGCGATGACCGCCGAGCCGATAGCAATACCTTTGGTGATTGCCTTGGTGGTATTGCCCACCGCGTCCAGGTCGGCCATGATCTGGCGCGCGTTCTCATCCAGGCCGGCTATCTCGCCGATACCGTTGGCATTGTCAGAAATAGGGCCAAAAGAGTCCATGGCCACGTTATTGCCGGTCAGGGTCAACATGCCAATGCCGGTCAGGGCCACGCCATACAGCACAAAGACCATCTGCACGGCAGCGGCCGTAAATGCCGAACCGTTGTCAATATACTGCTGCACCGGCACCCCGGCATAAAGCAGAATGGCGGCGCCAATGGTCAGGGCAATGACGGCCACAGACCAGACGCTAGATTCATACCCCACACTCAGACCGGACAGGATGGTGGTGGCCGGGCCGCTGCGTGTGCTTTCCTGGATTTCTTTGACCGGCGCACTGTGGATGCCGGTGAAATAATCGGTCAGGCGATCAATGACGATAGCCAGGGCCACACCGACGGTGGTGGAGAGAAATGGCCGCCACCAGCCCCCCGGTACGTCGCGCATATAAAAGAAGGCGACAATGCCAAACAAAACGACGGAGATGGCGGCCGAGGTTAGAAAGCCACGAAAGATAGCGGCCATGGCGGCTTTGCTTCCGCCCGCCAGCCCTTTTACCAGGTACGTGCCGACGATGGAGGCCAGCACGCCAATCCCGCGCACCAGCAGCGGAAACAGAATCCACTCGATATGGCCGGTGATGGCCGTCAGGGCCAGGCCCAAAATCAGGGCAGAGACAATGGTCACTTCGTAAGACTCGAAGATGTCTGCGGCCATACCGGCGCAGTCGCCCACATTGTCACCCACCAGGTCGGCAATAACGGCCGCATTGCGGGGATCATCTTCCGGCATGTCTCGCTCTACCTTGCCTACCAGGTCAGCGCCTACGTCTGCCGCTTTGGTGAAGATGCCGCCGCCCACCCGCATAAACAAGGCCATCAATGTGCCGCCAAAACCAAAACCAAGCAGGGCGTCCGGCGCGGCCTTGGCAAAGATGATAAAGATGGTAGTACCTCCTAACAGACCCAGGCCGTCGGTCAACATGCCCGTAATGGTGCTGGTGCGGTAGGCGATGCGCAGGGCGTCGCTGAAACTGTGGCGGGCCGCCGAGGCCACGCGCACGTTACCCTGCATGGCCATGCGCATCCCAATTTGCCCCACCAGTAATGAGAAGCCGGCGCCCATGATGAAGGCTACGGCCCGGCCGGCGCCGACCACTAAGCGGATGGTGTCCTCGCTCTGCCCTTCAAACCGCTCCAGGGCTTCGGCGCTGGGGGGCACAATGTAGACGCTGAGAAAGAGGGCAACGGTCAATACCGCAATGAAGGGTAATATGGTACGCAACTGGCGATTGAGATAAGCATCGGCCCCCTGACGGATTGCTTCCCACACCACCAGCATTTCTGGTGTGCCCTTGTCGGCGCGTAATATCTGGCGGCGCAGGAAAACGGCGTAGACAAGGCCTAAGATGGAGACGCCAAGCACGGCTCACACCGCGATTGTTTCAAATTGAGTTAAATCCATCGTACTCATGAGTGATCTCCTCTCAAAATAAAGTAATCGTTCAGACCTGACAGGCTTTTTCTCGTTCAACTTGAAACCATTCGGGCCAAAAACCAGTCAGGTCTCTTGAGGAACTGAACACTTGCAAAAAAAAAGCCGGAATAGTTCTTCCGGCTGACTTCAGATTGTTCTTACATGGATGTATTGGCCGACTGCCACCACCGGTAATACTTATTGCGCAGTTCATCGAGTGAGGGCAAGGGGAAGTAGACTAATTTATCGGCGTTGCCGATGAAAATGCCATTTTTGATGGTGCGATAGGGAAATTCGATGGCCTGGACGCGGTTGACCATCTTGGTATGAATGTGTTTTGTTCTGATTTCCACCAGGCATTCGCGCAGGTGGTGAATGTTGGCGTAGGGTAAATCTTCTACTGCTCCTGATTCGGGATTGTGGGCCAGTTGACCTAACTGTAACTCTACGAAGGCAATGGCCGGTATATGAATCATGCTTTCGGGGTCTTTGATCAGGAAGTCGTAGAAATCAAGGGGGTTGGCCGTGCTGACGACTAAGGGTGTCACCGGCGCAATTTCCTGGTACATATGCAAGCCGGGGGTATGTTCTGGATAATCAAAGGATGGTTCCAGGGCTAAGGATTGGCCGTAGGCGGTCACCAGATGCAGGCGCTGCATGGCGGCGATGGGCACATGTTCCAGAACGCGGTAGGTGGCAATGTAAACGGATCGTTTGGGTGAGCCATCGGCATGGGGGACGCAACGGGCCAGCCCTTCGTCAATGCGGAAAAAATCGTGGCGAAAGGTGGGGTCTAGTTCGATGAACATGGCTTCACCGTGTCGCTTTTTGGTGGTGCCCACGGTGTAGTAGGTGCTAAACTCTTCTGGCGACAGCATGGAGGCAATCAATGCTTCGGGGGTGAGGGATAAGTATAAGTGGATAGTCATCTATCGTACTCCTTCTTGAAAGGGATGTAGAGTCAACGCCACAAACCGGCCAGGACAACTTTTTCCTGATGAATGAAGCTGATAGAGACAGTTGTGGTATGCTTCAATAGGCCATTATAGGCAATGGGGTGGGGCTGTCTAATGACATTCCTCATCCTATTTTCAAACGTATATCAACCAACCCCGGCTCTTTGGGATTTCGTGGGGTTTGGCGTGAGGCGTGAGGCGTGAAACGTGAAACGTGATGTTTCTCTGGTCACGTTTCACGTTTCACGGGTTGTCAACTCCCTGAATTCCTGAAGCCCCCAAAACCGTTTAGCCGTCCAGCCCCAATAGTTCGCGCAGGTTTTGTTGGTTGGTGGGGTCGGCGTCTTTGATGGCGAGGCTGGAGAGTTGGCGGGCACGGCCGTACCACCCCCGCAGCGCCTCCATATCTGCCTGATATTGGGCGCTGGCCTCCTGGTAATCTTGAATGGTGTCTTGCTGGTTTGTGTCTGCATCGGCAAATGCTTCCACCAGGGCGGCTGCGGCTGTTATCCGCGTGCTGCCCCAACCTGCCGCTGCCAGTTCTGCCACTTGCGCCGCATCCAGTTTTGTCACATTGGTCACCAACTGCCGCCAACGACTGATCACTTCTGCCGTTGCCTGGGGGAGTGATACAGCCTGCTGTTTGCTTTCCCCCGTTTCAGGATCAATTACTGTTTCATACTGTGTTTGCAGCCCCAGAGACGTTAGCGTTGGTTCATCATCGGCAAAGAGCAGCCGCGCTGTTTCTGACAGGCTGACCATCTCTTTCTGGGCCGCCTGGCGGGCGTTTTTCTCGGCGCGGGTGGCGCTTTTCTGCGCTGCGAGCAGTTCTTTTGTATATGCCTGTCCGGTCTTGACGGCATTGACCAACGTTTGCCCATCGCTAAGGGCGGCGGGCGCATAGCCCACGCCGGCAATGACGGCCTGCGCCTCTGGTTTGGCGCCATTGGTGATGAAAATTTCGGCCTGTCTTGTCAGTTGTGAATGTTTCAAGCGTCCCATGTTTAATCTCCCTTGTGATGTGATAAAAGTTTGAGATAAGTTGGCGCGGTCTGGAAACCGGCTGCGGCACAGTATAACAGAAATGATAGGGTCTGGAACGAATAATTTTGATGGTTACTTTCCGAACTTACCAGCAATAATTACCATCAACTGCTGATTTCTGGCTTTTTGATGGTGATCCCCACTGTGCAGAGGGCAAAACGGCCGGTGCATGGCACAAAACGGCCGGTGCATGGCGCAAAACGGCCGGTGCGGAGAGCAGATTAGTTGGTGCATGACACAAAATGGCTTGTGCAGAGGGCAAAATGGCCGGTGCATGGCATAAAACGGCTGGTGCAGGGGGTAGAATGGCTGGTTGGGGGTGAGACGGCGCGGAGACCAGGCGGCAAGTTTTACCCAGATGGAATCCGCGCCGTCCTACCCCTACGATAATTTGATTGCAAATTGAGAATTGTTGGGGACTTGAATACCTGAATACTTAAACACTTAAACACATAAGCACTATAATACCGCCATGTTTGACGTACTGATTCGTGGCGGCGAGGTGATTAACGGCCGTAACCACCCCCGCTATTTTGCCGATATTGGCATTCAAGGGGATCGGGTCACGGCCGTTGGCAATTTGCCGGACGCCACCGCCGCCCAGGTGCTGGACGCCAGCGGTTACTTCGTCGCCCCCGGTTTTATTGACGCCCACACCCATTCTGACGGCTGGCTGCGTAAAGAGCCACACCAACTTGCCAAAACCAGCCAGGGTTTCACCACCGAATTCCTGATGCTAGATGGCATTTCCTATGCCCCCGTCAACGAAATCACCTGGCGCGAATGGATACAATACCTGCGTCCGCTCAATGGCCTGCAACTGAGCGACTACACCGGCTGGCAAACCATTGGCGACTACATGCGGGATTTACACGGCCGTACCGCCCAAAACACAGCCACCTTCATCCCCTACGCCAACGTGCGCACCCTGGCCTGCGGCTTCGGCCAACGCGCCCCCGATGACTTTCAAATGTACGAAATCAAACGCCTCATCCAGCAAGGCATGGAAGAGGGCGCATTGGGCCTTTCCACCGGGCTGGATTACGTGGACGAATGTTTCGCCACCACCGCCGAACTGGTAGAAGCCTGCCGCATGATGGCCCCATACGGCGTCTACGTCACTCACGTCCGCTACAACCTGGGCACACTCGCCGGGGTGCAAGAAGCCGTGCAGATCGGGCGGCAGGCGGGTGTGCCCGTGCATATCTCTCACCTCAAAGCCAATGACCCCGCCGAAGCCGAAGCCATCCTCCATTACATTGACACCATCGCCGTGAACGAAGTCGAGTTCTCCTTTGATGTTTACCCCTACATGCCCAGTTCCACCATGCTGCAATACCTGCTGCCCCATGAAATCTGGCAGCATGGCCCCCTGGCTGCCCTGCCAAAATTGGCCGACCCCGGCCTGCGCGCCCGCTTCGGCCGTGCCCTGCAAGACACCCCGCTAGAAAACGTGACCATTGCCTGGGTGGGCAGCCGCGCCAACGCCCAGTGGCAAGGCCACACCCTGGCGGAGTACGTAACCGCCAGCCGCCGCGCCCCCGCCGACGCCCTCTGCGACCTGCTCATCAGCGAGGGTATGGCCGTGCTGCTGGTCTTCCACCTGGGGGATGATGAACGAGTGGCGCCGTTTGTGGCCCACGGCCGTTACCTGATGGGCAGCGATGGCATCTACTTCCCCGACGGGCACATCCATCCCCGGCAATACGGCTCCGCGGCACGGCTGCTGCGTTGGGGGGTGCGGGAAAAGGGGTTGTTTTCGTGGGAAACGGCCGTTTACAAAATGACCGGTTTTCCCGCCGCCCAATTTGGCCTGGCAAACCGGGGCGTCATTGCCGAAAACCACTTCGCCGACATCGTCATCTTCAACCCCGCCACCATCGCCGACCGCGCCACCTATAACCAGCCCTATGAATTGGCAGTGGGCGTGCAGGCAGTGTTGGTGAACGGCCGTGTTATTTTGCAAAACGGCTACCCCACACCAGAAACACCGGGGCGGTTTTTGGAAAGAAGTAATGGAGTAATTGGGTAAATTGGGGTGCAATTCCTCAATTACCCAATTACCCAATGACATCCTGTAACCACCACGTAACATTTTTCAGCTAAAACCTGCGGAGAGATCATGGTACAAAATCAACGCTTAACCCAATTTGGCGATATTTTGGTGGTAGATGATGAGGCTTCGGTGGTCGAAGTGGTCAGCCTCTATTTGCAGCGCGAAGGATTCACCGTGCGGGTGGCGCGCGACGGCCGTGCCGCCATCAACACCATCCGCGAGCAGCTACCCGCCCTCGTCGTCCTGGACGTGATGCTGCCCGAAATTGACGGCATGGAAATCATGCGCCGCCTGCGCGCCGACCCCACCGCCAATGTGCCCGTCATCCTGCTCACCGCCCGCCAGCAAGAGATTGACCGCATCTACGGCCTGGAATTGGGCGCAGACGATTACGTCACCAAACCCTTCTCCCCGGCGGAACTGGTATCCAGAGTCAAGGCGGTGCTGCGGCGCACACATGGGCAAACGGGGCCGGAAGCGGGGGAACGGCCGTATCACTTCCCCCAACTCAGCATAGACCCCAACACCCGCCTTGTCACCGCGCGCGGCGAAACAGTAGAACTCACCGCCACCGAATTCAACCTGCTCTACTTCATGGCCGCCCACCCCCGCCAGGTCTTCAAACGCGACCAACTGCTAGAGCGCGTTTGGGGCTTCTCCGAATACGTAGACCCCAGCACCGTCACCGTCCACATCCGCCGCCTGCGCGAAAAAATAGAAGCCGACCCCAGTAACCCCTCCTGGCTGCTGACCGTGTGGGGGGTGGGCTATAAATTTGACCCTGGAGAATGACGAGTGATGTGTGACGAGTGAGACTTCCCGTATCACTCGTCACGCATCACTCGTCACGTTTCACCATATGATCACCCCCCTCCCCTCCTCCCCCTCCTACCTCGGCCGCTTCAGCCGCGCCCCCTGGCGTTTGTTTATTGTGGGCATTGTGGCCGCGCTGGTGGTCGCCGTGCTGCTCATGCGCCTGTGGATGCAAGCGCCGCTGCAAGACATTACCCTGCTGGTGGTTTGGCTGTCGGCCACTTCCCTGTTGTCGCTGGTGGTGGGTTATCTGTTATACCGGCGCGGGCTGGCCCGTTCCCCCTCCCTCAGCCTGACCCTGCTAATGACCTATGCCTGGGCCGCCTTTGTCATCCTGTTTAATGTGTGGGTCATGTCCCGGCAGATGTTTTTTAACAGCGAACATGACCTGATTTTGAGCGGCGTGCTGCTGCTCTTTGCGGCCATCATTGCCATGACCTTTGGCGTCTTTGTGGCTGCCAGCGTCACCGATGGCCTGAACCAGTTGGCAGCGACGGCGCAGGCCATTGCCGCTGGAGATTTGCAAGCGCGGGTGCAGATTCACGGCCGTG
Source organism: Chloroflexota bacterium (assembly GCA_013112725.1). GTDB lineage: Bacteria > Chloroflexota > Anaerolineae > Promineifilales > Promineifilaceae > CAADGU01. Next base: position 45,210 of record JABFFZ010000033.1, read on the forward strand.
ACGAAGTAGCCCAGGTCGCCTACGCCTTCAACAACATGGCCGCCCAATTACAGCAAGCCGAAAAAGAACGCGCCGAAGTGGAGAAGATGCGCCGTGATCTGGTGGCCTGGGCCTCCCACGATTTACGCACCCCGCTCACCAGCATCCGCGCCATGATCGAGGCGCTGCACGACGGCGTGGTCAGCGACCCGGAAACAACCCAACGCTACTACCGCACCATGCGCAGCGACATCATCGCCCTCAATGGGCTGATTGATGACTTGTTTGAACTGGCGCAAATGGACGCCGGTGGGCTGACGATGGCCAAGTCCCCCCACTCCTTAAGCGACCTCATTTCCGACACCTTAGAGAGTTTTCAGGTATTGGCCGAACAGCGGGGCATAACCTTGCACGGCCGTGTGGCTGCCGACGTAGACCCTGTGCCCATGAACGCCCCCAAAATTGGCCGGGTGCTGACGAACCTGATCGGTAACGCGCTGCGGTACACGCCGGCAAATGGGGAAGTACAGGTCACGGCCGTGCGCACCGCCCACCGTGTGCGCGTCACCGTGCAAGACAGCGGCCCCGGCTTCAACGCCGCCGATTTGCCGCGTGTATTTGAACAGTTCTACCGGGGCGAACAGGCGCGCAGCCGTAAAACAGGCGGCGCCGGCTTAGGTTTAGCCATTGCACGGGGCATTGTGGAGGGGCACAACGGCCGTGTCTGGGCCGAGAATGCACCCGGCGGCGGCGCGTTGGTAGGGTTTGAACTGCCGGCTGGAGAATAAAAAGTTGAGATTGGAGATGTCACTGCGGTGATGGACGACCGCCCCCCAACAAACTGAATTCATGGGGTGAGGAGAGCAACACGCCCACATATTGCCTGATCACATGTAGGCGTGCAGCTCTCAGCAAATTCCTGTTGGTCACACGCTGTTATGGATTGAGCCAGTATTCCACTGCTGCTGCCACGCCCGCTTCCATTTCAGGACCATCAATCTGGCCGGAGATGCCGGTGTTTCCAGCGTAAATCGCGCCGCCGGTGGCGACTTTCATCCCCACGTCGGTCAGGCCCGTCTGGTTGGCCCGCACATAAAACCCTTCTTTGGCATTCAATTCCAGCAAGGGGCCAATGCCTACTTTACCTTTCGCGCCAAAAAAGGCAGTCACTTCGTTTTTCCTGAGATCATGGGTGTACTGCACAAAGGGGCTAATGCCATTCGTTCCGCTAATCTCCACGTCAATGATCTCACAGGTGATACTGACAGTCACAAAATCAGACAGGGATGCTCCAACCTTAACCCCTTTGACAAAGTCTGGGCATTGTTCTGCGGCGGGGAGTTCGAGGGTATCCCCCGTTTCGTTGCTGATCTCCTCCGCCCCCATGCAGGCGCTCCAATTGATGTCCATCAACGTGTTCCAACCAGACATCTGATAGACAAGCCCATAGTACCAACTATCCATCGCCCCTTCGGTCACATTCATCAGCAAATCGTGCAGAAGCGGATCGTGGGCGTTGGCCATTACACCGGTATAGCCGGCATATAACGCGACCATATAATCCATTGTGGCGGACTTCAATTCGTAATACTTCGTCATCCGCTGCGCAAACTGAGTGGTTAAAAGCGAGCGACAGGCCTGGTACAACGGCTCGCCAACCATCCCACTGCCATATAGAGCGATCAGTTCCTGGGTGTGCGTATCCTCGATGAGAAATAGTTCATAATCCAGATCGCTGATCTCTTGCCGCATCGCCATCATATCCGGCTGGTAGATCACAAAGGCCCAGGCATTGTGGATGCTGTCCAGGCGGGTTTGTTCCAGAAAAGGGAGTTCCCGGTTGTTATATGCCTGGACGAGGTCGGGATACACGGCATTGCGCGCCATTATACGAGCGTGTTGTTCATTGTGCATTTGCTCATAAATCGGGCGGAAAGTCCCTGCCTGCTCAGGCTTGTCAGGCTCAGGAATGTTGGGGACCTGGTAGATTTTTCCGGCTGAAGTGTCGTAAAGGTGTTCAATCGGGATCATCTGATCCTGGATTTCGGGGCCGTCTTCAACCACGTCCCACAACATGCGCCGCTCGCCCAGGCGGTACCACAGGGCAGCCTGGGCATGTTTGCTCTGGCAGAGCAAGGCGCGGGACAGGTTCGTGCGTGCTTCAGCGAGCTGCGGTTCGGCGGCGACCACCCCCAGCAAAATAGCCTCGGCCTGTGCCCACTGGCCCAACATTAAGTGCGCATGGGCGCGGTTGTTCAACGCCAACTGCTCACCGTCAATCCCCAACGGAGAACCATAGGGTCTGCCGGTGGTGGCAGCCGCGTTCAAAAACGCCAGTGCTTCGTTGGGCAGCCCCGAACTACTCAGTAACCCGGCGGCATTGACCAGCGGTAGGGGTTCGGTAGGGAAGCGATCAACGGTGATCAACAGCGCGGCCAGTGCGGCGTCGGTTTCGCCGGCAGCGACCGCGGCCGTGACAAAGGTGGCGATCTCTCCCAACGAAAGGTTGGCCAGTCTGGTCTGCAAATGAGCAAAGGTTGAAGCGCTCACCAGTTGTTCAAGATAGGTTTGAGCATTTTGGCGTGCCTGGGCAAACGTTAGAGACGTTGGCGAGGGCAATCCGACCGTAGAACAGTAGACGACTTTCATAGCCACGAGATCTGGCTCTAACTCGGCAGCCGGTGGCAGAAGCAGTGCGTCGCTGAACGCCAGCAACTGGTATTCACCCAGCGGCGGCTCGCCGCTTTCTTCGGGGCGCAAGATGATTGGGAGATAAACTTTTGTTTCTTGCGCCTGGGGTGATTGGCCAGCAGCCGACGACGGCCATTTCGATTGTCTGGCCAGAACCGGCGTGGCTGCACTAGAACTTGCCAATAACAACATCAACAACATAAAGAAGGGCCAGCGAGGCTGGCGGAAAAGAAAGGTCAGATTTTTCATCATTCATACTCCGGTTGGGTGATGGGGTAAGCTTTCAGTCCCTCTGGGCTGATACTCCTTTGCCATCCTGAATTGTTTTGTTGGGGATATGATAAAAACCAGGTCGTTTCATAACCGTTTGAATAACCGTTTGAGCAAAACAACATCTTTGCGATGAGTATGCTCAATGGGGAATGTGATTTTGTTCACTTGGCGGGAGGGGCACGGCCGTACTATGATGCAGCTATAATGGATTGCGGCCCGGCCGGAGAGCAGCCCTTCGGGACTGAGAGGCGGCCAGAGCAAGCGTGTTTTCAGGACAAAATCAGATGACCCACCTTTCCTTACCGGCCGAAAAACTATTTACTCCCTGCGATATTTCTCAATTCGACTTTGAAAGCACGGCTGAACTCAACGAATTTGATGAAATAATTGGGCAAGACCGGGCCGTGTCGGCCATTCAATTTGGCATGGGCATCCGGCACGAGGGCTTTAATTTATTTGCGATTGGGCCAAATGGGACGGGGCGGTTCACGGCCGTACACCAATTTCTCACCGCCCGCGCCCCCTCTGAACCCACCCCCGCCGATTGGTGCTACGTGCACAACTTCGACCAGCCCCACGCTCCCAACGCCCTGCAAATGCCCCCTGGCCTGGCGCCGCAGTTGCAGCAAGCGATGCAGCAGTTAGTGGAAGACCTCTTCACCATCATCCCCACCGCCTTCACCAGCGATGAATACCAGGCCCAGCGTAAAAACATCACCGCCGCCCTCAAAGAAAAAGAAATACAAGCCCTGGAGAGCCTGAAAGACGAAGCCGACCAGCGCGGCATCGCCCTGCTGCAAACACCGGGTGGTTTTGCCTTTGCCCCCACCAAAGACGGCAACGTCATCACCCCGGAAGAATTTTTACGGCTCTCCACCAGCGAACAGCAGGCATTGGAAAAAGATATCAAAAAGCTGCAAGAATCCTTGCAAAAAATCATGCAGCAGGTACCCCAATGGCACCGTGAAACCCAGCAGCGCCTCAAAGAACTGGATCAGGAAATCGCCGCTTTTGCCGTCAAGCCGGTGATTGACGAAATTCGGCCGCCGTATGCCGACCTGCCCGACGTGCTGGCGTATCTGGATACCGTAGAAGCCGACATCATCCAAAATGTGCGCGACTTTTTGCCGTCGGAAGAATCGCCGCTGGCCGACATGATGTCGCCGGCGGGTGGCAGCAGCCGGCCCCGCCTGGCCCGCTTCCAGGTCAACGTGATCATTACCCATGAGCCGGACGAAGGCGCGCCGGTGGTGCATGAAGAACTGCCAACCTATCCCAACCTGCTGGGGCGGGTGGAACATATTTCGCAAATGGGCACCCTGCTCACCGACTTTACTCTCATTAAACCGGGTACGCTGCACAAAGCCAACGGCGGCTATCTCATTTTGGATGCGCGCAAAGTGCTGCTGCAACCGTTTGCCTGGGAGGCGCTGAAACAGGCGCTGCGTTCCAAAGAAATCCGCATTGAGTCGTTGGGGCAGGCATACAGCCTGATCAGCACCGTCTCGCTGGAACCGGAGCCGATTCCGCTCCATGTCAAGGTGGTGTTGATTGGGGAACGGCTGCTGTACTATCTGTTGTGCGCCTATGACCCGGACTTCACCGAACTGTTTAAGGTGGCGGCCGATTTTGAAGATGAGATGCCGCGCAGCCCGGAGAACAATCTGGCCTATGCCCGGCTGATTGCCAACCTGGTGCATAAAGAAGGGCTGCGCAACTTTGACCGGGCGGCGGTGGGGCGTATTCTGGAACAAAGCGCCCGGCTGGCGCAAGACGCCGAAAAGCTGACCACCCATATGCAGACGGTGACGGATTTGCTGCGGGAGGCGGATTATTGGGCGGGTGTAAACGGCCGTGACCCCATTACCGCCGCTGATGTAGAGCAAGCCTTAGCCGCCCAATTGCAGCGGGCGGGGCGGGTGCGCGAACGCTTGTTGGAAAATACCCTGCGCGAAACATTGCTGGTAGATACCGATGGCGCGGTGGTGGGGCAGATTAACGGGCTGTCGGTGATTGACCTGGGCGGGCAGGCATTTGGCCGCCCCAGCCGCATTACGGCGCGGGTGCGCCTGGGCAAGGGGGAGGTGATTGACATTGAGCGGCAGGTGGAAATGGGCGGGCCGCTCCATTCCAAAGGGGTGCTGATTTTGTCCGCTTTTTTGGGGGCGCGCTATGCGGCGGAACGGCCGTTTTCCCTCAGCGCCTCCCTGGTATTTGAACAGTCCTACGGCGGCGTGGATGGGGACAGCGCCTCCTCGGCGGAACTATATGCGCTGCTGTCGGCGTTGGCCGATGCGCCCATCAAACAGGGATTGGCCGTTACCGGCTCGGTGAACCAGCGTGGGCAAGTGCAGGCTATCGGCGGCGTGAATGAGAAGATCGAGGGCTTCTTTGATCTCTGCCAGGCGCGCGGCCTGACCGGGAATCAAGGAGTACTCATTCCCACCGCCAACGTTAAACATCTGATGCTGCGCCAGGATGTGGTGGCCGCGGTCGCCGCCGGGCAGTTCGCCATTTACGCCGTCAGCACCATTGATGAGGGTATTGAATTATTGACCGGGATCACGGCCGGTGAATTGGATGGCGACGGCCGTTATCCACCAGGGAGTATTAACGGCCGTGTTGTCGCCCGCCTGGAAACATTAGCCGCCAAACAGCGGGAGTTTATGGCGCCACCGGAGGGGGGTGACAAGTGACAAGTGATCACCTGCTGACCCGTCACTCGTCACCCGTCACTCGTCACCCGTCACTCGTCACCCGTCACCCGTCACTCGTGGAGAAAGAAATGATAAACACCGGTTGGATTCGCCATATTTTGGTGGGGTTGGATGTGTCGCAAATGAGTACGGCCGTGCTGCATACGGCCGTGCGCCTGTCGGCTTTTCTCAAAGCGGACATTACCGGCCTGTTTGTGGAAGATATAAACCTGATCCGGCTGGCGGAACTGCCGTTTTCCAGCGAGGTGCGTTATCTGACGGCGGGCACACGGCCGCTGCACCCGGAACAGATACAGCAGGTTTTACACAGCCACGCCACCTGGCTGCGCTACGAATTTGGGCAGACGGCCAATGAACGGGCGGTCAAATGGGATTTCCGCGTGGCGCGCGGTTTTGTCAGCCAGGAGTTGCTGGCGGCGGCCCACCAGTCGGACTTGCTGGTGATTGGCCGCCTGAGCAGCCACCGGGGTGTGCATAAGCGGGTGGGGTCTACGGCGCTGACGGCCGTGCAGCAGGCGGCCACGTCAGTGTTGGTCGTCTCGCCCGAAGCCGATTTCAGCCACCCAGTTGCCCTTTTGTATGATGACTCCACGGCAGCAGCTTACGCGCTGCCCATTGCCCTTTCTTTGGCGCAATTAAGTAAACAGTTGACTGTTTTCATCCGGGCACAGGATGAACAGGAAGCGGCACGAATCCAGCACAATTTACACACGGCCGTGCACGATACCGTCATCTTGTGCAGCTACCGGCGCTGGCTGCCAGACCAGAATCTGGCGCAGTTGTGGGCGGAACAGACGCCGGGGATTGTGGTGTTGGGGGACGGCCGTGAGGGACCGGCGACTTCTTTTGCTGACCAATTGTTACACGCAGCGCCGTGCCCGGTGTTGTTTATTCGCCCGCCCGTCGTTTCTGCTCATTTGCATCCTGCTTAACATCGTCTATAATCCGCCCTGTTCGGGGTGTGGCGCAGCTTGGTAGCGCGCTTCGTTCGGGTCGAAGAGGTCATCGGTTCGAATCCGGTCACCCCGACAGGAAAGAGAAAACGGCCGTTACTTGTCAGAGTAACGGCCGTTTTTTTCTGAATCAGCTCTCTTGTTGTTCGAGTTTAGAAAAATAAGGGTGGTCTACGACAAGTAAACCACCCTTTGGTAAACTGTGTTGTTATGAATGACAATACAGTTACTGGGGTTCCCCCATTTTAGTGGACACAGATAGTAGTCATACCGCCAATACCTGTTGCTGATAGCTGGCTTCATAGGCTTGCGGGCTGACATATCCTAAGGCAGGGTGTCGTCGTTGACGATTATAGAAGCCTTCGATGTAAAAGAAAATATCAGTCATTGCCTCCTCTCGGCTGAGATAAACCGTTTGATAAATCAACTCCATTTTCAGGGTACTAAAGAAGCTTTCGGCCACGGCATTGTCGTAGCAGTTGCCGGCGCCACT
>JABFFZ010000034.1 GCA_013112725.1 Chloroflexota bacterium
AGTAGTGCCAGGTGTTGTAAGCCAGGGCGTTACCGCCGGGCAGGGTGTGGCTGGTACCGGGTACGGTGGTGGTGTAGATGATGTTGCTGAAGTTGATGTCGTCGGCCAGTTCCAGGGTGTAGGCGGCGGCCCCACTGACGGCATTCCAGGTGAAGTCTGGGGTGATGGGGATGTTGGTAGCGCCGTCGGCAGGCGTGAGCAAGGCCGGTGCGCCGGGCGCACCATCAAACAGGTTAAGTTGGACGGTGGTGGTATGGGTGCTGGTGGGCGCCACCCCAACAACGCTGATGGCGTAGCTGCCACCGGCAGCCGCGCCGGTGTTGCCGATGGTTAGCACACTGCTGCCAGGAGGGGTGACCGGGTTTACGCTGAAGTCGGCTGTTGTTCCAGCCGGGTGCCCGCTTGCACTCAGGGTAACATTGTCGGTGAAGCCCAAGATGGAGCCAACATTGACGTTGTACAGCACATCGGGGCCGGTGCAGACGGACTGCGTCGGTGGTGTTACCGAGAGGGTGAAGTCAGCGCCGCCAGCACAGTTTTGGCAAATAAGGGCAAAATCCTGATCGGTGGGCTGGCCGTTATAGGGAACACCATCCCCGGCAATGTTGGCGGCGTCAATGGTGATGGTCAGGTCGCCGCCAGGGTTTTGGATATAGACGTTTTCCAGGTTGTTGATATTGTCGTAGCTGCCGCCGGTGGTTGACCAGCCGCCGGAAAAGACGTTGCCCCGGTAGGTATTGCTGTTATTGACGACAGTCAGATTTAAGTTATTAACCAGGGCGGGGTTTGCGCCAACTGCGCCAGGGGCGTCTGACCAGGCCAGGGTGATGCGCACCGGTTTGGTGGGGTCGGCCACACCCAGGTTTAACACAAGCTGCTGCCCGGTAGCCGTGAACATATCAACCTGGTCACGGTAGACAAACAAGACACTGGGGCTGATGATATTGGTGATGTTGATGCGCCCCCAACCTTCGTTAATGTTGGGAATGTCGGCCGTGCCCATATCTACGGCGCCATTGACGATCATGGCTTTAGCCATAGCCGGGCTGGGGTCAGCGCCGCTGTTCCAGTTGCGCCACCATTCGGTGAACAGCACAACAGCGCCGGCGGCATGTGGCGAGGCCATACTGGTGCCAGAACAGAAAGCGTAATGGTTATTGGTGCCGCTGATGGGGGTAGCACATTGAGCGCCGCCAGCCAACCGCCTGGAGGAGGCAATCGTTGAACCGGGGGCGGCAATGGTGGGTACCCAACGGCCGTCTACGGCCGGCCCCCGACTACTAAAGCTGGAGATGTTATTGATATTGCCTTCGCGGAAGTTCAGACTGCTGGCAGTGACGATCAGATTCTTTGCTTCTTTTGGCGCTGTCAGGGTACCGGTGCCAGGGCCGGAGTTCCCGGCTGAGAAGACTTCGATGAACGGTTCGGCTACGTTGACGGTGTCAAAGTTGCCATCGCGTACCATGATGTCATGGGTTCGTTCGGAAGCCTGGTAGCCATGGTTGGTACCTTCGCCGGTTGTCCAGGAGTTATTGCCGCCGACTGCTCCGCCAAGCACGGCCCGTTTGCTATGTTCTTGCCAGCCACCAGCCGGAGGCCAACTGGGGGCACACAATGAGTTAGAGGCAAAGAACGTGACGCCAGGGGCGATGCCCAGGCCATACAGGAAGCCGTTAGCATCCTGAAAACCGGCAGTGGCGTCACCACCCACAATACCGGCAACATGGGTGCCATGCCCACCGCCTGAACAATCGTCGCCAGGGCCGGCGCCAACCGGCGCGCCGGGATAATCGTACCCGCCGCCGATGCGGCTGTTGAGGTCAGGATGGGCATAATCCACACCCGTGTCAATGATGGCCCAGGTTACGCCTGTGCCATCCACGCCCAGAGCGGACAGATGGGCGTTGTAGCCGGTGACGGGAACGCCGCCGGGATGATTCCCGGCCACAATCTGGCTGGACATTTCGTCATCCAGAATGGGGGCAGGGCCAAGATAGCCGAGCCAGAGGACGGTGTTCAGTTGGGCGACAGAGGTTAAGACGTTGGCGTCTATTTCAACGATGGTATCGTAGAAGGCTTTGTCCGGTTGGGCGGGATAATGCTGCAAGACGGTAGCGCCCAGCGATTTCAGGGCGCTAAGCGTGGCGTCAATGTCGCCATCGTTGTAGAACATGATGTCTACATTTTGGATACGGCCGTTGAACCCATCCAGGTTCGGGTCTACCTTGTAGGCGGGGTGAACGGCGCCTTGCCAGCGCACAAAGGATAAATTGGCGGTGCTGGCAATAGCTGCCGCCGAACCCCAGGTGAGATAGGCATTATGCGGGTAGTATTGCAGCATAGGCAGCCCGTTGGCTTCCAATACCCGCAGCCACTCACTGCGTACTGGCCCGTTAAATTGAATCACGTGGAAACCTGCCTGGCTGGAGTCGGCGCGCATGGCCGGGGCTATGTCCGGTTCGCCTTCGCTCATCGGGTCAAAACGATAGCCAACAATTTGCACCTGCCCGGCTTCGGGCACGGCCGTGAAGGGAAGCCCGCTGGCTGCCAGAGTGGCCAGGTCTATATCGTTCAGTTCCAACCAGAGGAATGAACCATAATCGAGAGAAATGGTGGGGGAAAGTTGAAGCCGGGAAAAATCGGCCTGGGCTGTTGTGGGGATACTTACAAAGTGGCTGCCGCCGCTTGATTGGGTGGCAGCACGGGCTGAGTAGCTGGTTGTGGCTAGTATTGCCAAAAACAAAGCCAGGACCAGAACCAAAAGCCTAACTTTTCTCATCTTGTGTGACCTCCTATTAAGTGGATGCCTGTATAAAGGACAAACACCCATAAAGAATGGGGAATATTGAGAGTGGGGCAAATTATAACGGCCATGACTTTACCGGGCGAATCGTTTTTGAATCGCTTGCAGCGGGCAGGATGAACAGGCGGGAAAGCATGTGCTCTATGCCTGTGCTATGTGTCGTCTCCAGGTTTGAATTTGTGAGGGGTGCAGACGGCCGTCGGACCGCCCATCGTATTACCGGTTACGTTCCAGCACGAGATCAATCAGCTCCAACATTTCGTCCCGGATTTCTGAATCGGGTAATTCTGCCAGGGCAGCGCGGGCACGGGCGCCTGTTTCTTCTGCTTGCAGCCGGGCAATTTCCACCGCGCCCGATTCGCGCAGTTGGGCCATCATGCGGGCAATGGGGTCATCGGGCAGTTCGGCTACGGCTACCTCTGCTTCCAGCACATCGGCATGGCCGCCATTTTGGGCCATCAGCAACCCGCGATTTTGCGCCAGGTCCAGGCCAGCAGGTTTGCCCATTTCCTCCGGGTCCCCAACGATGTCCAGGATGTCATCCACAATCTGGAAGGTCAACCCCAGATTGTAAGCGTAGGCGGCCAATGCTTCGATGCTCTTTTCGTCGCCCCCGCCGAGCATGGCGCCCATGCGGGCGGCCGCTTCAAACAGACTGGCCGTCTTGCGGCTGATGATGGTCTTGTACGTTTCTCGATCCATCATGCCCGCTTTGGCAGCAACTGCTTGCAGCGTTTCCCCCTCCACCAGCTTGATGCAGGCGTCAGCCATGATCACATTGTAGTCCGGGCCATAGGGGGCCATCATCTCGTATACTTTGGTAAACAGATAATCGCCGGCCAGCAGAGCAAAGGTACGCCCCCATTTGGCATGGACGGTGATTTTGCCGCGCCGGGTGAGGCTGTGGTCGTTGATGTCATCGTGAACAAGGGTGGCGGTGTGAACCATTTCCACGGCAGCGGCCATGGGCACAACTTCCATTAAATTTTGGCCGCCAACGGCCAGATAAGCCAGCAGCCCCAGTTGGGGGCGCAGCCGTTTGCCGCCGGAAGTGATAATGTGCAAACCGGCATCGGTGAGCAGTTGCACATCGCTGTTGACGATGGTACGGAGTTGGTCTTCAACGGCCGTTAACCCATCTTGAATTGCATCTTTAACCATAATTAAACCACCTCGTTCACAACTTTCAATTTTTTTTGAACGCATTGATGAGATTATAGAATACTCAAAAGGGCAGGTCAAGCCATTTGTGAAAGAAATCTCAAATGCAGTTATTTGTTTCACTGTTGCCTTGCCTGTCCACCTTAGCGGATAATTCCCCTTGCCCGGCAAGGCATTGGTCAGGATGATATAGGATATTGGCCGATTGGCAATGTTTATTAAGATAGGGGTTGGTGGTTGGCCACCAGCCGCCAACTACCGAGGTCTCATGGATTTGTTAAGGCAACGTATTCTGGCAGAAGGGAAAAATTTAGGGCGGGGTATTCTCAAAATTGACAGCTTTTTGAACCATCAGATTGATGCGCTGTTAATGGAGGCAGTGGGGGAAGAGATGGCGCGGCAGTTTGCCGGGGCACGGCCGTCGCGCATTCTAACCGCTGAAGTCAGCGGGTTGATTCCGGCCGCAATGACCGGCAAGGCGCTGGGTAATATCCCGGTGGTCTATGCCCGCAAACACAAACCCATTACCATGATGGAGCCGGTATTCATTGAAACGGCCCCCAGCCATACCAAAGGCAATGAGGTTTCGCTCATGGTCTCTCCAGAGTTCATCCATGCCGGGGACCGCATTCTGATTGTGGATGATTTCCTGGCAACGGGGCGCACCATTGATGCCCTGTGCCGCATTGTGCAGAGTGCGGGCGCGGAATTGATAGGCGTGGCCACAGTGGTAGAAAAGACATTTGAAGGCGGCCGTGAGGCCTTAACATCCTGGGGAGTGCCCATTTATGCGGCAGCGACCATTGTAGATATGAGTGAAGGGAAGATCGTGTTAGCGTAATCCGTGACCCGTAATCCGAACCGATTACGGATTACGGATTACCGATTACCGATTACGGAGAACGAATGGCACACGATACGATAGTGATCTTAGATTTCGGCTCGCAGTTTTCGCAGTTGATCGCCCGGCGGGTGCGCGAGGCAAAGGTGTACAGCGAACTGCTTTCCTGGACGACGCCGGCGGAGAAAGTGATGGCGTTGAACCCCAAGGGGTTCATCCTCAGCGGCAGCCCCAACAGTGTGTATGAGCCGGGCGCGCCCACGCTGCCCCGCTATGTGCTGGAAAGCGGCCTGCCCGTCCTGGGCATTTGCTACGGAATGCAGTTACTGGCCTACAACCTGGGCGGCCAGGTGGCTGCCAGTCAAAAGCGGGAGTATGGGCCGGCGGATTTGCAGGTGGATGTGCCTGAAAATCAGTTGTTCCAGAATTGGATATGGGAATATTCGGATATTGATGATGCTCCTGATACCCCAATATCTCCATATCCTGCTATCCAGCAGGTCTGGATGAGTCATGGCGATAAGGTAGAGCAGTTGCCGCCGGGTTTTCGGCCATTGGCCCATTCCGATAATTCGCCATTGGCGGCGGCGGCGGATGTGGCGCGGCGGTATTATGCGGTGCAGTTTCACCCGGAGGTGGCGCACACGCCGCAGGGCAGCACGCTGCTGCGTAATTTTGTGGTGGAGATTTGCGGCTGCACGCCGGATTGGACGCCAGCCAGTTTTATTGAGGAGCAGGTGGAGGCGATTCGGGCGCAGGTGGGCGACGGCCGTGTTGTCCTCGGTCTCAGCGGCGGCGTGGATTCGGCGGTAGCGGCGGCGCTCATTCACCGGGCGGTGGGCGACCAGTTGACCTGTATTTTTGTGGATCATGGCCTGCTGCGCCAGGGGGAGGCGGTGCAAGTGGTGGAGACGTTTGAGCGGGAACAGAGGATGCACCTGGTGGCAGTGAATGCCGTTGAAGAGTATTTGGAGGCGCTGGACGGTATTACTGATCCGGAGCAGAAGCGCAAGATCATCGGCGAAAAGTTTGTGCGTATTTTTGAGCGGGAAGCGCAAAAATTGGGGCAGATTGATTTTCTGGCGCAGGGCACTATTTACCCGGATGTGATTGAGAGCGCGGGCAAGGATAAGAAGGATGCGCACGTGATTAAAACGCACCATAACGTGGGTGGACTGCCGGAAGATATGGATTTTGAACTGGTGGAGCCGCTGCGATTGCTATTTAAGGATGAGGTGCGGCAGTTGGGGGTGGCCTTGGGGCTGCCGGAGAGTCTGGTGTGGCGGCAGCCGTTTCCAGGGCCAGGGCTGGCCATTCGCTGCCTGGGCGAGATTACCTGGGAGCGGTTGGAACGGCTGCGGCAGGCGGATGCGATTTTTGTGGAGGAACTGCGCCAGGTGGATATGCTCAAGTGGGGTACGCAGCAGTCATTTGCGGTGTTGCTGCCGGTGAAGAGTGTGGGGGTGATGGGCGACGGCCGTACCTATCAGGAGGTGATTGCGCTGCGGGCGGTGACCACGGATGATTTTATGACCGCTGATTGGGCGCGCCTGCCATATGAGATGCTGGCCCGCGTCAGCCGTCGCATAGTCAATGAGGTGTCCGGCGTAAATCGGGTGGTCTATGACATTACCTCTAAACCGCCGGGCACGATTGAGTGGGAATGAGCCGTAATCGGTAATCCGTAATCGGTAATCGGTTTGGATTACGGTTCACGGATCACGGTTCACGGTTTACGGGTTACGATTACAACGGGACACGGCCGTACTGCGTATTGACCGGCAGTTTTATTTAACCAATTACTGTTTACCGATAACCGTTTACCGATTACCGGAACAAGGAGGCGACTCATGGATTACGGACAAATTCTTAGCCGCAGTTGGCGGATTACCTGGAACAACAAGTTCCTGTGGATACTTGGTTTTCTGGCCGCGCTGACGCGCATTAGCAGCAATACCAGCAGTTACCAAACCAATTCATCAGAAATGAGCCCAGAAAGTGTTGAGCGGATGATGCAGGGGATGGCGCTGTTGGTGGGATTGGGCTGTTTCTTTTTATTGATCGGGTTGGCCCTGTGGCTGCTCAGTCTGGCGGCGAAAGGGGGGTTGATCACGGCCGTGTCTCGCATTGACAACGGCGAACGGGTGACATTGGGCGAAGCGTTCAGCGCCGGGTTATCCCGCATTTTGACGCTGGTGGGCATGAATCTCCTGCTCTACCTGCCTATCTTCCTCATCCTTATTGTGAGTGTGGTAGGAGCGATTACGCTCCTGGCCGGTTCAGGTATTACCTTTGCTTCATTTGCCGAAGAACCTTCGGCGGCCGGCGAGGCAATAGCAGCCACGCTTGGCTTCATTTTCTTCTGCTTTTGTGGGTTGGTTTGTGGCCTGATTTTGTTGGGCGTCTTCCTGCAATTTATCAATGCCTTTGCCTACCGGGGCATTATGCTGCGCGGTTTGGGGGCCATTGCCAGCCTGTCGCATGGCTGGCAGGTGTTCCGCAGCAACTTTGTGGAAGTGCTGCTGCTTTCCCTGCTATTTTTTGTGATCAGCATCGGCTTTGGTATGGTGGTGGCGGTGGTTTTGGCGCCTTTAGCGTTGATCCTGATTGTGCCTATGATGGCCATGGCCTCTGGTGGCAGCACACCTGGTGCGGCCGAAATTTTCCTGTTGACAGGCGGGGCTTTGTGCCTGGGTATCCTGGGCGCGGCGTTGGCTTCGGTACTGACCACCTGGCAGTCGGCGGCGTTTACGCTGGCGTACCAGGAGTGGACGGGGAAGGCGGGTAAGATGGTGGAGAGCATGGAGGCGTAATCGGTAAACCGTAATCCGTAAACCGTAATTGGAGTACGGTTTTCGGATTACGAACAACGGATTACGCTATAACGGGCATGATAGACATCGGCGGGCTGTTTTCACAATCGTTCACATTGGTGTGGCGGCGCAAGTTTTTGTGGCTGATGGGCCTGCTGATGGGGATTAATGGGTTGGTGGTGGGGTTGGCACGGCCGTTCCTGCGCACGGCCGTGCCGGAACAATGGCTGTCGCTGGAATATTGGTTGGAAATGGTGCAAAGCGGGGCTTTCCAATTGCCGGCCATAAACCTGACGACGGCGGAATTGTGGCGGTATGTGCTGTGGGGGGCGCTGACGCTGTTTGTGTACGTGGTGCTGTTTTGGGTGATTGTGATGGTGGCGGAGGGGGCGATCATTGGGGCGGCGATTGAGGAGAGTGACGGACGGCCGTCTCATCTGGGCCGTTCGGTGCGATTAGGAATAGGCTATCTACCCCGTTTTGCTGCCATTGATGCCGCCGTTTTTTTACCCGTTTTTTTGCTGCTGCTGCTGCTGATGGTGGTGGCGCTGGCGGATACGGCCGTTATTGCCTATCTGACGCTGCAAACGCAGACGGAGACGAGTACGGTCATCACTATCTACGCTCTGGGTTGGTTGTGTGTGCTGGCGTTGGGCTGCTGCATCCCCCCGCTGACCATTGTCCTGGCCTGGTATCGCACCCTGGCCTTTCGCGATGCGGCCATTTTGCACCACAGCGTCCGGGAATCATTGCCACACACCCGCCAGGTCATTCGCCAACGTTTCGGCGAACTATTGGCGCTGGCGGTGCTGCTGTATGGGTTAAATTACGTGCTGGGCTGGTTGTTTAGCCTGCTGATGCTGCCGGTATTGGCGCTCACGGCCGTGCCCCTGGCGGCCGGCATCACCTCTCCCCTCGGTTTTGTGGCCGCCGCTACAAATCTGTTGCTCTCCCTGTTGACGGCGCTGTTAAAAGGGATGGTTCATGCGTTCACGGCCGTGGCCTGGACGCTGGCGTATCGGGAGTTGAGCCATAATCCGTAGCCCGTGAGCGGTAATCCGATCAGGGTCACGGCCGTGCCCACCTGGAAGCTGGTGATGTTTGCCGGCGTGCTGAAGTTTTTGCTGACACTATGGCTGCCATTGAAAACATCATCGTTTTGCCACACGTTGTGAATCGTACCATTGCTGTATTAGACGAACAAACGGTCGTCGCCCGCGCTGCTCAACTGCCCACTCACCTGGGCGGTCAGTGGGTGGTACTGATCTGGTTGGGGGTGTGAGTGTATAAACGTATTGGGTATTGCGTAACAGATTACCCGATTAGACCCTACGCAATACCCCATATCATCAGCTGTTATGAAGTTGATTCCAGGTATTCGTCCATCGCCGCAAACAGTGTTTCCAGGTCGGCCATGTGCAGATCGCCCATGTGGGCAATGCGGAATGTTTTGCCTTTCAGATTGCCATAGCCGTTGGAGATGATCATGCCGCGTGTACGGAGGAATTTGTTGAGGGCAGAGATGTCTATTTCGCGGTTGTTCACGGCCGTTGTCACCGTCGTTGATTCATACCCAGGGGCAGCAAACAACTGGAACCCTTTACTCGTCACCCATGCCATGGTGCGGTCACGCATGGCCACGTGCCGGGCGATGCGGGCTTCAACCCCTTCCGCCAAAATCCGGTCTAGCTGCACGTCGGCTGCATACAGCAGTGAAATAGGCGTAGTGGCCGAGGTCTGGTGTTTCTGCAAGAACTTGTTCATGTCAATAAAGTCGAAGTAGAAACCCCGATTCGGCACTGTTTTGGCTTTGTCCATCGCCCGCTGCGAAACGGCGCAGAATGCCAGACCAGGCGGCAGGGCAAACGCCTTTTGGCTGGAGGTGAACAACACGTCCAAATCCCACTCGTCAAACGGCAGGTAAGCGCCGGAAAGGCTGCTCACCGCATCCACAATGATAATGATCTCATTCCCATTGGGCAGGGCGCGGATGGCTTTGGCAATTTCGCCTACCGGGCTGGCAACGCCGGTGCTAGTTTCATTGTGCGCCAGGGTCACGGCGTCAAATTCGCCGCTGGCCAGCCGTTCGGCCACCGGTTCGGGCAGGATGGCCTGACCCCATTCCACCTCGTAGACCTCATTGGCTTTGCCATTGGCTACGGTAATTTCGGCCATGCGTTGGCTAAAAGCGCCATTGACACAGTTCAGCGCCTTTTTGTTGACGGCGTTGCGTACTGCCCCTTCCATGAAGCCAGTGCCGGTGGCAGCAGCGATCAGGACGGGCTGGCTGGTCATAAAGACCTGCTGCAATTTGGGTTCAACGCTGGCCATCAGGTCGGACGATTCCGGCATCCGATGGCCGATCATCCACTTGCCCTGGGCGTCCAGAATTTCGGGCAGAACCTCAGTTGGTCCCGGGATAAACAGTTTGATATGTGGCGTGGATTGCCTGAAAGAATTTTGATTCGAGTTTGGCATGGTTAAAACTTAAAGCTCCTGTTTGGATGAGTTGTAATCCTTTTTCAAAAATAGCGTAATGGGGAGTGCCTTGTAAACGGCGGCCTATTGCCGGCCCGGCGGCCAATAGCAGCAGGGGCGCCAGACTGGGGCTGTGCAGAAAGACGGGCGCATCCGCCAGGACGCGCGGCCGTTCCACCACGCCGCCGTAGCCAACAAACAGGTCTACACCTTTGCCGGCCAGCAAGTCGCTGCTGCCATCGCCAATGAGCAGACTGCGACCGGAAACGGCATCCGGTTCGCCGTGCTGTTCGACCAATAGTTCCCGCACAATTTGCGCTTTGCCATCGCTGATGGTTAGTGCGCCTTCTTCATAATCCAGGTAATGGCCGGGTGGTGGGGCGTCGGCGTCGGGTGGGGGTGCTTCCCACCAGCGCCCGGCCAGCCGGTTGTAATCCACATGCACGGCGCGAATGTGGCTGCGGGGCACACCCAGATGCACGCCAAATTCGGCGACCGGCTCGGCCAGCCCGCCGCTGATGATGTAGACCTGGTGGCCTAAGGCTTGTAGGGCGGCAATCACTTCCCGCGCATCGGCGACGATGTGCCGTTTGTAGATGCGGCGGATTTCCTGAATTTGCTCCTGGGTGGGTTTGATGGCTTGCAGCCGTTTGGCATATACCTCGGCCAGGTCGAGTTTCCCGTCCATGGCGGCGTTGGTCAGCACTGCCACGCGCCACTTTTTGCCGGCCATTTCGGCCAGGATATCTATGCCTTCAACGGCCGTGAGTGTGGAATCACAGTCAAAAAAAATATGTTCGTAGGGAGGCCAGCGCATAATCGAATGTCCATGTGTTTAGGTGTTCACGTCAACACATCGTAAGTTTATCGCTGTGGATTGTAACGGGTAGGGAGGACATTGACAAAAGTTTCACAATCGGTTTGGGCAGATTGGTAGAGGTTCTTACTCTCTGGTAAACTTAATTTATGCCTGTAACAGAAATTCGTCAATTTATGGAAAAACATCGCGCGGAAATGGTAGATTTCCTGGCGGCGTTGGTGTTGGCCGAGTCGCCTTCATCTGAACCGGAAACCCAGATTGGGGTGCAAACATTGCTGCGCGAAGCCTTAACGCGCCTGGATTATGAGGTGACACATGTGCCCGGCCAACAAACAGGCGGGCATTTGCTGGCCTGGCCGCGCCAGGTAGACCCGTTACAGGCACAGCAGCTTTTGGTGGGCCATTGTGATACGGTCTGGCCGATTGGCACACTGCGCCAGATGCCGCTGAAAATTGAAGGGAATATGATGCACGGGCCGGGGGCATATGACATGAAGGGTGGATTGGTGCAAATGGTGTTTGCGTTGCGGACATTGCGGGAACTGGGGCTGGCAACGGCTGTAACCCCCATCTGCTTTATCAACTCTGATGAGGAAATTGGTAGTCCCGAATCTACGCCCCACATTGAGGCGCTGGCGCAGCAGGCGTGCCGGGCGTTGATTTTGGAACCGGCGCTGGGGCCAGCCGGTAAGCTGAAAACGGCGCGCAAAGGGGTGGCTAATTATCAGGTAGTGGTTCACGGCCGTGCCGCCCATGCCGGGCTGGAACCGGAAAAAGGAGTCAGCGCCATATTAGAAATGTCCCACATTATTCAGCGGTTGTTTGCTTTGAATGATCCCGAAAATGGCGTCAGCGTGAACGTGGGCCTGGTACAGGGGGGGATGCGCACCAATGTGGTGGCCCCGGAGTGTACGGCCTGGGTGGATGTGCGTGTGCCCCGGCTGGTAGATACGGAGCGCATTGATACGGCCGTGAACCAGTTGACCCCCACCTTGTCTGGCGCTTCTCTGGTAGTCAGCGGTGGCATTGGCCGGGCGCCGCTGGAGCGCACACCGCGCAATCGCCGCTTGTGGGCGCAGGCCCAGGCCGCCGGTGTGGCTATGGGGCTGGAATTGGCGGAGGGCATGGCCGGCGGTGGCTCCGACGGCAATACCACCAGCCGTTATACGGCCACGCTGGACGGATTAGGCCCAGTGGGTGAGGGCGCCCATGCCCGGCATGAATTTTTGTACCTGGACAAACTGGTGGAGCGGGCCACCCTTTTGACGTTACTGTTGTTGGCCGAACCGCAGGTAGATGAGGTGGTGGGAGATTAGGAGATCGGGAGATCAAGAGATTAAAACCCCCAATCTCCTTTTTCAAACAATGTCACAGAGTCCTCTCAAAGTTCTGTTGGTTGCGGATGATCTTTCGGTTATCCAGCCAATCCGGCTATTGTTGGCCGAGACCGGTGCTGCCCGGACACAGTCGCCGGCCTATGAAGTGCTGCACAGTGAACTGTTGGCAACGGCCGTCGCGTATCTGGAAACGCTCACATTTGATCTGATCCTATTGGTGGTGGGGGCGGCGGATGGGCCGGAGCGTCTGGCGGCGATGCAGGGGAACAGTGGTCACACGCCGGTAATTGTGGTGGGGGAGATGGCTGATGACGGCCGTTGGGCCATCCGGCAGGGAGCGCAAGATTTTCTGGTACGGCCGTTGTTAACACCCCCTTTGCTGGAGCGCGCTATCAATCTGGCGTTGGTACGGCAGCAGATGGCCGGGGAAACCGTCCGCTACCGCCAGCAGGTAGAAAACATGCGCGAAAAGGCGGCCGAATTAGAAGTGCGCAATATCGCTCTGGATGAGTTTGCCCATACGATGGCGCACCAGGTGCAGGGGCTGCTCAGCCAGATGGTGGGGTATGCCAGTTATTTGGAGATGCAGTACGGCCAGCAGATGGATGAGGAGTTTACCACTGTTGTCGCCCGCATTGTGCAGAGCGGCCATAAAATGAACAACGTCATTAGTGAACTGCTGCTCTTGGCCAGTATACGTGGCGGCGATGCCATCCTGGAACCGTTGAATATGCAGCGAGTGGTGGCGGAGGCGTTCAAACGGCTGCGTTATCAGATTGAGCAGTCGCAGGTGGAAATTCGTCTGCCCGATAGCTGGCCGGTAGCATTGGGATACGGTCCCTGGATTGAAGAAGCCTGGGTCAATTACATAAGCAATGGCATCAAATATGGCGGCGACCGTCCCTGTCTGGAATTGGGATCCAATTCATTGCCCAACGGTATGGTTCGATTTTGGGTAAAGGATAGTGGCATTGGCATTCCGGAAATTGACCAAAAATTGCTGTTCAAACCACATACCCGGCTTGGCCCTAAACAAGTGCGTGGTGAAGGTTTGGGACTTTCCATTGTGCGCCGTGTCGTGGCCAAGTGCGGTGGCAAGGTGGGGGTCGAGAGCCATGTGGGATATGGCAGCCTCTTCTGGTTCAGTTTGCCATTGGCCGATCAAACAATGGAGACCTGACGGATTTTCGCAAACCTGCCAGGTCTTGAATTTACACCCATGATCCGTCGTGACCTCCTCCTGGTTGAATACCAGACCACCTATTTGCTGGCCGACGCTCTGACCTTTGCCGAAGGGCTGGCGCTGTGGCGGAATTTTGACCAGCGTGGCAAACGGCTGCACCTCTCTTTTCCTTCTCCCAAAACCAAAAACCAATGGGCGATTACCCCACAAGGCTGGGCCGGACACATTCCGGTAGCCGCTGATATGACGCTGCACATTCAGCCCCGGCTGCCGCTGACGAACCTGTTTCCTCTGTGGGCTTATGCCTGCAACCTGACCCAGGAAGATTTGGGAGATGATCTGGCGGCGGTGCAATCGTTGGCTGCGTTTTATGAGCAGGTGGTGCGGCTGCTGCTGGCGCGCGTGCAGCGGCGGCTGCGGCAGGGATTATACCGGGCGTATCAGCCACGCACGGCCGTGACCCCCTTTGTGCGCGGTCGTATCACGGCCTATCCCCAACCGCCCCAGGTGGAAATACGCTGCTGCTACGAAGAACACACCGCCGACGTGCCCGAAAACCAACTGATTGCCTTTACGTTGCAGCAGGTAGCCCGCAGCCGGCATTGTTCAGAGGAATTGCAAACGGCCGTGCGCCGTACCGCCCATCATTTACAAACTACCGTTACCTGGCGCCCCTTCACGCCGGATGAATGGGTGGGTTGGGGCTACACCCGGCTCAATCAAGATTATCGCCCGATTCATGCGCTGTGCCGCTTTTTGTTGGAACAAAGCACGCCGCTGGTAGAAGCCGGGCTGTTTGCCGGACCGCCGTTTTTGCTCAACATGGCCCGCCTGTATGAATTGTTTGTGGCTGCCTGGCTGCGCATACACCTGCCCGCTCCCTGGCGGCTGAAGGTGCAGGAGGTGGTGACCGTAGGCCAGACGAATGATCTGCGGTTTGAGCTTGACCTGGTGCTGTATGATGGCGACGGTCGTGTCACGGCCGTGTTGGACACGAAATACAAAACGCCAACCCATACCGCCATGACGGACGTACACCAGGTGGTAACGTATGCCCAGGCAAAAGGCGCGCCCCAGGCGGTATTGGTGTATCCGGTGGCATTGGAACGGCCGTTGGATGTGCAACTACATCATCTCCACGTGCGCAGCCTCACCTTCGCCATCACCGACGACCTGGAACAGGCCGGACAGCGCTTCCTGTCCGCTCTTTTCAACCGACTACCGGCAACCGATAACCGATTACCCGGAGACCCTCCATGAGCTTTTTCAAAAAACTGTTCAAACAAAACCAGCCTGTTATCATCGTTTCCGGCTTGCCGCGTTCCGGCACTTCCATGATGATGAAAATGTTAGCGGCCGGCGGCATTCCGCCGCTCACCGACCAGATTCGCGCCGCTGACGACGACAATCCCCACGGGTATTACGAATTTGAGCGCGTCAAACAACTGGACAAAGGGGATACCGCCTGGGTCGCCGGCGCCCAGGGCAGCGCGGTCAAAGTCATCTCCCAACTGCTGCGCCACCTGCCGGCCGACCAGGAATACCGCGTTATTTTTATGCGCCGCCATATGGATGAAATTCTGGCGTCCCAAAAAAAGATGCTGGTGCATCGCGGCGAAGACCCCAACCGCGTCAGCGATGAAGAGCTAATCGCCCTCTTTGAAAAACACCTGGCGCAGGTCACCCAATGGCTGGATCAACAGCCAAACATCAAGACCTTATACCTGCATTACAGCGATGTGCTGGCCGCCCCCCGCCCCGCAGCCAACCAGATCAACGCTTTTCTGGACGGCCGTTTGGACACACAAGCCATGGCCACTTCCGTAGACCCCACTCTCTATCGCAACCGCCAGCAACTTACTTCAGCGTGAAAAACAAGGCATCCGATTTCTCAAAGAAATCGGATGCCTAAGCTCATTCAGGTATCAAACAGTGTGTCCAGATGTTCATGGGGCACATCAAACACGGCGTTAGTTGGTTTGAGCGGTTCCCGCGTCATCCACTCCGGCAGCCGGTCATGCTCCTTCGTAAATCCGGCGCGGCGGTTAAATTCCCGTTCCAGTTCAATCGTTTTGCGCCCCAGCTCCGGCAAAATGGCGTCGTTCACCTGCCAGCCATAACGCGCATTCAACAGATCCCGGATCGTGCCCGGTGCGGCGGTAAAACCGAAACCGGCAAACACACACGCCCCCAATGTGTCATACCCGGCCATGTTGTACTGGGCATTGCGGGATACTTCTTGCTGGATGAGCGGGTCCAGATGGTCAATTTTGGCGCGGATGGTCAGGCCGCAGGTGTGGTCGGCCCCCTGCGGCGAGGTAGCATAGGTGACGCCCGTGCCCTTGATGGCGCGGGGATCATAAGCGGAAATAGCCTGCCCTTTCACGGCCGGCACGCGCTCAATGCCGTATACCCGCCCTACCGTGGCTGCGCCATTGCCCAACACCCGCCCCAACGCCGAGCCGGTGCGGATTTCGCGGGTGAGCGCCAGTGCCCGTTCGCCATCTCCCCAGGTCATCAGCCCGGCTTCCGCGGCCACGCCCAGCGCCGCACCCACCTCAATGGAGTCCAGTCCCATATCGTTTACTTCCCAGTTCATGCGGGCAATGGTATCCAGTGAATCAATACCCAGGTTGGCCCCCATCAGCCCAATCGTTTCATACTCCACCGGGGAGACAATTTCCTGCCCATCTTCGCCGCCAAAGATGTTGGAGCAGCGGATGGTGCAGCCGGCCATGCAGGCGTGGGTGGTTTCGCTGGCGCCGCCGCGTTGCAACAGCAGTTCGCGCATAAATTCGCCGCTAATCTTGTCGGCCCCTTCAAACTGGCCGTCGGAGAAGTTGCGCGTGGGGATAGCGCCAAAGGTATTGGTCATGCGGGTCATGGCTGCCGTGCCATAGTCGGCATAGGACTGTGTTTGTGGGTGAGCCATGAGTTCCTTGTTAAACACTTTTTGCGCGGCGCGAAAGGCTTTGTTGTCGGCGATGGGTGGTTTATTGCACCCTTCCTTGTCGAAGATGATGGCCTTTAGCCTTTTGCTGCCCATGACTGCGCCCAACCCGCCGCGGGCGTTGATGCGGGAGGGGGTTTTGTCCTTGTCCAGGTTTTGGATACCGGCGCTGGATAGTTTCATCTCCCCGCCAGGGCCAATGAGGGCGATGGCTACTTTGTCGCCGTACCGTTCCAGCAGGGTGGGCGCGACTTTGTAGACGCCCATCCCGGCAAATTCGGTCGCATTTTCCCAGCGCGCCCCCTCTTTGCTCAGGTGCAAAATCCACCAGCCAGGTGTGGTGGGCTGCCCCTCGATGATGAGGGCTTTGATGCCCAGGTAGGCCATGGCCAGACCGGTGCTGCCGCCGGCGTTGCTTTCCTTAATGCCGCCGGTCAGCGGGCTTTTGCCGCCCACGGAGATGCGGTCGCAGCTCGAGAGCATGTGCCCCACCAGCAGGCCGGGGGCAAAAATGAGCTTGTTCTTCGGCCCTAAGGGTTCGCAGGTAGGCTCTACTTCATCTACCAAAATTTGCGCGAGCAGCCCACGGCCACCCAACGTTTGCCAATGCACCGGTACCGGCTCCTGGCTAAGAGATTGATCCTGTACATTTACGCGCCAGACTTGCATAGTATCTCCTCAGGGTTTTTCATTCAGGTTGTATTCGCCTGTTTGTTCAAGCAGTTGCAGTTGATGGAAATGGGATGTGGGTTGTTTTTCTATCAGGATGGCATTAAGTTCAGCCAATTTGCCACACGCTGTAGCTAAGGCCAGCAGGTCAAGTTGTTGCAGAATCTTTTTGGTAATTGGTCGCTTGTTATCCCAAAAAATGAAGGCGTGGAAAAATTCTCTGGCAATGGTTGAGTTGAGTAATTGGGCTAACAGGCGGGCTTCCTCTTCAGAATGGCAGGGGAGAAAGTAGCAGGTATCGTCGAGGACGGTCGGTTTGCCTTGCAATGGGCCAACGGCCGTAAACCGCAACGCTTTGTACAGGCCAGAAATGACTACTTTCCAGGGAGCGAAACTGTAACCACCCACGCCAAAAATGGCGAAACGGGGACGATTTTTGTAGATGCGGCTTTTACGGCCGTCTAAATACGCCCCATGTTTTTGCAGGTAAGCCCAGGTCAGGGGGGCTGTTAACTGGATGCTGTGGGTTTCATCCCCGACACTTTTTTGGGTCACTAACATGTAACGGCACGGCCGTGCCGCCCGCCCCTCGGTCAGATCGCTGCTTTTCAGCATAGGGTAAAGATAGTCGTTTTCCAGGTTAATGACTTCCCCTGGTTTGTTGATGTAACGGCCGTTTGCATATTCTAGCTCCATAACCAGCGCACAATCATGTTTAATCCCGGAACGCCACTGATAGGGGGAACTCCCCTGTTGGACAAGATGACGCCATTTTTGGAAGCAGCCGCTATCCGCGATCAGTTGGCCTTGCGCAAAACCGATTTGGGTAATGGGGGTGCTGTTTTCCAGATCAGGATAAACGTTGCAGATTTTTGCCTGGCTTTGGGTGCGGTAATCTATCACCAGCAGTCCGGCATCTACCGCGACCTGAAAGGCAGCAGCGGCATTTATCAGGTAGAGCGATGCCTGGGGAGCCACATTACTCTGCCAGATATAGGTGAGGAGTTTGCGGGCGACGGCCGTTTTGCACAACATTGCCAGTATGGCGGTACGGCCGTGCAGCCAACCCGTTATTTCTCGCAGCATCCACTCGGAAATGTCAAAGTTACTACTCCCGGTGATAGCCTCAATCCCCGCCTGGTTTTGGAAATTGCGCTTGATTGGCAGATTATCGCTTGTCATTGATGCCAATACACTGTTTGTAACCCAGGGGGGATTGCCCACGATGAGCAATGGATCGGGTAAAGCTGACAGTATTTTTTCCCAATCCAGGACAAAAAAATCCCCCGTATGAAGCTGAATGCGCCCTCCATTTCCTTGAAGGATTGCCTGTTGTTCTAAGAAACGAAGATGTGCGTCGTTAATATCAAATCCGCAAATCTGTCCGGTATCGGGGAATTGATCGGCCGCTGCCAGCAACAAACTGCCACGACCACAATGTGGCTCAATAATCGTTCGGGGGCGAATGCCTGATTGATACAACAAATTACAAATTTGCTCTGCTAACCAGGCAGGGGTCTGAAAATCGCCATATTCGACTTTCTGTGGTTTATGATCGTGACGCATCAGACTACCTTGTGAATGCCGGCAACTTCACCGGCAACCTCGATTACCCGCCGATATTGCAGCCGCCATTACAAGGCGTTGGAGATGGTCAGATACCCTTGTTCTGGAGGGTTGGCCTCAATTTCCCCGGCCAACTCGTATGCTTGAACCTCATCTACCGGCAGAAAGCGATCCAGCAAAAAAGCGGCAATATCATCTGCATTGCCTTCGTTTGCCAACAACTGACGAAGACCCGAAGTGGTTTGATAATCGGCCGTTTTGTTTTCGGCCACGAAAATCACATGCAAAATTTGGAGCTGGCTGGTTCGGGTCTTGGCATCATCCTGTTTGTCATAGACAAATATCAAAAGGCCGTATCCCAATCCGTATACTTTTTGTCGGGCAGATTTGAAGGGGCAAGAAGATTGGGGCTGTTTGATGCTTGTTACTTTAATGTCCACGTTCAGATCGGGCAGGTCTATTCCTTTGGCAGAGCTACCGATGGTAGTCGCAAACTGGTTGCGCAAATAGGTTTGGAATCTGTGTTCCAGGTATGTTCCTATGGCCTTGCCATCCGTAATGCCAAAAAGAGACGGCTCAAAATGGGTGGACTCCAGTTCAGCAAACTGGCGGGCTGCCAGACACAGCAGCTTGATGGTGAGTTCAGGTTTCATGCAGCTACACTGATTCTAACGGAATCTTTGCCCAATTTTGGGCGCGTTTTGCCAGTTCTGCGCCTTCTCCCTTGTGCCAGTTATAGAGTGTGGCCGGGTCAAAATCGGCACCGTTCGGCCAGACCAGTGTGCCAATTTCAGCATCTAGCATGACCTGGTTAAATAGTGTTTGGTCCCGAAGTGGGCCGTAGTAATAACCATGCAGTACCGGTTCAAAATTGATCTCATGTTGGACACCATCTTCAAAAGTTACGCTGAGGGTAAATGGCCCAACAATTTGAAAATCTGTCACTTCAATGAGTAGATGATCCATTTTATCTCTCCGCTTTACTGCAAAGGTGGCAGCCTGTTGATAGGTCGGCTATTGGCTGCCAGATTCCAGTTTTCAAGGAGCTCTTCTTGATAAAGCTTCATCCAGGCTTCAACGAATCGTTGTTGACGCCTGGGTAGCTCACCGGCAATGATCTCGATAGGATCGATCCCAAAGACGGCGCGATAATTTTGGTAATAGGCGTGCAGATGTGGAGTTTAGTGTCTTTCGCCGGTTTCGTTAAAGATGGGAATGATAATACCATAGAACCTGCATATTTCGGCCATAGGGTTTACCTGGTTTGTGGTGAGAGCCTGTCCTGAAAATGTAGCCCAGGTTGGTAACCTGGGTTACGCTTTCATTCGTCGTGGTGGGCATTCCCCCATGTTTAACACTTGTATGGATAAGGGTTATTGTACTACATAGCTTTTAGAGTATCCAGGAAGGAGCCATAGTAACCAAGAAAGAACGGTTGGTTACCGTGCCCCGACGTTGCTAAACCAAACTTATTGACTTCTTCGTCATAAACTATGGTGTATCCAGTACGGCAGTTTTCTAGAATTTCTACAAAAACAACCCATAACTCAATTGCTGCATTGGAATCATAGGGATCATAACCAAAGCTGACTCTTCGTGGTGGTACTAAATTAGTTTGCCATTCCCAACCGAGGTTATCTATCTCATGCTTTTGAGTTCTGATTTCACTTTGGATCAGTTCGGCAACCTCTTCGCTTTTCATAGATTCACTTGGAGGCTGTTATTGCCTTGGAAAAAATCTGTAAGGCGTCCTGGATTTGGGATTGGTTGACGACCAGGGGCGGAATCCAGCGGATGACGTTGCCGTAGGCGCCGCAGGTGAGCAGCATCAGGTTCTGTTCGTGGCAGGCTTTGGCAACGGCCGTCGCCCTTTCCCCCCAGGGTTCTCCTGCCGGTGTGGTAAATTCGCTGGCAACCAT
Source organism: Chloroflexota bacterium (assembly GCA_013112725.1). Taxonomy (GTDB): domain Bacteria; phylum Chloroflexota; class Anaerolineae; order Promineifilales; family Promineifilaceae; genus CAADGU01. The sequence goes on from JABFFZ010000034.1 coordinate 20,541, forward strand.
CAGCCCCCAACCGCGCACATCGCCAATTTCGGGGTGTTCCTCTTGCAGTTTACGCAGTCCGGTGGTAAGGACGATACCCATGTCGGCTGCATTTTCGATCAGGTTTTCTTCACGCAGGACTTGAATGGTGGCCACGGCTGCCGCGCAGGCGACCGCATTGCCACCATACGTGCCGCCGTGTGAGCCAGGCGGCCATTTGTCCATCAATTCCCGCGGGGCGGCAATGCCGGAGAGGGGCATCCCAGAGGCCAGCCCTTTGGCCATGATCAGGATGTCTGGGGTGACGCCGCTGTGTTCGCTGGCAAACCATTTACCGGTACGGCCGAACCCTGTCTGCACCTCGTCGGCTACCAGCAGGATGCCGTTTTCGTCGCAAAGCTGGCGCAGCTTTTGCATGAAGCGGTTGGGGGCGGGCACGTAGCCGCCTTCGCCCAGTTCCGGCTCGATGACAATGGCGGCCGTTTCGTGGGCGGCGGTTTGCATTTTGAGCAGTTTTTTGAGTTCTTTGATGCAGAAATTCACCGTTGTCTCCTCATCCCACCCATAAGCGTAGGCGTAGGGGAAGGGGGCGACGAAGATGCCGGGCACGAGCGGCTGGTAGCCGGCGCGGTAGATGGTTTTGCTGGTGGTCATGGCCATGGTGGCGTGGGTACGGCCGTGAAATGACCCCTGAAACACAATGATGTTCGGTTTGCCGGTGGCCGCCCGCGCCAGTTTGACGGCCGCTTCCACTGCCTCTGCGCCAGAGTTGGAAAAGAAGAAGGTGTCCAGCTTTGGCGGCACAATCTGGCTCAACTCTTCCGTCAGGTGAATCATCGGTTCGTGGTAGACGATGTTGGCCTGGGCGTGCAGGATTTTGCCCGCCTGTGACTGAATGGCCTGCACCACTTTAGGGTGAGCGTGACCGGTGTTAGTGACGCCAATACCGCTGGTGAAATCCAGGTAGCGACGGCCGTTTTTGTCGTACAAATAAATGCCTTCGCCATGATCAGCAATCACTGTCGCCGAACGGCTCCAAACGGGGGAAATGTGGTTCAAATTTAGGGTGTCCATCTCTTACCTCTTGTCGTGGGAAATGATGCCGGGATTGTGCCTGCAACGGCCGTAAGAGGCAAGCCGGAACCTATTCATCGGCTATTCGTATTTACGTTCTGGATGACAAAACTGGTATAATACGGCCGTGCTTTAACCCATCTTTTCCATTTACAAAGGGTAAATACAGTTGCGCCCCCAAATGAAAGTTGGGGGAGCTAAACAAACACATGGAGGAAAAATGAAAACCCAAGTCTTTGCCTATAACAGGCGAATTATTGTTGCGTTCCTGGTGGTAGTGGCCACGCTGCTGTTAGGCATCTCCTGGCTGCCGCTCACCGCTTCGGCGCGCCCCGATCTGTCGCCGGCCACGCCGTCTGACATTGGCCTGGCCTATGTGTCATTACCGGACTATGGCCGGGTTGCTTTGTTGAATACCGAAACCCATACATATGTGGGATCAGTGGACGTAGGCGCTGCCGGTTGTGATTACCCATACCAGGTGGTCATATCTCCCAATGAGGCCTATGTGTATGTGGCCTGTAGTTCTTCTGTGGGGGTGATTGCTACTGCTACCAATACCGTTATCCACAACATAAATTTGCCTGGCGTTGCCTATGATATTGCTTTTGTGCAAGGGGGCGCTTATGCTCTGGTGACGCTCTACGACTATAACACGGTGGTGGTAATAGATACGGCCACTTTTGCTATTGTTAACTCCATTACCGCGCCTAACTCACCTAATCGCCTGGCTGCTCATCCCTACTTGGACCGCGTGTATGTCACGATGGGATCTGGTGGTTTATTGGTCGTTGATGCTACTACTTTCAGTGTGATAGGGACAATTTACCTGACCGGTAATCCATATGATGTCATTGTCTCTCCGGATGGGCAGCTCATTTTTGTCAGCAGCAGCTATTATCAAGGCGCGGTAATCGTCATTGACGCCAACACAAACAATGTAATCACAGAAATATCTGCCTCTGCCAGCGTCTATCATCTGGCCATTACGCCGGATGGGGAGACCCTGTTTGGGGCCGGTGGGTATAACGGTATCTTTGTTTTTGACGTGCCCACACTGTCTTATACGACGACCATTTATGGCGTTGATGAAGCCTATTATCCGATGGTGAATTGTGATGGAGATGAACTCTATGTGGGCGGTGGCTATAACAACTATGTGCCGGTTTTAGACATTCCTGACTATACTGTAACGTACTATGTGGCACTCGATGGATATTATGGGCCGAGAGGCATTGCCATATGCCCCGATTTTGCTATCAGCGGTGTTGCCTTGCTGCCGCCCGTGCAGAGCAATGATGCTGCGTTAGGGGACACGGCCGTTCACGAACTAACCCTAGTCAATTCCACCGATATGGCCGACAGTTATGACCTGACGTTGGGGACGTTTAACTGGGATAGCGCCCTGTCCACCCAGCAAGTAGGCCCTCTCCAGCCCGGTGAATATGTGACTTTCACCATTAGCGTTACCGTGCCGGTGAGCGCAGATTGGTATGACGAGGACAGCGTAGCCATTTACGCCACCTCGGTGACTAGCCCATCGGTGTATTCAGACACGGCCGTCGCCATTACGCAGGCTTATGCCCCACCCCAAATCTCTGCATCCCCTACCGAATTTTCCAGTACGCAGTTAGTGGGGGAAATTGTCACGGATACCTTGAACCTGTCTAATGCCAATGGCGTCACGCTCACCTTTGAGATAAGGGAACGAGAGACAACGCCCAATCAGGCCCATTCTGTGCCGGAGTCACAGTTCTTTGCAGAACCACAACCATGGGGCAATAACTTCACAGAGGAACGCAACGTCTTAACGACGCTTAGAAACTCAGGTGGGTCACTACCCGCTATCTTGACTGATCCCCTGGGTGATGCTGTGTACATTGACGTGGTGGAAGTGGCAGCCGCCTCGGCCGGCGCTGAAATGACCATGCGCCTGACTTTTGCGCCCGGCGCCGGGCCAAACGGCGCTGCTGGTTATATATTTCTGGACACAGACCAGGATGACAGCACGGGGGTATCACCGACCGTCTACGCCGGAAATTCGCAACAAGATATTGGGCTTGAGTATTATTTGTTCCTCTTTAATTTGCCTTACACCGTAGACATATATAATGTGGATACCGGTTATATTGCCTCAGTGACCCCCAGTTATACGAGCGACTCATTTGAATTTACGCTCCCCCTTTCTGCGCTGGGTAATGATGACGGCAACATTGATGTGGCTATGGTCGTGGGGAATGATGTTCTACCGACCGATTGGGTGCCTGATGTCGGACACGGTACGATTGGCGCAGGTGGTGATGCGCTTTGGTTATCAACCGCTCCAGTTTCAGGTACAGTGGCTACCAATAGCACATTGCCGGTGCAGGTTGTACGTAACGCCACGAATTTGCAGCCAGGTCTGTACACGGCCGATCTGTTGGTGAATAATGATGATCCTGAAAATCAGGTCGTCATAGTACCAGTCACAATGACGGTGCAGCCGACGGCCAACATGGGTTGGGTGGAAGGCACAATTACTGATGCCGGTACTGGTTTGCCATTACAGGCTACCATCATTGCCCAGGGACAGCCGTACACGGTAACTTCCAACCCGGCTACCGGCTATTATATTCTCTGGCTAGATGCCGGTACCTACACCTTGCAAGTCTCCGCCACTGGCTATGTTACCGAAACGCAATCCGTTAATATCGTGGCTCAGCAGGGAACTACGCAAGATTTTGACCTGGTGCTGAATGTGCCCGTTATCGAGGTGACACATGAGGATATGGCCGTAGCCCTGGATGTGGGCATGGCGACCTCCCGTGCTTTCACCATTACTAATGACGGCCCGGCATTGCTGGCGTTTGACATTCTGAAAGTTGCCACCGGCTATACGCCGTTGGTATACGTGCGTGACAGACTCAACCTGGCGCTGCCGGAAACGGCCGTTACCACATCACTGGCCCCTGGTCCCCTGGCAAATATGCCTTCGGCTGTTCATTTAGGTGGCAACCCCGTCCTCATCATCCAGGATTCTTATCCCTGGGGGTATGACTCCATCCAGCAAATCCTGAATAACAACGGCATTGCCTACGACCAGGTTGACTCCAGCTATATGGCTACGATTGACCTTTCTGTCTATGAACTGGTCATTATTCCCAGTGAGCAAAGTTGGGACTTTTACAATGCCTGGGACGCTAACATCGGACGATTTGAAACATATGTCGAGGCTGGCGGCGCACTGTGGTTGTCTGGGACAACCCAGGGGCGAATGCCGTTAATGCCTGGGGGCGTCATCAACCAATATGGGCCAGACAGTTACAATGACGTTTTGCTGCCTGACCATCCCTGGGTAGCAGGTGTGTCTGGGCAGATATTTGGTAGTTCTGCCAGTCATAACTACTTTACAAACCTATCCCCCGGCTCGCAAGTAGTAGCCCAATCTATGGGGTATGGTCAGGCGACGTTGGTTGACTACGGCATGGGCGCTGGTCGCATTATGCTGACAGGCCAGACTTTGGAAATTGCCTGGTGGAGCAACTGGGATGCCGCCCCTATCCTGGAAAACTCGTTGCTGGACATGTATGTCTGGGAACCAGGAGACGTTTCCTGGCTGGTGGTAGTGCCGATCTCAGGAACAGTGGCCGGGTACAGCGCCGAGGTAGGCGAAGTCATTTTTGACGCGGCCGGCCTCCAGCCAGGCGCTTATACCGCTAATGTGATCATCAATAGTAATGATCCGGTCAACGGGCGTGTCACCATCCCCGTTACCATGACCGTTTCGCCCGCGCCGGGCATGGGCCGGGTGATGGGTACGGTGACTGACCTGTGGACGGGCGACCCGCTGATGGCGCAGGTGCAGTTGGTGGGCGTCTACACCGACACGGCCGATCCCGATTACTCCATCTGGGCGGATGCGGGCAGTTACACCCTGGTCGTCTCGGCCAGCGGTTACATGACTGGCACGTATAACGTTGTCATTCCGGCCAATGGCGTGGTGGTGCAAGACATTGCCCTGGAACCGGCCCAGCCACGTTTGGAGGATATGCCAGCCGATTTGGTGATCACGGCCGTGCCCGGTCACCTCATCCCCCACACCTTCACCCTGGCCAACACCGGCCCCTTGCCCCTGGACTATACCTGGCATGAAATCGCCCCGAACCTGCACACGCCGAACGCGCCAGTTGACCTGAGCGGCAAAGTCATCATGTATGATCTGGCGCATGGTCAAAATAGCCAGAGCAATTACAGCACATTGGTGACAGCCATCAACAACGCGGGTGGTTTGCTCACCGTCAATTATGCTTTTCCCATCACCGCCGATACCCTCAATAATGTAGATGTGTTATGGGTGGATTGCTGCGGTTACACCAACTGGACATTTGCCGAATTGCAGGTGGTGAATGCCTGGATGGAGGCCGGTGGGGCGGTTTTGGTACACAGCGAAGATTATCCGGCGGCGGCTGACGTAGCCGGTATCTACAACATCACCTACGAATGTTGCCAGTACAGCTATGGCACCACGACCGACATATTGCCTCATTCTACCACGGTCGGCGTCAGCGCCATTTACCTGGATTACAGCTACTATGCGCTGAATTACACCCCGGCTGCCAATGCCGTCGTGCGTGATACCAATGGTTATGCCCAGGCAGTGGCCCAGGAGCAAAACGGCGGCAAGATGGTGGTGATTGATAGTTCGCTCTTTGACAATTACCGCATCAATTTTGCCGATAATATGCTCTTTGCCATGAACGTGATGAACTGGTTGGCGGCCCCGGCCTATGGCGACGTGCCCTGGTTATCGGTTTCGCCGCTCAGCGGGGCCATTGCCGGGCACGGTGCGCAGGAGATGACGGTGATGGTGGATACCACCGGCCTGGCCATCGGCATACATGAGGCGGTACTGGCAATGGAACACAACGATCCGGCCTACGCCTCGCCGATCTTGCTGCCGGTGACGGTGCAGGTGGTTCAGCAAACAGCAGCCGTCACCCTGACACCGCTGACAACCAACGGCAGTGGCCTGCCGGGCGCGCCGGTCACGTATACACTGACGGTGCAAAACACCGGCAATGGGCCGGATACTTTTGCCATCTCGGTTAACGGCGATTGGACGGCGACGCCATCTATTGTCACCACAAATGAACTGATGCCCGGCCAGAGCCAGCAGTTTACGGTTGTGGTGCAGGTGCCTGCCTCGGCTGCGGTGGGGAGTATGGAGGACACGGCCGTGACTGCCACCTCGCAGTTCAATAACACCATTTCCCAAACGGTGACACTGACTACCACCGCGATCAGCAGCACGGTTCACATCTACCTGCCGGTCATTCTCAAGCCATAACCAATAAAGAAGAGAGGGATTCACATGAATCCCTCTCTTTTAGCGTGAGGCCAGCAGGCGGTAATTGGTGAGGAACAGGAGTAGCAGCACGCTGCCCAGATAAACCAACTGCATCCCTGTCCCGGTGCTGTCTGTGCCGGCCATAACGCCATGTATGGTGGCCGAAAGGTAGGCCACAAATGCCAGATAATGCAGCTGACGCCACCGCTTCTGCCCCAACTGTTTGCGGAAGCTGAAGCTGAGGGTAATGGCAAAAATCAGGTAAAAGCCGAGTATGCCCACCCCCACCCAACCAGGGCGATAGGGGCCAAGGAAGGGGATGAAGAGATCGGCCAGGGTATATTGGTAGTAGTTGTCGAAAAGCAGGGTGATGAGATGCACGGCCGTCAGCTCCAATGCCAGCCAGGAAAGGATGTTGTGCATGGCCAGGGCCAACGGCGGCGCTACGGCTTCTTTGATGATTTTGGTACTGAGCAGCAGCCCCCAGGCCGTTGAACCTGTCAGGAGCAGATAAGCCACTACCCCGGCCGACCGGGTGAGATACCAGGGCGTTTTTTCGCCGATGCCGGGAAGGACGGCCGTTTCCACTGCCGCTGCCCATGAATTTTGCCAGAGCAGCAGTAATAACACGCCGCCGATTATTCCCAACAGCAGGCTAAGGGCAAACAGGCCCAATTGGAGGAGCCGTGTGCGTGTGGTTGAGGGGGAAGAAATAGAAGTCATGTAATATCTCCGAAGTGATAAATAGGGGGGATCAGGCTGCGACTATACTGTCAAAGGCCATAAAGTGTCATTTTGCCCGGCGAATGGAATTCGCAGCAACAAGTGCAAAGACCGCCTGCGCGGTCTGGGGACCAGTCGGCGAAGGCCGACTTCGTCCTTGTAGGCGCGGTTTCAACCGCCGGCTAAAATGTCAGATTATGCCCTTCGTTGGTATAAATTCTGCGCGGGATGGGCATGGTGCGCCCAGGTAGTTGTGGTGTAAATCTCTCCACTTTCCGTGACCAGATGCGCGGGAACCTGGTTGGTTTCCAGCAGGTGTTGGGCCGCCGCCCGGCCAGAGATGACGCTGATTGTGGCCAATACATCGGCCGCAACGGCATCGGCGGCCAATATGGTGGCGGTCAGCAAGTCGGTTTCGGCTGGCTGCCCGGTGGTGGGGTGAATGAGGTGGTGGGCGGCACGGCCGTTGCGCACCCACCGCCGATAATCTACGCCAGAAGTTGCCAGGCTGGCCTGGGCCACCCACAAATGGGCCAGAGCGGGTTTGCTCTTGAATGGCGCGGGGGCGGCTACGGCCACCGGCCAGCCGGGCAGACCCTCAGGCGCAGCGCCGGCCGTCAGGTCGCCGCCGGCGTCAACCAGACACGCACCCCAGGGAGACAACAGGTCTGCCACCTGCCGCGCCGTATATCCTTTTACCAGACCCCCTAAATCAAGGCGGGCATCCGGGGGTAGCCAGATAGAGTGCGCCTTTTCATCCAGCCTGATCTGCCGCCATTGGCCGGTTGGGGCGTCGGCACAGGTAGGCGTGGGTTGGGCAGCAGTCGCTGACAGGGCTGTAAAGGTGCGGTCATACCCGGCTGCTTGTAAGGCGGGCAGCAGTGTGGGGTCAAAAAGGCCGTTGGTCATTTCGGCCCAATATAGGGCATGAAGCAGGACATCCCACATATTCTGGGAGACGGCCGTCCATTTTCCTGCCTGCCTGTTCACCTGCGATAGTTCACTATCAGGCAAGAAACGGCTAAAAATTTGTTCATTGCCGGCGAAGATCGCTGCTGCTTCGGCAAACAGCCATTCGGCGCGGCTACTGCCTTCAAGCCAGAGGGTGATCTGGGAACCCATGCGGCGAAATGTGTGTGATGCCCAATGGGGATTCATCATGAGCCTGTGTGGGGGAGAATATGGCCTGCGCCATGTTCCCCGTTACTATTGACTTTATTGTGATGATCGGCTGTTGGCTACCGGCGGGGGTGGGGGCGGTTGCAGCGCCGGGGCAACAACTTGTGGGATGGGCGGTAAATCGAGAAGCAGTTGCCCTCCGTTGGCGCTGCTGGCAGCCGCTGCCGGGGCGCTGCTGCTGGGCGCCGCTGCCGATGTTGCCGGAAATGCTTGCATAGGCACAGTGATAACAATTGGCGTTGGGGCAAGCGGCACGGCCGTTGCCCGCGCATCTTCGGCCGCTAACAACCGCGCTCCCAAAAAAGTCGCCGCCAGACTGCCCGTTGCCACTGCTGCTTTGAGCCAACCATACTGTTGTTTGTTACCCGTCTTTCTAGTCGTCATCGTCATGGTCGTCATGGTCGTCATGGTCGTCATGGTCGTCGTCGCTTTCCTGGTAGCTGCTAACCGAACTATTGAAAGCGGCCTGGGCCGTCCGGTCGGTATTGATCTGGTCTTGTAGCTGCAAAATAGTCTGGTTGGCCGCATCTATCTGGTCACGGTAAACGGCTTCTCGGCCCTGCATGGTGGTCAGGGTCTCTTCTAACTGCTGAATGTAGCTTTGCCCGGTGTTGGTTGGTTGGCTGCTGCCGGTGATTGTGGCGGCGTCTGAGGCGGGCATGGTTGCCGGCTCTATGATGGGCTGCACAATGATTTCGGGCACGGCCGTTGTTGCTTGCGTCTGGCTGTTTACACTCTTGAAACCAAGCGCCAGCACGGTTATTAATACAAGGCCGGTCAATGTTCCCGCGGCCAGAATACCTTTTACACGATTCATTATCGTACCTCCGTTTTGTCTTGAAAATTTGAATTGCCGATGGAGTTTACTGTACAGGAAACGCCAACCCTTGTGGTTAAATGTGCCCTAAATCATGTTAAACGCCGCTTAAATCATGCTGAAAATACCGAAGTCCTGTTGGGGGATAACAGGGCTTCGGTTCGTGGGGGGCGATTATATTTATGTTTTGTGGTGGGTACTGCCTGGTAACTGTCAGGATTTTGCCACTTTTTTGGGTGGTGGTGGTGGTGGTTCGGTGAGGACTTCACGGCCGTCACCTTCGCCAGGGAAGGGCACATCTTTCAAAATATCACGCATCACAAACGCCTTCACAATGTCATCGGCCGATCCCATTTGCAGCATGGCGCGGGTGTTGCCGGCCAGGGAGCGGGCCACCTCCAACTTGATCATGCCCACGTCATATTCGGCCGCTTCCGGGTATTTTTGCAGCCGCTCTTGCAGCTTTTGCAGGCGCATATCTTCCGCCTCTGCCTCTAGCTCTACCAGGCGCAGACGGGCTTCTGCTCGTTGGATCTACACCTCGATGGATTCCTTATCTCTTTCTACCTCAGCTACCACCTCTTGCCGGGACAGTTCTTCCACGTCGGTCTGGCGGCGTTTGGCCAGGGCTTGCCTTTCTTTTTGCTCTTCTTGTTGTAGCATGGCTAACTGGCGCCCCTCTAACGATTGCATAAATTCGGCCGGTGGTTGGGCGTAGGTGACGCTAAGGTTGGTGACGGTGACGCCATAAGCAGTTACGGCCGTACTCAACTCCTCCAACAAATACGCCAAATCGTGTTTCTTCAAATCCACTACCTGTTCCACCGTAATATGGCGCATCATCGAGCGCAGTCCATCCTGGCACACGGCCTGGAATACCTGGTCAAAGTCGGCCGCCGAAATGTTGTAAACAAACTTATAGGGATCCGTGATGCGGAATGTAATTAGCATATCCACATTGGCGCGCACATTGTCTTGGGTTGGTAGTTCCACCAGCGGTACATCAAAGGGGATTTCCCGGTTGGTGATTAGATAGGCTACCAAAATATAAGGCGGCAAGAGGGTCATGCCGGGGCCGATGGTGCGCAAGTAACGGCCGCCGCGCGTCAATATCGCTGTTGAACCTTCGGGAATGCGCACAATGTAAGGAGCGGTAAATCCCCAAGACGAGTAGTATGATGCCTAGCACCGCAGTTAAGGAGGCCAAGGCGACCTGGTTGAGGAAAAACCCAAACAGAACGGCCGCGCCAAACATCAAAACAGCCAGAATAACCACATCATTACGAATACGGAAGGGGCGGGTAGGGATGATGATGATAGGGATACGGCCGCTGGCGTCACGCCGGGTAAAGGCAATGGCCGCATCTTCCAACGGCACCCGTTCTTGTGTCAGTTGGGTGTAACTGGGTGTTGCTGTAGGAATGGGTGTTTCGTCTTCCATTCTCCAATCTCCAATCTCCAATCTCTTAATTACCGGTTATTGCCTGGTACCTGTGACTGGCGTATAGCTCGATTGCGCCTGTAAGCGATGGGTACCGGTGGTTCAACCGGCGGTGGTGGCTGGGCCGGGATAAAGGGGCCAAAAAGGCGGCTGTCTGGCAAGATTTTAGGCGGCCAGCCGGGTAAAACGCCGGCAGGTAAAGGGGGATCGCTGACACGGCCGTACACATACCGGAACACATCCCGCACCGCTGCCGTAATGGGTGCCGCCGCTAATATCCATAGCCAGCCAAACTCGCTCACCGCCACAATCACCATCACCAGCACCGCTGGGTGAATGTCAATATACCGCCGTTCTAGGCGGGGGGCTACAAAGGAATTTACCAGCCATTGCACCGTAATGTGGATCAGCACAACCGCCACGGCCGTATCCACGCCGCGTACCAGGGCCATCATAAACAGCACCACCGCCACAATAATCGGCCCTAAAAAGGGGATCAATTGGAACAATCCCACCAGCACGGCAATCACCGCCTTGTAGCGAAATTCCTGCCAGCCGAGCGACTCTAACAGCAGCGCCCCAGGTAAATACCAACCCTGGCCGCTATTGCCAGAACTACTTGCCCCGCAAAAAAGGCCCGGAACGGCCGATCAATCAGGTGCGCAACGGGCCAAAAGTCGGGTCGGGCCTGTTTGGGTAAATTACGGTTAATGGTGCGTATGCCCACTTGATGATCGCGTAGCACATCCAACAACCAGGCCGGGATGATCAGAAAGCCCAGAACAAAGCCCAGGGTGTTTATCAGCGAAAGCAGCCCACCTAATCCCAGATTAACGACCTGCCGGATAGCCGCATCCAGTTTCGTCTGGGCTGATTCGGCGGCTATTTCGATAATGTCATGCATGGTAGCCTGGATGGGGGTGAGCAGTGCCTGCACAAAAGCGTTCAGCGTGCCCACCATATCTTGTATCTCTTCTGGGGCAGGCAGGTTACTATAAAGAAAGTTGAGTTGCAAGCTCAACAGGGGAATCAGTTCCAGCACAAAAAAGGCCAGACCGGCCAATGCACCCCCAGTGTGAGCAAAATAGCCACTGTGCGGGGCAAAAAGCTGTCTAGCCAATTGGCGACAGGTAACAAAGCATAGGCAACCACTGCGCCTACGGCAAAAGGCGCCAGCGCGGGCCAGGTGCTGAGCGCCAGCCAGCCCAGCAGTATGATTAATCCTGTCAACATGACAATGCGCGTCAGTTGAGATGGCGTCAGCGACCGTAGGCGCATTCCCATCCGCCGCCATGCCTGACGGGCATAGGAAACCGAAGGTTCAAGAGAGGATTCAGTTTGTGAAAAAGGTTTACCATTCATACATACCTATACGGGGGGAACGGCCGTGGTTGATTGTTTTTTGCGCATACGGCCGATCCATTTATCTACTTCTACGACTATAAATACAATGGCGCTGGCGCCGATGGCAATAGCCAGGTCCCTGGCATTCAGCGGTTGTGTGTCAAAGATCGTTTGCAAAAAGGGAATATACAGCAGAGCCAATTGCAAGACAAAGGTCAAAACCACCGCGCCAATCATCGTCCGGTTGGTGAAAAAGCCAATAGAAAATACCGACTCTGTATTCGAGCGGATGGCCAGGGCATTCCCCATTTGGGCTAACACGAGCGTGGTAAAAATCATGGTGCGCCACACGGTCGTGTCCGACGCATCCTGTCGCCAATACATATACCCCACCCCCAGCGATACCAGCCCCATGAACAGGCCGATCATCAGGATGCGCAGCCCCATGCCCCGCGCAAACACACTGTCGCTGGACTTAAATGGAGGCCGGCGCATAATGCCCGGCTCCTTCTGCTCTGTGGCCAGCGCCAATCCCGGCACACCATCTGTTACCAGATTAATCCACAAAATTTGCAGCGGTAGCAGCGGCAGGGGCATGCCCAACAGCGGGCCGAGCAACATCACCAACAGCTCGCCTGTGTTGCTGGATAGGGTGTATTTCACAAACTTGACAATGTTGTCATAGATCGTGCGTCCCTCTTCCACCGCCGCCACAATGGTGGCAAAGTTATCATCCAGCAAAATCATCTCCGCCGCCTCCTTAGAGACATCCGTGCCGGTGATGCCCATGGCCACGCCGATATCTGCCTTACGCAGGGCCGGCGCATCGTTCACGCCATCCCCGGTCATCGCTACCACTTCCCCTTTGGCTTGCAGAGCGTCCACGATGTTCAACTTGTGTTCCGGCGAAACGCGAGCATAAACGGAAACCTCATCCACCACCGACTTCAATTCCTCTACGCTCATGTTGGCTAACGCCTGCCCGGTCAGGTTGGCGTTATTATCGGTGATGGCTAATTCGTGGGCGATGTGCTGGGCGGTGAGGGGGTGATCGCCGGTGATCATGATGGTGCGAATCCCGGCGGTGCGGGCCATTTCCACAGCCGCTTTTACTTCCGGGCGCGGCGGGTCAATCATGCCCACCAGTCCCACAATGATCTCGTGCTCTTCCACCGCTTCATCGGGCGACTCCAGCAGTTGGAAGGAGACGGCCAACACCCGCTGTCCCTGGTCGGCCATGCGGTCATTGGCCGCCTGCATCCGGGCGCGCATCTCTTCATCCAGCGGCACAATCTCCGATCCCGTCCATATCTGGTCAGAAATGTCCATCAGGCTGTCAATGGCCCCTTTAGAAAAGGCGATATAGGGGGTCATATTGGGCGGCAGGTCTTCGGGATGGGCATTGACCTTGTGGATGGTGATCATCCGTTTGCTTTCCGAAGAAAAGGGGATTTCACGCACACGGGGTAAGGTGGCCTCCAGGTTGTTTTTGTCGTAGCCAAAGTGATTGGCAGCGACGACTAAGGCCGCCTCGGTGGGGTCGCCGATGGCGTGGATGCTGCCATCTTCTCTGGTTTCCAGGACGGCGTCATTACACAATGCCCCGGCGCGCAGCAGCAGGCTGAGGGTGCGCTCCTGGGGTGGCGCGTCGGGGTTGGCGTCGGCGTTGAGCATGATCCCCTTGCCGCTGAGCAGAGTAGCCACTTGCTGCGTATGGCCGACCACATCCAGAACGGTGACGGTCATGCGGTTTTGGGTGAGGGTGCCGGTTTTATCTGAGCAGATAACGGTGACGGAGCCAAGCGTCTCTACGGCGGGCAGTTTGCGGATGAGGGCGTTGCGCTTGAGCATCCGCTGGGAGCCAAGCGCCAGGGTGATGGTGACGACGGCGGGCAGTCCTTCGGGCACAGCGGCTACGGCCATGCTGATAGCCGTCAGAAACAAGAGTTCTAGTGTTTCGCGGAGCGGTATATCTGGGTCACGGGTGATGAAGCCAATGACAAGGACGACAGCGATGATGGCCAGGGCGGCCCAGGCCAGTTTCACGCCTAGGTCGGCCAGCCGTTTTTGCAGGGGGGTCATTTCCTGGCTTACGTCTTGCAGCAGTTCGGCGATGTTGCCCAGTTCGGTATTCATGCCGGTGGCGGTGATCACGGCCGTGCCCCGCCCATAGGTCACCGTGGTGCCCATGTACATCATGTTTTTGCGGTCGCCAATGGTCAGATGTTCTTCCAGCAGCGGGTCGGTCTGTTTTTCGACGGCCTCTGATTCCCCGGTCAGGGCCGATTCCTGAATCTGGAGATTGACGCTTTCGACGACACGGCCGTCGGCCGGTATTAGATTGCCCGTTTCCAGCAGTACCACATCACCCGGCGCCAGTTCGCGGGCGGAAATTTCCACCAGATGGTTATCACGTTTCACGCGCACCGTGGGCACGGCCAGCTTCTTGAGGGCGGCAATGGCCTGTTCGGCGCGGTACTCCTGGGAAAAGCCGATGATGGAGTTGAGTACCACAATGGCCAGGATGACAACGACTTCGATGAATTCACCCAGGAAGAGCGACACCAGCGCGGCAATGATCAGCACAATAACCAGCGGCTCTTTCAACTGCTCCACCATGATTTCTATCGGCCGGCGGCCTCCCCGTTCCACCAATTCATTCGGACCAACTTCTTCCAGCCGTTTCTGAGCTTCGGCTGTTGTCAGACCCGCTTCCGTAGAGGTATTTAATTGTTTGGCTGTTTCTGCAACGGTCAATTGGTGCCAGTTTACCATTATCCCTCCTTACCTCCGTATCAACCCGGGTTGCTTGGAGTATAGCATATCAATAATTCCTGGACGATTGACCATACGCAAACGGACGGCCGTCCGATATAATCGTGTGGTTAGTGGCTGGTGGTAAGTTGCTTATACCGGTCACCAGGCACTGGCAACCAGCAACTATTACTGATGGAGGATCATTCTCAGTGAGTCAATATTACATTCCTGACCGCGCCATGTTCATTTTTGCGCACCCAGATGATATTGAGTTTGGGGTGGCGGGCACGGCCGTGAAATGGGCGCGCGGTGGCTGTGATATTACCTACGTGGTCATTACCGATGGCAACGTGGGCACCCATGACCGGAATATGACACGCGAAGAGTTGGCCGTTATCCGGCGCACGGAGCAGAGCGCCGCCGCCGAAGTAGCCGGCGTGCATCGCTGCATTTATCTGGGGTATGACGATGGTATGTTGGAGCCGTCGCTGGCGCTGCGTAAACAGTTGGTGAAGCTCATCCGGTTGCACAAACCGAATGTGGTGGTCTGTGGCGACCCAACGGCCGTACTTTTTGGCGGCCGTATTAACCATCCCGACCACCGCGCCGCCGCTACGGCGGCCATTGATGCCGTTTTCCCGGCCAGCGAGATGCACCTGCTCTACTCCGAATTTGAGCAGGAGGGCATTACACCCCATAAAGTCAATTATGTGTATATCAGCACTTATACCGACCCCGATTTTTATGTGGACATCACCACCACCATTGACACCAAGCTGGCGGCGCTGCGTGAACACAAAAGCCAGCTTGGTGATTGGGACCCGGAAGAACGCATCCGCCAACGTGCGGAGCAAGTGGGCAAAAACGTGGGGCTAAAATACGCCGAAGGCTTCCGCCGCGTGACGCTGCAAGCGGTGGTGGTAGAAGAAGAGCCGGTGTTAGAGACGACGGTGGCGACGAGCGAGTAGTAATCGGTAATCGGGTCACCGATTACCGATTACCTCGGAGAAAAATATGGCACAGGGTAACGACTACATTCCCAAACGGGCGATGTTCATCTTCGCTCATCCTGATGATATTGAGTTTGGCGCGGCGGGCACGGCCGCGAAGTGGGTGAAGGGAGGCGCAGAAGTGCTGTATGTGGTGCTGACCGATGGTAACATTGGCAGCCACGAACCAGGCATGACGGCCGAGAAGCTGGCGGAAATTCGCAGACAAGAACAAACGGCAGCGGCCGAGGTGGTAGGAGCAACCTGTATCTATATGGGAGAGCCGGACGGCCGTTTGCAACCCACCCTGGAACTGCGTAAAAAGCTGGTACGCCTGATTCGCCAGCACAAACCTAACGTGGTTGTCTGCGGCGACCCCAATTTTTACTACAGCGATTGGTACATTAACCATCCCGACCACCGCAACGCCGGGCAGGTGGCCATGGAAGCCGTTTTCCCTTCGGCCGACTCGCCCCTTATCTTCCCGGAATTGCTGGAAGAAGGGTTTGAACCGCACAAAGTCAATTACGTCTATGTCAGCTTCGGCCGGCGCGACGCCAACATTTATATAGACATCACCGACACGATTGACCTGAAACTAAAGGCGCTGCGCTGCCATGCCAGCCAGCTAGGCGACTGGGACCCAGAGCCGATGCTCAAGGAATGGTCATCCGAAGCCGGGGCCAAAGTAGGTTACAAATACGCCGAAGGTTATTTCAAAATTACGTTGAAGGAAGATGAAGAGAGTGGTGAATAAGTGTAAGCGTTCAGACTTGACAAGTTTATTACCAGAGGCAGTTGCCGCTATTCAGGCACAAAAACTTGTCAAGTCTCTAGAGGAACTGAACAGTTACCATTAACTCACGAAAATATCGTTAGAACTGTGCAGACTTGGCCCAATGCCCACCGCCTGAAATTGGTGCAAGATATTCTCAAAGATATGGCAATTGAGAATGAAACATTGCCTACTCCTAAAAACACCATAGATATGGCTTATGGGCTAATCGCTAAATATTCCAATCAGACACCGTAACTGTTCAGACCTGACAGGTTTTTTACCAGTTCAACTTGAAACTTTGCAGGCCAAAAACCTGTCAGGTCTCTTGAGGGACTGAACACTTACCTGAACACTTACAATTATTTGCCCACTTCAAGGCAATAATTATAATCCCCTCGGAAATTTGTTAGGTTGCCAGACACCCGTTTTTTAACCCATCGGACGTCTGACCCCAAATCTGCAAGAGGCAAAAGGAAAGTGCATGTTCAAAATTTTAATATCTGACAAACTGGGTGCCGCCGGTTTAGAGCGGCTGGACCAGGCCAAAGATGCCACGTATGACCTGAAAACCGGCATGAGCAAAGAGGAATTGATGGCGATTCTGCCCGGTTACGATGCCCTCATTGTGCGCAGCGAGACCAAAGCGGACGCTGAAGTATTGGCGGCCGGAACCAATCTGAAAGTAGTAGGCCGGGCCGGCATAGGCGTGGACAACATTGACGTGCGCGCCGCTACCATGCGCGGCATTATCGTGATGAACACCCCCCAGGCCAACAGCATTGCTACCGCCGAACAGGCGATGGCGCTGATGTTGGCCGCCAGCCGGTATACGGCGCAATCCCATGCGTCGCTGGCGGCGGGTGAATGGAATCGGGCTAAATTCACCGGCGTGCAGTTATACCGCAAGACGTTGGGCATCGTTGGTTTTGGGCGGATTGGTCGCCATGTAGCCAAACGTGCCCAGGCCTTTGGCATGGAAGTGGTGGCCTATGACCCGTATGTGTCCGAAGAGGTGGGCCGTGATCATGGTGTGACACTGGTTGACCTGGATGATTTGCTGGCGCAGTCCGATTACATCAGCTTGCACACGGCCCTGATGCCGGAAACAGAAAGCATGATCAACGCCGACACCATCGCCCAAATGAAAGATGGCGTTATCATTGTCAATGCGGCGCGGGGCAAATTGATTGACGAAGCCGCTCTGGCAGCCGCCTTGCAGAGCGGTAAGGTGCGCGCCGCCGGGTTGGACGTGTATCGCAAAGAGCCGCCGGAAGGCAGCCCGCTAATTGGGCTACCCAACGTGGTACATACGCCGCATCTGGGCGCCAGTTCGGTAGAAGCACAGCGAGATGTAGCCACGCAGATTGTTGATCAGATTTTGGACGCGCTGCGGGGTAAGGATTTCCGCAATGCGGTCAATATGCCGTTTCCGGCGGGACCAGGGTTTGGGACGTTACGGCCGTATATGGCTTTGGCGGAAACATTGGGGCTGCTGCACTGCCATCTGGCCGAAGGCGCCATTCGCCGCGTGGAAATTGAGGTGCGCGGTGAGGATGTGGATACGCTGATTAAGCCGGTGGCGGCGGGGCTGCTCAAAGGTATTTTGCAGAAATCTATTTCCGAGGATGTGAATTATATCAACGCGCCTGTTCTGGCTGAAGAAAACGGCATTACTACTTCGCAAACCAAGGGCATTACACCCATTGACTATCCCAACATGATTTCCTGCAAGGTACAGTGGGATGGGGGCGAGCGCCTGCTGGCGGGGGTGTTATTTGGCGGCAGCGAGCCGCGTCTGGTGCAGGTGGATGAGTATACACTGGAAGCCAAGCCTTTTGGCGAGGTGCTGGTGCTGCGTAATCGGGACGTGCCTGGCGTCATTGGGCAGGTAGGCACAATTTTGGCGGCTTATGAAGTGAATATCGGTGAATGGCGGATGGGGCGCGACAAGCCGGGTGGGGAAGCGCTGTCATTCATTAACCTGGACAGTAAACCGCCGACGGCCGTACTCGACGCTTTAGCCGTCATTCCGGCGATTACCCACGTGCGCTTAGTTAGCCTGTAATCAAAAAAGCCCTGACGAATTTGTCAGGGCTTTTTTTACCGTTTGGGGTGTATGCGCACCCGGCGCTGGCTGCCTTCGCCGGTACTCTGCGTATAGACGGCGGCGTGATCACGCAGGATCATGTGAATGACGCGCCGTTCGTTGGCCGGCATCGGTTCCAGGCTGACCGGGCGTTGTTGTTTGATTACTTTGCTGGCCATCCGTTCGGCCAGACGCGCCAATGCCTGTTTGCGCCGCTCGCGGTATCCTTCCACGTCAATGACAAAGTTGGCTTTGTTTTTCAATTGATGGCTGGCAATCAGGCGGGCCATGTATTGCAGCGAGACCAGCGTGTCGCCACGTGGGCCAATGAGGACGCCCAGGTCTGGCCCGGTAATTTCGATTAAGTTGATAGGTTGGCCGGTCATGTCATCTGGTTCGGTTACGGCCGTGTGAATGTCCGCCTCAATTTGCATATGGTCAAGGATGGTTTGCAGGATGGCGACGGCCGTGTCCCGTTCTAGTGCTAACTCTTCAGAGGTGATGGGGGTGACGGCCGTTTCTTCTTGTTGTACTATTACCGGTGTTTGTGGGGGCACTGGCGGGGTGACGATTTTTGTAGGCGTTGGCGCTACTTTGGCGGGCGTTGGCTTGACGGGTGTTGGCCTGGCGGGCGCCGGTTCCGCTTTTTGCTCTGGCACAGCCGGCGTCATGGGCAGCAAACGTACAACCGCTTCCCGCGCGCCCAGCCCCAAAATTCCCCGGCTGCCTTCATCAATCACATCCACAATGACATCGCTGCGGTTCAAGCCCAGCTTTGTCAGGCCAATTTCTATGGCATTGTCTACTGTTTGCCCTCGGACTTCAATCTCACGACTCATAATTTACCCTCTATATATTAGTGGCTGTAGCTACTTGTTTTTTTTCTTCTTGCGTTTTGCCGGGGGTGGGGTGTTTTTGGCAGTTGGTTTGGCTATTGTTTCATCTCCAGCGTCGCTTTCAGTGTTGACGCGGCCGTTGGCCGAACCATCGCCATTAGCGGCTTCCAACTCCGCCGTCTTTTTTGCTTCCTCCCGCACCGCTTTTTCCTTTTCCATCACCTTGCGCGTGTAATACCCCTGTCCGATGCCGATCAGGTTAGACAGAATGAAGTAAATGGATAACCCGGCCTGAAATGTCAGTGCAAAAAAGCCAAACATCAACGGCATGGTATATTGCATGGATTGGGTCATAGCCGCCGTGGGGTCATCTTGCTGCTGTTGTTTACCTTTTTTATCCCCTTCATTATTTTTCGGTTTTGGTGGTGTGGAGACTTTCGTTTGAATAAAAGTAGTGATAAAAACCAGCACCGGCAGCACATAAAAAGGATCAGGCTGACCCAGGTTTAACCACAAAAATTGGCTGTTGATGGGTAGCAGTGCCGTCAGGTCAATAAACGGGTAGGCCCGTTGTGTCATTTCCAGTAGCGCCAGTGGCGTGGTACCCAGCACAATCCGCAGCACGGCAAACAGCCCAAACAAGATGGGCATGGTAGCAATGAGGGGCAGACAGCCGGATAGACTCTCCGCCGGGTTGTAGCCAATTTTGTTAAATTCCTCCTGCATTTTTTGCGGGTTGTCTTTGTACTTTTGTTGGATGGCCCGGATTTGCGGCTGCATTTCCTGGGTTTTGGCCATGCTGCGCTGCTGCCGCAGGTTCAGGGGCAGCATGATGACGCGGGTGATGATAGTGAAAATGGCAATCGCCAGTACAAAATTGCCCACCGCCCCATACAACCACAACAGGGCGTTTAACATCGGGTCAATAATTAACGAGTTCCACAACAATGAAAACATCTTTTAATCCATTCCTGAAGACCTGACAGGTTTTGCAAACCTGCCAGGTGGGTTGCCAGGGTCACTCCCAAACGGGCACATAGCTCCATTTTGGAGTGCCAGTGGCACGGTCATAGGCCGCCAACACGGCCAGTTCGCTGTTCATTGCCACCACAATCATATTATCAACAATGACGGGCGTGGTAAATAGCGGGGCGCGGGTGGTTCGCTGCCAGATTTCGGCGCCTGTTTCTGCGTTTAAGGCCACCAGCAGTCCTTCTTCAGTGGCCGCGTTGCCCTCGGCGGCAATGTATACCACGCCGTCAGCCACAACAGGACTGGCTTGAATGGCCCCCTCTATCTCAACGCGATTGGCTACGCCGCCGGATTCGTTCATCTGGTTAATGGCCACTTGCCACAATTTCTCGCCGCTGGCGGCGTCAACGGCAAAGACCTGGGCGCTGCTGTCGGCAAAATAGAGGACGCCATCAACCAGGGCCGGCGCGCTCCAAATCCAGTTAGTGGCTTCAACGCGCCACCGCTCGTTGCCGGTTTCCATATCGAGGGCATGGAGGGCGTTGTTATAAGCGCCCACATAGACCAGTTTTTCGGCGGGGTCCACAATGGCCTGCGCGGAAATCGCGCCCTCCAACTGAGTTTGCCATAGTTGGCTACCGGTGCTGGCGTCCAGGGCGTATACCCGTTTGTCCATACAGGTGATGTAGAGGATGCCTTCGTGGTAGGTGGGGGTAGCCCACACCGGGCCGCTGGTGCCAAAACGCCACTTTTCTACGCCGGTATTGGCGTCTAAAGCGGAGAGGTGGTTATCGGCCGTACCTACATACACGGTATCCCCCACCTGCAGCGGGGCGGCGATCACTTTGTCGGTGGCGGCGGCGTTGTTGGTCCACAAGGTTGTGGGAGCGGGGGTGCCATTTTCTTGCAAACCGTAAACGGTGACGATGATGGTGGGCGAGAACATACCGCCGGCCGCACCATAATCGCCAAAGATGACACGGCCGTCTTGCACCGAAGGCGCGGCATTGATGTGCAACGCCCGGTTTTCTGGCCGAAAAACCCATTGGGATTGCTGGGCGACGGCATCATAAGCGACGACGGCCGGGCCGTAGGCCACATAAACGGTTGATCCGTTGGCGGTAAGACCGGGCCAGTTTTCGGTATTAGCCCGGGCGGCGCAGCCTGTTAGCAGCCAACTGATGAGAAAAATGAAGAGTATGGAGGGCCGCAGTAACGGCCGTTTGGTGGTGAACAACAAAGTACCTCCGCGCTTTTTCCGCAATGTGTGTTGAAACGGTGTGGGGGTGATGCGGTCAGGGAACCGGGTCATACCCACCGGGGTGGAGAGGGTGGCAGCGGGAAATGCGTTTGATTGCCATCCATCCACCTTTGAGAAAACCATATTTCTCAATGGCCTCATAGCCATATTGAGAACAGGTGGGTTGAAAACGGCAGGTAGGCGGCGTAAAACGCGAAATCCATCTTTGGTAAAAGCGAATGAGCAAAAGGGCTATTTTTTTCATGATCTTATAAATGTCACGGATGCTCCACCAACAGCTTTGCTCGTTGCAGTAATTGGATGACGGCCGTTTCCACTTCCCCATAAGCAGCCTGGGGTAACAATGGCCGGGCAATCAGCACCAGGTCCCATCCTGGTTGAATTTCAGACGAATGCCCCCGCACTGCTTCCCGCAGCAGCCGTTTGGCTCGATTGCGTATAACCGCTTTGCCCACGTGGCGGCTGGCCACAAAAGCAAAGCGGCTGACATCCAACGAATTAGACCGTGCCAATAAAATGACCAAAGGGTGACGCCAGCTATTTCCTGCTTGCCGAACCCGTTTAATATCGGCCGGTCGCCGCAAACGATGGCGTGATTGCAGCATCAGTCACCGGCCAAAGGGCAGCCTATTTGCCGCCACCCCATCGCTTAACAGAGCGATAAGCGGTGGCCGATGTCGCGTTCCAATTAACTTTTTTCACATGTTCATTCATGCTTACCGATAATTGGGCGCGGCCCTTGGCGCGGCGGGCGCTCAGAACTTTGCGGCCGCCGACGGTTTTCATGCGTTCCCGAAATCCATGCACCCGCTTCCGGCGGCGGATTTTTGGTTGGTATGTACGTTTTGGCATCTCTTAAGTCTCCTTCATTAAAGGTGGCGCGATTTGCCACATCGCGCCACCGATTTCATCTCAATCTATAGAGCAAAGCAATTTAGGAAAATTGCTTTACGTCATATTGTCAAATCTTATCGGAAAGAAGCGTAGAGACGAATTGTGTATTGCAAATCTATACAACCGCTCATCCTCAAAGCGACAGAAAATTATATCTCCCCACCAGAGGGTGGTCAAATTGGAAAAAAGGGAGACAGCAATTCTCAATTTGGCTGGCGGCGGCAGATAAATCTGCACCTACAGCAGAGAGCAGAGCCTGCCCTGAACCTGTTGAAGGGTGGGCTTTGCTCTCTGTAGGCGCGATTTGAATCGCTGGTTCTTGGTAAATTGAGAATTGCTGGCAAAATGATGCACTGCGTCACACTATGCGCTACAATACGACCGTTGGGCGGTAAAAATTTTCAGGAGGAAAGAAGCACATGTTATCCCCATTTGAAAAAGCAGCCTTCATCTTTTTGCTGGTGGTTTGTCTGGTGGCCACTATTAACACCTTTGGCCTGATGGCCCGCATTATCCTGCGCGGGCAGGGTCAGTTGGGTACAGACCAGGTGATTCGCCGTCTGCGTGAAGGGGTGGTCGCCCTCTTTTCCCAGGGGCGCATCATTCGCCACCGCCGCCGTACTTCCTTTTTTCATTATTTGGTTGCCTGGGGGTTCATCTTTTACCTGCTGGTAAACGGCGTGGAAGTGGCCGAAGGGCTGATCACCGGCTTCCATGTGCCCGATAACATCATCGGCGCCCTGTACCAACTGGCAGCCGATGTTTTTGGTACGCTGGTGCTGATCGGCATCGTCTACTTCCTGCTGCGCCGTTTTGCCTTTGGCGACCCGGCGCTGACGGCGCGGGACAATGTGCTGCTGCACCCGGATGTGCGCGCTGGGGGTATCATGCGTGACTCCTTCATCGTCATCCTCTTCATTGCCCTGCACATCGGCTTTCGTCAGATTGCGTCGGCGGCGCTGGTGGGGCTGGAAGGGGGCAGCGATCCCTGGCAGCCCACCGCCACCCTGCTTGCCCAGACCTTGTTAAGCGGGATGACGGCTGAAGGGTTAACCACCTTGTGGCACTTTAGCTGGTGGATTGCGGTGGGTCTCATTGTTGTCTTTTTGCCCTATTTCCCCTACACCAAACACGCCCATCTGTTCATGGGACCGCTGAATTTTGCGGTGCAGCCAGAACGCAATTACCTGGGCGAAATGCACACCCTCAATTTTGAGGACGAGAGCATTGAGCAGTTTGGCGCGGGCACTTTGTTTGATCTGAGCCAGAAGCAGATTTTGGACGGTTTTGCCTGCATCATGTGTAACCGCTGCCAGGAGGTATGCCCGGCTTATAGCACCGGCAAGGAGTTGTCGCCGGCCGCCATCGAAATCAACAAACGCTATCTGTACCGCAACGATATGGCCGGGTTGGCCGGGGGCACGGCCGAACCCATTATCTTGCTTGGTTCCGTCATCAGCGAAAGCGCCCTGTGGGCCTGTACCGCCTGCGGCCATTGCATTGAAGTGTGCCCGGTGGGTAACACGCCCATGCTAGACATCATGGATATGCGCCGCGACCAGGTGTTGATGAGCAGCGCCTTCCCGGCGCAGTTGAAGGGAGCGTTTGTGGGCATGGAACGCATGGGCAATCCCTGGCAGTCTACCGACGGCCGGTTGGCCTGGGCCGAACCGCTGCCCTTTGCCGTGCCATTGGTGGAGGAAAACCCGGATTATGAATATCTGCTCTGGGTGGGCTGCGCCGGGGCCTTTAACCCGGATGCGCAGGAAGTAACTCGCGCCGTAGCCACTATTTTGCACGAGGCGGGCGTCAGTTTTGCCGTGTTGGGCGACGCTGAAAGCTGTACCGGCGATTCGGCGCGGCGGGCCGGCAATGAGTACCTGTTTTACGAAATGGCCCAGGGCAATATTGAAACGCTCAATGCGGCGGTGGCGGACAAAAAGCGCATCGTCACCAGCTGCCCGCACTGCTTCACCACCATTGGCAAGGAATACGGCGAATTGGGCGGGCATTATCAGGTGTTCCACCACACGCAGTTGATTGCCAACCTGGTGGGTACGGGCAAACTGCGTTTGAACGGCAAGATGCTGGAAAAAGTGACCTACCATGACCCCTGTTACCTGGGGCGGCATAATGGGGTCATTGCCGAGCCGCGCGAGGCGCTGGCAAAGGCAGGGGTGACGCTGCTGGAGATGGGGCGTCACGGCCGTGACTCCTTCTGTTGTGGCGCCGGTGGGGCGCAGTATTGGAAGGAGGAGGAGCATGGCGACACGGCCGTAAATGCTACCCGTTTCGCCGAAGCCCAATCTACCGGCGCGGCCACTCTGGCTGTCGGCTGCCCCTTCTGCGCCACCATGATGAAAGACGCCAACCGCGAAAAAGGCGAACCCATGCAAGTGCAAGACGTGGCCCAGGTGGTACTGGCGGCTTTGGGGAAAAAAGAAGTAATTGGGTAATTACCCAATTACCCAATTACTTCCGCCACTTCCTCTTCCGGCACAGAAGCCGCCCCACTCAGGGCGGCTTTTTCTAATTCGCTGATGGTGCTGGCAACGTTCTCAATGGCCACACGCTGTTTACGGTAGAGGTCAGATTCGCTCATCGCCAGGCGGCGGGCCACATCGCGCACCCGCTGTCCCTGCACGAACTTCAGTTCCAGGATGTTATAGAGAATCCACTCGCCGGTGGTCAGGTTGCGTTCCCCTTCCGGTTTTTGCAGTTCGATGGCATCGTTGAGGATGGCGCGTAAGGCTTTGGTGGCGTTGCCGTCGTGCTCTTCCATCGCCTGCTGCACAATGCGCAGCCGCATGAGCGGACTTTTGGTCAGCTTGGGGCCGCCCCAGTAGTCGCGCAGGGCATCACGCACCATGCTGTTAAAATCGGGGTCATTGACCACGGCGTCGGCGGGAGTCACGGCCGTGAACACCGGCAGCCCGCCAAACGTCGCTTCACTGCGCCGCTGCTGCAAGGCGATAATTTGCGGCAGCAGCCCTTCCACGGCGGCAAACACCTCCTGCTGCAAAATGCGGTCTTCCAACGCCGCGGCAATCTGGTCTTCCAGATTGTCCAGGATGCGCCACTCCTGGTCCGTCAGGTCGGGGGCGGCGGCGCGGGCGCGAATGCCCAAAATACCCATCAAATCATCACGGTGGCGGCTGTGCAACGGCCGTAGCCAATACTCCTGCCACACAATAAACCCTTCCACCATCTGCAAATCGCTCACTTCTTCCCCATTCGCCTGCGCCAGCTCGTGCCAGCCATTCTGTTGCAGCAATGTTTCCGGCTCGGTCAGGGGGCCGACGATGGATTCAATATGTGGCCCGGCGGCGGTCAGGGAGACGACAAACGAGGTGGGGGTGCGCATGGCCTCACAGGTTGCCGCCAGGATACTTTCCAGGAATTGGTGCAGATCACTGGTGGTCAGCAGGCGCTCGCCCAACTGTTGGATGCGCTGCACGTCGGGGTCATTATTCAGGTGGAAGAAGCGTTCCAACGGCCGTTTATACGCATGAACCGCCCATTCTACCAGCATCACCGTCGCCACAATGGCCACGGCCACGGCCGTTTCCACTGGGATACCAATCCCCGGACTGATCCGCTGCACCAGCACATAGACCACCAGCACAATCGAAGCCGCCAGCGGCACCCGCGCCATAAACTTAAACAGTTTCACCCGCACCACCCGGTCCGGTGAAGCCGCGCCAAAGTAAATCAGGTGCGCGGTCATAATGGCGAACATGATGCCCACCACTACATTGCCGGTAATCACCACCAGCCAGAACCAGATGGACAGTTCCCCCTGCGGCGCATTGCTGCTGAGGATCAGGTAGGGGAAAACGGCCAACGGCGCGGCAAGAAAAACCAACAGCGTGGTCGTCATGCGCTGGCGGGTGGTGCGCGTCAGGCAGCGGTGGCGCGCCCGCCAGACGTTATAAATGCTGGCGGCGGTCACCGCCCAGAAATAAATGACAAAGACCGCAAACAACGGCCCGACGTTCAGATGCCGCGTCTGGCTGGTTAGGAGATTAGCCGGGGCAGTCACAATGGTGTCCGTGAACCATACCAGCCCTAAAAACGCCAGTCCGCTGATGTATCCGGCACGTACCAGCAAGCGGCGGCGGCGGGAGATAGCGCCTGTTGTCACCAATAAGGCATCAGACAAGTGGAACTGCGCCGCCGGTACCATGGCAATACCCACCCACTCCAACCGCAGCAAAATCTCGGCCGACACCGGCAGCAACGCTTGGCTCACCAGCGTCTCCGCGAAGTAGGTGATGATCACAAACAAGATGAGGGCGCAAAAGGACCGGGTAACCCGATCCCGACGGGCGCGGCCCAGGTTGTAAAGGACAACGGCCGTGCCAAAAATCACGATCACCGCTTGCAGCAGGTCGTTAATAAAAGCCAAAATATCCGTGAGGGAACTGCTCATACCTCGTGCGGGAGATCAGAGATTAGAGATTGGAGATCAGGGATTTCCTAATCTCTAATCTCTGATCTCCAATCTCATTTTAAGCTGGCGATGGCGAAGGGTCCAGCTTGGGTGTGACCCGCCCGGCGGTGTTTGACGATTCGGCGGCCGACGGCCGTGCTGCCTGCGTTTCCTCAACCGGCAACTCGCGTCCTTCCACAATCGCCACAAACTCATCGGCGTCCAGCGTTTCCACTTCCAGCAGCACCGCGGCTACCCGATCCAACGCAGCCCGATTCTCCGTCAGAATTTGCCGCGCCCGTTCATATTCCGTATCAATCAACTGGCGTATCTCATCATCAATCTTTTCGGCAATTGCGTCAGAATAATCGCGTTGTTCGCTGATTTCCCGCCCTAAAAAGACCATCTCTTGCTTTTGCCCATAGACACGCGGCCCTAGCTCTTCGCTCATGCCATACTGCGTCACCATCGTCTGGGCAATCTTGGTCACTTGTTGCAGATCGTTGCTGGCCCCAGCCGTAATTTCGCCGAATACTAGTTCCTCCGCCACCCGCCCCCCCAAGGCCCCGGTGATGCGCGCTTTCAACTGCGACTTGGTGGGCAGCAGGTTGTCATCCTCCATGTACCAGGTTAACCCCAGCCCCATGCCACGTGGCACAATGGTCACTTTACGCAGGGGCATTCCATCGGGCAAAAAGTGGCTCACCAGGGCATGGCCTGCTTCATGGTAGGCAATCACCTCTTTTTCCTCTGGGGTAATGATACGACTTTTACGCTCCGGGCCAAGCTGTACCCGTTCGATGGCGTCGTGGAATTCGGCCATGCCAATGCTTTTTTTGTTGCGGCGAGCGGCTAACAAGGCAGCTTCATTAACCGTATTCTCAATGTCCGCGCCTACAAAACCGGGCGTGGCCCTAGCCAGTGTGCTAATGCTCACATTAGAGGAAACGGGCTTGCCGCGCAGGTGTACTTTGAAAATCGCTTCCCGGCCGCGAATGTCGGGCCGGTCAATGACCACGCGCCGGTCAAAACGGCCGGGGCGCATTAGCGCCGGGTCGAGGATATCTGGCCGGTTGGTTGCCGCCAGGATGATGACGTGCGTGTCCGTATCAAAACCGTCCATTTCCACCAATATCTGGTTCAACGTCTGCTCCCGTTCATCGTGTGAACCACCCAAACCCGCGCCGCGATGCCGCCCCACAGCGTCAATTTCGTCTACGAAGATGATGCAGGGGCTGTGCCGTTTGGCCTGCTCAAACAGGTCACGCACCCGGCTGGCGCCCACGCCCACAAACATTTCCACAAATTCGGAACCGGCGATGGAAAAGAAAGGCACACCCGCTTCGCCGGAGACGGCTTTGGCCATGAGCGTCTTGCCGGTGCCGGGGCTGCCCACCAGCAGCACTCCCTTGGGTATACGCGCGCCAAAGCTGACAAATTTTTCTGGTTCTTTGAGGAATTCCACCACTTCTTGCAGCTCTTCTTTGGCTTCGTCGCAGCCGGCCACATCGGCAAAGGTGACGGTAGGGTGATCGCCGGTAAACATGCGGGCGCGGCTTTTGCCAAAGGACATGGCCTGGTTGTTGCTGCCCTGCGCCTGGCGCATGATGATGTAGATGAAGACGATCATGATGATAGCGGGCAGGAAGAGGCCGGCCGCGGTGAGCAGACCCGTCCACTGGCTGGGGGTCTGGTAGGTGATGGTGGGCCGGTTATCGGTGTAATCTTCGTGGGTGATGCCGTAGGAAGCCAGCACTTCTTCCAGGGAACTGACGCTGCTGATACTGGCCTGGGTTTCGGGTTGGTTGGCGTCGGCGTAGGCGACGGTGATGCTACGGCCATTACCCGCCACCACAATCTCCTCAATTTCATTCGCCTTAATTTGCTGCGCCAACTGGCTGATGGATATTTCCGCTTTTTGCGTGGAGGTGGAGGTATAGCTCCACAGCAGCACCATCATGGATACCCCCACCAAAAGATAAACAAACCAGCGGCTGACATTTGCTGAATTCATTATGTGTTCTCCGTGGAGATTGATTAGAGATTGGAGATTGGAACTTAGAGATTAGGTGATTGAGCGATTGGGAGATCGGAGTGAAGACAATCTCTTAATCTTTCAATCTCTTATTCTCAAAACGGCAGGTAATGTTCGGAAGATTTTTGTTCTCCAATCTCCATCCCTTTCCTTAAAATTGTTCGCTGTCTATCAGGAGTATAGCAGAAAGAGGGGGCGCATCATAACTGTTGGCACTGCCCAACAAAAAAATCGGCACAACCACCACAGAGCCGTGTCCGCGAAGACGGCCTCCGCCTGGCATAGCCGCGAATGTATTTGCCAGGCGGGGGATTGGCCGAAAAGATACCTCGTTCCGAAGACTTCACATGAAATGACAATTGCCGGTAATTTGTAAAGGGCCTATATGGTCTTATGAACCATGCCCCGGCACATTTCATCTACCCTTCGGCTAAAATTTTGTCTACTTCGGCCAATTCAACGGCCGTTAGCGCCCATTCCCCCGCTCTGGCATTGGCTTGCAACTGTTCCAGCTTTGTCAGCCCGGAGATGACGGAGCAGACCTGGGGCTGCGCCAGCAGCCAGGCGTGCGCCAGTTCGCCCATGGTGTGGCCTCGTTCTTCGGCCCAGGCCGTCAGTTTTTCCACGATGGTGTAGTTGGCCTCAGTCATATACCGCTGCACATATTCACTGCTCTCGCCGCGTGAACCGGCGGGCGCGCCGGCGCCGCGCCGGTATTTGCCGGTGAGGAAACCGCCCGCCAGCGGGAAATAGGGGATAAACCCGACGTTGTGCGCCCGGCAGTAAGGCAGCACTTCTTTCTCCACTTCCCGTTCCAGCATATGGTAGTGGGATTGGATGGTGGCAAAGGCTGACCAGCCGTGCAGGTCGGCCAGCAGGTTGGCTTCGGCCAACTGCCAGGCGGCGTAGGCGGATGCACCTACGTAGCGTACTTTGCCGCTGCGGATCAGGTCGTCCAGCGCCCGCATTGTCTCGGCAATCGGCGTCGTTTCATCCCACCGGTGCATCTGGTACAGGTCTATGTGGTCGGTTTGCAGGCGGCGCAGGCTGGCCTCCACGCCGTGCATGATGTGGTAGCGGGACGCGCCGTAATCGTTGGGGCCGCTGCCCGTTTCCATGTAGACCTTTGTCGCCAGCACAAAACGGTCGCGGCGGCCTTTGAGGGCATGGCCGAGCGTTTCTTCGGAACGGCCGTTCGCATACACATCGGCCGTATCAATGAAGTTGATCCCCAACTCCTGCGCCAGCGATAAAGCGGATTGCACCGTTTCCTGGTCTACCACGTTTCCAAACCGGTTCGTGCCCATGCCAATCACCGACACGCGCACGCCGGCATTGCCTAATTGACGATATTCCATATGTCCTCCGTGATGCGTGATGCGTGATGTGTGGACCCACTGGTCACGCATCACGCATCATGCTATTAAAACCCGCTCATCGCCCTCGCGGCGGGTTATTTTCCGTTCGTCCAGATGTTCCAGTAAGGCGATGGCGTATTTGCGGCTGGTCTGGAATTCATCGCGCACCTGGGCGGCGTTGATACGGCCGTGCGCCGCTAAAAACGCCTGTAATTGTCTGATGATCGTTTCATACTGCCCGGCCGTGTAAACCACATCGTGGCTGATGGGGCGCAACTGGCCCAACTCTACCAGGGCAAAATAAACGTCTTCGCCAACGGCCATCTGGCACTCTTTCACGCTGGGGGTAGTGATGCCCGCCTGCGCCAGTTGCGCCAACAGCCGGTCAATGGCTGTTTGCTGTGCCGGGGTAAAGCGGATGGCGTGGTCAGGTTGGCGCAGCAGCGCCCCCGCTTCGGCCACCAATCCATCCTGGGCAGCATAGGTAACGAAGGGGTTGAAAACGGCCGTTGGCAGCTTCAACCGGCTACGCGCCTCTTCACGCGGCAGCCCCAACCGCAGCGGATATTGCCGATGGTAGTCGGCCAGCAGCCCGGTCAGATGATCCGCCCATCGCTGGTAGGCGGCATGGGAGAGTAGCTGCGCGTCCAGGCGAATGATCTGACCGTTTTCCAGGAGTGTGTGCAGGGTGTGTACGGCCGTGTCCTCATCCAACCCTGCCGCCGCCAACAACTGGCTTCTGGCTATCGGCTCCAACCGTTGTAGCGTTTGCAGCAGCTTTTCCTCCGGTGTGCCCTGCGCCAGCGTTTGCAGCCGGGTGATGGTGTCCGGGCGGAAGCGGCGAT
>JABFFZ010000035.1 GCA_013112725.1 Chloroflexota bacterium
CTTTATCAAACATATTTGATAAACAGATAGGTGGGTTATGGGATTTGCGGATAGATTGCGGCTGTTGAGGGAAAGTTTGGGGTTGAAGAAGGCGGAAATGGGACGGTTGGCTGGTGTGGCAAGCCAGACGCTTTATAATGGGTATGAGGCGGGCAAGGTGGTGCCGACGATACCGTTTTTGGTGGCGCTGTACCAGGAGACGGGGGTTAATCTGGTGTGGTTGCTGACGGGGGAAGGGGAGATGATGGGAATGGGGAGGTTGACGGATAGGGAGATGGAACTGTTAGATTGTTACCGGCGGTTGCCAGAGGAAAGGCAGGAGGTGTATTATCATCGGATGAAGGCGGATGCGATTGAGGCGGGGCTTGGGCAGGGGTGATTGACTTGCAACTTACAGCCGCCCGTTCTCCTTCAAATAAATCGTTTTCATAAGAGAATTGCTGGATTGGCAGATGGAGAGATTGGGGAATTTTTCACGCTCCCCATTCTCCCCTGTTCGCCTCTGACCTGGTTATGCATTATAATGCGCACGCGAAATTTGCTCTAATTAAATGGCGCTCCTATGAAGTCAAGATCACCTGGTCGTCGTCCCCCTGCACGTGTTCGGTTTCCCCTCTGGCTATGGGGCATTATTGCCAGCGTTGGGCTTGTTTTGTTGTTGGCCGTTTCGGTGTGGTTGTTCCGTTCGGTGCAAGGCGCTGTTTCCACGTTTGATGTGGTCAGTGCGGATTTTAGCGACACGGCCGTTGTGCAGCCTGTACCCGTAACCGGTCAAACCCTACCAGGCACCCCCTCATTCACTATCAGCCAGGAAGAAAGCCCCTTCATTACCAGTGAGGGACTGCAACCCTGGCAGGGCACGGAACGCATTTCTATTTTGCTGCTGGGCATAGACCAACGTTGTGACGAAATCGGCCCCACGCATACAGACACCATGATGATCGTCACCATTGATCCCCTGGGGTTATCCGCAGGCGTTCTTTCCCTGCCGCGTGATATGTGGGTGGAAATCCCCGGTTTTGGCGCTGACCGCATCAACCAGGCGCACTATTTTGGGGAAGCATATGAATACCCTGGCGGTGGCCCGGCGCTGGCTGTGGAAACCGTTGAAGGGTTGTTGGGCATTCCCATTGATTATTTTGTGACGGTCAACTTTGACGCCTTTGTGCAAATGGTGGATCTGATAGGTGGTATTGACATCGAAGCGCCAGAGGCAATTGATGACCCCACGTACCCTGACCGTTGTTATGGGTATGATCCCTTCACCATTGAGGAAGGGTTGCACCATTTGGATGGGCAGCAGGCGTTGAAATATGCCCGTACACGGGCTACCTTTGGCGGCGATGTAGACCGGGCCGGCCGGCAGCAAGCGGTCATTTTGGCGGTGCGTGACAAGGTGCTGCGCTTAGGAAATTTGCCCAGCCTGATCGCCCAGGCGCCGCTGTTGTGGCAGACATTCCAAAAAAATGTACGCACGAATATGACTTTAGACGAAGCGTTGCAGTTGGCGCTGTTGGCGAAGGAGATACCGGAAGGCAGCATTTATACGGCCGTCATCAATTACAACTATGTTTACAATGAAGTGACGCCCGATGGCCGGGCTGTGCTGGTGCCGAACCGCGAAAATATCCGCCAACTGCGCGATCAATTGTTTACCCCGCCCGTCATCCCTACTCCCGTGATTGAAAATTTACCGGCCCTGATGGCCGCTGAAAATGCACGAGTGGCTGTGTATAACGGCACGGCCGTATTTGGTCTGGCAGCTGCTACCCAGGAATACTTGCAACAGTATGGCATCAATGTGGTCGAAGTTGGCAACGCCGACTCCTCCACTTATCTGACCTCGCAGGTGATAACATATGGGCGGTTTCCCAACACCGCTCGTTACCTGGCGCAACTGATGCATATTCCACCGCTCAATGTGAGCGACAGCACAACGCCCGCAGGCGGCTTCGACGTGCTGGTGACAATTGGCGATGATTGGCGTGTTCCCGGCAGCGCAACACCAACCCCGTAACCTGTAAGTGCTAATGCGTAATCCGTAAACAACTTCAACGGATTATGGGGCACGGGTTACAGACTACGGTAAGAGGCCAGACAGGAGGAGAATTGATGGCGAAGAGTGGCTGGAGTTGTGTGTTGCTGGGCGTGATGGTAACGGCCGTTGTCGCTTGCAGCAAACCAGCCATTGAACAAGACCGGGAGTTCAGTGCCACCGATGAACCATCCCTGGCACTTACCGAAGGCACCCAACAAGACCTCACCGCCTCTACCGCCCCTACCCAAAATCAACCAACCATCCCCCCCCCACCATCCCCCACCGCCGCCCCCACCACTTCGCTCTATAGCAACTGGCAGCAGGCGGGCAATGCTACCACCGGGCTGCAACTGCAAGCCCCACCAGAATGGGTTAATCTGTCCGGCCAATTAGACACCGCCGGCGCGTCTAATGCCTCTGGTCTCATCGTGCTGCTGCTGAGTGATTCTACCCGTACCGGCGAAAGTTTGTTGGCGGGTAAGCCTCTAGGCGATGGCGCTTACGTGGCCGGGCTGGTTTCCAATCAGGCGCAGTCACTCAACACACCGCAGGCGGCGCTGATGCAATATCTGCACCAGCTCAACAAAAACATTACGATTCTAAACGAACCAACACCGGTAACGGCTTTTACCAATTCTGGCAGCCGCGTCACCGGTGCGTATGCCGATGTGGTGGGCGAACCTCTCATCTTTAGCAGCGGCCAAACAGACCTGCGCACCCGCGTGCTGCTGTTTACATCGGCGCTGACGGGGGCGGTAAACCAGAACACACAGGCTGTCTTTTTGTTGAGCGCGCCGGAAGCGGTGTGGCCGGAAATGGAAGCCGTGCTGGCGCAAATGGCCCGCACCATTGTGGTGCATCATGTGGAAGGGGGTTTCACCATTCGGGATGGTGCGGCCAATGTGATGGGCGCCTTAGGCGGAACCGATCTGGTGCAGGGCGCCTTAAGCAGCGGCATCAAGGATATCTGGACGTTTGAAATAACCGGGGAACGGTATGCTACCCTGACGCTCAGTCCTCAGGCGGCGGCGCTGGATTTGACCCTGACGCTCATTGGTCCCTCAGGCCAGACCATTGTGCAGGTGGACAACGGGTATGCAGGCGATACGGAAACGGCCGTAGACCTGTTATTACGGGAAAACGGCCGTTACATTGTGGAAGTGGGCGAGTTCTTCCATATGGCCGGAGGGTATACCTTGCGGCTTTCGTTGACGCCGCAGCCGCTCTTTGGCGGCGGCGGTTCGGTGGGATTGGGCCAAACCATTCAAAGCACGCTGCCGCCGGGTGGGGAGCAGTTGTGGCGTTTCACGGCCGTTGCTGGCGATGTGGTCAGTGTGGTCTTAAACCCGGTTAATTTTGATGTGGTGCTGTATGTGTATACCGCCGACGGCCGTAGTCTGGTTGAACTGGATGAAGGGTTTAGCGGCGACGCTGAAGTGGTTTCGGGCTTGCTGCTGCCGGTGGATGGGGAATATGCCATTGTGGTGCGCAGTTTTGGCGGCAGCGGCGGTTCCTACACCCTGTCGCTAGACAGAGGCGGCAAAGAAACGATCAATCTATACGACGCCGGCGACCTGTTTTACGGTGAAATACGCCAGGAGATGCTGCAAGAAGATGAAACCCATGCCTGGTTTTTTAACGGCCGTGCCGGTGATGAAATCATGGCCGATGTTACGCCGTTGGACAATCACCTTGATCTGGAAATGTGGTTGGTTAACCAGGATGTGCAGCGTCTGGCAACCGTAGACGCGCTGTTGGCCGGTCAGCCGGAATATCTGGTGTATACCTTGCCCGCCGATGGCCAATATCTGCTGCTGGTGCGTGACTTTTTTGGGGAGCCGGGGCGGTATGAAGTGAGCCTGACGGCCGTGCCTGCCGATGCGCCCCAGGTAGTGGGCCTGCTCACCTATGGCCAGCGTGTTCAGGGGGCGCTGACAGCCGGGCAGCAAGTGGTGTGGCAGTTTGACGGCCGTGATGGGGATTCCATCTCTGCCCGGCTGTTGCCCGGCGCCCAATCAGACCTGCAACTGGTCTTGCTAGACCCCGCCGGCAGCCGGGTGTTGGCTGTTGACCAGGCCGGCGCCGGGCAACCAGAAGAGATCGCCGCCTTCATCCTGACTACCGACGGCATCTGGAGCCTGCTCATCTCCGAATTCTTCGGCGAAACCGCCAGCTACACCCTCAGCCTCGACCGGCAGTAGGGATGTAATAGGAGAGTGGGAGACTGAGCGATTGGGCGATCGGGCTTTCACCTGCTCACCCCCTCACCTCATCATCCCCACCGATGATTTGCAAGAAGCGTTCTTCCAGCGGAAGGCGCTGCGGCGTGAGTTCGTACAGGGCGTGGCCTTGTGCGGTGAGCCAGGCGGCCAGCAGCGGAATTTGTTCTTCATGGGGCAGTTGCAAAGAGATACGGCCGTCCCCCGGCATCAATGTTACGCCCTGCCCAAATTGACATAAATCTTGCAGTAGTTGGGGCGTGGGCTGCCCTACCCGTAGGTTAATCTGCACCGCCTCTTCTGCATAACTGTGCAGATCAATCGTCTCCAACACCGCCCCCTGGCGAATAAAGGCCACCCGGTCACACGTCTTTTCCACTTCGCTCAGCAGGTGTGAGTTCAGGAACACGGCCGTACCCTCCTGCCGCAGCCCGTTGATAATGTCCCGCACCAGCCGCCGCCCAATGGGGTCTAAACCAGAAGTTGGTTCATCCAGAAAGACCAGTTCTGGGCTGTTGAGCAATGTCTGTGCCAGGCCAATACGCTGCAACATCCCTTTGGAAAAGGCGCGCAACTGTGTCTGCCCTCTGTCCTGCAAACCAACCAGTTCCAGCAAAACGGGGATTGCCGCCTGCCGTTCGGTCTGGCTCATGCCGTACAGACGGCTGTGCAAATCCAAAAACTCCACGGCCGTCAGCCATTCATGAAAACGGAAATGCTCCGGCAAAAAGCCAATTTTGGCCCGCGCCGGGCGGTCGCCCAACGGCCGTCCCAACAGGGCAGCTGTGCCCGCCGTTGGCCGCGTCAACCCCAACAACATCTTCACCGAGGTCGTCTTACCCGCCCCATTTGGCCCCAAAAAGCCAAAAATCTCACCCCGTTTCACCTGAAGCGAGAGATTGGCTACGGCCGTTTTGCGGCCAAACTCTTTGCGTAAACTATGGGCTTCAATGGCCAGGTCGGTCACAACAGTGAATTGCAATTGAGTAATTGAGTAACTGGGTAAATACCTCATTACTCAATTACTCCTATTTCAGGGAATTCGTTAGCGTCAATAGTTCCTCTGCGCTGTGGTTGCCAAACAAGGTGTAAATGATGCCGTCTTTTTGCCAGATGAGCGTGGCAGCACGGCCGTCTAATTCACTCACCGCCATGCCACTTACCCCATCCACCGTCACTTCCCGATAGCTGGCAATATCCTGAGGGATAGGCAGCAGCAGCGTACTCGTCCAATCAATCTCTTGTGACAGCCGCGCGGCTTCTGCTGCGTTTAACCCCAACAATTGCAGCAGCGCCCGCCCTAAAACTATTGTGTCCAGTCCATCCGGGTATTCCACCAACGGACTGGGGCTTTGCAAAAAATGTATATCTTCCCACTGCTGGTCAACCCCGGCAAAAACGGCCACATTCACCTGCGCCCCATCCAGGCTGTCCGGCAGCAGCAGCGGGTCAGCACCCACCGCCGCCAGAATGCCACGCGCCCCGGCCAGATCAACGGTTAGCCGGCCGCTACCCGGCGCCGAAACGTAAATAGCCGCTGGTTCACCCAATGCGTCGATGGTACGCACCGACGCCATGCCCGCCCGTGCTGCAGCTGCCCTTAATGAATTCACCGGCGTCAGTTGGCCGGGGTCGGCCAAAATCTCTACCTTGCCCGGCGTCAACCCATCCACGGCTACTTTGTTCAGCAGTGCAATTTGCGCCGGCGAAATGGTGATAGCCGCAAAATTCTGCACACGGAACAGACTGAGAAACTCATTCGCCGCTGCGCGCACAGTGGGAAAGCTAAAGGCAAACAGCAGGAAAAACAAGGCTAATACACCGGCAGTAGCATAGCGGCGGCCCGGTACAGCCAAAAAACGGCGAAAACCTGCAACCCAGATATCCTCTTGCCCGGTGGCTAACTGCTGTTTTACCTGCGCCAATGCCAGAGACACAGGCGGGGGCGCATCCTCGGCCGTTGGCTCTAACAAAGCCAACAACTCCTGTGTTTGTTTGTCCATCTCGTCCATACTCTGTCCCTGAAATAAGGAGGGGCTAGTGGCTGGTGGCGGTTTGCCGGCGCCAGCCACTAGCCCCCAACCCCCATCTCTTCTTCATACACTTGCTTAAATGCTTTGTTGGCCCGCGCCAACAGTGTGCCTACTGAACCGGGGGCCACGCCACAAACCTGGGCGCATTCTTGATAGCTGAAACCCATTTGCCGCATCAGCAGGAGTTGGGTCTGGCGTTCTGGCAGGCGGGCAAGGGTACGGCGTACGGCCGTGGCCTGCTCTTGCCGCTCCACTTCTTTATCCACGCCAGGGCTGCCCGCCGCGTCTGGCACCAATACCAGATTGCGCTGCCAGCGCCGCTGGCGTCCGCGTATGGCGTTGTAGCCCATATTGGTAGCCGTGCGGTACAGCCAGGCGCCAATGTTATGTTCTCGCTGCAAATTGAACAGGCGGCGGCGGTAGGCATGGTGATGCAGTTGTAAAAACACCTCTTGTGTTAAATCTTCTGCTTCGTCCCGATTGCCCATCAGCCGGAACAGCAAGCCATACACCCGGTCATAATGGGCATAAAAAACAGCTTCAAATGAAGCGGCATCTCCCTGGCTGATGCGTTCTAGCAATAGATTATCAGACAATGCGGTTACGGCCGTTTCCTTTTCCGGTTCAGAATTGTTTGCATCACCCATCTAAACACCACTTGCCTGACATTTGTGACAGCAATCTTCGCTGAGGTATCAGCCGCCGGCTATTGCCAGTATAATTCCCAATAGGTAGTGTATGATAATCAATAGTGCTGCGCCTGCAAAACCTACCCACAGCCCCTAACCGGGGAACCAACTAGCCTTCGGCAGCGTTTAGTCAATGAGTCCATTTATGCGGAGGGGTTGTTGGCGCAAGCCATCAGCCACCAATGGCAAATGAAAATCGTAGCCTGGGCATCCCTGTCTGGGTGCACAGTGGGCAAAGATGCCCAACTTACGAAGGAGTTGAAAAATGAACAAGTGGAAGAAAAGCCTTATGATGATCGCTGTGTTTTTGATTGTGTCATTGGCTGCCTGCACATCCCCTGCCGTCCCTGCCGGGGATGAACCCGTTTACCAGACCGCCGAACCTACCGGTACCGAGACGAGCGCCAAAGAGGATGTCGCTGCTACCGCTGCGCCGGCCGTGGAAGGCAAGGCAGAAACGGCGCTAGAAGGAGCGATTTTGTTGTATGAGCGCGCCGGTGGCTTGAAAAGCATTGGCCCCACGGAATGGAACTGGCGTTTTTATGCCAACGGCCGTATTGTGGGCAGCGACGGCCGTGAATGGCAGGTTCCGCCTGCCGAAATCGAAAAACTGGTAAATGATGTATTAGCCCTGGGCTTCACCGACTTTCAGGCCAGCTACATCCCCGAAGATACCTGCTGCGACCGGGTGACGCACACCCTGACGGTGCAAGATGGCGAGCAGGTATACACAGTCACCGTCTTAGATGGCGCTGATGCACCGGCCGAACTGTTTGAGGCAGTGGAGATGGTAAATGGTTATCTGCTGGCGCTGCCTGCGGAGTGACGGGTGACAAATAGCCGATAACCGATTACCGATTACCGGCCAACCCCGCTACAATTGGCGGCATGTTTGAACTCGTCTTTTTAGGCACATCGGCCTCAGCACCTTCGGTACACCGGGGATTGTCGGCGCACATCATTTTGCACCGGGAATACCGCTTTTTGCTGGACTGCGGCGAAGGCACACAGCGCCAGATTCTTACCAGCGGTCTGGGGTTTAAGCGATTGAACAAGGTGTTGCTCACGCATGGACACCTGGATCATATTTTGGGTCTAGGTGGTTTTATCTCCACGCTCAGCCGTTGGGAAAACATGGATCAGGTGGATATTTACGCCGGGCGCAATACGCTGCGCCGGGTGGCTGATTTATTGTTTAAGGTCGTTTTCCCCAACGGCCGTGTCCCCCTGGACATCAACCTTATCGAAATTGAACCGGGCGTGATTTTCCACGATGATAAATTTACGCTCACGGCCGTGCCCGTCAGCCATCGTGGCCCCGATTGTTATGGTTTTGTCTTCGAGGAAAAAGCGCACCGCCCCTTTCTGGCGGAAAAAGCGGCCGAGTTGGGCGTGCCTTTTGGCCCGGAACGGGCGCAACTGGTGCGGGGAAATAGCGTCACATTGGCCGACGGCCGTGTCATTACCCCAGATGATGTATTGGGTACGGCCGTGCCCGGCGTCAAATACGTGCATATTGGTGATGTCGGCCAGACACACAACCTGGTAGACATCTGCCGTGACGCCGATGCCCTGGTCATTGAAGCCACCTATTTGCACGCGGATGCGGAGATGGCGGCGGAGTTTGGGCACCTGACGGCCGCCCAGTCTGCCCAACTGGCCCGCGATGCCCACGTCAAAAGCCTCATCCTCACCCATCTCTCCCGCCGCTACTTCGCCCGTGACACGCGCCAGGAAGCCCAGGCCATCTTCCCCCACGCCCAAATCGCCCACGACTTTGACCATTACCAGATCACCCGTGAGGGGGCGGTACGTTTGGAGAAGTTAGCAGTGGGCAGCGAGCAGTCAGCAGTTTACTGCTGACCGCTTACTGCTCACTGGTCACTGATTACTGCGGAGATTGGCATGAAGAACCAGACAACCGACATCGTCATCTGTGGCGCGGGTATTAGCGGCATTTCGGCCGCTTATTACCTGGCTGTGAACCATGGCTTGAAAAATATCATCCTGGTGGATG
Organism: Chloroflexota bacterium; assembly: GCA_013112725.1. Classification (GTDB taxonomy): domain Bacteria; phylum Chloroflexota; class Anaerolineae; order Promineifilales; family Promineifilaceae; genus CAADGU01. The sequence goes on from JABFFZ010000035.1 coordinate 8,997, forward strand.
AACGAGAGCCGCTTACCTTCACCAGCGACAAATCCACCGAATGTTACCGCAACTGGTGGCCGGGGCCGGGTGACGAGATGGTGCGTTACATGAACCGCAGCATTGATCTGCTGGACCGCCTGGCGGACGAAAGCGACAACTATTTTGGCCTGAATCGGCGTGGTTACGTTTTCCTGACCGGCGACCCGGAAAAGGCGAAGGGGATGCAGGAATTTGCCCAGGAAGCGTCGGCGCTGGGGGCGGGTGAACTGCGCATTCATCACGGCCGTGCCGATGACCCCCTCTACACGCCCCACCACGCCGAGGGGTACAAAAACATGCCTGAAGGGGCTGACCTTATCCTCGACCCGGCCATGATCCATCGTATTTTCCCCTTCATCACAGACCAGGCCGTTGCCATGCTGCATCCGCGCCGCTGTGGCTGGTTGAGTGCGCAGCAGTTGGGCATGTATTTACTCCAGCAGGCGAAGGCGCACGGCACGCAGCTATGGCCGGGGCGGGTAACAGATGTGATAGTGGAAAAGGGGCGGGTGACGGCCGTTGACGTCAATCTAATTGACGGCGGCCCAACACGTATCCACACGTCCCGTTTTCTCAACGCCGCCGGGCCGCTTATCGGCAAAGTGGGGCAGATGATGGGACTTGAACTGCCTATCTTCAACGAGTTGCACGCCAAAATTTCCATTCGCGACGACCTGGGCATCATCCCCCGCGACGTACCCCTGATGATTTGGGAAGACCCGGTGTATTTGCTGTGGAGCGAAGAAGAACAGGCGGAATTAGCGGCCGACCCGGAGTTAAGCTGGCTGCTGAATCAATTTCCGGCCGGCGTCCATTTCCGTCCGGAAGGGGCCGGCGACAGCCCTATGCTGCTCATCTTGTGGACGTATGATCTGGAGGCCAAAGAGGTGGTCTGGCCGCCGCAGTTTGACCCGGACTACCCGGAGATTGTGCTGCGCGGGCTGGCACGCATGGTGCCAGGGCTGGCGGCCTATATTGGCCGGGCACGGCCGTGGGTGGATGGCGGCTACTACTGCAAAACCCGCGAGAACCGGCCGCTCATTGGCCCGCTGCCGGTGGAAGGTGCTCATCTTTTTGGCGCAGTTTCCGGTTATGGTATTATGGCTTCTCAGGCGGGCGGCGAGTTGATCGCCGCGCATATCACCGGCAGTATGCTGCCTACTTATGCGCCTGCCTTTTTACTCAGTCGTTATGAAGACCCGGCCTACCAGCAGTTATTGGCGAACTGGGATGCGACTTCAGGACAGCTATGAATCACCCCATCACCCTTCGTAACCCGTATCCCGTAATCCGTAAACTGATTACCGATTGCGGACTACGGCTCACGGATTGCCAAAGGTCGTATGAGTGAATCCATCACGGCCGTCTGGTCAGAATTAGTGGATCGCGTGGCGTTGCGCTGGCGGCTGAGTATCCCCGATGCAGAGGGACAAATGGTGACGGTTATTCGCCATGCTGTGTATGACCCGGCGCTGGCGCTGCTCATTTCTGCGGCCGGGCTGCTGCAAATGAGCCTGTCGCCGGAAGCAGTAACGGCCGTGTGGGTAAACCAATGTGCCGAAACGGGGCAAAAGTGGCTGCAAGCGTACCGGCTGTTGGAACATCGCTGTGTGCAAGGGCATACGGCCGTGCCCCAAACCTGCCACTGTATCTTGAGCCAGCTTGCCCCCTTATTCAACAACAGCGCCCCCTTGCTGGCTGAAGGGCAGGCATTACTGCCCCAACTCCCCCCCGAAGATCAAGATGAAGCGTATGAAATGCTTTTGCGCGCCTTGACCCGCCTCACCCGCATGTCTACCGAACTCAGCCAAAACGATCTTTCCTGGCTGTGGCAATACATAGACGCCAAAACCTACTGAAATTGACTCACACAAATGGATTCCGCACCTCCACCCCTTCAAAAATCTGACCATCGTTCAAGTCTTCTGACCATAAAATCGCACAACCCAATTGCGCCGCGCTACGCACAATCAAGGCATCCCAAAAGGAAAGTTGATACCGTTGTTGAATCTGGATAGCGCCAAGAACATCGCCAACTGCTGGCATATGAACGCGCCACTGGCCTAAGTCCGCCACAATATCATAAGCGTGTTGGCTGGAAAGAGGGTTATTCAGTTTTCGTGTGGTGATGTTATAAAATTCCTGTAAGACTTGAATGCTGAGGCAACCGGTACGCAATTGCCACAACCGATTGAGGAGCAGTTCTGCCTGCTCCTGACGCTTCCCGGCTGACAGGTCGTAAGCATAAACAACGACATTTGTATCTACAAACTGTTCACCCGGTCTATCGTTCATGAAGTTCATCTCGTGTCCAGGTGGCTTTACCGCCTGTACCCAGGTTGAAACCTTGATTCATCAGGGCAAGCTGTCGTTCTTTAGCCAACTCATAAGCATCAGCCTTCGCCACGATTTCTTCTATAATCTCCACGAGCAATGACGATAGGGACGTGTTTCTTTCAACTGCTAACAGTCTAGCTTTGCGCAAGGTCTCTTTGGGTAAAGATAAAGTGACGTTTTGTTTTTCCATTTTTGCCTCCACGTAAAACAGTGTAGCACGTATTTACGTGTGAAACAATCAGATGATTGGATGGAATAGTTTTGTTACAATTGGCGGCATTATCCCGCCAAGATGGAGAAAATGAGATGAACGAAGGACGGCCGTATACCATTCTTGCCCTCGCCAGTGAGTGTAAGGGTATTCCCTATTTGCAAGAAGCTAAACGACAGGGCTGCCGGGTGCTGCTGCTGGTAAAAGAAGAATTTGCCGATAATCCACAATGGCCCTGGGAAGCCATTGACGAACGCTTCATCATGCCTGAACTCTCCAAACAGCCCGATGTGACCTACGCCGTCAGCTACCTGGCGCGCGCGGAAAAAATTGACCGCATCGTGGCCCTGGATGATTATGATGTGGCTACCGCCGCGCACCTGCGTGAACATTTGCGCATCCCCGGCATGGGCGAGACCACCGCCCGCCATTTCCGCGATAAGCTGGCGATGCGGGTGCAGGCGCGGGATGAGGGGCTGTTGGTGCCGGATTTCACGGCCGTGTTCAACAACGATGAAGTCAATGATTTCCTCAACCGGGTCCCGCCCCCCTGGGTACTCAAACCCCGTTTTGACGCCGGCGCAGTAGGCATTCGCAAGCTGTATGATGCCCCGGCCCTCTGGAACGTGCTCAACGAATTGGGCGACCAGCGGTCCTTTTACCTGCTGGAACAGTTCATCGCCGGCGACGTTTGCCACGTAGATTCGCTCATTTGGGAGCGGGAAGTAGTCTTTGCTATTGCCAGCCAATATGGCACGCCGCCGCTAGCCGTTACCCGCGAAGGGGGCATTTTCAACACGCGCACCTTGCCCATGGATGCGCCCGAATCGCTGGCATTGTCAGAGTTAAACGCCCGTTTGATGGTGGCGCTGCGGCAGGTGCGGGGAGTGGCGCATACGGAGTTTATTCACGGTCAGGAAGACGGCCGTTACTATTTCCTGGAAACGGCCGCCCGTGTCGGTGGGGCCAACATTGACCGGCTGGTGAAAGCGGCCACCGGGCTGGAGCTGTGGCAGGAGGCCGCCCGCATTGACCTGGCGAATCTGCACGGCAAACCTTACTTCGCGCCCACCGTGCGCGGCCATCACGCCGGGCTGATCATCTGCCTGGCGCGGCAGCAGCACCCTGACCTCTCCCCCTACAATGACCCGGAAATTGTGTGGCGGCTGGAAAAGGAGTACCATGCCGGGCTATTGGTCGCGTCGCCGGATCACGGCCGTGTGGCCCACTTGCTGGCCCAATACACCGACCGCTTCGCCCAAGACTTTCTGGCCTCTGCCCCGCCCAAGGCACAGGTGCGCACCACTATCTAGTAAAAGTAACCGTTCAGACCTGACAGGTTTTTTACCAGTTCAACTTGAAACTTTGCAGGCCAAAAACCTGTCAGGTCTCTTGAGGGACTGAACACTTACTAGTAAAAAACTGGAGTCTGGTGAATTCTAGAGTTGTCAAATTTTTCTCAAATGAAGTTGGATTTTCTACAAAGGGAATTGCTGCCCGGTAAAGGTGATGTGGACGCCGGATTGGATTACGGCCGTGCGCGCCGCACTCCCCTCATTCAATACCGGGTTGGTGTGGTTCAGGTGGGTAAGAACCAGTTGCGTGGGCAAGTGGGCAAAGCGGGCCAGCGTGTCCGGGATGAGCGGATGGGCAACCGGGGCGCGCCCACCTAATTCGTCAGAGCTATAAAAACTGGCATCTACCAATGCCACGTCTACGCTGCTTAAAATGGCTTCCGCTTCCGGCCATTGTGCCCAATCATCAATGTCCGGCAGGTAGAGAAGGCGGCGCTCTGGTCCCTGAATGAGGAAAGCAAACGTGCCTGCGCCCCATTCATCACGGTGGGGAACGGGCACGGCCGTGACGCTCACATCCGCCGCCAAATCCACCGTTTGTCCGGCCACCAGCGGCACAATGCGCAAGTTATCCACCAACGGTTGCCAGAGCGCGTTCTCCAACAACATGTGCCCCAATTCACGCGAGGCGTAAATGGGTAACTGGGTAATTGCCATCGCCTCCGGGCCAAGTTGGGGCAGCCCGCCAATGTGCCCCATGTGGGCGTGGGTGAGGAAAATACCATCAGGTTGGCGCAGGCGATACGGCGAACGGCGTGGCGGCCACGCAGCGGCTTCGGGCCGTGTTGGATGCCCGTCCAACACCCCCGCCAGCAAATTCAACTGGTATTTGATGTCTGGCGTGGCGTCGAAAAGGTAAACGGCCGTTTCCTTTTCCCGATTATCCACCAACCCCAGACAGGCCACATACTCCGCTCTGGCAGGATCGGCAAAAGCGCCCTCGCAGCGGGCACAACGGCAGCCCGCGTGGGGCAACCCCCCATCTTGCATGATGCCCAGGACGACGGCCGTGACGTGATTCTGTGGTAATCTGAACATTACTACTCTCTGGAAAGTTAGCAGTAAGCAGTGGGCAGTGAGCGATGAAGTGTTCTTACTGCTTACTGTTCACTGTTTACTGCTCACTGTTATAATACCCCGCTATGTCAGAGACGCCTATTTACACCATTGGCTATGGGGCACGGCCGTTGCCCGAATTCATCGCCGCTTTACAGGCCTATCACATTGCCTACCTGCTGGATGTGCGCTCGAAGCCGTATTCCCGCTACCGGCCAGAGTTTGGCAAGAGCGAACTGGAATCAGCCTTGAAAGAGGCGGGCATTCGCTACGTCTTTATGGGAGATACCTTAGGTGGTCAGCCAGACGATGCCCGTTGTTACACCGAGGGCAAGGTGGATTATGAAAAGGTGAAACAGATGGCGTTTTACCAGGAGGGCATCGGGCGATTGCAAAAGGCCTATGCCCAACAACTACCTGTTGTCCTGCTTTGCGCCGAGAGCAAACCAGAGCAGTGCCATCGCAGCAAACTCATCGGCCAGACATTAACGGAACGGGGCATCCCCGTGGCCCACATTGATGAAAATGATAACCTGGCCAGCCAGGCCGAGGTGTTGCTGCGGCTGACCAACAACCAGCCCAGCCTCTTTGGTGACGACTTTCACCAGTTCACTTCACGCAAACGATACGAAACAGATTTTGAAGGGAATAAGGATGACGGCTTATGAAACTTGTCACCATTGGCGCATTTGGATTTTCAGAAGAGGGCTTCTTTCAGGCGTTGCAAGAGGCGGGTGTGGACACCTTTTGTGACGTGCGGCAGCGGCGGGGCGTGCGCGGGGCGGAATATGCCTTTGTCAACAGCCATCGCTTGCAAGCGCGGCTGGCCGAGATGGGCATTCGCTACCTGCATGTGAAAGAATTGGCGCCCACAACAGCCGTGCGCGCCCAACAACACCTGGCCGACAAGACGGAGAAAACGGCCAAACGCCAGCGTACACACCTCAGCCCCGCTTTTATCGCCACCTATAAGTCGGAAATCCTGAATCCCTTTGATCCCCAATCCCTGCGCGCCATCTTGCCGCCAGATGCTGAAGTGGTGGCGCTTTTCTGCGTGGAGCGCGAACCGGCCGCCTGCCATCGCTCGCTCATTGCCGAAAGGCTGGCGCAGGTTTGGGGGGTGGCGGTGGAGAATATCATCAGTAAGCAGTGAGCAGTGAGCAGTAAGCAGTGAGTGGTGATAATGAACGAATGGCAGGAACTATTAGCCAGTTGCCACAGAGGGAAAGATGAAAGTCGTTATTGTTGCTAAAACACGCCAGGGCGCAGGGGCCTGCATTGGGGCCATTTCGTTTGACGGCCGTAGTCTGCGCCTGATTGCTCCCGATGCTGCCACCAATGAAGCGGTTGGACTGGAATATAACGTGGGCGACGTGTGGGAAATCGAGGCCACGCCTGCCGCCGATATGATCCCGCCTCACATCGAAAATGTCATCGTCCATAACAAACGTCGCCTGCCGCCGCTGGAGGATGTGGTTTCCTTTATCGAACGGCATATGCCACCCAAAATCGGCAGTCCAGAACTGTTGTATGCAGGGTTGACCCAGGTAACAGCAGCCGGCGCGCTTTACATCAGCCAGCAACATGGTATCCCGCCTTACAGCACACTCTTCTGGCGGCCAGACAAACCGTTGCAGCGAAATACCGAGGCCAAACGCATTCGCTATCGTTATCCGGCAGACGCAGACGGTGAAAACGATTGGGACGCCGGTTGGTCGTTGACCTATGTGGGCTTTCAAGAACCACTGGCCGAAATTCCCGCGGGGACGCTGCTGCGTGTCTCTCTGGCCCACTGGTGGCACCCACCAGACAAACCAGAGGAGGAGTTGCGCTGTTTTGTCCAATTGTCGGGCTGGTTCACTGAAGAAATGAGATGGGGAGAAGGGGAGATGGGGAGATTCGATGAGCAGGATCAATCTTTCACTCTTCCCATCTCTTCATCTCTTTATGCCAATCCACAAGAGGCCCTCAAGCAAGTTTTTGGCTATGACGAATTCCGCCCGCTGCAAGCAGAGATTATCCAAAACGTGTTGGCAAAAAAAGATAGCGTGGCCATCATGCCCACCGGCAGCGGCAAGTCGCTGTGTTATCAATTGCCGGCACTCCTGTTTCCGGGGTTGACCGTGGTTGTCTCGCCGCTCATTTCACTGATGGAAGACCAGGTGAGCGCGCTGCATGAATTGGGCGTAGCGGCCACTTTTCTAAACAGCACGCTAACGTACAGCGAGTATGTGGCGCGCATGAATGGAGTGCGTAACGGCCGTATCAAACTCCTGTACGCCGCCCCAGAAACGCTGCTCCGCCCAGAGATATTATTGCTATTGGAACAGTGCCGGGTGGATTGCCTGACCATTGATGAAGCCCACTGTATCTCCCAATGGGGGCACGACTTTCGCCCGGAATTCCGGCAGTTGATTGAAGTGCGTAAACGGCTGCCTGAGGCGGTCTGTTTTGCGCTGACGGCTACGGCCACGCCCCGGGTGCAACAGGATATTCTCGATTCGCTGGGTATTTCCCAGGCGCAGGCGTTTATTGCCAGCTTTAACCGGGAAAATCTCTTTCTCAGCGTCCAACCCAAGACCGATCTGGTCGGGCAAACACTCTCTTTTCTGGAAGACCATCGGGAGGAGTCGGGCATCATTTACTGCGCCACACGCAAACAGGTGGATTTATTGACCGGTGTGTTGCAGGCGAAAGGGTGGGCGGTACGGCCGTATCACGCCGGGCTGGATGACGCCACCCGCACCCAAAACCAACGCGCCTTCATCCGTGATGACGTGCCCATCATCGTCGCCACCATAGCGTTTGGCATGGGTATCAATAAACCCAATGTGCGCTTTATTTTGCACGTAGATTTGCCGCAGGACATTGAAAGCTATTACCAGCAAATTGGTCGTGCCGGGCGTGATGGGCTGCGCGCGGACTGCCTGCTGCTCTACAGTTATGCTGACGTGAGTACCGTCAATTTTTTCATTGAAAAGATGCCCCCGGAACTGCAAAGAGGGGCTTCCCTGCGGCTGGCGGCGATGGTGCAATATGCGGAGGCAGGGGTGTGCCGCCGACGGCCGTTGCTCACCTACTTTGGCGAACCATATGAAGCGGAATCATGCGACGCCTGCGACTACTGCCTGGCAGAAGAACAAGAACGGGTTGATCTGACTGTGCCCGCCCAAAAATTCCTCTCTTGCATTTACCGCACCGAACAGTTTTTTGGCGTGAACCACATTATTGATGTGCTGCGCGGCTCACGAAATCAGAAGATTTTGCAGCGCGGCCATGACAGACTCTCCACCTACGGCATTGGCCTGGAGTGGGACAAAGAGCAGTGGAAACACCTCTGCACCCAACTCATCCAACAGGGTTTGCTGTTGCAAGATTTGGAACATGGCAGCCTGAAATTGACGGAAATGGCGTGGCCGGTTTTGCGTGGGCAGGCCCAATTCTGGGGAGTGATGGAGACAATGCGGCGGAAAACGGCCGTAACCGCCCCCACCGAACCCCTCGACTACAATCGGGAACTGTTTGCTCTGCTGCGCCAAAAACGCAAAGAGTTGGCCGACGTGGCCAACGTGCCCCCATACGTCATCTTTTCCGACCGGACGCTGGTGGAGATGGCCGCCTTTTACCCCCAATCGCGGGAATCGCTGACGCGCATCTACGGCATCGGCCAGCGCAAACTGGAAACCTATGCCGATGTTTTCTTGCCGCTGATCCGTGAGTATTGCACGGCGCACAATTTGACAGAAGTAGCCAATATGCCAACCATACGCCGCGCCAGCCAACCGGAAGGCAGCAAGCCAGCCGGGGCGCGGGCACAGTTGGCGGTGGAGATGTATGAAAAGGGAAAACCTGTGCCTGAAATCGCCGATGAATTGGCCGTCAAAACCAGCACGGTGTTAAAGTATTTGGTAGAGGCGGTGAGAGGGGGACGGCCGTTACCGCCCGACAACTTCCGCGCCCTCTCCACCCTTTCCCCGGCGGAACAAGCGCGCGTCCTGGCTGTCTTCGCCGAACTCGGCCCCGACTTCCTGCGCCCTGTCTTCGACGCTCTGGGCGAAACGGTCAGCTTTGAAGAGCTACACATCCTGCGCCTGGTTTATTTGTGTGAGCAAACATCGGGCGATGAGAATTAGCCAGGTTTTGTGATAATGGAGACGCTGCAAACAGTGTCCAAATGCATGATGGAATTGAGGAGTAGCGGATGAGCAAAATTACCCTTGAATTACCACAAACGTTGTTAGAGACCATTCAACAACAAGCGTCGGCATCTGATAAAACAGTCAGTGAATATGTGGCCGACTTAATCGGCGAAAAACTGCCGTCCCCGGTTACTAAAACAAGCCAGTTTGACAGTTTTCACCAGGAAGTGGCCGCATTTGAAAACCTCAAACCAGATCTTCTAAAGCGGTATGCCGGGCAATTTGTAGCCATTTATCAGGGACAGGTCGTTGGTTATGGCGAAGATGAAACGGTTTTGTTCAGGCAGATGTTAGCCAGATATGGCGCGGTTCCCTGTTATATTGAAAAAGTTGCCCCAGAAACACCCCGCCGTGCCCGGATGCCCTCTATTCGGGTAAAAGCCGTATGACACCTTACAGCACTGAATTTGACCCGCCAGCGGCCGTTGTCCAGATTCAGGTTGCTGGTGTGGTGCATACACGTCCACGTGTTACGATTTCCGCCATATTGGACACAGGGGCAGATTTGACGGCCGTGCCTGAAACGCTGGCTGAGCGGTTAGACCTTTACCCAACAGAGCGTATGGCAATTGAAGATGTCAATGGTCAAACGACCATCGCTCACACCTACATGGTCAGATTGAGAATTGCCAACAAGACCATTTCTGAACACAAAGTGTTACTGACCGGACTGGATTTTGGCATCATCGGGCACGATTTGCTCAATACGTTTTATGTTCTCTTGAATGGGCCGGAAAGCACGTTTGAAATGGCCGAAACCCCATCCAGCTACTAATAGACATCCGATTTTTTCAAAAAATCAGATGTCTACCACACGCGATGGTCATTCAGCGGCGTTGGGATTTTTCCCCCCTGCGGGGTTCAGAATGACAGATGTGGCGGGCGCGGCGTCCGGGTGCAGGGAGGCGAAATAATCGAGCAAGGTGCGGTGGATGAAGACCCAACCACCACCCACCTTCCGCAGGAAAATGCGGTTAGCCATGTCATCCAAATAAGCAATGGGACGGCCGTCACGAAACGGAAACGACGAGACGTGGTTTTTAGAAAGAAGCAGTTGCAAAACATGATGCTTTGGGCGTAGTCACGGTCGGGGATGAAACTGTGCATCTGCAAGACCAAACATCGTCTAAAAATAGACGATTATTGGACTTTTTAGACGATAGACGAACCATAAACCGTAATCCGAAGGCCGATTACGGTTTACGGCTCACGGATTACGACGCTTAGCTTCCATCCCGAATCACGCGGCAGGATTCAATATCAAAGGTCACTTCGCCGATGTTCAGGTTGGTCTGGTCGCGGAAACCGGCGGCAAAGTGCAGGAAGCGGTACACGTCTGCAAAATTGGTGGCCAGCCCCACCGAAACACGAATGGCGCCGGCGCTTTTGTGGCCCCGGTATTGGATCATTTGCAAAAATCGGGGCATGGTCAGGTTTGGCTCGTCAGCCATGATGCTCCGAATTTCTTCGGGGGTTAAATCTTCGGCCATCTCACCCGCGCCGGGGTTGCAGAAACAGCCGGTGCGCAGCGAAATGCCTTGCTGATTGGCCAGTTCTTCAATGCGACGGTAATCGAGCAATTTTTCGTCCGGGCCATAGAAATTGAGCGTGATGGTGCCGCCACGTTCCCCGGTGTGGATGGGACCATAGATGCGGATCATCGGATGCCCGTTTGAATGGCGCAATGCATACAGATTGTCCAACAACCAGCCCGTCAGGCAGCGCACCCGCTCACTGATGGTTTCTATGCCAACACTCTCCAGGTGTTGCAGGCCAATCTTCACCGCCGGAATGTTCAAATAATCCACCGTGCCATCTTCAAAACCGGCCTCGCCCGGCGTTAGCACATGGCCGCGCCCATGCACGCTGGCAAAATTGACCGTACCCCCGGCAAACCAGGGGCGGTGCAGTTTGCCAAGCACCCGTTTATGCACCAGCAGCGCACCAATGCCCGTGGGGTAGCCAAACATCTTGTAGAAGGACAGGCTCACAAAATCGGGCTGCACCTGCTGCAAATCCAGCCGGTTGGTGGGCACAAAGGCCGCCGCATCCAGCAGCACATCCCACCCCTTTTGGTGGGCCAGTTCAATGTATGCCAGTGGGTGTTTGACGCCGGAAAAGTTGGACTGTGCCGGGTAGGCAAATAAATGAGGATAGGCCGGGTCAATGGTGTCCAGCAGTTCTACCAGTTTATCCCGATCAATGCGCAGTTCCGGGCGGGTGAGCGGCAGGTAGATAAATTCGGCCCCGCGCGCCTGGGCAAATTCGCGGATGCCGTTGACGGAGTTATGGTTGTCAAAGGTGAGCAGGTAACGGCTACCCGGCTGGAAGGGATACGATTCACCCACATGCTTTAGCGCGCCGCTGGCATTGGGCGTGAAGATGACGACGTAATCATCACCGGCGTTGAAGTAGTGCCGCACGTAATGGCGTGTGCCCTCCACCAGTTCCGTCATCGCCTGGGAGGTGGGGTTGGCGGAGTGGGGGTTGCCGTAGACATGGTTACGCAGCAGGTCAAAATGCTTGGTAAGCTGCGATTCGGCATACAACCCGCCACCGGTGTAATCCAGGTAAATCTGGGCGTGTGCGTCCAACCGTTGGTAGTCGGCCCGGCGCAGTTCAGTGAGGCGATGGGTGGTGGCATAGGTGGGGTAGTCGTAGAGAAATTGTTTGTGGGCGGTTTCCTGAGCAGAGGGGGGATAAGTGGGGATGGTCACGCTTGCACTGAGCGTGGCCGAAGTGGCCGTGTCTATTTCCTTGATCAACATACTACACATGCGCTGCTCCTTTGCAAAAGGTTTGTAGTAGGCACTTTAGTGCCGTCAGCAGGCGATAAATCGCCCACTACGAACGAACATCAACCCAATTGTACCACTTCCACATCACCCAATGCTTGCATGAGATCGGCCGTTTTCAGAATCACGGCCGTACCCCGCACCCCCGACCCAATGGACAGTTCCTCTTGCGCCAGCACACTCGCGTCTACCAGCGTACGAATCGGCCAGGGCAGGCCAAACGGCGAAACCGCGCCAATTTCATAACCGGTCACAGCCAGCACTTCTTCCGGTTTCGCCATTGTCAGGCGGGATTGGTTGAGCGTGCGGCGCAGCGCCTTCCAATCAATCTGGCGCGGCCCGGCCACCAGCACCATCACGAACTCATCGGCCGCCAGCCGGAACAAGATACTGCGCACCACCTGTTCCGGCTGCTGCCCACGCTCAGCCGCCGCCTGTTCCAGCGAATGAACGAGACCCGGATGCCGGAAAAAGGTGTAGGGGATGTGGAGTTGGTCGAGGTGTTGGGTAACGGCCGTAGCTTTTGTCACAGGTTTTATATCTCCTTCAGCGAAGGGCAAATGGTACAGTAGTAACCACCACTTTACAACCTTGTGTTTTGTGCCGTAATGGCCTGTCATTGGCAAAAAAAGAGGGCTGTGTTATCTTTAGCCTCAGGTTGGCGTCTCCCGCCACAAACGCCAATCACCTGCATACTCAATTTATTCAGCGGAGGGAAATATGGGAATTCAATTTGCAACAGATGAATGGATTAAAGCCCTGAGGGACGAACTCAACAACAGCCCTGGCTACAAGAACGCCGCCTCAAAATGGGAAGGCGATTTCTACTTTGTCATTACCGCCGGCGACGCCATACCAGAGGACATTTACCTCTACATGGACTTGTGGCATGGTGAATGTCGGGATGCCTTCAAAGTAGATGACCCGGCCACAAAATCCCCCGAGTTCAAGCTGCATGCGCCCGTCAAAACCTGGCGTGGCGTCATGGAAAAGAAAATTGACCCCATCAAAGGTATTGTCACTAAACAACTGAAGCTGGAAGGGCCAATGATGAAGGTAATGAAAGCGCCCAAAGCAGCCATTGAACTGGTGGAAGCCTGCACCCGGTTGGATACGGACTGGCCGTGATGCGTGATGCGTGACCAACAAGTCACGCATCACGCATCACGCATCACGCACATGTGGTTTTTCAAGTGCCCTGAGTTTTTCTTTGGTGAAGATTCCCTGAGCCAACTGGGTAATCTTTCCGGTCAGCGCGCCTTTATTGTCACCGACGCCAACCTGTTGGCGTTGGGGTTTGTGGCGCAGGTGCAGCAGGCATTGGGCACGGCCGTACCCCACCAATACATTTTCGCCGAAGTGGAACCCGACCCCTCATTAGAAACGGTACAGCGCGGCGCAGCCGCTATGCTGGCATACGAACCCGATTGGATAATAGGGCTGGGCGGCGGCTCCTGCATGGACGCGGCCAAAGCGATGTGGGTTCTCTATGAACGCCCTGACCTTTCCCCAGACGAGATCAGCCCCATGCTAGACCTGGGCTTGCGCCAAAAAGCGCGGCTTATCTGCATTCCCACCACCGCCGGTACCGGCTCGGAATCTAACTTTGCCGTTGTCCTGACGGACACGGCCGCACACCGCAAACTCACCCTGGCTAACCGGGAAGCCACCCCGGACATAGCCATTGTAGACCCGGCACTCACCGCTAATCTGCCCGCCGGCGTTACCGCCGACAGCGGGATTGACGTCCTCACCCATGCCATTGAAGCGTATAGCTGCACCTGGGCCAATGATTTTACCGATGGCCTTTGCCTGCACGCGGCGCGCACAGTGTTCGCTTACCTGCCCAGCGCCATCAAAAACGGCGCCAGCGACCCGGTGGCCCGTGAGAAAATGGCGAATGCGGCGGCCATCGCCGGCATTACCCTGGGCAATAGCAGTGTGGCTCTGGCCCATGCCCTGGGGCACGCTGCCGGGGCTGTTTTTCGGCAGGTGGCACACGGCCGTATCACCGCCATCTTTTTGCCCTACACCATCCAATTTGTGGCTAACGGTGGCGACAGCCGTTATACCGACCTGGCGCTGGCCTTGGGTCTGCCCAATGGGGATGAACAGGCAGTGGCGCAAAATCTGGCAACGGCCGTGCGCGGCCTGATGCACGAAGTACGCCTGCCCACCAGCCTGCAAGAAGCTGGCATCGCGCTAGCCGAACTGGAAGCGATGCTCCCCCTTCTGTGTGAACACGTAGATGTAGACGCCAACCTCCTCATGTCCCGCCGCATCCCCACGCTGGAAGAGATCGAGCAGCTTTTCCGCTATGCCTATGCGGGGCAAGAAGTGGATTTTTAAGTCGTTCGTAATAGGCAATTTATCGCTCTCCCCAAGAATGGGGATAAATCGCCGACTACGAACGAACACGAACATCACCATGGCAGTATGAAAACACGCAAAAAAGTTGGCCTGGCCCTGAGCGGCGGTGTGGCGCGGGGGCCGGTGCATGTGGGTGTGATCACCGCCCTGGAACGGGCCGGCATTCCCATTGACGCCATTGCCGGAGCCAGCGCGGGGGCATTGGTGGGCGCGGCCTATTGCGCCGGACTGGAAGTGCCGCAATTGCGCAAATTGGCGGTTGATTCCAACTGGAGTACGGTCGCCGGGTTATCCCGTTCGCGGCACGGCTTGATCTCCTTTGCCAAAATGGAACCATATCTGCAAGACCTGGTGGGGGATGTGGATGTTCGGGATCTGGCGATACCGTTCACGGCCGTTGTCACCGATATGGCCCATGGTATCCCTGTCTATTTACGGCGGGGGCGGTTGTCCACGGCCGTGCGCGCCAGTTGCTCCGTGCCCGGGGTGATTTCGCCGGTGATGATTGACGGCCGTCTGTGTTGTGATGGCGGCGTGACGGATAATCTGCCGGTCACGGCCGTGCGCGCCATGGGCGTGGATTACGTCATTGCCGTTGACCTGTTTGTGCCCATTTACCATGAGCGGTTGGGGGTTTTGGGAGACCTGGCCGCCGCCATAGAACTGCTGGTGCGCCACGCTGGCGGCGGTTATTACCAGGCTGACTGCCTGATCGAACCGGCCATTGCCGGGCACAATTACTTCAACTTCTCCCGGCGCAAAAGCGAACAATACATTGCCCTGGGCGAAACCGCCGCCGAACGCATGATCCCCACCATCAAAGCGGCGCTGGCTGAAAAAGATAATGACGCCATTCCACCGGAGAGTAATGGCAATGGTATAAAAGAGATTAAAGATTGGAGATTGGAGATGGTTCAATCTCCAATCTCCAATCTCTAATCTCCAATCTCTGCCCCACTTCCTCTGGTAGCACCAGTTTGAAAACCTTAAGGTGCTTATGTCAAAAATTGGCTTGACGCGTCCCTGGCAAAAAATGTATACTGTATTTCACTTCTAGGGTATAACACTTTATAAGTGTTAGCTTTAGCGGTAGAGGAAGCTCCCAGAAATTGGAAAGCTACCCGAAAAGCAGAAGTGAGAACTACACAAAACCCAATTGTTTCTTGTTAGGGGTAAAATCCATGAGAAATTGGGAGTAGAAATCACCAAAGCAAACCAAAGGCATATCAGCCGGCGGAAAGTAGGGTAAGCTGGAAGGTTACTAGGAGCTCCTCTTAATTTAGGGCACAAGAAAGCACGGCTTGGTAACGGCCGTGCTTTTTATTTTTGCGGCAAGACATCCGATTTCTCTAAGAAATCGGATGTCTGATTTTGATTTACCGGTTATTCGGCTGGAACGCCTCCGCCTTCAAAATTCCCACAAAGGGCAGGTTACGGTACCGTTCGCGGTAATCCAGGCCATACCCCACCGCAAACCGGTCAGGCAAATCAAACCCTTTGTAGGCAATGGGCACGTTGATCAAGCGGCGGTGCGATTTGTCGAACAAAACGCACACGTTGAGGCTGGCGGGGTGGCGGGCTTGCAGGTTCCGCAGCAGGTAATTGAGCGTCAGGCCGGTATCAATAACATGTTCAATGAAGAGAACGTGACGGCCGTCAATCGGCTCTCCCAAATCTTTCTCCAACCGCACCAACCCCCGTTTGCGCGTCTCCGGCGAGTAGCTGGAAACGGCAATAAAATCCACCTCCAGCGGGATGGTGATCATGCGCACCAGATCGGCCATAAAAGGAAAGCTGCCCTTCAACACGCCAACGAGTAAGGGATTTAATCCGGCATAATCGGCCGAAATGGCCTGTCCCAATTCTTGTACCCGCTGTTCTATTTCCTCGGCCGAAAAAAGGATATGGCTAACCGCTGCATGTAACTCGCCGTAGGTTTCGGGGGGATAATACCGGCTCATGACCCGTTCTTTTGTGCGTCTGTGCCCACCAGGGTGACGGCGTGTTCATCTACGCCGTATTTCAGCATCATGTCGCGCAGGTCGCTGCGTTTGAACAGTTTGATATTAATATGGGGGTATAACTCGCGCAGCCGGCGCAGTTTGCGGTTTTTGTTAGTGATCAACTTGGGGCGCATGGTGGTCAGTTCCACATACAGTTCTTGCTGGGGCAGGTAAAAATCAGGCGAAAAGGCTTCGGTGACGTTGCCGTTTGCGTCCCAGGCCAGGGCAAAGGTATGTGGTTCATATTCCCACTCAATGCCATAGTAATCCAAAATCTGGGCAAACTCCGCTTCAATGGGGTGAACAAACGTCGGGGGGGGTGATTCTGTCTTTTGGGTATTCAATGGAAGCCTCCGTACAGAGTTCACTGCTGTACAGGCCAGTAACTTACCATAATTATAATGAAGTGCAAGCATGACCACAATATGAAGGTGGTCATGAGAATAAACGGCTATATATGGTGGCTTAACGTTGGTTGACGAAAGAACGGGTAACGGCTACTGTTAGCGGTCATGCGTCTTGACCATCACCCTTTTGATCACCTTGTGCCCTGGCGGCGCACCCTGGGCATCATGTTTATTGCGCAGTTAGTTACGGCCGTTGGTTTTTCCATCTTTTTCCCTTTTCTCCCCCTGTACATAGCCGAACTGGGCAGCAGCACCGTGCTGAGCGTGGAGTTTCTGGCGGGCGCCGTCTTTTCGGCGCAGGCGGTTACCATGGCCATCGCTTCGCCCATTTGGGGGGCGGTGGCTGACAGGTACGGCCGTAAACTCATGGTAGAGCGGGCTATGTTTGGCGGCGCGGCCGTTTTGCTGCTGATGGGTTTTGCCCAAAGCGCCGAACAACTGGTGCTTCTGCGCGCCATCCAGGGCTTGATCACCGGCACTGTTGCCGCCGCCAATGCCCTGGTGGCTGCCGCCGCCCCTCGCGAGCGCACCGGTTTTGCCATGGGGCTGCTGCAAATGGGGCTGATCAGCGGCGTGGCCATTGGCCCTTTGCTCGGCGGGCTGGTGGCCGATGCCTTTGGCTACCGGTATGCCTTTGTCATCACCTCCGTTCTCTTGCTGGCATCTGGTTTTCTGGTCTGGTGGGGCGTGACCGAAGAGTTTACGCCACCGGCCAAAACAGAAACGAAACGTATCCACTTCTGGCATGAATGGCGCGAGGTATGGCAGATGCCTGGCATTTCTCTCACCTACAGCCTGCGTTTTCTGGCTAACCTGGGGCAGACCTTGCTGCTGCCGTTTGCGCCCCTGTTTATCGCTTCCCTGCTGGCCGACCAGTCGCGGGTGAACACGATTATCGGGCTGATGATTGGGTTTACGGCGGGGGCGGGCACGCTCACGGCCGTTTACCTGGGGCGGCTGGGCGACAAAGTGGGCCACCGCAAAGTCCTTATAGGTTCGGCGTTGTTGGCCGGCCTGTTTTACCTGCCGCAGAGCCAGGTAACAACCGCCGGGCAGCTTTTGTTTTTGCAGGCGCTCACGGGCGCGGCGGCGGGTGGCATGGTTCCCTCGATCAGCGCCTTGCTGGCCCACTACTCCCGCGCTGACCAGGCGGGCAGCGTCTATGGGTTGGAGAATTCCATTATCTCCGCGGCGCGGGCCATTGCCCCTATTTTGGGGTCGCTGGTGGTTGTCTGGTTTGGGCTGCGGGCGGCGTTTGTGGCGTCGGGCGTTGTGTATCTGTTGGTGGCGTTGGTCACGGCCGTGCGTCTGCCTCGCACCATGCCGGCGCCGCTGGAATCGCTGGAATCTCATGTGTGAATTCAACCTCACATTGCGCCCCATTGCCGGCGAAGACCTGCCGGTTCTACTCACCTGGCAATATGCGCCGCCCTATGACATCTATAGTTTGGGCGACGGCCGTACCGATCCCACCGTATTGGCCGAGGCCGCTGACTATTTTCTGGACCCGGTCTACAACTTTTACAGTGTGGTGGATGCCGATAGTGGGGAGTTGACGGCCGTGGTCAGCTTTGGGCTGGACGGGCAGGTGAGCGGCGGCGATTACAGCCAGGAGGCGTTGGACATTGGCATGGCCGTGTGCCCCGACCTGACCGGGCGTGGTCTGGGTAGCCAGTTTGCCGGGGCGGCCATCACCTTTGCCTGGCACACCTTCCCGCCTCCCCGCCTGCGCGTCACCATTGCCGACTTCAACCAACGCGCCCGGCGCGTCTGGGAAAAACACGGCTTTCGGCCGGGGCAATCGTTTGTCAGCGGCGCCAACAACCTGGCCTTTACCATCTTTACCCGTGAACCATAAAACCCATCCCTTACACAACCCTTACACCCCGTTTATAGCTACCTTGCACACGGCCTATAAAGTGTCTGGCGGCTGGTATAAGCCACCAGACACTTTATAGGAGATAGCTATGTTTTCTTCACTTTTTCAACGTTCCGGCCAGACGGCCGTGCCACCACGTATCGCCAATATCACCATCCCGGAATTGCAGCAGCAGTTGGAGAGTGATGCCGCGCCCATTTTGGTGGATGTGCGCAGCCCCATGGAGTATCAATATGAAGGGCATATTGCCGGGGCGCGGCTGCTGCCGCTGCAAGTATTACAGCGACGCCTGTCTGAACTGCCCACCGGCCAGCCCATCGTGTGTGTCTGCCGTTCCGGGAATCGCAGCCAGGTGGCCTGTGAAATTTTAGCCGCCGCCGGCTTTGACAATGTAGCCAACCTGGGCGGCGGCATGATTGCCTGGCAAATGGCCGGGCTGCCGGTTAATCGTTAAACTAATGGGCAATTCAGTTCGCAGTCAGGCGGTAGAGCCAGCCGGGTTTTGGAAGCCGATCATGTCTGCGATCCCGGCGCTGGCCTGGGGCCGTGTGTACCGGCGTGAATGGCTGGCAGGCGACCTGATGGCCGGGCTGATTGTGGCCATTATGCTGGTGCCGCAGGGCATGGCCTATGCGTTGTTGGCCGGGCTGCCGCCACAGGTGGGGTTGTATGCCAGCATTGCGCCCCTGTTGTTGTATGGATTATTTGGTACCAGTCGCAGTCTGGCGGTGGGGCCGGTGGCGATTGTCTCGCTGCTGGTGGCTTCTGGTGTGGGACAGGTGGCAGAAATGGGCACGGCCGTTTACTGGCAGGCGGCGCTCACCCTGGCTTTGCTGGTTGGCCTGATCCAGATGGGCATGGGGCTGCTGCGCGCCGGTTTTTTGGTGAACTTTCTCAGCCACCCGGTGTTGGCCGGTTTCACCAGCGCGGCGGCGTTGGTCATTGGCTTGAGCCAGTTCAAACACCTGCTGGGGCTGTCCACACCGAATCTGGAATTTGTGGACACGGCCGTTTACACCCTCCAGCACCTGGCCGAAACCAACCTCATCACTCTGGCTATTGGCCTGGGCAGCATGGCCATCCTGCTTTACTTCAAATACGCTTTAGGCGGCCAACTGAAACGGCGCAAACTGCCGGCGGGGCTGGTAACACCCCTCACCAAAAGCGCCCCTTTGTTGGTGGTTTTGCTGGCTACCCTGTTGGTCGTTGCCTGGCGGCTGGATGTGGCGGCGGGCGTCAAAGTGGTAGGATATGTGCCCGCCGGTTTGCCCCCCATCACCACCCCCACCCTTGATCTCACCCTCTGGCGGGCGCTGCTGCCTACGGCGCTGGCGATCAGCTTTGTGGGGTATATGGAAAGTATTTCCGTGGCCAAATCATTAGCCAGCAAACGGCGGCAGAAGATCAACTCCGATCAGGAGTTGGTGGGATTGGGCATGGCTAACCTGGGCGCTGCTTTCACCGGCGGCTACCCGGTAACGGGTGGTTTTAGCCGGTCGGTGGTCAATTTTGAAGCGGGGGCGAACACGGGATTGGCTTCGATGGTCACGGCCGTACTCATTGCCCTGACGGTACTCTTTCTGACGCCACTGTTTGCCTACCTGCCCCAGGTGGTGCTGGCCGCCATCATCCTGGTGGCCGTTGCCAGCCTGATAGACATCAAAACGTTCCGCCACACCTGGCGTTACAACAAAGCCGACGCCGCTTCCATGCTTGTGACCTTTGGCGCGGTGTTGGCGGTGGGCATTGAAATGGGTATTTTGCTGGGGGTGGCGGCGGCGCTGCTGCTGTTCATCTGGCGCACCAGCCGGCCACACGTGGCGGTGGTGGGGCGGGTGGGCAGCAGTGAACAATACCTGAACGTGCAGCGGCACACGGTGCAAACATGCCCCCGTGTGGCTGCCGTGCGCATTGATGAAAGCCTGTACTTTGCCAATACGGCTTATCTGGAAGAAACAGTGCTGCGCCGGGTGGCCGATGAGCCGGAACTGGCGCACTTTGTGTTAATTTGTACGGCCGTGAACTTCATAGATGCCAGCGCCCTGGAAACACTCGAATCGCTGCACCAGGAACTACACGATGCTGGCGTCACTTTCCATCTGGCTGCCGTTAAAGGGCCGGTGATGGACCGGCTGCGTACCGTTGGTTTTGTAGACAGTTTTGGCCCTGAAAACATCCATCTGTCCACCCACGACGCTATGAAAGCGATAGGCTGTGCCTGAGCCATTCTCCGGTATAATTTCCTCCATCTTACACAATCAAAAGGAAAGCATATGGCGACGATTCCCTCATTTGTGGCCAAAGGCACCCGCATCGGCCAGAAACAGACGGTGAAAGCTAAAAAGGTGGTCTGGATTCCGGTGGGCAGCGGCGAAGTGACCCAATTTTCCGACCATGAAGTAACGATTGCCGGGCAAATCAGCATTTTGGGCTACAGCGGCAACATGAACATTTATTTGCGGCTGCTGGATGAAGACGCGGCGGCGGCCTCCGGCCCGTGCGTTTTGCGTTTGAACAAACACGAAGACCCGCAGGCCGTTTACCGCGTGAATAAGGGTGTGCTGACGGTGCAGGCCACGCTAGGCCAATACAAACAGGCCATCAGCATCACGCCCTGTGATGGCGGCACACAGACGGAGTGCAAACTCACGGGGCGGGTAAATGAAACCGTGCATCTGGAGCCGGTCAGATAGATTGCTATAACGCATTCGGCCAGTCGGCATTGGGGCGCTGTTGGCGGCACAGTTCCAGGAGATCGGCCATACGGCCGTGCCGCTCACAATACAAGATAATCTCCTGCGCCATGTCTGACTTGGCTCCCTCTGGAATTTCATCCTTATCAATCCCCAGGTCAAATAACAATACTTCTAGCTCGCTTTTGCTGAAGTAGCGGGCGATCAACTGGCGCAGGCGGATGCGGTTTTGCAGCAGCAGGGTGGCGTTTTCTTCTTGTAGTACGGCCGTGAATAACGCCGCCACCGCCAGTTTACGGGTAGACATACTGTGCCGCTGCTCTGTCGGCATTTCCGCAAAGGTGCGATCTTGCCCGTCGGGAATGAATATCGTATCCCAACCATAAATCTGATTACCACGCGGCTCCGAGGCAATAACCCCGTTCAGCTTTCCCCGAAACACATATACCTGACCATCCCGCGCATGAAACCCCAAATCGGTGACTACACTGGCCGTGCGATCTTCGAAAGCCTGCATCATTTTACAAATGCCTTCCACGCCCACGCCATCAATAAACAGTCCGGTCACATTGCCCGGCAAATCCTTCCAGGCGCGCACCATCAGGTTGGTTTGTTCCACCAGGAAGGGCATATGGGGCAGCAACGGCCGTGCCATCTCCACTTTGCGCCGGATGAGGATAGACTGGTCTACCAGTACCGGCTCTTCCAGCGCATATCGCGCCCAGCGCAGGTCGGCGTGTTTGCCCAGCAAAAATTGATAATCATTAAACTTGTTCTGCGAACCGGTCACAAAATAGAGTTGTTCGATGCGTTCTTCCCTCATTTCTTCTCCTGCTCAACTACCGAATAACATGGTAAATCATAACGCCATCCCGGTTATAAACGATTTCGCCAGGGACGGGCACGGCCGTGTCGCCCAGAAGCGCCTCATATTGCCCGGCATAAATATAATCTATATGCCATGTTTCAATCAATGCCTGCCGCCAGGCCAGGCTGGTTTCCGGCTGCCAAAACTGTTCCACCAGGGCTACTTTGCCTTCCAGGTCGGTGGTGTAGTCTAGCTGCCCTAAAAACACCTTGCCCGGCAGCACACGCGGCAGATAGTTGCCCATGGGGTAATAGGCCAGCACCAGATCGTCTGGCCCCGCTTGCTGCGCCAGCCAGCGGGCGGCCGTAATCTCGGTTGCCGGCAAGTAGGTGGGGAAATCCTGGGCGTCTGCGGCCGTCTTCGTCACCAACAACGACAAAATGATGGTGCTGGGGATGACCAGGAAGAAAAAGACGCGGCGCAGGGTAGCATAGGGGGTGGGCGTCCATTGGCTGAAACGGGTGTAAAACGGCCGTTTCGCCAACCCCGGTAATATCACTTCCTCCAATCCCCAGGCGGCCAGGGTGGCAATGGGAACCATCAAGCCCAACGCAAACCGCCCCGAAAATTGCACGATGGGCAGATAAAGCAGCAGCACATTGGCTGCCACCCACAATGGAACCAGCCAGGTAAGTTGCGCCCGAATCCAGGCGCGCAGACCCACCAGCGCCATCAAGCCTAAAAAGCCGATGCCGATGAGGGCGGCCAGCGGCGGCGGCGGCGGAATGACATGTTCTTGTTGTGTATAGGCCGCAAAATAGGGGTCCTGGTTGGTCAGCAGGGCATAATAAATCAGCAGCAGGGCCAGCGGCAGCAAAATGAGCAGGCCATAGCCCCACAGACGCCAGGGGATGCGCCGCTGCTGCCAGGCCCGCGCCAGCAAATAGAAACCAATCACCAGCCCGGCCACCGGCAGGTGATAGACATAGGTCAGCCCCAACGCCACCCCCACGATGCTCCCGGCAATGGCCCATTGAATGGGGGGCTTACGGCCGTGCCCCTCCGGCGCGCACATCTTCAGCACACAAATAAACAGCAAGACCTCCAGCCCCACACCGAGCGCAAAATGCGGGGTGTGAAACATTGCCATGAAAACGGACCACTCCGGCCCCCCCAGGTCAGGCAGCCCGCCGGGCACCCTTTCGGCCAGCCGCAAGATGGCTACCAACCAGCCAATACCGGAACCGTAGACAATGAGAAACCAGGCGGTGAATTGCAATCGGGCGCGGCCAGGAAACAAGGTGCGTACCCAGAATAAAAAGATGAGTAATGTGAAGAGTACGGCCGTGAGCCGCAACAGATGAAACCAAAACAACCCGCTCCCTCCCAAAACCGCCGCCACTTTGCCCAGCAGCAAGTACGGCAGCAGCATCAACTTAGGCTGCCAGGGTTCGGGGGAGAAGGAAAAGTGGTAGAGCCAACGGCCGTCGCCCCCCTGCCGTATGGCCGCCAGATAGGTAGACAGGTCATCCGGGTTGACAAACGTGCCTACAAACACCTTGCCCGCCGGCGGCCCCAGCCAGGCCACCAGATAAGGCAAACTCATCAGCGCCAGAAACAACAATACCCAGGGCAAAATGACCCGGAGTGTCAATTGTGAATCTGAGTTTTCAGGCATAAGGGGGAATGATCTCGAAGTAACCCCAAGGGTGTGGTCGAAATAGGGAAAAGTGCCGCCTATCCACAGTCAAAATGCGTTGAATTTCTAGCCGTTCAGCCATAGCCGCTATCACACAGTCCACAAAATCAATCCGACTATCAGCATACTTTTGCAATATCTCTCTGGCACGAGCTAAGTCTGTACGGGTTGTTTTCTCTATGGTCAATTCGCCATTCAGTAATGAATCGAGAAAGGTGATCAGAACTTCGTACCCCAATTCTCTTAACACCATATATGCCAGTTCCGGGATCACGGCATCTGGCAAAATTGGATTGCTTGTACCCTGCAACGCCTTTACGCAAGCTGGATGCAGTTTGTCATCTGCATCCAGAACGGCTAACAGAAACCCTGTGTCTAACAAAGCGTTCATTCAGACAAACTCCACCCCTCTAAACGATTAGCTCCTTCGGCCAGCACTTCTTCAACGGAGGTTGAAAGATCATGTTTACCACTGTGCCCGATGCCAATAAAAGAGAAACGTTTTGTGATAGTGGGTTGCGTTTGTATATAGTAAAAAAGGGCAGCGCGAGCTAATTCATCCACTGTTGTCTCTTGTTCTTCTGCCATCTGTTTAATGATTTTGGCTAAATGATCTTCCTGAATTTGAATCGTCAACATAATTCTTACCTGCCTATATATCATGTGCCCACATTATACAGCATAGCGCAACGTTATCGCTTGAGCCGCCAGTCCAGGGCGGTGTGGCGTTGGGTGACTTTGTTGTTGTTTACGGCGATGTGGATGGCTTTGCGGG
The DNA here is from genome assembly GCA_013112725.1 of Chloroflexota bacterium. GTDB lineage: Bacteria > Chloroflexota > Anaerolineae > Promineifilales > Promineifilaceae > CAADGU01. Next base: position 33,605 of record JABFFZ010000035.1, read on the forward strand.
TGCCCACCAGGATGACCACTTTTTTGGCGCGGGTCACGGCCGTGTACAACAAATTGCGCTGTAACATCAAATAATGCTGTGTGTGTACCGGCATCACCACACACGGATACTCCGCCCCCTGGCTTTTATGCACGGAAATGGCGTAGGCATGAACCAGTTCATCCGCCTCCAAAAAGTCATACACCACCGGCGCGCCATCAATACTCACCGTCAATGTCTGGTTGATGAGGTCCATGGCCGTAATGCGGCCGATGTCGCCGTTGTAGATGCTTTTGTCGTAATTGTTTACCGTCTGCATCACCTTGTCGCCGACGCGGAAGAGGCGACCGCCCAGTTTGCGCTCCGGTTTATGGCCTGAGGGGGGATTGAGCGATGTTTGCAGCAGCAGGTTCAAATTGTGAACGCCCACCGCGCCATTGTACATGGGCGACAGCACCTGAATATCACCCAGAGGATCAAACCCAAACTTTAGCGGCGCGCGTTTTTGCACCACCTCCACCAGCATCTCCGCCGCTTTGTCCGCTTCTTTCACTACAAAGAGGAAGAAGTCTTGCGCCTCTTTGGGCGTCTCCGGCATCTGCCCCTGGTTGATGTGATGGGCGTTGCGGATGATGAGAGAATGGGCGGCCTGACGGAAAATGGTTTGCAGGCGGACTACGGCCGTGACCCCCGAATCAATCAAATCGGCCAGCACATCCCCCGCGCCCACACTGGGCAACTGGTCAATGTCCCCCACCAGCAGCAGGTGGCTGTCCGGCGCAATCGCTTTGAGCAGGTTGTTCGCCAGCACCAGGTCCAGCATGGACGCCTCGTCAATGACGATCATGTCGGCGTTGATCGGGTTCTCCTCCGTCCGGCCAAATCCTTCGCCGGGATTAAACTCCAGCAGCCGGTGGATGGTTTTGGCTTCGCGCCCCGTCGCTTCCGCCAGCCGTTTGGCCGCCCGCCCCGTCGGCGAAGCCAGCGCGCAGGTCAATTTGTGCCCGTCTAACAAATCCAACAACGCGCGCAACGTTGTCGTCTTACCCGTGCCGGGGCCGCCGGTGAGAATGGTGACTTTATGGGTGACGGCCGTTTGCACTGCTTCCATCTGCTGGGGTGACAGGGTAAGGGGTAATTGGGTAAATGGGTAAATGGGTAATTGTTTGCCTTCACCGATTACCGATAACCGATTACCGAGTACCGCTAACCGCGAAGTTGGATAAGCAATCATCCGCTTCACCCGCTGCGTCACGCCAATTTCCGAATAATAAAACGGCGTCAGGTAAACGGCGCGCTCTTCCCGAAGAATTGGAGATTGGGAGACTGAGGGATTAGGAGACTGCCCACCGCTCACTGCTGACTGCCCACCGCTCACTGCTGACTGCTTACTGCTCACTGAATACTGAATGACCTCTCGCTTAATAAAATCACTCGTTTCCAGGGCGTCAATCACGGCCGTAATCTTCCCCGCTTCTACCCCCAAAATCTCCGCCGCCTCCGGTTCCAACTCCTCCTGGGGCATATACACGTGCCCCTCCTCCGCCATGCGGTTCAGCGTGTAGGCAATGCCCGCCTCAATGCGCGCCGGATCATCGGTCGCCAGCCCCAACGCCTGGGCAATTTTGTCGGCCGTCTTGAAGCCAATGCCGTGAATATCGCGCACCATCTGGTACGGCGTGTTTTGCACCACCGCCAATGAGGTGTCGCCATACTTCTTGTAAATTTTGGTCGCCAGGGTGGTGGAAACGCCGTGTGATTGCAGGAAAATCATTACATCTTTAATGGCCCGCTGTTCGTCCCATGCTTTGGCAATCTGCCCTACCCGTTTCTGACCAATACCCAACACCGTCAGCAGTCGCTCCGGTTCATGGTCAATGACGTCCAGCGTCTCCGCGCCAAAGCGGTTGACGATGCGCTCGGCCATCACCGGGCCGATGCCCCGAATCATGCCGGAGCCGAGGTAGCGTTTGATGCCTTCGGTGGTGGCGGGCAGGGATTGTTCACAAAATTGCGCCTGGAATTGACGGCCGTGTTTGGCATGACTCGCCCATTGTCCCGTCAGCTTCAGCCATTCGCCCGGCTGCACCTCCGGCAAATTGCCCACCACCGTAATCAATTCGTCCCGACCGCTGGCATATTTGAAGGGCAGCATCCCGCGGTTGTCCGGCTTCAGGCGAATGACCGAGTAGCCATTTTCCTCGTTGTAATACGTCACCCGCTCCACCGAGCCGCTGATCTGATCCTGGTTGCTCATAGCGATATTGTATGGTCAGGGGAAAAGGCAGACAAACGGAGGGCGTGGTCCGAGTCCGTAATCCGTAGCTGATACGGTTTACAGCTCACGCATCACGGATTACGGTTCACGGATTACGGCCGTACCAGTTCCACATCCCCCATAAACAACGACCCACTCGCCGTCTGGTCAAAAAGCAGGGCAATTTCGCTGATCTGGCTCAGGTCTACGCCCGCAAAATCGCTCAATTGCCAGCGGATGGTGGCCATGGGGGCGCGTCCGGTGAACAGTTCGCCAAAGATGTCATCTTCTTCGGCCTGTCCGGGGGAAAGATCAGCGCCGGTTCGTTGGGGCGGGTGGGGACAACGGCCGTCGCCCCCGCCCTATCCGTCAACTGTACACTGAACGCCTGATACGCGCCGGCTTCATTTAGCGGAGAAAGGGGGTCAACGGCCGTGCACAAACTGATGGTGGTATAGTCGCTCAAATTTCCGGCTTCTGCCGGCAGGGCAAACCGCAGCGCCCCCCCGGCTGCTCCCAGGAAACCACCACCAGCGCCGGATTACCCGGGATGGCCACAGTCGCCCGGCGGCACGGTTCGTTGGGTTCGACGTTGGCGTGGAATAACCCGCTTCGCAGAAAAAGGTGGTCACGCCATCGGCCGTTACTGCGCCACCAACCCGGTTGGTGGTCAACTCGTCGGCGCTGGCCGGGGTGAATAGCGCTTGCCGGTCGGCGGCCGGGGCCAGGAAGGAGACACGCCCCGGTAAGCCAAATAGGGCATCCGGCGCGGGTGTTTGCACATCCAGCCCCATCTGGGCCATGGCTGCATCTACCGCCTGTGGATCATCGCTGAAAACGGCCGTCAGGAAATCGGCCGCATAATCGGCCAGAAAGTTGCGCTGTTCTTCTTTGCCGAGGCGCGTTCCGCAGTCAGGACGGCCGCGCAGCCCAAACATATCGGCCGCCAGGATGGAATTGAAATAGTTATGATTCGCTTGCTCCAGCCAGACTGAAGCGACCCATTCGCTTTGTGCCGGGTTTAAGCGTGCGCCTTCATAAAAATACTGCCCCTGCTGCCCCATGACATCAGCATCACAGGCGGGCAAAATGACAGCCAGCGGCACATCGGAACCATCAGGCAAGGCAAACGTGGGCGCAGGGGCGATCATCAGCAGCTCTTTCACCGGCCCATATCCATAGCGTTCGGCGGCGTCGGGGGCGGTCAGCCCCCTCTCGTGCGTCAGCCAATCAATGGCCTCACCGCCGCGTGAGTGGCCGAAAAAGGCGAGATTGGTGAGATCGGCACGGCCGTTCAAATCCACGCCAAACTTGTTTTCCCCGCCATTGACTGCCTCTACCAGCGCGTCCAGATGCAAGTCAAAAATCTGGCCTAATCGTCTGCCTGGTATCTCTTCACCAAAACCAAAGGTGTTCTCGGCGTTGGCATTGATGGAGAGCGCCACATATCCCTGCGCTGCCAGATGGCTGATCAGGTAATCGAACCCCTGGTAATTTGGCTGTTCTACTTCTGGCGCGCAGGGCCAGGTATCCACGCCCATTTCGTTTTCCGGGCAGCCAGGGTGCGTGCCATGAATGATCAATACCACCGGGTAAGGCCCCCCCTCGCCAGGTGGCACGGCAATGATGCCGTTCAACTGCACCGGCATATTACGGAAGCGGCTGTCCTCTGGAAACCGCAAGTAGCAAAAACGATTAAGCCGTGATTGCCGGTGGTTGCCACGGTTCTTGGGAACGCATCATGGCATTGAGAATGGTGAGCAATTTGCGCATACAAGCGGTCAGCGCCACTTTTTTCGACTTACCAGCGGCAAGCAGACGCAGATAAAAGTCACGAATGACAGGATTATGTCTAGTAGTAGACAAGATAGCCATGTACAGAACACGGCGAATGGAAGCCCGGCCCCCAGCCGTTCGCCATAGGCCACAGGGTACCCGGCCGTTTCCATCACCTGCGCTTTGTCCAGACCCAGCGCTTGCATGTGCGCCACCAGCCATTCAGCGGCGCGGCGCATATCGGCGGCGTGGGCCGGGTCGGTGCTGATGCTGGAGATGCGTAAAAGGTCGTGAAGCTCTTGCCGGAAGCGTTCGGCGTGTGCGCGGGATTATTGGCGGGCGGATTCACTGGATAATGACATCGTCTTTTTCTCCTTGACTGATACCCGCATGTATAATGACTGAATTGTAACACAAGGACGTAAACTTCAACATGAACAAGTCTAGCAATAATGCCCGTTTGGGCAACAAGCTGGTTGCCGGGACCCAGCCACTAGCCACCAATTAAATCAGCCTGGTGGATCGCGCAAGACGGGGTAAGTCTGCCAGTTATAGCGGATGCTCAACATGCGGATGACAAAGTAGAGAAATACAATACCCCAGGCCGCTATTGATGTGGGAATACCCAACAGTTCTTCCAGAATAACAAACAAGATGCAGACGACAATTAAAGCGGACATCAGGTATTGGCCGGGTTTCAGGATGATGGGTGTGTCGCCAACCAACAGATCGCGCAGCATGCCGCCGCCAATACCGTTGATCACGCCGACCAACACTACGCCGGGCAGCGGCACGCCGGCATCCAGGGAAAGCTGCATCCCGATCATGGCAAAGGCGGGGATGCCAATGGCGTCTATCACACTAATCAAGCGGTCCACAAACACCATGTTGGTAATGCGCTGGCGAAAGAAGCTGACGACAATGGTGGCCAGGAGGATCAACGGGATGTAGACTGGATTGGTGAGAACGGGTGGGGTGGCCTGCAAGAAGAGGCCATCGCGCAGCAGGTTGCCGCCGGTGGAGGCGACCAGGGCAATGACCAATACGCCGGTGATGTCATACCGTTTGTGCATACCCACCACCGCGCCGCTGAGCGCCCAGAGGAAGGTAGCTAGGTAGTCAAAGGAGAGGGGGATACGGAATTCATCAAGCGGTGGCATAGGGGTGATGGGGTGAGCAGGTGATAGGGCAATGGAGCAGTTGACTGTGCGTGTGCATCCTTTTTCAGATATTGACGATGGGGAGATCATAACGCGGGTGTATTTTTTGCACAAACGTTTGGTGGGAACCTGACGGCCGTGAGCGGTGTATAGCTCATATGTTGGTGGGCGATTTTCAAAATTGCCCACCAAAGGAGTCTCAGGTGATGAAATTGCTTTCAATCGTTAACAACAGCAGAAACGTTATGGCGGGATTGGTACTCTGGCTGGTATTCTGGCTGGCGGCCTGTGTGCCTACGTCTGCGCCGATTGCCATTGAGCCAACGCGGTTATCGGTCACGGCCGCGGCCACCACCACACCCATACTGTCCCCCACCGCCACGACCCCGATTACCACGACGGCGCTATTGGCGCGCTGGAACATGGCCGACGGCCGTTACGACATGCGCCCGGTGGATGCCACGACAGGTCAGGACGTACCGGGTTACAGCATACTGCCGCTGACGGGTGACAACACATATGCCCTGCAAACGGCGCTGTCGGCCGACGGCCGTACCCTGGCTGCCATTGAAAGCAACGGCGAGATATGCGAAGCCAGTGGCGGCGGTTCTGCCTGCCGCGCCCGCGCTGCCGGATTGCAATTGGTGGATGTGGTGGCGTGGCAAGGGGTGACGGCCGTATTGCCCGGCACTGGTTGGGTCGGGCCAATGCAGTTCAACCCGCACGGCTCCCTGTTGGCGCTGGCGCACCATGAGGGGAGCGGCAGCCAGCTACTGCTGTTTGACACGGCGAGCGGGGCGCAGTTGGGGCAGCAGCCCATTCCTTTTCGGCCAACATTGATGGCGTTTACCGACGATGGTTCGCTGGTGTTGGCCGGGGCAGCAGAAGGGGAACTCCGGGGCGTGACGCCGCCCGGCCCGTTTACGGTGCTGCTCCTGGACGGGGATACGCTGGCGGAACAGTGGCGGTTGGCGCTGCCCGATATGGTGAATGGCAGTTGGTGTACGGCCGTATGTGACGGCCCCCATGAGCAGCAGCAAACCGAATCGTGGCAGCCAGACGTTGTGGCTGCGCCGGACGGCCGTGCTCTCTATATCGTTCACGCCAATGAAGATAAACTGACGACGGTTGACCTGTACGGCCGTACCGCTCACACCATTCCCATCCAACCCGAACAAAGCTGGCTGGAACGGCTGCTGGCGCTGACGGCGGAAACGGCAGCCGCCAAATCGTTGATGAGCGGCGGCCATAAAACAGCGGCCGTATCGCCCGATGGTCAGCGATTATATGTGATGAGTAACTTCTGGTATGTGGAGGCAGATGCCCACGGGCAGATGGTGCAGCGGCGAGAGGCTGGTGGTGTGCAGGTGGTGGAGGTGGCCGACGGCCGTTTGCTGCAAACGAAAGAAGTAGACGCCGACCGCCTGCGCCTGACGCCGGATGGCAACTATTTGCTGTTGGATGGGTGGGATGAAGACAAGCGTTGGTTTGAGGTGTGGGACGCCAACACATTGGTGATGATTACCCGCCTGGAAGAGTTGGAGATCACGGCCGTGCCCCTGCTGAATGGTGGATATGCCTTGCTCGCCGGGAATACTGACGGCTTCCAGGTACACCTGCGCCTGATGGTCGCGCCCTATTTCAAATGTGCGCCGGTGTGGACGGTGGACGGCCCCATTACCTGGATTGCCGGACAATAACGGCTGGCAGTTGCATTATTTTGCCAGGATGAGCAGTTCCTCATACGGCCGTCGTTCCGGCACAGAGTCGGGTGGTGATTCCCGATGCTGCAAGGTGAAGCCCCGCGCCGCAAACAGGCCAATGATGGCGTCTGGCTGCACCGTGAAGGGCGGCCCGCCGGCGCGTGTGCCAATGGGAAACGCCAGAGTTACCAATTGGCCGCCAGGTTGCAGCAGGCGCGCCACCAGATCGGCGTATTCGCCGCGCCGGTGCGGTTGGATGGCGCAAAAGCTGGTGTAGTCGAGAACGTATTGGTAATGGCCGTTAAACGTTGCCGGCAGCGTAAAAAAGTCGCTGTGTACGATCTCCAGCGGATAGTCCGGGTCAGCCAGAGTTTGCATGGCGTTGATGGCGGCGGTGGCAAAATCTACGGCCGTGACCGCAAATCCATGTCGGGCAAACAGGCGGGCATCGTGCCCCCGCCCCGCACCCAATACCATCATCGCCCCTGGCATCAACTGCCCCTGAGCCGCCAGCCGGGCAAAAACCGGCGTCGGCCCACCCAAATCCCAGGGAAACTGGTTGTTTTGGTAACGTGTCTCCCAAAAATGCGGTGAGTTAGCTTCTATCATCGGTCAATGAATAAGGGGACGTGACAGGTCTGAGAGATCTGTCATGTCCTTAATTGGGCATCGCGCAGACGCCCTGTGTTTGTACCTGCTGTGCCAGAATTTTTACTGTAGTTGAGCAAATTGAGCAAAACCAATCTCCCAAAAGTGTGAAGTCGTTTACGAACCGTTTACAATTACCGGTGATGATAGTTTTGAATTTGAAGTTAGTTCTTGTAATTAGCCTGTTGTTGGTGGGTTTGCTGGTTTATGGGGGGGTACGGCCGTCAGCCGCTACCGTCGCCAAAGACAAACCGGCCTGGTGGTGATTACATCGGCTAATTTGCGCCAGCAGTTGGCGGCGGCCCCTTTTGGTCTGCTCATCTTTAACCGCAAACAGACCATTCTCTACCAGAATCAAACGGCTGTGCGTTTGTTAACTAATGAAGCCCTGGCCGAACTATTGCACGATGTGGCGCTGGCAGACGGCCGTGCCGCCAGCCATACCCGCACACTCAACCTGCCGGAGGATCACTCCCTCAGTTGGTGGCTTTGCCCACTGGAAAACGGCGTTCTGGTTTGGGTGGAAGACCTCAGCGCCCAGCGGCGGTTAGAAAAATCCACCCAACTGTTCCTGAACAGCCTGTCCCATGAACTGCGCACGCCGCTGACGGCCGTACTCGCCCACATTGAACTGCTGCGCGCCCCCGACTTGCCCGACGCCATCCGCGAGAATTCGCTCAACCAGATACACCAGGAAACCAACCGCATGGCCCGGCTGGTGCAAGATTTGCTCACGCTTAGCCGCCTGGAAACAGCCGGCCCGCTGGCCGTCCGCCCCATTGATCTGGCGCTGTTGGTCGAGTCGGTGGTGTCCGACTTCATCCTCATTGCCGAAGAAAAAGAGATGTTGGTTTCGTTACAGGTAGATTCGGCGCTGCCCCCTGTGCTGGCAGACTCTGACCGGCTGCGGCAGGTGTTCATTAATGTGCTGGATAATGCGGTGAAGTACGGCCGTGCCGCCGACAAGATCACCATTCAGCTAACCCACACGCTGCCACACGTGTCTGTGTTGATTCAAGACAGTGGCCCCGGCATTCCGGCGCACCACCTACCCCAAATTACCACGCCGCTATTCCGCGCCCGCACCGACATTCCCGGCAGTGGCCTGGGGCTGGCAATTGCCGCCGAAATTGTGCGCCAACATGGGGGGGGGTTGCAGATCAGCAGCAGTACACAAGGGGAAACGGGTACGGCCGTGACGTTTTTTTTGCCGGTACAAAGTGGCGATTAGGGCTGCCAGACATCCGATTTTTCAAAAATTGGTTGCCTGCTCAGGCCAGCAGCGCGGCCATGAGGGCGGCTTCCAGGGGTTTTTCTTCGGGCAGCAACGGCCGTACACTCGCCGGATTGTTGCTGCTGATGGTGTCCACGCCCCAGGCCAGCAGCGTCTCATAATCCCAATAAAAACCACCAGGACTACACGCATAACCGGCGGCCTGGATCATTTTCACCTCATCCCGACTCAAAAAGTCGGTGGAAGGACTCAGTACATCCACTTCAAACCGGGTGATCAGGCCGAGGGGATTACAAAACCGCCCCACGTAAATCAGGCTGGTGGTAATGTCCGGGTTCAGCCGTTTCGCGCGGCGCAGGGCAAACTGATCAAAACTGGTGACAACCACTTCATCTACCATGTCATATTGTTCAATCAGGGCTACCGTGCATAAGTCCAGGTCTGGGTTGAAATGCGGTGGGGTGTGTTTGAGTTCAATCATCAACGGAATGCGGCCTTTGGCCCAGGCCAGCACTTCTTCCAAAAAGGGTATCCGTTCCCCGGCAAAGGCGGCGTTAAAATAACGGCCTACATCCAGCGTACGCAAATAATCGGCTTTGTATTCGCCAATCTGGCCGGAGACGGGCGTTTTCAGGCGCAAATCCGTGTCATGGAAAACAACAACTTGTTTGTCGGCCGTCAACTGGACATCTAGCTCCAAAATATCGGCGCCGCCGGCCAACCCGGCGCGGAAAGCAGACATGGTGTTTTCGGGGGCCACCTCCATGGCGCCGCGATGACCAACGAGAAGCGGACGGCCGTTTGTGCTTTGGCGTAAATCAAACATGATCAGGCTCCTTACTACTTAAACCTGTCAAAATGAAACTTGCTGCGGCCCGGTCTTTAACCAGGACGCTGGTGATCAATATAAAGTTAGGTACTACTCAGGCGTATTGTGTACCGTGTTGCTGTGTAAGACGGGTGTATGCTACCAGCAAAGCCCGCCAATTTCAATGACAATCTGCCTAAGACAATCTGCCCCATCTGGTTGTCAGGCGATTTGGAAAATCGCTCTACAATGCCAGATGTATCCCTTCCGGGTGACAAACGCCACATTGCGCGCAAAACATCTCTGTTTCACCAGGGCGGTTCAGCCCCAACTGCTGGCGAATGAGCAGCAATTTTTGCACATCGGCCGGGGGCATGGGGTTGTGTACACCCAATGTGGCTAACAGATAGGCGATGAAGGCGTGGCGCTCCAATGTTTCCAGGCGCATAAATGCCTGCATGGGCGAATTGCCCACCGTTAGCGAACCATGCCGCTGCAAAACCAGACCATCATGTTTGCCAATGAGTTCCCGCACCACCAGCGCGTTTTCGGCGCTGGAAGGGGTGGCGTAGGCTGTGGTAGGAATGGTCCCCAGGAATACAACCGCTTCCGGCAGTAAACAGTCGGCCAGGGATATGCCGGCAATGGAGAGAGCTACCGCGTAGGGCGGATGGGCATGGACAACGGCCGTCACCTCCGGGCGTTGGCGGTACGCTTCCAGGTGCATGGGCAGTTCGCTGGTGGGGTGCAGGTGGCGCGGCCCGCCCACCTTTTTGCCCGCTTCGTTGACGATGATCAACTGGTCTGGTTCCAGCATCCCTTTGTGCAGGCCAGAAGGGGTGAGCAGGATACGGCCGTGCCCCAACCGCGCCGAGATATTGCCATCCGAAGCCAGAATCAGCCCCTTGTCGTACATCAGGCGGCCAATTTTGACGATCTCTTGTCGCAGTTCTAACTCGTGGGTGTGCATCGCTGCGTAAAACGTAAAGCGTCAAGCGTAATCCGATGTTTCGGGTCACGGATTACGCTTTACGAGTTGTGGTACTTTTTCACTTCCGCCATCAGCCGTTGAGGACGGCCGTCAAACTCCCGCCAGTCCAATTCTTCCCGGATCAGCTGAAGCAAGATGTCGTTGAGCGCCGCGTTCACGGGGGTGGCAATGCCCAAAGCCTTCCCCGCCGCCGCTACCGCCCCATTGTGGTAAATGACTTCGCTCTTGCCCTTACCCGATGTCAGGTCAATATGGAAAGAGGGCATTTTGTCGCCACGGCCGCTGGCAACGGCGCTGGCCATCCGTCCCTTGAGCATGGAACGGGGCAGCCGCCGCACGCCAAACGCCAGCTTTTTGGCCGAAGAGCCGGGCAGGTCAATCACCGGCAGCTTTTTAGCCTTCATCACTGCCAACGTCTCCTGCAACATCTGTACTTCCAGGTTGAAAATAGCGTCGGATTTATACAGGATACCTGGCTTGCGGTTCAAAATAGCAGAGGTGGCATTTCCCACCATGTTCAGCAGCGCCTTTGACCACTTCATGGCCTGGTAATCGTTTTCCAGTTGGGTGGTAACTCCTGCTTTTTGGAAAAGCGCCCCCCACTGTTTGATGTTTTGTTTGGCTTGGGTAGGGGCCAGCGCCAGCCCACGCCCCTTCTTTTGCACCACAATATGGTCTGAGGTTTGTTTGCTCAGGGGAATGGTGACGGAACCGGCAATCACTTTTTCCGCGCCAAATTGGGCGATGAATGGCTGTTCCACACCGATGCCATTGCCGGTGGTGAGGATGGTGGGCGGCTGTGGGCAAAAGGCGACAATGGTATTCAGCGCCTCCTCCAGGTCATAAGACTTGACGCCCATGATGATGAGGTCATAGGCACGGCCGTCCTGAAACGCCGCCATCGCCGAGGTCAACACCTTGGGTCTGACCCGTTCCCGCTCCCCGTGTTCGGTAATGCTGAGGCCATTGAGGGTGATCAGCTCGGCCGTTACCTCACGGGCAATCATCGTAACCTGGTGTTTTTGTTGTAACAATCTGGCGCCCAGATAACCACCCACAGCGCCGGCGCCATAAACGAGTATGTCCATAAGCTTTACACAAAGTGGAGATTGTCAATCTCCCAATTCACTACCCACAAAATGGGGATGACCACGCATAAATTCGGCCACAGACATGGCCTTTTTTCCCGCCAACTGTACTTCTAACAATTGTATGCCGCCTATGCCGCAATGGACAAACACACGGCCGTTATCCACCATCACCTGCCCCGGCGTACCGGCGGGAATGATTTCATGTACCGGGGCGGCCTGCAAAATTTTCAACACTTGTCCCTGCCAGGTAGTAAATGCGCCGGGCCAGGGCGTCATGGCGCGGATGTGCCGGTCAAGTTGGTCACTGCTTTGCTGCCAGTCTAAACGGCCGTCCTCCTTCTTGATCATCGGTGCATAGGTGGATTGGGTATCATCCTGAGGGGTGGCTGGGAGTTGGCCGCTGAGGATGGCGGGCAGGTGTTGGCGCAGCAGCGCCGCGCCCAGGTTTGCCAGACGGTCATGCAGGGTCACGGCCGTGTCCGCTGCCCCAATCGGCGTGGCTGCACACACATACACCGGGCCGGTATCCAGCCCCGCGTCCATTTGCATCAGGCAAACGCCGGTTTGGGCATCACCGGCCAATAGGGCATGTTGGATGGGCGAAGCGCCGCGCCAGCGGGGCAGCAGCGAAGCATGAACGTTGATGCAGCCATGCGGCGGCAGTTCCAACACATGCGGCCGCAAAATTTGCCCAAACGCCGCCACCACAATCACGTCTGGCTGCCAGTCGCGCAGGGGGGCCGCCGCTTCTTCACGTTTCAGCGATGGGGGTTGGTAAATGGGGATGTTGGCGGCCTGGGCAATAAGTTTGACGGGTGACGGCCGTAGCTGATTCCCCCGGCCCGCCGGTTTATCCGGCTGCGTCACGACGCCGACAACCTGTTGGGTTTCGATAAGTGTTTGCAGGCCGGGCACGGCAAAATCAGGTGTGCCCATAAAGACGACTCTATGCATAAGGTCATTCTAGCCTGCTTACGGCCGTTTGCCTAGTTGACGCACCCAGAGGATGACTTTACAATCTTGCTGGAAGTGTGGAGCGGCAGCCGGCGGCGGATTAAGACCGGTTGACGCACCCAGAGGATGACTTTACAATCTTGCTGGTAGCCCGTCACTTTATCAACTTAGTTCACACCTGAAACACAGGAGAAGAAAATGGACATTGGAAAAGCTCTCACATACGTAACCGAAGACGAACGCTGGGTAACTAAACTGGGTATTGGCGCAGCCATGGCCTTTTTTAGTTTCCTCATCATACCGGCATTTTTCTTAACCGGTTATATGGTGCAAATTGCTCAGAACGTAATGGCCGGCCACGAGCGGCCACTGCCTGAATGGCAAGACTGGGGCAAGCTGTTTATGGATGGTCTTAATTTGTTTGTCGCCATGTTGGTATATACATTGCCCTTTTGGCTGCTCACATGCTGTGTTTTATTCACTACCGTTGGCTCCAGCGGTCTAAGCGAAATGAGCGAAGATGCAGCAGCAGCGCTGCTTTCTGGTTCCTTTTTGTTATTCTGCTGCGTCTTTTTCATTTGGATCGTCGCCCTCATGTTCCTGGCCCCGGCCGTGACCATTCAGTATGCACGGGAACGCAGCCTGGGCGCTTGTTTTCAGTTTAGTCGTGTCATTGGCATTGCCCGTGACAACATTGGGGATATTGTTTTGACCGTTGCGGTCTCGATAGGCATCAGCTTTGTTCTCGGTCTGGTTGGGTCCATTCCCATCATTGGCTGGCTCATCATCCTGGCCGGTAATGTGTATGTATATGCCGTGTTGGGACACCTGTATGGACAAATTGGCGCTAAAATGGACGGCGGCATAAGCAAAGAGGATCAGTTTGCCATGTAGTTCCACCAGATGGCCCGGTTAGCAACCGGCCACAACATGGATAAATGAGAAAAGAGGCGCTCATTGAGTTGAGCGCCTCTTTTCGTAAGGAGGGGAAGAGGAAGAAAACTGATAATTGGCAACTGTTAATTGCCAATTGACAGTTGCCAGTTATTTCAAACGGTTGTCATCATCAGGCAGTGTGTTGAGTACGGCCGTGACCTTCTCACTGTTCTCCACCGGTAAAATACGAATGCCTTCGTCCAGCAAGGGGTACGGCCGTGTGCCAAACTTCGTCAGCGCCACCGCTCCCAGCCCCACACAGGCAATCAGGAATCCGGCCAACCCTTCGCCAATGACAAAGGGAACAGCGCTTAGCAGCCCCAATGTTAACGTGAGGGTAGCCGTACCAACGGCCGTCATCCAGGGCATGGTACGATTTTTCATATTCAACCAGTCGGCCATCCGCTGGCCCAACAAATGCCCCATCGCAAACCAGCCCACCGCCAGCGCCGCCATATACCCCAGCACCACCGCGGCCGCCAACAGCACCCCCAGCCCGCAGATAAAGGCCAGCACAAACAGGATGGGGCTAAACAGCAGCAGCAAAATGGGCACCGCCATCGAGGTCAAAAAGCCCACCGCACCGCTGGCAAACGGCTTTTCCCGCACAGCCCCTTCCACGCGCGTTAGATGGCGTGGAAACAGGGTGGCGGCCACAAAAGCCAGTGCCCCAAACAGCAGGCTGCGGAAAATGGCTCCAAACACCTTGCCCACAAAACTACCATCTGCATGAGGCTGCACTTCCATGGGCGGCGTTGGCGCTGAAGGAATGGCCGGGATGGGGCGGACAGACGGAATGGCCGAAATACTGTTCAGTAACCCACTCAATGCCGGGGGCAGGTTGGCAACATTCGTGCAGTTTAATCCGGCTGCGGTCTGGTCTGTAATGCTGCCAGACATTACGACACAATCGCCCTGGATCACGGCCGTTTCTGTTGCCACCAGGTCGCCATCAAACAACACGACTGCGCCCTTCACCGTACCGGCAATAGTGGCGTCGCCGGAGAACAGAATCACATCTCCGTTCACCGTACCGCCCGCATCCACCGTCAGGTCGCCTTCAAACAGTACCACCTCGGCGGCCGTTTCGCCGGCAGCTACCGTCGTACCCTGGTTTTGCGCCAGCGCCACGCCGGTAGGCATCAAAATCAAGAATAGAATCAAGCCAAGAAAGAGTAGAAAGCGTTTCATCGTTCAGCTAACCCCCATTTTCAGGAAATTTGGCGGCGCGCCGGCGCACTGAGTAACTGCCGGTACACACCACTCCACAAAAAGACAATACCCACCATCACCAGCATCCAGCCGATAATGGCCGGTTGTTCTATTACCAGGCGCGTCGCGCCGGTCAACAAAGCGCCGCCCACCACGCCGATCAATTGCACACCCTTCACCAGCAGTTGCAGCCCACTGCCCACCGCCGCCGGTTCACCAAAGGAAGCCACCAGGTATACGGCCGTGCCCACTACCACCAACACCGGCAGCAGCCCGGCTGCCAGCAGCGCCACATATACCAGCCCCATCAGCCACAGACGCACGCGCCGGTTGGGCAAACGCGCCAGCGTTCGCTGCGTAAAATCGGCCGCCGGGCTAAGCATCGGCGTCCGCCGGAACAAGGCATCAATGGCGCTCAGCGCCTGCCACTCTTGCATACAGTCAGGGCACGCGCGCAGGTGAGATTCCAGCCGCATCTGTTCGTCGGCCAGAAGCTCACCATCGAGCGCATCCATCATCAGCGTAAAAATCTCTTCATGCTCCATACCATTACTCCCATTCTCTGAATTTCTCATACCATCACCGCCACTTATACCACCATACCCGGAACATCAATCGGTTCCAAACCGGCGGCCACGCCTAAATCGGCCAGATAACGCCGGGCACGGAACAGCCGGGACTTAATGGCGCTTACCGTCGAATTGGTCACTTCAGCAATCTCTTCATAGGAAAGGTCATACCAATAACGCAAAATGACCGCCTGCCGGTAATCTGGTTCCAGTTCCGCCAACATCTGTTGCACCAGCCGTTGTTCCTCACTCTGCACCATCTGCGCCTCCGGCCCGGCTGACTTTTCGGACATCAACGCCGGATGGGGGGCCAACGGTTCGTCAATAGACAACAGGATCGCCCGCCGTTTGCGGATGATGTCAATGCAGTAGTTGGAGGTGATGGAAAGCAGCCAGGTGCTAAATTTGCGCTCCGGGTTATAGCTGTCCAGCCGGGTGTAAGCGCGAATAAATGCCTCTTGAGCCGCTTCTTCTGCTTCATCCGCATTGTTCAACATACGGTACGCCAGGTTATAAACCGGCCCCTGGTATGCCTCAATAATTTGACCGAAGGCTTCTTTATCGCCTTCCATTGCTCTTTCGAGCCAGACAAACTCATCGCTGTTCAACGTTTTCTCTCCTGACTGCCCACAATTACGCAGTATAACAGGAAAGGTTGCGCCTGAAGTCAGTAATCCGTAAACCGTAAGCCCTCAGTCCGACCGTTGATTACCAGTTTTGAATGCCATTAGATTCCTTGACAGATGGAGAGGGGAGATACTATTATGTCGGTCTCATAAAGTTCAATAAATCAGGGGATATTGATTTGTAACCAGTAATAAAAAACGCAACACCAAAATTATCTGGATTGTGGGAGGGCGAACCAATGAGCACTGTTATCCGTATTCTGATTGCTGACGAATACCCGATTTTTTGCCAGGGCGTCAAGGAAACTTTGGCATCAAACCAGGAAATATGCCTGGTGGCTTGCGTTACGTGCCCTTCTCAACTACCGGCTACATGCCGGGAATGTCAACCAGACATCTTGTTGTTGTCTGGCAATATCGCCATCCCCTGGTATTTAGAAGCAAGACTCAATGAGAACCGAGTGCCCCCTAAAATGATAGGTTTACCGGCCAGATCCGACGACGCTAACCTGCACTGGTTTTTGCAACACGGCGTGGCCGGACTTTTCCTCAAAAGCGATCTGCCGGAAAAGTTAGTAGAAGCCATCCTTGCTATCAACCAGGGCGAACGGTGGATAAGCACTGGATTGTTACCCGACGTTATGGGCAATCCTTTGGATAAACCAGGGCGGGATTTAAGTGAGCAAGATCTAGCCGTGTTGCGGCTCATGGCAGCCGACAAGACCAACCAGGAAATTGCCAGCGCCCTGCATATGAGCCCACGCACCGTAGGCAACCACCTGAGCAAAATTTACGCCAGTCTGGATGTAGAAACCCGCTCTGGCGCAGTTGCTCAGGCATTCCGCCTCAAGCTGATAGAATAAATCCTTCCCCCTACATGACCCCCGTTTGCCCAAATTAGCAAAAAAGAGCGCCACATCTGGCAACAGACTCTGCCAGGTTTGACGTTGTTAGACCTCACTGAAACAATTAAACTGTTGCCCAATCAAGAATTTCGGTTTCATACTGGGAGAGAAAGTTATCCACGTGAAAAATCCTGATAATGTTCAAAACCAGTAGGGTACAAGGAGATACATGATGCGAAGATTGTTGTTGATGTTGACTGTGTTGTTCGCACTTAGTGTTATTGTCAAAATAGAGACTGCGTCAGCGCAAATCTGGTATACCGGTAATAAAAGTTATAGCACTACCGGTGTGAGTGCTTCAATTTATACGCCAACAGCTGCACCTTACATGGTTACAGGAACAGCCCAGGCAAGTTGGGTATCATTACCTTGTTGTAATTGGGTTCAGTCAGGCTGGGCCTATCAGCAAGGGTGGTCAAATGCCCGGAGATATGTTGAGCATTATCTTAATGGTGTACATGGTATCATTTGGGATGGAACTCAATCCTGGGGGAGTAGTGTCACCTATGAGGTGAGGAGGAGTATGAGTTCAACCAATTGGAATGGGTATATTGGGGGTGTTTATAAAGGATAAAGGATCATGGGGACCCTTTGCAACTACATCTGAAGTTCAGGCGCTCTCAGAAGTACAAACCAGTTCAAGTAATCAATTAAGCACTACTTTTTCAAACGTTCAATATCGTAATTCTACGTTTCAATGGAATTTGTTTAATCAAGGCAATTGGGTCGAAAATAGCCCCTACAAGGTAAATAAATATCAAAACACGGCTTTTGCAGTGACATAAAGTTATTGACATAACGACATCTCGATAGCACCTTGACAAACGAATACGCCAAATGGCCACCAAACTGCCCAGAGGAGGTACAATCCAGTAACATCAAAAACTGGA
>JABFFZ010000036.1 GCA_013112725.1 Chloroflexota bacterium
TCAAGCAGGCCATTGAAGACTGTTTGGCGGAGGTGTCAGGCAAGTTCAAGGAGCAGTTGTCCAGCTTGCTTACGCTTAATTTTCAGACTTTGGAAAATGTCAGTTTATGACCTTTTTCAGTATAAAATGAATGCATTGGGCAAGACGGCCGTCCCCCTTACGGCCGTTCTTTTTGGGCGGTGGTGTGGAAGGTACGGCCGTGACACGGTTGGTTGTAGGGGAGTACGGCCGTATAAAAGGAGCACATTGGGCAAGAGGGCTGTACCCCCTACGGCCGTTCTTTTCTGTGTGATGGTGGGTACGGCCGTGACACGGTTGGTTGTAGGGGAGTACGGCCGTATAAAAGGAACGCATTAGGCAGAACGGCCGTACCCCCTACGGCCGTTCTTTTTTGTGCGGTGGTAGGGGTACGGCCGTATAAAAGGAACACATTGGGCGAGACGGCCGTACCCCCTACGGCCGTTCTTTTTTGTGCGGTGGTGGGGGCACGGGCGTGACTCTTCTCACCTGCTCCCCTCCTCTCCGTCTCCCTTTCCAGTTTGGTACAACACCCGGCCTTCCCGAACAAAGGCCAGGTTCACGTCCGCATCGTTGGACTCAACGGCCGTTGGCGACAGATAACGCAGGCGCATCTTGAGTCGGGCGCTTATCCGGCAGGTATCCGGCGCCAGATCCAGGCAGGCAGCCATGTCGTGGTAAATGCGCTGCACCAGGACAGGTGCGTCTGTGTCCCCCAGAATTTCCAGCGCATCCTGGTAATGGTTCATGGCTGCCGGGTAGTTACCCATCTGGCCGGCAACCTGACCCAACAAATAGACTGTCACCCCGGCCTGATAATCATCATCCAGATGGCAGTTAATGGGTAGGCTCTCTTCCAGTATTTGTCGGGCTTCTGCCAAATGCTGCAATTGCAGGCAGGCCCGGCCGATGTGGAGCAAGAGCGTACCCACGCTGCGTTGGTCATCCAACTTCTCAAAGGTATCCAGACTCTCATAAAACAGGGGCAAATAAACGGTCGGTTCTTGCCCCTGGCTTTGGTAAAGCAGACCCTGGTTACAGATAATCTGCGCCGCCATGTGCGCGTCGCCACTTTCCCTGGCCAGCACCAATGCCTGATGGTAACAATCAGCCGCGCCGGAGAAATCTTGCCAACGGGCCTTAAGCAGCCCCATTTTCTTCCAGGCATCCGCCAGGAAATGTTTATCTCTTGCTTCCCCCAAAGTGCGTTTTGTTGGCATAACGCCAGATATTGCCCGGCCAGGCGCCCGGCTTCATCTAGAGCATCCAGTTGCATGTGGAGATACACCAGTTGCTTAAGGGATAAAATCTGCCCCACCGGATCATCTGCTTTTTGGGCAATGATCTAACCCTCTTGTATCAGGTGTCGGGCCGTGCCAAAGTGTCGCCGGGTAATGGCAAATTGGGCCTGGTGAGACATCAACTGCCCTACCACTAAACGGTCGGATTTTGGCTGTGCTTTCTGGTGGATGGCTTGCACGGCCGTGTGAAACATCCGCTCGCCCACCTCATCCCACCCTAGATAGTCGTGGAATAAGGCCAGTCGAAAACAGGCCCGGCCAACTAACTCTACTTGCTTTTCCCGTGCGGCCCACTCCCAGGCAGCCCATATCTGATGGGC
The DNA here is from genome assembly GCA_013112725.1 of Chloroflexota bacterium. GTDB lineage: Bacteria > Chloroflexota > Anaerolineae > Promineifilales > Promineifilaceae > CAADGU01. The sequence goes on from JABFFZ010000036.1 coordinate 1,640, forward strand.
ATCAGCCTTAAATGTAGTTAACGCTTGCTGCTGTGTTCTTTCACCTGTACCTATTTCCAACTGGCATAGCAGATGGTGAAATTGCTCATTAAGTGATACCGGTTCAGCGGACTGTTCAACAAGGGGAGGCGATACGGTATTGGCGAGAGTGGCTGTATGGGCGGTATAGGCGGCCACTTCGGCGGCCGTTTCCGCGGCCATTTCGGCATCCATTTGCCACTTTGTGATGGCCTTTTGGCGGCCTTCACAGATAGTCAAATAAAGATGCGTTGTCTCTGTTTCTGGTTCAATGTCCAGATCCTGGCGCAGCAGGCGGACACATTCATGGTATTGGTGCAGAGCGGCCGACCGGCTGCCCTGTTGTTCATAGAGGCTCATCAGGTGACGGTGAGCCGGTTCATGCAAAGGGTCCAGCGCCAACTAACGCCGGGCATATGCAACGGCCGTTTCCCACTCCTGCTGCTCTGTGTAAATATGCACCAACGTCTGGCACGCCTGGATCGCTCCCTGATGGAACTGCCGCCCCTGTGCCATCTGCCATTCATCAAACAGCGGGCTATCCCGCAAACCAAAACCGCTGAGAAACTCCCCACGATAAAGGGACAAGGCTGCGGCCAGCGCCACAGTTGTGTTTTGCGCCAGGTAGTGATGGAACTGGATAACATCCACCCACAGGTTATGGTAGTGAACGCCGCCATTTTGTGGGGACAAGGGTTGCGCTAGGGCCGGCGTCAGGGACGGCGACAGGGATACAGTGGACCGGGTAGCCTGAAGGCAATCAGCGCCAGTGGCCTGGCGCAAGATAGACAGGGTACACCGCAGGGTATTTTGAGCGTCAGCGGCTGGCAGTTCCGGCCAGAATAATGCCGCTAACTCGGCGCGAGTATACGGCTGGCGGTTGACGGCCAGGTAAACAAGTAAGGCAAGGGCTTTTTGAGTTTCAACGTGGACGGCCGTACCCTCCCGAACCAGGCGTGGCGTCCCCAGCAAATATAACTGCGTACTGGACACGATATTGCTCTCCCATCAATTAACTGTTTTTGAACTGACAAGGCTATGAGATTATCAATCCTCCCGATATTAGCTCCATTTACTCTCAAGAGAGTATCATAAGCGACGCCTGATGCAAAAGTTTGCACGATGAGAGCGTCCTGACGTTAAGGAGCGCGAAGCTGGTACACGGCCATGTTGTTGAGGCCTTGCTGCCGGGTAAGCGGAAATTCGGTGGTAAAACGCAGCGTGGCGCGGTCTGATTCGGTCACGGCCGTATACAGCCACCCCGGCGCCGTCACCAGATAATCGGCGTCACTGTCCAGCACATAGGCGGACACGGCCGTTTCATCAGCCAGCAGCGGAATAATCTCCGGCGTGATCAGACCGGCCAGATCGCGCAACGGCCGTTCGGCAAAATAACCTATGGCGCCAATGTCATGGGTGGCAATCACGGCATCCGGCGGCGTATTCTCCGCCAGCCACCGCCCCACCGCCACCATTTCGCCTTCGATAATGGCGACGTCAGTGGCATAAGCCACCGCTCCTTGCAGCAAAAAAAAGAGCAGCACAAAGCCAAAGGTGAACTGCGCCACTTTTTGCGCCAGCCACAAACCGCGCCCACCCCCTTGCCGCATAAAAAGCAGCAGCAGCCAACCGGCCAATCCGTACAAAATCCACACCGGCAGCACGCCCAGCAGATAACGGCCATGTTGGTACGTCACCGGCAGCTTCCAGGCATACAAGAGTACATGCCCGCCCGCCCACCACAACGGCAGCGTCCGCGCCAACTGCCGGTTGGCCCAATCCGTTTTGAGCGCCTGCCACCCGGCAAAAAGCAAACCGGGCAGCAGCAGCAAATGGGCGCTGCTCATGCCCTGCCAGCCATTGGCCGGGCCACCCAGACTCAACCAGAGCAACTGCGCCAGCCGCCAGCCAATAAACTGTTCCAGCAAGACGGCATATTCGGTTTGTTTGGCGGCCATCGTGTTCGGCCAGAGTGAGCCATTGGCCCAGTAATTAAACAGGAAATAGGGCAGCAAGGGGAGTACGGCCGTGCCCGCCACCACCAACACCCGCTTCCCCCGCGCCCGCCAATCCCCGGACGGCAAAATCAGCCCCACCAACACCAACATCACCAATACCACCCCCTCCGGACGGGTGAGGATGAGTAAACCGGAGAGAAAGCCGAGAAGGATCAGAGATTGAAGAGATTGAAGAGATTGGAGATTGGAGATTGGAGATTGGGAGATTGAGAGATTCCCCAATCTCCCAATCTCGCGGTGTCCCCACCGCCAATCTCCTAATCTCTCCTGTGACAAATACAAGGCCACAACTTGCATCCCCAGCGCCGCAAACAGCAGGGTTTCCATGCCGCTGGTGGCCGCCCACAGCAGCGGCCACATCAAGACCAGCGTCAGCCCGGCCAACCAATCTTTAGCGGCCAGCGCCGGCCATAGTTGCCGCCAGGCGGCCATGGCCGCCCCGGCCAGCCAGAGCAGCGACAGGCCGCCCAACAGATAAGTCCAGAACAAATAAGGGATGCCCAACACATAACCGAGGGCGAGCAGCATTGTCCACAAGGGGGAGGTGGAACCGGCGCTGGAAACACCGGGGATGTATTCAAAACGGCCGTACCGCGCCAGGTTGCGGGCATACGTCTGGTGAATCCAGGCATCGTCCAGGGGAAAGCCAAACTGCCCCCCCGCCTGCGCCGAGACGCCCAGGAACACCCCTACGCCTACCAGACACGCCCCACCCACCATTACCCAACGCCGCATGATGCCCTTCCTCCTGGGAATGAATTCCCAGGCTGATACAGCAAGTGCGCTAAAGCGCACTGTTGGAGTCCCATTCCAGTCTGCTTTAGCAGACTTTTTATATCAGACGCCGAATGCCATTCGGCGGCCGCTTTCATTGCGTTGGCTCCAGGGCGAACAGTTTGTACGCGCCAAACCGCTCCACCAGCCTGATGCCGGGAATGGCTTCTTCCGCGTAAACCGGCTTAAGCGGCGGCGGGTGCATATCGTCTAACACCAGATAATTGCCGCCATACCGCGCTGCCAATTGCAGCAGCACCTCCGGCGGTTCGTTGGGCACACTCAACGACGGCCGTCCCGTATGATAATAAAATCCCGGCGCATTCCCGGTAATGATGACGGCCGTGTCCGGCAGCACGGACCCAATCTGGCGCACAATCACCGGGTCAATATCCTCCGTCGTGCGCAATGTGCCCACACTGATGATGAGCGCCAGCGTCAGAAACATGCCCGAAAATATCTTTTTGGCCCGCTGTGGCTGCCAGTGGGGCAGCCGGGCGGCGGCAAAATCTACGGCGATGTCAATGCCTCCCGCCGCCAGCACCGTCATCCAGGGCCAGATGGCGGCCGAGGAATGGAGCAGTCCGCCACGCTGCCCCGGCCAGGTGAAGACCAGGCTCATAGCCGCAAACAACCCCAACGTATACCAGGTAAACGGCCGTAACAGCGGCCACTTGTCCGGCTGCCGCGCCCACTTGATCCAGGCCCAGAATATAAAAGGAAAGAGGAATAACAACGTGCTGACGGCAATAAACGTTTGCGCGGCCAGATTGAGACCTTGCAACCGTGACTGCAATAAGGCGGGCCAACCGGCGGCCAGTAAATGTTGCAGGTCAAAGTGACGGCCGTAAGCAAAAATTTCGTTATATTGCGTCAGGAAAATGGTTTGTGTACCCGCGGTGGGCAGCGGTCGGCCAAATACCTCCATATTGTGGATGAACCACCAGCCCATTACCAGCAAGTAACCGGCCAGCAGAAGGAGTAATTGAGTAATTGGGTAATTGGGTAACTTGTCCTGAGCCTTGTCGAAGGATGGGGTAATGGTGCGGCGGCGATGCCAGTCACGCAGGGAAAAGAGCCACATCAGGCCGCTGACCAACAAAAACAAGACACCGTCGGCGCGGGTCAGGTGGGCAGCCCCGGCCATAAGGCCCGCCAGCAGCCACCAGCGCCCCTGCTGGCGCACATGCCCCCAGGCCAGAAAGAGCAAACAGGCGCTGCCCGCCCAGGCAAAGGGGGTAAACGTGGTGGGCTGGTTGAGAAAGCGGCTGTAATAACCGCCAACGGCCGTGAACAAACAGGCCACCCACACTTGCCACCGCGCCTGGGTAAATTGCAGGCTGATCCCATACGTCAGCAGCGGCAGCAGCCCCGCCAACAGCCAAAACGGCGCCTGCGCCGCCCGAAAACTGTCGGCAACAGCATACCCCGCCGCCGCCAGCAGCGACGGCAGCGGCATCCAGTACGAATGGCTGGGCGCAGGCAGCCCGGCAGGATCATCCAGATATTGCCAGATCACCTCTTCCGTAAAGCCATAGCCGCCCGCCAACCGCTGCCCATTGGTGGTGTAGTAATAGGCGTCCATATAGGACGGATGATCCATTTGCAGCGCCCAAAATCCCTGCATCAGCAGACCAAGCAACGCAATCCATAACCAATCGCGTTTGATCCAGGCGGGATAGGGAGGTTGGGGTGTTGTCATAGGGAGAGGGGTAATTGGGTAATTGGGTAATTGAGTAATTACCCAATTACCCAATCACTCAATTACATTCATTCGCACATAAATCTGCGCCAATTCGTCCTGATACACTTGCTGCCACTCACCGCTGGCGGCCAAGACGGTCAGCAGAGGCGAATCACGTTCCATCAGCACATAGGTCACGGCAAAATCGTCCAGCGGTGCCCGCCACTGCGGGCCGGCGTCAAACGCCTGGCGGTAATAAAAGAGGAAGTCGTCGCCATACACATCGGCACGGCCGTCTACAAACACTGGCAATCCCCGCCAGATCAGATAACCGCCCCAGTTGTAACTGTTGTACCCGCGTTCCTGCGCCAACCCGTTGGCTTGCAGAAAATCTACCGCCGCCGCCGGATATTGGGCGGCTACGGCCGTCTCATTTTCCGCCACCTGATTGGCCGCCCAGCCCAACGCGCCCACAATGGCTACCACCAACGCGATCACGTTCAAGGTCGCCATCAGCCGGGTTGGTTGGGGTTCTTTTACGTCACCGCTGAGGATGGGGTGCACGGCCGTGCCCGCCAGCGCGCTCAGCCCATGCCGGGCAATAATAGGCGCAGCCACAATAGCAAACAGGGGAATATGCCGCGCCGAAAGCAGTCCCGCCGCCCCTGTGCCCAAAAAAAGCAGCAAATCGGTAAACGTCACCCGCCGCTGGCTAAAGACAAAACTCAGCACCCCTAACGCCAACATGCCCGCAAACGGCCAGAAAAAGGTCAGATGAAAATCGGGCGAGTGCCACTCTTGAATGTACGCTTGCATGGCCGAACTGCCCAGGGTGTAAAAGGGGTATATCCACAATTCCGGGCCGCTGGGGTTGAGCGCGGCTATGAGAAAACAGATCACGGTGATCACAAACAGGCGGCGAATGATGGGCCAGGGCAGGGTGCGCTCGTCTGTTTTTTGCCGCCACTGCTGCGCCGCTTCCCCCACCACATACGTGCCCAACAGCACCACACCGAGCAAATACCCGCTGTGAAAATTGGCCCACAACAGCATAAACAGCGGCAGCAGCCACCACGTCCACAGTGGCAACTGCTTATCTTTGACGCGCTCTACCTGGAAGACAAACACGGCCGTAAACAACAAATTAAACATCTGTGGCCGCGCTCCCCAGACAATGGCCGAGGTAACAGCGGCTAATAACACCACAAAGGCAGCCAGGTACGGCCGTCCGGCGCAACTACCATACACCAACCCAAACGTCAGCAGTACCAACACGGCCGTGCCCAGGATCAGCCCGGCAAAACCACCCGCCTGGTACACCAGCCACATCACCACCTGCGACAACCACTCGTGCGTCACCCAGGCATGGTCGGGAACGGTAAATGAGAACACATCCAGGCGCGGGATGCCCTGTTGCCAGATGTACTCGCCCGTCCGCAGATGCCACCACATATCGGCGTCCAGCGTGGCGCGCACCCCCATCACAAAGAGGGCAACTAAAAACAATCCTTCAAATAGTCGGCGAATGCTCATATCGGCTGCAAACGAGAGAATAATGGCGAACGGATAATACCCCACCGGGTCAGGCGAAACAGCAGCGAAACCTTAAGGACGCCAAAACCATAAATGGTGGAATTTTTGAAGTTAATGGACGAAGAATCCTCCATATAAAGTGTGGGGCAGGTGATTTCGCCAATGCGATACCCGGCATAGATAATTTGCGCCAACATCTGGTTATCAAAGACAAAGTTATCGGAATTGTCCGCCAGCGGCAATTTTTCCAGAATTTCCCGCGTAAAACCGCGATACCCGGTGTGGTATTCAGACAATTTGTAGCCAATAATGAGATTTTGCAGTAACGTCAGCACCCGGTTGGAGATGTATTTATAGAGCGGCATTCCCCCTTTGCGCGCCCCCACGCCCAAAATGCGCGAACCTAATACACAATCAAACAATCCCTCCGCCATCAGGGAAGCCATAGCCGTGATCAGTTTAGGCGTGTACTGATAATCAGGGTGCAGCATGATCACGATGTCCGCGCCCAGTTCAAGGGCGGTGCGATAACAGGTCTTCTGGTTGCCGCCATAGCCTGTGTTTTGTTCGTGGACGATGGTGTGAATGCCCAATTCGCGGGAAACGTCCGCCGTGTGATCACGGCTGGCATCATCCACCAGCACCAGTTCATCCACAATATCGTGGGGAATTTCGTCATAGGTGCGGCGTAGGGTTTGTGCGGCATTGTATGCCGGCATGACAACCACTACTTTTTTGCCTTTGATCATAAAGTGTGACCTATCTTGGGGAAAGTAAGATATTGAGGCATTGGTAATATCCCAATATCTTAATTATCAGCCAACGGCCGTCTCGCATACACCGTAAACAAATCGCCAAAATTCACGGGCACGGCCGTACTGCCCAACCGTAATCCATGCACCAACTTCGTTGCCACCGCACCTAAATATCGGTTCAGCCCGCCCAGGCGCGAGGCCACATAATTCAGCCGCAAATAACGCCCCTGTGCGCCCGACCAGACCACTTCAAACCCATTCTGGCGCAGCATCTCCGCCAGAGTGCGTTGGCTGAAATACTGCACATGCATATCCATCAGCCAGGGCCAGCGCGACCCCATCAGCCGAGCCGCCAGACTACTGCTGTCCATGGTGTGCACCACAATCCAACCGCCGGGGCGCAGCAGCCGATACGCCTTCGCCAGTTCTCCTGAAGGGTCGGCCAGATGTTCAATCACATCCCACATGGTGATCACATCAAACGACATCGGCTGGAGTTCCGCATGATCCAGCGTACCATGCAGCACCGGCAGCCCATTGGCCTGGGCCACGCCCGCGCCCCAGGCCGAAGGTTCCACGCCACACGCCTGCCAGCCATGGGCCATGGCTACCTCCACAAAAACGCCAATGTACGCACCCACATCCAGCAGGGTGCGGGCCGAAGCGGCTTCGGGGCCACCGTTGGCCGGGCCGGTAAATTTTTCCATGGCGTACAAATGTTTACGAAACGTCAGCTCCCGCCCCAGTCGTTCTTCCACATAGGTATTGTCTTCAACGGCCGTGTATGCCGCCAACAATTCTTCATCCGTCCACCGGGGATTGGCATAGATATGCCCACAATGATTACACTGCACAATACGCGCATGGCTGCCATACCCGGCATGCGTACAAGAAAACGCATCGGCGGCCAACACACGATGATCTTGCCCGATAGTTGCATACTGCCCGGTAGCCGGGTAACGCACTTTGTAATCATCGTGACCACACAAATTACATCTTACATCCATCATGATAGCGAAACAGGCACCTCCGGCCGGCGTGGTTCTCCTCGGCGCAGCCGCCGCACAAACAGGCGAAATACCGTATACTGCGCCTTAAAAACCTCATTCCGGGAAATTTTGGTTTTCCCTTTGCGCCGATCTTCAAAAATAATGGGCACTTCCCCCACCTGCCAGCCGCGCCGCTGGCACAAAAACAGCATCTCCACCAAAAAAGAGTAACCGCTGGAAAAAATCTGCTCCAACGGAATAGATTCCAACACCTCACGCCGATACAGCCGAAAACCGGCCGTTGCATCCTTGGCCTTCAAGCCCAACAAAAAGCGGGCGACAAAATTAGCGCCCCGGCTCAATATGACACGCTTCCAGGTACAATTTTGCTGCCCACCACCCGGCACATAACGGGAACCAATAACCACATGTTTATACTGGCTCATTGCTATCATCGCCGGGATATAACGCGGATTATGTGAGAAGTCAGCATCCATTGTCATTACGTTGCGGGTGTTCAGCGTAATCGCGTACCGGAATCCGGCAATGTAGGCCGTGCCCAACCCCATCTTACCGGGGCGATGCACTACGTGAACCGCTTCCGGGTATTGTCTGGCCCAATCGTCAGCCAATTTTCCCGTACCATCTGGGGAATTATCATCCACCACAATGACCCCTACCGGCACCGGCAGGCCAAGTAGTTGCGTGAGCAACTCGTCTATATTGTCAACCTCGTTGTAAGTAGGAACAATTACAAATGTGTCTATGGCGCTCATGTGCGTCATATCTCCTCATAAAATGAGCGATTGTAGCCATTTTGCCAGGGGTGGGCAAAGGGACAACCCGCAATTGGGTCTAAAGTCATATGCTCGCATGCACATTGACAAATTGTTACCAGGCCCTCATATTGAGGTAAAATTTCTAGGAAGGTCAACTTTTTGCGAGAGGTTGAACTCCCCATCATAGAGTCATAAGGAGTATCTATGACCCAACACATTAAAGCCGTATTTTTTGATCTGGATGGAACCCTCCGCATTCCATCACCGGGGCCAACGGCCGCGTTTATTCACTTTGCCCGCTCGCTGGATATTGAAATTCCACCGGCAGCCGAACACCGTGTGAAAGTATGGGCACACGAATACTGGGGCCATGAAACGCTGGTAAAGCAAGATATGGAACAGTATGATATTGATGGCTTTTGGATTAACTACTCTAAACAATTACTGGAAAAAGTAGACGCCAGGCAGGATTTGACAACACGGGCTGCCCTGGTGCGGCAGTGGTTTGAAACGGAATACAAACCGCAGGTGGCCTGTGCGCCAGGCGCTAAACAACTTTTGGCAACGCTGAAACAGGCTGGTTACATTGTAGGCCTGATTTCTAATCGTCCGAATCCGCTGCATGACGATGTGACCCAGCTTGGCTTGAATGAATTTTTTGATCTGATGTTGGCTGCCGGCGAAATTGGCTATTGGAAGCCAGATCCCAAAATCTTTTGGCACGTCATATCACGCTTTAATGGTTTACGCGCCGAGGAATGCCTGTATGTGGGGGATAATTATTTTGCCGACGGCCGTGGTGCGGCTGCCGCAGGCATGATACCGGTGTTGTATGACCCGGAAGATTTATATGGGGAATCGGTTTACCCCGTTTACCGGCGTATCCGGCACATGACTGATGTGCTGCAAATTTTGTCAGAGAATGGCCTCAGGTCGGCAATCGGTAATCGGCTGTTCAGTTAACGATCACCGAGATCATCTGCTCACGCCGGGCACATCACCTGAAATAAGCCCTTTTTGAATGGCCTCTTCTACGGAGAGGCCTTTATTTTGGTCGTCATCCTCTGTTTCGGAGAAATCCAGCACATCATCCCAAAATGCATCTACGTCTGCGCCAACGTCAACAGCCCCACCTGCCAACAAAGCCGCCAGCTCATCTGCGCCCATGTCCAGTGCCGCCACTGGCTCATCAACCGGTGCGCCGGGTTCCGCCTCCGCGCCGATAATGGTGATGTTAACCGGCAGATTTTCTGCCGGCGCCAGTTCAAGTTCCTCTGGCTCATCTACTTTCGGTAGCGGTAACGACATTGGTTGGGTGGGCGGCTCAACAACCGGTTGGGGGGTAACAGCCGGCCGTTGCTTTTCAACTGCTCTGGGTAGCGGTGTTTGTTTAAGAGGGGCATGTACGGCCGTTGCCGGCAACAACACCTGCAAATCCTTAATCGCGCGCTGGGTAAACACCCAAATGGTACCAATGCGACCCCGGCGGGCGGCGGCATCAAAAAACAATGTCAGAAAGTGCTGTTCACCGATATTGGCGCAGTACAACTCCAGACGTGAACCGGCATGATATTGCAGCGTAAATGGCTCCTTGCTGCCAATCTCCCGCGCTAACAAAAAACTGTCGCTGACATTGCGGGCAATAATGGCCGCCAGCTTTTCCTGGTCAATTCTTGGCCCGCTGCCCACACTGTGCAGCACCTGCCCATGGATGGCCGACAACACCAACTGCAACGCGCCCGTGTCCACCCGCAACGTTTCCAGCCGTTTACGCAAATCTTCGGTCATGGTGAAGGGAGTCACGGCCGTAGCTATCGCTATTGGCGGGGCCGGTTCATCACCGTGGAGGGCTTTATTGACGGCCGTTAACACATCATCCGTATCCAATGGCTTCTGAAAATACTGGAAGACCCCCAAATCTGCCGCCTCTTTACGCCCCTGCGCCGTTGCATACGCCGTAATCATAATCACCGGCAAATTCAGCCCCAATCGCCGCGCCCGGCGAATCAAATCAAACCCACTCATCCCTGGCAAGCGCACATCGGTAATCAACAAATCAAACATCCCCCGGCGCAGTTCCAGCAACCCTTCTTCCGCCGAAGGTACCGCCAATACTTCATAATCCTGGCTGGACAATTGCAGCATGGAGCGCAGAAACTCCAACATCTCAAAATGATCATCCACCACCAAAATATGTTTCACATCCGCCATACCATACTCCACCAATTATCACCTGCTATGGCCATCATTATAGAGGGTAACTTACCCAGAAGACAACAATACAAAATGACCCGCAATTGCGGGTCATCATTTCAAAACAGGTGCAGCACAACCCTGTGCCTATTCAACCTCAGCGACAAAGGCCACCTTGCTATGGCGCACTTTATCAATTGTTAGCTTACTGGCGCCCTTCTCCCCGGTTTCCAACAACCAGCAAGCCGCATAATGCTCATTTCCATAATCCTTAAATGGTGGGGTTTCCTGAGAACACTTGTCAAAAGCTAACGGACAGCGCGTATGAAAACGACACCCCTTGGGCGGGTTTAACGGGCTGGGTACTTCTCCCTGCAAAATAACTCGCTGCCGCTTCAGCGTCGGATCAGGAATCGGAATAGCCGACATCAGTGATTGCGTGTAAGGATGCAATGGATCTTCATACAAGTCATCCCGTGAAGCCATCTCCACCATCTTGCCCAGATACATCACCCCCACCCGGTCACTAAAATGCTCCACCACACTCAGATTATGGGCAATAAACAGGTATGTCAGGCCAAAATCCCGCTGCAGCTCCTTCAGGATATTCAACACCTGCGCCTGAATAGAAACATCCAGCGCCGAAACCGGTTCATCACATACAATAAACTTGGGCTGCAAAGCCAATGCCCGCGCAATCCCAATACGCTGTCGCTGCCCGCCCGAAAATTCATGTGGATAACGCCGCGCGTGTTCCGCTCGCATACCCACACGAGTTAACATCTCCACCACAATATCGTAGCGTTCCTGACCACTTTTATTGGTGTGAATACGCAGCCCCTCTGAAATACTTTCACCAATAGGCATACGCGGGTCAAGTGATGAGTATGGGTCTTGAAAAATGATCTGCATATTACGCCGCATCTTTTTCATTTCCGATGCGTTCAGCGTAGACAAATCCTTACCATCAAAGATAACGTGGCCATCTGTGGGTGGGATCAAATTTAAGATAGTACGCCCCACCGTTGTCTTGCCACAGCCAGACTCTCCTACCAACCCCAACGTTTCCCCTTCATAAACAAAAAAGGAAACATCATCCACCGCCTTAACCCAGGCGCGCACCCGTTGCAGCAAACCGCCGCGCACGGGAAAGTATTTCACCAAATTATTTACTTCTAATAATTTACGTCTTTCCTGTGAAACGCTTGCCCCGTTTTTCTTTATTTCGTCCACCATGATTGTTATTCTCCTCAGCCCTCAAACTAACTTACTCATACAACCAGCAGCGGGCCGTATGACCCGGAGCAACCAGTTTTAATTGTGGTTCTTCTTCAGTACATTTGGTCAACTGGTTCTCAATGCGAGCCAGGCATCGTGGCGCAAATTTGCATCCAGGTGGTAGATCGACCAGATTAGGCACTGAACCAGGGATCGTGACCAACTCTTTATCCGTTTCCCCCAGTACTGGCGTCGAGCCAATCAGTGCTGCCGTATACGGATGCTTGGGTGACTGGAACAATTCTATAACAGGCGCTTCTTCAACCACCCGGCCAGCATACATCACTGTAACCCGATCACACATCTCGGCCACCACACCCAGATCATGGGTAATCAGGATGATGGATGTCTCCATTTTGGACTTCAGATTACGCATCAGGTCTAAAATCTGGGCTTGAATGGTTACATCCAGGGCGGTAGTTGGTTCATCGGCGATCAGCAATTCTGGTAAACACGCCAGAGCCATAGCAATCATTACACGCTGCGACATACCACCCGACAACTCATGCGGGAATGCCTTGATGCGTGATTCAGGCTCAGGAATACCCACCATAGCCAACAGTTCAATAGCCCGCTTTTCACCAGCCTCTTTACCCAAATCTTGATGAATGTCTAAGACCTCAGACAGTTGGTCACCCACACGAAAAACCGGGTTTAAGCAGCTTTGTGGCTGTTGGAAAATCATGGAAATACGGTTGCCCCGTATTTTGGTCATGGCAGATTCCGGCACCTTCAAGATGTCCTCACCGTCAAAAATCACTTCACCTTCCAAAATTTTCCCCGGCTGACCAATCAGGCGCATAATGGAAAGAGACATGACGCTCTTTCCGCAACCGGATTCGCCTACCACCCCCATGACTTCGCCTCGCCTGACGGTCAAATCCACCCCATCAACAGCCCTGACCACACCAGCTTCGGTGAAGAACTGTGTTTTTAGCCCTTTGATTTCGAGGATGTTATTGTTGTTTTGCTCCACTTCTCTCTACCTTCTTCCCTAATGTGCCTATAGCTTTAGGCGTGGGTCTAAAGCGTCCCGTAAACCATCACCTAAATAGTTGAAAGACAATACCGTTATAAAAATGAGCATACCCGGATACAACGCCTTCCAGGGCGCCATGAACATATCTTTTTGCACATCTTGTAGCATATTTCCCCATGTAGCGACCGGGGGTTGCACACCAAAACCTAAAAAGCTTAAGGCTGACTCCAGCAGAATAACCCCACCCAAGCCCAAAGTGGCGCTGACAATGATTGGCGGAATGGCATTGGGCATCATGTGCCGGGTGATAATCTGAAGATTACTCATGCCTAAGGCGCGTGATGCTTCGGCAAATTCCATATTGCGCAGTTTTAGCACTTCCGCCCGCGCCAAACGGCAGGCGCCCGTCCAACCCAAGAGGGCCAAGATGACGATAATCACAAAAGCCTGACTCCATTCAGGTGGCAAAAACGAGACGCGGATATTACGTAAGAGTGACGACAACACTAATAACAGAGGGAGGGAGGGCAGAATGATGATGAATTCGACAATCCGCTGAATGACGCTGTCTGCCCAACGGCCGTAATACCCCGACACCGCCCCAATAAACAAGCCAAACGCCTCGGCAATCAACGTAACCGTAAAGGCGATAGTTAATGACAGACGGCCGGCCACCATCAAGCGATATAACACATCCCGCCCCAACTCATCTGTTCCCAGAGGATGCTCACGTGATGGCGGCATATTCCGCGAGGCCAGGTCTTGCGTATCCCGGCTGTAATTCATGTATTCACCACGGGAGACATTATAGTAGGTCCGGCGCGCCATAATTTCTGGGCCAATCAACACAACCAGGATAATCGTAGCCAACACAATTAAACTGGCTGTCGCCAACTTATGCCGGCGCAGTCGGTTCCAATAGGTGATAATCAGCGGCTCCGGTTTACCGGTAAGCATCGCTTCAGATTGAAGAGCATCAATGTCGATCTTGCTAACGGTCATAGGAGTTCTCCCTCAAGTCAACAACCAGGCTTTTCGTCAAAACCTGGTTGCTTGTTTCTCGTGTGAATTAACCAAAACGGATACGTGGGTCTACAATTGTATAAAGAATATCACCAATCAAGGTCGCAATAACAACCAAAATAGCAGTAATGAATAACAAGGCCATGACAATAGGCCAGTCATCGCGGCTCAAGGCGTCAATGTACAATCGCCCCATACCCGGATAATTAAAAATCGTCTCGGTAATAATGGCGCCGCCGAAGATGCCTGGTATCTGGAAAACTACAATGGTGATAATGGGGATCAAAGCATTACGAAAGGCATGTCTCATAATAACGGCGCGCTCCCGTAAGCCCTTGGACCGGGCAGTGCGTACATAATCCTGGCGCAGCACCTCCAACATTGAAGAACGCATATAGCGGCTCCAGCCAGCCAGGTAAAGTAACGTCAGCACCATAACCGGCAATACTAAATGGATGGCTCGATCAGCCAGCGTATAAGGCTGTATATTCAGCACGTCTTGAATGCTGCCGGGCAGCACCCGCTGTGTAAACACATCTCCAGTGGGGAAATAAGGCAATCCCCACCTTTGAAATTGCAGACCAAATAGAATAATAACCAACAGGCCAAACCAAAATACGGGCATGGCAATGCCAAAAAAGCTAAATGTCGTAGCCACATAATCCAGCACGGAATATTGTCTCACGGCGGAAATGATGCCAATAGGAATGGCAATAACCAGTGAAATCACCGTTACCGTTGTCATCAAAATGAGTGTGTTCATGAGACGGCTACCAATAATCGAAGTAACTGTTTGCCCACGCGCCAATGCCCAGGACTCACCCCAATCCCAACGCAGCACACCTTCACGGCATGGCGCTCTTTTGGCTGGATCTGCGCCCGCATTGGTGCCTGCGGCAGCCTGACAGGTGGGTGACTGGTAATCACGCCAGGTACCGGTGATGAACAAGTTGTTTTTCGCGTCCGGGTTGCCAACAGCATCACCCACTTCATCCAGCCAATCTTCGCCAAACAACCAGGTTAGATAAGCCAGGTACATGGGCTTATTCAGGCCCAGCGTTGCCTCTATCCGGGCAATTTCTTGCGGGCTTAGCCGGCTTTTGGCATCGGCGGCCAGGTTTAGGCCAGATAAAGGGCCACCGGGTACCGCATTTAACATGAGATAAATGGCAATCGTAGCCAAAATGACCACCAATACCATTTGAAGCGCCCGCCGTATGAGATAATTGGTCATCGGATACCTCCTGGCAAGATGATCACCTTGCCTGAATCGGTTAATTAACCCGTTCTACGTATGCTGCACATCATTTCCATAATACTGAGAATACTGAGAACATCAGGACATCTTTTATGGTTGCCCTGAGGGCAGGCCCATGGCGCCACCCCTGCCCCAAACGAAACGTTAAATGAAATGGCAGATTCCCCAGATGCACCTTATCTAGCATTTGAGGATACCCACCTTATCATTGCCTCAGCAATGTAATATGGACAGGAACTTCTCAGGTTTATTTATGTATGCGTGCATGTGGATGCGGCCAAAAGCCAGTGATTGTATGGAAGGAATCGGGAAATAGTGCATCCATGGCAAGATTGTATCAAAGCACATGGAAGAAACCAAAAAAATTACAATTAGTGGCAGCGCCATCTCTGGCGCTGCCACTAACTACATCATTCAAAGCACCGCATTACTGCTGAATGTCAATCTCGAAGATGTTGAACATTTCAGAGTTCTGGGTTGGGTCAACGAAGAAGTTCAGGATTTCCGGTCGGGCTGCGGCTACTTTCAGGCGCAGGAACAACGGGATAACCGGCACATTCTCGGAGAAGATAATCTGCGATTCAATATGCCCTTCTTCGTATTCGGGGGTGCCGGGCAGAGAGCCTATAGCTTTCTGGCAAGCGGCATCAAAGTCGGCATTGCGCCAGCCGGTGTTGTTCTGACCACCCCAGGCCGACGGATAGAGGGCATTGCCATTTTCGTCTACAGCGTCCGGATCGCCAGGAACGTTCCAACCACCATACAAGCTGCAGGAAGGTTCAACGCCGGTTAACCAGGCAAATTCGCCCAGGTCATATTTACGGCCAAACAACACGCCTTCCGGCCCGTCAGCAAACCACTCACCAGCGGGCAGGTAGTACAGTTCTACCTGGATGCCACACTGGGCCTGGTTTTCCTTGAAAATCTGGGTCAACTGCTGGCGCATGGCGTTACCGGCGGTAGTGCCCAGAGTGATGACGAAGGGCGTACCATCGGTGTATTCACGGATGCCATCACCATCACTGTCCACAAACCCAACCTCATCGAGCAGCGCATTGGCCGCTTCCACATCATAGGGCCATTCGGTCAGGCCTTCAGACGGGTAGAGCGGATGTACGCTGGGGACGTAGGTGTGGATGATTTCGGAACGGCCGTACATGATATTGTCCACCATACCCTGGCGATCCGTACACATGGTCATGGCCTGGCGTACACGTACATCACTGAACCAGTCACGGTATTCGGGACGGCTGCGATATTCGTCCACCGGGTCAATGTTGAAGTCAATGTGTTCGTACACGGTACCGGTCTGGAAGAACGGCACAAGCAAGCCATTGTTTTCCGCCTCGATCAGGAACGGGGCTTCGTTGGTGGACATACCATCCTGCGTACCAATGTCGCAAGCACCGGAGAGTAACTGGGCTATCAACTGATTGGTATTGGGGATGAATTTGTAGGTAACACTGTCCAGATAGGGCAAACCTTCAGCAGCACGGTAATAATGCGGGTTTTTCACCAGGGAAATGCGGTCGCCAGCTACCCATTCCGTGATCATAAACGGGCCATCACCAACCGGCATACGGCTGGATTCTTCGGCCGTCAGCAGTTCAGCGGCGGTATAGCCACCCCACAGGTGTTCAGGGTATGGCGCCCAGAAGTTGGTGTAGTAGGTGGAATCCATGAAACCGGGCAGACCTGTCCAACGGACAGTCAGATCGCCGGTAGCTTCATAGCTGGCAGTACGTTCGAAGGTGTATTTACCCTGGGGCGTGTCAGGATCGCCAATGAGATTAAAGCTATAAACAGAGTCACTGGCTTTGACCGGTTCGCCATCTGAATAGACACGGGGCTTCATGGTAAAGTCTACCACCAGTTGCTCCAACGTCACCGGGCCGCCATCAAAGGTGAATTCTTCACCGGCTTGATTTTTGACCGTTACGCCTTCGCCCCAGGCCACAACATTGTCTGATGCATCACGTACCAGGTCGCCAGGCTGCACTTCAACTTCTACCAGTTGGGCATCGCCATCGGCCAGACTGGGTACTTTTTCCAGGCCTTGCGCCTGATAGTCATAGGACAGAGTTGTCAGGTTGTTTTCATAAACGGCGTGCAGCACGGCGGACATCGCCAGCATGGAACCGCCATAGGGGTAGAGGGTGGTGGGTTCTTGGGCCATGCAAACAACCAGATCTTTTGGCTTGGCTTCCACGGGGACAGGGGTTGGTTCAACCACGACGGTTTCTACCACGACACGGGTAACTTCTACCTGAATCTCCTCAGTTCCACCTTCAACTTCAACTGTTTCCACAACGGTTTCGGTGACAACGCGGGTAACTTCGACAACTTGCGGTTCAGCGGATTGACAGGCCGCTAATACAAAACTAAAAGCCACGAGTATGGCAATAAATGTAAACCACTTTTTTGACATTTGTCTCCTCCAAATCTCTAGATGTTAAAACAATAAAGTGTTCATGCTGTGGGCTCTTACTATAACTGAATCTATAACTGAATGCGTTGCATCACCTCCTTGAGCAGAAGATCTGGCGAGTTTTGAAAAACCCGTCAGATCTGCGATTTAAATGCAAACAGCCCCTGTGACGCCACGGCATGTTTGCCTTGTGGGGCAATGATCGGGGCACAGCAGGGGCTTGCTAAAAAAATACAATGATCAATAACCATAAAACAAACCATTAACCGCTCTCCTGTTGATTTGAGGGGGATCAACAGTTGCCGGGATGTATCTATTATACCCGTGTACGTTTAAGTGTCAACGCAGTGACATAACAGCTACATTACAGTGGCATGATTGGGGGTAGTGGCTAGCCGTTGGCGGCTACAAACGGCCGTGACGCAATTCATCCATATACGGTAAATAAGCCGCTACTTCCTCCCCAGCTGCCTGCAAAGAAAAATAGTCCTGCACGATTTGCGCCTGCTGTTCCCGGTTAAAGCTGGACAGCGGCTTCTGGTTCTCATGCGCCTGCGCCAGGCCGGCCGCACCGCCATAGGTATAACAGTCGCGGCGGGTGGTGACCAACATGTAAATGGCCTCCGTCATGTACCGGGTACCTGCCTGCTCATATTGGTAGACATGTGTTAATTCGTGTACCAGCAGCGCCAGGTTTTGGCGGGAGCGAGAAGGGGTTTGCGGCAAAAAGATGGTATGCCAGGCGGTAAAGGCCAGATTGCCGTTAAACCGGAAGATGAACCTGGCCAGGCCACCTTCCGCCAGGCGCACATCGGTGAACCGCAGGTGTATGCCGATAATGTCGGTGATAACGGCCGTCTCCGCCGCCGTTAGTGGTGTGGTATGCGCCAACAACCGCAGGCACATTTGCGCCAGTTCTGGGCCGCCTACCAGATCAAAAAGCTGCACGATCAGCAAATGGACGGTTTTTCTGAGGCGGGGGGGGTGGGTAACGGCCGTGCCCCCAGTTTGCCTGATGCGCCGCACCCGCACCGGAAAGTCACGGATGAGGTTTTGCGGCCACAACCAGAGGCTAACGGCGCGTTCGCGCCACCAGGCTAAGAAAGAATGAGAGAGGGACAACGGGGGACGTTACAACTTTTCAGGATTGATATTGGCGGCCTGTAACACGGCCAATACCGGTGGTGCGTAAACAAAACAAGATTTCAAGTGTGGGTCTTGCAGGGGTTCAACTGTTTGCCGGATAAAATCGGCGGCAATTGTTAAATGCACAGCCGCGATATTTTCATTGTCGGCCACATGGCTCATGGTAGCGTGTAGTTTCCACAGCGTACCCCGATCCACCGAAGTTTGCGCAGATAACATGGCGCTGTTTAATTCGGCCACGGCGCCGGCCCGATCTCCCTGGTAATACAGCAACTCCCCACGCACAAATGAGGCCAACGCCCGATACCGGTCAGCATTTAGCGTCTCAGCAATATGGGCCAATGCCGCCACTGCCTGCGCCGCCAGACCGAAATCTTCATGGCGTAAGTAGGCCCGCGCCAGGTTATACAGTGCCAGAGCTTCGTGTTCCAGATTGCCTACATCCCGCGCACCTTCCAGGGCTGCCTGCAAATAAACTAACCCTTGCTCATATTGCCCCATTTCCACCAGATCAACACCGAGATTGCGCTTGATTTCCGGCACCAGCAGTTCGGCCTTTGTTTCCATTGCCTGCTGCAACGCGCGCTGGTGATAAGACAGGGCATTATCAATATCATACAACGCCTGATGGCACTCCCCGATGTCGTTGAGGGCTTGCACAACCCGCCAGCGATCATTGACCGATTCCAGAATTGTGTACGCTTCATGGTGGGCAGCCAGGGCGTATTGGTACTCACCCCGCGCCTGGCGCGTCCGGCCCAGGCTGGTAAGGACGCGGCCTTGTTCACGCGCTTCACCGGCCTGGCGGAAAGCGGCTAAGGATTGCGTCAGGTGGTTGATGGCGGCGTCTGTATTTCCTTGCCGCCGGTATAATACGCCCAGCCCCCGCCGCGCCCGACCAATGACCAATAAGTTTTGCGAAGTCAGTCCCTCCTGCAATGCCTGTTGGTATAGTTTTTCTGCCTCTTCGTATTGGCCGCGAAAGTCGGCCAGTTCCCCCAGGCGGACGCGGGCGCGGGCGGTTTGATCTTGGGTGTCACTGGTGGCCAACGAGTCGTTGTAATCTTTTTCCGCAGCCTCAAATTCACCCAATAACCAGTGACACTGCCCACGATACTCAAACAATCGGGAACGGAAGATCGCCGGAGCGCCTGCAAACGCCAGGGCATCACTGTAGTAGCGCACAGCTTTCTCGTATTCCTGTTCGCGGGCAGCCAGGCGACCTTCACGAAATGCCTTGACGGCGGCAGCGGAAACGCCAGAGAGGCTGAGTTGACCAGAGGTAACGGTATCTGACATGCTGCGTATGATACACAGGAGCGTGATTTTTCTCAATAAAGGATTCGTGAAGGGATGGAACGGGTCACGGCCGTGCCCACCATTTTTTACGCTTTATCCACAAATCAGGGGGCGGTGTTAGAATTGTGGCAGGTGGCAAGTGGCAGGTAGCAAGTAACCTGCAACCTGTGACTTGCGACGGAGGCACAACTGTAGTGTGAGGTGAGTATGGCTCATTTGGAAGGACAGGAACGCGCCGATTATGTGCAAGATATGTTTGCCCGCATTGCCGGACGGTATGACCGTATGAATCGGTTAATGACGTTTGGGCAGGATATGAAATGGCGGCGATATGTGGTTCAGCAGGCGAATTTACCGCCACACGGCCGTCTGCTGGACATTGCTACCGGTACCGGCGATATTGCTCTGGAAGGGTTACAGCAGATACCGGGACTGACGGCCGTTGGCGGTGACTTTACCATCGAGATGATGCAAGCGGGTAAACGGCTGCCCCCCCGCGCGGCTATCTTATGGACGGCGGCGGATACGCTGCATCTGCCCTTTCCCGACAATACTTTCGATGCGGTCACTTCCGGCTTTCTCATGCGCAATGTGATTGATGTGCCCGGCGCTTTCCGCGAGCAGATGCGTGTGACCAAACCGGGGGGGCGGGTGGTGGTGTTGGAATCCAGCCCACCCAAGAAGAATGTGTTACGGCCGTTTATCAGAATCCACCTCAACTATGTCATCCCCACCCTGGGCAAATTGATTACCGGCGAATCAGACGCCTATCGCTATTTGCCAGATAGCACGCAACAGTTCCAAACCCCGGAACATCTGGCCGACACCATGCGCCAGATCGGATTCATAGAGGTGCAATACAGGCTGTTCATGTTTGGCACCATCGCCATTCACACCGGGCAAAAACCGGTACGGCCGTAAATGAGACAACGCGCGTTACATTTGACGCCACTTCTGCAGAGATATACACTTCCGGGCAGCTATTTATTTAGACCTTTAATACTCATCCAGAGAGGCTGAGGGACCGGCCCGATGAAGCCTCGGCAACCGCTCTGTAGTCGGTAAACGGTGATCAGTGATTCGGTAAGCATAACCTATTACTGTGTACCAATAACCGGCTACCGAAAAAGGTGCCAATTCCGGCAAACCCAATGGGTTTGAAAGATGAGAGACTTTGGTAAAGTGACAAAAGCCTCTCCTGTTGAGAGGCTTTTTTATTTCTGAGGAACGCTAGATGGGCACGTGGGGTATTGGCAGTTTTGAGAATGATACAGCCATGGATTGGCTGGTTGACTTTGAAGCCAATGATTTTCGGCTGATTGATCGCACGTTAGCCGGTGTGGCTGCCATGCAAGCGGTGGATTATCTGGACGCCGATGAAGCCTGTGAAGTGCTGGCAGCAGCGGAATGTGTGGCTGCTGCCGCCGGTTTTCCTGCCGCCAGTCTGCCGGATGAAATACACAATTGGGTATCGGCCAACCGGCCGATTCAGGTGAAACCGGACTATGTGCGCATGGCGATCACGGCCGTCACCCGCGTTCGGACACACTCCGAGTTGCAAGCGTTATGGGCGGAAACAAATGATAATGAGGCATGGAACACGGCCGTAGCCGACTTGCAAACCCGTCTTCGCCAAATTAAGTGAAACTGTGACCGAAACGATTGATATTTCCCATGAACCCGACCTGGGTTATGTTTTTTACCCGGCAACGGCCGAAAACAACTTTGGCAGTACCCGGTTTGATGTGATCTTGTCCGAACACCCGACGCGGCGGCATTATGATCCCGAAAACGTTCAAGTCACAATTGCCCGTCAAACCCATGTAGACGCCATACATCTCAACTATACCGCGCCGCCCGCTCAATTTCGGGTCTGCCCAGGCCGTATTGTGCTGACTGATCGGGTACACAAACAAGTGTCTGCTTTTTGTTTTGGCGGTGATTTGCGTATCATCCATCAGCCGCCGGACGCCATCTGCGTTTTTCAATCACCCGTATCCATTTTGGACATAACCACGTATCACAGCGCCCATATGCTTTTTGCCAATGAAGTGGAGATCTTGATCGCAGAGCGTCGCGCCGCCTGGGACCCGCATCATCCGCACCAATTTGAGCAGCACCTGGCCCAGGTTGATCCAACCCTCTTATACGCGGCCTGCCTGGATACACTGGCTACCAAATTTGCCGCCATGCCTCATAGCAATGACCCTGCTCGCCGCCAATTCGTTCATCTGCTGCAAAAGGAAATAAAGAGTTGGCAACAGAACGGCCGTTGGCCTCTGGCCATACCAAAGTTAACGGAGTTGTTATGAAATCATGTAGCCACCAGTTGAAACCGGCGTCTGACACAAAAAAACGACTGAAGCAAATTAACAGGCCTCCGATCACGCGCTTCAGCGCGTTTTTTAGCTCAGCCTGGGGATGGAATCCCCAGGCCATATGCCTGACGCTGGCGGTTTTCATCTTTACGGCCTGCACAACGACCGAAGCGATAACAGCAACGGCCGTACCCCCCATCACCATCCCTCCCATCACAGAGACGGCGATTGTGGAAAACACGGCCGTACCGAACGATACCCCCGCCGCTTTGGAAGCAACGAATGGGCCAGTCGAAGCCATTCTTATTCAAGAGCCAGGCCCCGGTTCGCGCCTTTCCAGCCCATTGGTGGTGCGCGGTGAAGCGGATTCCACCTTTGAACAAAACCTGGTGGTGCGGCTGGTGGATGCGGATGGCACACAGCTGGGGTTAACGGCCGTGACCATTGCCGCCGAAATGGGCCAACGCGGCCCCTTTGAAGCCACGCTGCCCTTCACCGTCAGCGGGGAGCAGCAGGCGTTCATTCAGGTGTTTGCCACCAGCCCGCGTGATGGCGGTGTGACGCACCTGAATGCGGTGGGGGTCATGTTGACGGATGGGGTGGCGGCGATACGGCCGTCGCTGCCCGACACAACCGAACGCATTCGCATCACCCAACCAGCGTTGGCGGCCAACATTAGCGGGGGCGTGGTGCAGGTAACCGGCGAGGGCGTTGCCAGTTTTGAGCAAACACTGCTGGTGGAATTGCTCGACGAAGATGGCACAGTTCTCGCCAGCCAGCCCGTCATCGTTAATGCCCCCGACCTGGGCCAACCGGGCGCATTCAGCGCCGAGCTGCCTTACAGCGTGGCCACCGCCAATCCGGGGCGCATCGTCGTCCGTGACGTCAGCCCCGCCTTCGGCGGCGACATCCATCTCGCCAGCGTCGAAGTAACATTATCACCCTAAGAAGGAGTGCGCATCCTCAAATGCGAACAGGAGCCCACATAATAATAATTGAAAGGAGTTCGCATCTTAGGATGCGAATGTGAACACTATGAACCGAACAGAACTACTCAAACAACAACTGCAAGAACGCATTTTGATCATTGACGGTGCCATGGGGTCGCTGATTCAGACGTATGGGCTGGATGAGGCGGGCTATCGCGGCGAGCGATTCGCCAACCATCCCTCCGACGTGAAGGGCAACAACGAAATCCTGAACCTGACTCGGCCAGATATTATCCACGCCATCCACACGGCTTATCTGGAAGCGGGTGCGGACATCGTGGAGACCAACACCTTCAACGGCAATCGCTTCTCCCAGGCCGAATACCAGATGGCCGAATATGTGTATGAAATCAACCGGGAAGCGGCCCGGATTGCCCGTGAAGCGTGTGATGCCTTTGTAGCCAAGGGCGCCGGGCGTGGGCCAAAATTTGTCGCCGGGTCGTTGGGGCCGCTGAACCGCACGTTGTCGCTCTCGCCGGATGTGAATGACCCCGGCTATCGGGCGGTGACGTTTGACGAGGTGGCCGAGGCGTATGCCGAAGCAACACGCGGGCTGATGGACGGCGGCGCGGATATTCTGCTCATTGAGACGGTTTTTGATACGCTGAACGCCAAGGCGGCCATCTTTGGCATTCAGAACGTTTTCGAGGAGAAAGGAACGGAACTACCGCTGATGATTTCGGGCACGATTACAGACGCCAGCGGACGTACCCTCTCCGGGCAGACAATGGAGGCATGGTATATCTCTATTCGCCACGCCAACCCGTTGGTGGTGGGCATGAATTGCAGCTTTGGGCCGGGGGCGTTACGGCCGTATCTCACCACCATCGCCAACATGAGCGACAGCTACATCAGCTTCTATCCCAACGCCGGTCTGCCCGACGGCTTCGGCGGCTTTGCCGAAGGCATTGAGGACATGGTTCCTGTGCTGCGGGAACTGGCGCAAGAGGGCTATCTGAACATCGTCGGTGGTTGCTGCGGCACCACGCCTGCCTTCATCAAGGCGTTTGCCCAGGCCGTGGCGGGGATTGCGCCGCGCAAACCGGAGCCGCGCCCCCAATATCTGCGCCTCAGTGGGCTGGAACCGCTGACGCTGACACCGGAACTGAACTTTGTAAACATCGGCGAGCGCACTAACGTCACCGGCTCGCGCCGCTTTGCCCGCCTGATCCTGGAGGGCAAATATGACGAGGCGTTAAGCGTGGCGCGGGAGCAGGTGGAAAATGGGGCGCAGATGATTGACATCAATATGGATGAAGGGATGTTGGACGCCCTGGCCGCCATGCCCCGCTTCCTCAATTTGATAGCCGGTGAGCCGGACATATCCTGTGTGCCGGTGGTGATTGACTCCTCTAAGTGGGAGGTGATTGAGGCTGGACTGAAGTGTGTGCAGGGTAAATCCATCGTCAACTCCATCAGCATGAAGGAGGGAGAGGCGGAATTTATCCGCCAGGCGAAGCTGGCACGGCGCTATGGCGCGGCGGTGATTGTGATGGCCTTTGACGAACAGGGGCAGGCGGACACGTTTGAGCGCAAGATCACCATTTGCCAGCGGGCCTATGATGTGCTGACGCAGCAGGTGGGTTTCCCGCCGGAGGACATCATCTTTGACCCGAATATTTTCGCCATTGCCACGGGGATTGAGGAGCATAATGAATACGGCCGTGCCTTCATCGAGGCCACGCGCTGGATTAAAGAAAACTTGCCCCACGCACACGTCAGCGGCGGCGTCAGCAATATCTCTTTCAGCTTTCGCGGTAACGATGTGATGCGTGAAGCCATTCACGCTGCCTTTTTGTATCATGCCATCCAGGCGGGCATGGATATGGGCATTGTTAACGCCGGGCAGTTGGCGATTTACGAGGAGATTCCCGCGCCGCTGCTGGAACGGGTGGAGGATGTGCTGTTTAACCGCCGCCCAGATGCGACGGAACGGCTGGTGGAACATGCCGAAATTGTGCGCGGGGCGGGCAAGGAAAAGGCGGCCGACCTGGCCTGGCGGCAAGCGCCGGTGAATGAGCGGCTGGCGCATGCGCTGGTAAAGGGGATTACGGACTTTATTATTGAAGATACGGAAGAAGCACGGCAGCAGACGGCACGGCCGTTGCACGTGATCGAAGGGCCGCTGATGGCGGGCATGAACATTGTCGGCGACCTGTTTGGCAGCGGCAAGATGTTTCTGCCACAGGTGGTGAAGTCGGCGCGGGTGATGAAGCAGGCGGTGGCTTACCTGGTGCCGTTCATCGAAGCGGAGAAGGCAGCAGCGGGGCTGAATGGGCAAAGCAACGGCCGTATCGTTATGGCCACCGTGAAGGGGGATGTACACGACATTGGCAAGAACATTGTCGGTGTGGTGCTGCAATGCAATGGCTACGAGGTGATTGACCTGGGGGTGATGGTACCGGCGGAGAAGATATTACGGACGGCCGTAGAAAGCAACGCCGACATCATCGGCCTGAGTGGGCTGATTACCCCCTCGCTGGAAGAAATGCGCCACGTGGCCGCCGAGATGACGCGGCAGGAGTTCGACATCCCCCTGCTGATTGGGGGGGCGACAACGAGTAAGGTGCACACGGCCGTGAAAATTGAACCCAACTATCTGGGCAGCCAGACCATCCACGTGGTAGATGCCTCCCGCGCCGTCGGCGTCGTCTCCCACCTGCTCGGCGAAGACAAAGAACAGTACGTAGCCGACATCAAAGCTGAATACGAACGCATCCGTGCCCAACACGGCAACCGCAGCGACCGCGCCCGCCTCATCCCCATCGCCGACGCCCGCGCCAACCATTTCAAAACGGATTGGGCCACTTACCAACCACCCCAACCCAACTTTCTGGGTATCAAAACGTGGGACAATTACCCAATTACCCAATTACGCAATTACATAGACTGGACCCCCTTCTTCACCACCTGGGAACTGGCGGGCAAATTCCCGCGCATCCTGGAAGACCCCGTCGTCGGTGAATCGGCGCGCCATTTGTACGCCGATGCCCAGGCGATGCTGGACAGGATCATCGCCGAGAATTGGCTGACGGCCAAAGCGGCTGTGGGTATCTTCCCAGCCAATAGCATGGGGGATGATGTCATCATTTTCAACATAGAGACACAGAGGCGCAGAGGGCAAGAGATGGGCAGGGTTCACTTTTTGCGGCAACAGATGGAGAAACCACCGGGGCGGCCGAATCTGTGCCTGGCTGATTTTGTGGCCCCGGCGGAAAGCGGGGTGACGGATTACATCGGCATGTTTGTGGTGACGGCGGGTATTGGGTTGGCGGAAAAGGTGGCGGAATTTGAAGCCGCACATGACGATTACAGTGCCATCTTGCTGAAGGCGCTGGCCGACCGGCTGGCGGAAGCGTTCGCCGAGGCGATGCACGCCTGTGTACGCCGGGAGTATTGGGGGTATGCGGCTGACGAAACATTGGAAAATGAGGCGCTGATTGCCGAGAAATATCGCGGGATTCGGCCGGCGCCTGGCTACCCCGCCTGCCCCGACCACACCGAAAAGGGTGAACTCTTTCGGCTGCTGGAGGCGACCTGCCGTACCGGGGTGCAGTTGACGGAAAGTTATGCCATGTGGCCGGCGGCGGCCGTGTCTGGCTACTACTTCTCGCACCCGGAAGCGGCCTATTTTGGGATCGGCCGTGTCAACGCCGACCAGATCGCCGACTACGCCACCCGCAAAGAGCAATCGGTGGAAATCACCGAACGCTGGCTGGCTTCCAACCTGGGGTATGAACCTGTATAATGTCGAGGTCTACGGTATGAGACTGGCTATACTTCTGCTGAATCATGTAACAACTTGTACCAGACGACAATGATCATTCCAAATGCTGAACATGCCATAGTAGACATTCGTAAACTGCGTGACTATGTACTCGACCCAACGCATGAGCGAGGAAAACATAAAGCGCGGGTATTTGCGGCCACATTTGACCTGACTGCGAACGACGCAGAAGCTCTACAAGAATACCTGCTTGGCATTGTACAAACACATGAGGCACAAACAGCAGTAGAGGGTGATTACGGACAAATATACCGAATTGATCTCCCTTTCGCCTGGAATGACATCACTGAGAATGTCCGTATTACCTGGATCATAAGGCACGATGAAGATTTTCCGCGATTGGTTAGCTGCTTTGTACGACGCAAAGGAAGATAACGATGAAAGAGAGTTATGAGCTATTGGATGTCGTTGCGTTACTGGTTGATTTGCCTGCACACGGTTTGCGGCGAGGTGAAGTAGGCACACTGGTTGAATACCTGGCGCCTGATATATGGCTGGTGGAATTTAGCGATAACAGCGGCGAAGAGTACGCTATAGTTGAACTACACACTAACCAACTGATGAAGCTGTATTATGAACCCGGTCTGGCTTCTGCTCCAGATAAAGCTATTGTGGCGTGAACGATGAGCCCATCATTTTAATTGGGCCGCTGTATGCCGGGAAGACGACGGTAGGTAAGTTGCTGGCGGAAGGGTTGGGACGGCCGTTTGTGTTACCGGATCGGACGGAACGGCCGTACCAAAAACCGGAATACCTCAACCCCGATCTCAACGAAATCCTCTCGGCCGATGACCACTTTAACCGGCTGGTAAAGCACACCTTCTGCACCAACAGCAAAACCCCCGCCCAAACCTGCCAGGAAATCCTGGCTGCCCTGAACCGGGCCTGACCATATCCATGACAGATAGCATACCCAATCGCCGCCAAAGGTAACTGGTTTACCCGCGCCCCCCTGCTTACAATTCCCCCCATCTTAACAAAACGAAGACGCAGGTATGAAGAGAGCATGGTTACTGATTGGTCTGGTGATGGCGATAGGGCTGATGGGCTGCCAGCAGCAGCGCGACGCTTACAAATCTTTGCAGGCGGTGATGGACAACACGGTCGCGGCCGATGGGCCGGGCGTGGTACTGCTGGTGGAAGGGGAAGGCGTCGGCCAGCAAATTTTTGCGCGGGGGGTGGCCGACCGGGAAAAGGGTAGTCCGGTACGCACCGTTAGCCATTTTCGAATGGGCGGCCTGACCAAGCCGTTTATCAGCACCCTGGTGCTGCAAATGGTATCGGAGGGCAAATTGAGCCTGGATGATACCCTGGCAGAGCGGCTGCCAGACACGGCCGTCCTCTTCCCCCACAGCGCCCAAATCACCATCCGTCACCTACTGAATATGACCAGCGGCATCCCCGACTACCGCGACAACCCTGCCTTTTGGGAAGTGGTACGCGCCCAGGAAAAACGGGGCTGGCAGCCGGAAGAACTACTGCCTTATGCCGCGGAACTGCCAGGCACGGCCGTGCCCGGCGAAACTTTCCAATATTCCAACACCAACTACCTGCTGCTGCAAATGATCCTGGCCACGGTACTCAAAGACCCGCTGGCCGAAGAGCTGCGCGACCGTATCTGGGACCCGGTGGATATGCCCGATACCTACATCGAGCCAATTGCCCTGACTTCCGGCGGGCACATTGCCGGGTATGCAGACATGGATGGCGACGGCGCCGTGGAAAATACGTTGCCCTACGACGATGCGCGAGGTCTGGCCGACCTGGGTTTCATTTCCAGCGCCCTTGACCTGGGCGCGTTTGCACCCGCTTTGTATGCGCGCACGCTGCCGGGGGCCGACGGCCGTGCCCAAACCCTGGCCACTATACCCACCGGCAACGGCGCGGACGAATACGGTCTGGGCATCATGCGCCGTCCCTCCGCCTGGGGCGACATGTGGGGCTACGACAGCACCACCGGCGGCTACAGCCACCAGATGTGGTACCTGCCCGACCAGAAACTGACCGTCGTCGTCTTGATCAGCGGCGAAGAGCCAGCGCTGGCAAATGAATTGGTGGCGCGGGCGCTGACGGCCGTGTTGGGGCAAGAGTAGCAAGTGGCAGGTGGCTACTCCCCAAACCGATCCTCACTGCGGGCGCGGAAGAAGAGGCGGATGGGCGTGCCCGTGAACGACCATCGCTCCCGCAGTTGATTTTCCAGGAAACGCTTGTAGCTGAAATTGATCCAATCCGGCTTATTCACAAAAAAGATAAAGGTGGGTGGCGCGGTTTCCGCCTGGGTGGCGTAGAAGAATTTAACCCTTATCCCTCCCTTCTGCGGCGGCGGATGCAGGGTAGTCGCTTCGCGCATAAACGTATTCAGCGCGCTGGTTTGCACCCGTTGGTGGCGGGCAGCATTCACTTCCAGCACCATCGGTAAAATTTTATTCAACCGCTGCCCTGTCAGCGCCGAGATGAAAATAATGGGCACGTAGGGTAGAAAGTTCAATTCGTGGCGTACCTTTTGCTCCATCTCGTGCAGCGTGTGGGTGTCCTTTTCCACCGCGTCCCACTTATTCACCAGCACAATGATGCCCGCGTCTTCTTCGGTCAGCATCCCGGCAATGTGGGCATCCTGAGCCGTAATCCCCTCTTCGGCGTCCACCAGCAGCAAGGCCACATCGGCCCGATTCAGCGCCTTCACCGAGCGCAGCACGCTGTATTTTTCCACGCCCGGCTCAATTTTGCCGCGCCGCCGGATACCGGCCGTGTCAATCAGCGTGAATTCCTGCCCATGCCAGCGCAGGCTGGTGTCTATGGCGTCGCGGGTGGTGCCGGCGATGGGGCTGACAATGGCCCGCTCCTCGCCCAACAGTTTGTTCAACAGAGTGGATTTACCGGCATTGGGCCGGCCGAGGATGGCAATTTTGATGGAGTCATCTTCTTCGTCGGTCGGTTCGCTGGCGGGGATGGAGCCGACGATGGCGTCGAGCAAATCGCCCACACCGACGCCGTGCAAAGCAGAAGTGGCAATCACTTCGCCCAGGGCCAGTTCATAAAATTCCATCGCCTGGTCTTTGAGATTACTGGATTCCAGTTTATTGGCGGCGATGATGACCGGTTTGTCTGTACGGCGCAGGATGTCGGCCACTTCACGGTCAGCGGCGGTGATACCGGCACGGCCGTCTACCACCTGCACAATCACATCCGCATCCTGCATGGCTACCCGCGCCTGCTGGCGAATGGCGGGCAGGAATTGCTCCGAATCCTCGGACAGGGGTTCGGTGTGCCAGCCTTCGGTCACTTCAATACCGCCGGTATCCACCAGCGAGAAGGCAACGCCGTTCCATTCACTGTCGGCGTAGAGCCGGTCACGAGTAGTGCCGGGTGTGTCAGAGACAACGGCCAACCGGCGACCAATAATGCGGTTAAACAAGGTGGATTTGCCCACGTTGGGGCGCCCCACCAGGGCTACTAAGGCTTTTGTTTTCATAGATACACTGGCTGCGGCCGGTCTCCAGGCCATGCCAGACGAGACGGCACGGTCTGGAGACCGGCCAGAGCGTTAACTTTAGGCTATTGTCCCGAAAAGGGGGACACTTTGCCAGATTTTGGGAAACATTCAGAATTCAGGGGGCGGCAAAAGGCACGGCCGTACTCCTCCTGCCTACCGTATCTATTGGTGGCGGCGTGGGTGTGGGCCGGGTAATGATTACGGTAATAAGCGCCGGCTGTACGGAGCGAATTTCCAAACCGCGATTGGGGATAATGACCGTTGGTTCCAGTTCATAGGCGCCGGGTCTCAGGCCAAAGACATCCACTGTGACTTCCACTTCTTGCTCCGGCATGGCGTCCAGCACCGGCAGGGGGCCAAACAATACCACCCGCGCCGTTTCCGGCTGAATCACGGCTTGCAGGTCGCTGCCCAACCCCAATACCTCAATGGGGCGGTTAAACACTTTGGTGCTGGAAAACGGTTCAATTTCCACCGTCGCCACAATCTCCTGCACTTCGTCCAGGGTAATGCCCTGGGGCAGCACCAATGATACCCGCGTGGAAAATGATTCGGTCAGGCCGGTGACGTCAATCGGTTCGGTTTGCACGCGGAAGGGTTGTTCGAGCTGCGACGGCCGTCCCGTCAGCAGCACACTCGGCGGATTGACCGACGTGTTGAGGACGCGGTAACCCGGCGCCGGCTCACCCACCACATTAACACTGATAACCCGGTTGGCAAAGTCCGCCGATTCTTCAATCGGAATCGTCACCGTCACCTGGTTTTGGCTGATTTCCAGATTACTTACTCCGGCTACCCGCCCTTGCTGATCATAAAAAATGGGCTGCGGTGACACCACTTTAGTTTGTGTATCTTCATTGCTCAAGAAAACAGTGACGCGGGCCAACGCCAACCGGCTCACGTCAGAGGCAATACCTCTGACGGTAATAAAGGCCGGTTCCAACAGCGCATCGCCGGCCGTATAACCACGCGGCACACTGCCACGCAAATCCAGCGCCACCGGTATTTCTTTAGAGACCAGCGGCTCCAGGTGAACACTGATTTGATCGGGGGCTGGCGGGTCCAGGGTTATCTGGGCGGCGCCAGTGCGCACTTCCACAGGCACTAACTGCCCCTGACCATAAGGCGTCTGGCTTAAATCCACAATGGCGGAAAAGTCAGCCGCCGTCAGCGTGTCTACTACAGAAGTTGGCCCTTGAAACACGGCCACCACCGCCACATTGTTCAAATTAGACGGTTCAATAATGCGCACGTTTTCAGGCACATTAATAAATTCGACAGGGATTTGCAGCGCCCGGCGCAGGATGGGGTCATCCCCTTGTTGGGCATTGACCCAGATAACGATGGCTAAAAGCAGGGAAAGCAGCAACGCCATCAGGTCAGCCAGACTGGATTTGAAACGCCTCATAAGACGCCTCCTTTGGGGCCGTCTTTGGATGGGCTGTCTGGCTTGATGGGGTTGTTCTTCAGGGAGGTGGAACCGGTGAGCATGGTGTGCAGCACTTCATCCAGCCGGGAGGGTTCCAGGCGGCGCACGATGAAACGGCCGTTATGGGTAATGGAAACCTGCCCCGTCTCTTCCGATACAACCACGGTAACGGCGTCACTCACTTCACTGATGCCCAGGGCGGCGCGGTGGCGCAGCCCCATTTGCCGGTCAGACAGGCTGCTGGTGGAAAGAGGCATCACGCAGGCGGCGGCAGCCAGTTTTTCACCCCGGATGATGACGGCGCCATCGTGTAATTCGGTATGTTTATTGAAGATGGTGAGCAGCAGCTCGGCGGAAATATCGGCATTCATGGCAATGCCGCTATCAATGTATTCTTGCAAACCGGTATCCCGTTCAAAAGTGATCAACGCCCCGTGCCGCCGTTGGGAGAGGCGCAGGCAGGCTTCTTTTACGGCCGTAATCATCGGATTGATTTCGTTCTGTCGCCAAAAACGCAGGTAGCGCCCACTGCGGCCAATGCGCTCCAATGCCCGGCGCAGTTCTGGCTGGAAAATGATGGGAATGGATATGAGCAGCACCGGCAAAATAGTATTAACCAGAGAGCGGAAGGCGATGAGGCCGGGAATAGAGGCCAACACCAAAACGGCCAGGGCAATCACCACCAGCCCCCGCAGCACCTGCACCGCCCGTGTTCCCCGAATGAGCAGAAACACGGCAAAAATAACGGCCGTGACTAACAAAATATCCAGCACACTGATCCAGCCCCATCTGAGATTCCGCACTGTTTCCAGAATGCTGTCTACGGTAATTTCATTCATCCTACCCGATTATTGGCGCAATTGTGAAAGCAGTTGTTGGTAACTGGCGGCATTCGGCGGATTCAGCGCCAGAATTTTCTGAATGGTGTCCACGGCGCTGGCGGTGTCATTAGCTTCTAGCTGCGCTTCACCCAATTTGTCTAGCAGTTCAATGGCTTCTGTCACCCGTTTTTGCTGCACATAGAGGCGCGACAAACGTTCAACGATGCTGGCATCAGACGGCCGTTGCCGGGCCATATCTTCCAATATCCCCATCACCTTATTCCCCCGCCCACTGCGCACCAACTGTTTCAAATACTCGTCCAATTCCATCACCGCATTCACCGGCTGGCCCACTTTGTAATACAGGTCAACCAGGATGATGGCGGTGCGTTCATCTTGGGGATCGAGTTTACGCAGTTCTTTATAAGCAGCCAATGCCCGCCGCCAATCAAATCGCTGCATGTCAATATCTGCCGTCAGCCGCAGCAGTTTGATTTGCCATTTGGCGCTGTCTTCGGCGCGGGGGGCCAGTTTTAGACCTTCCTGGTACGTCTCCCGCGCTTTGTCCACCTGGGCCAACTGGTAATACGCTTCGCCCATGGCCAGATATTGCTCCAAAGCGCGGTCTATTTGCCCATGCCGTTTTTGCAGTTCAATCAGCCGGCCCCGAATGGACAAATCCAGCGGCGTAAATTCAACGGCACGGCCGTAAGCAATCATCGCCCCATTGGCATCACCCCGCACCTGGTATGTTTCCCCAATCACAACGAATTTGCGGGCGGCCGTATCCCGCCAGCCCTGTTTGCCCAGCACATCCCCCAACTGCACATGCGCGGGCAAATAATCGGGCGAAAGTTGGATGGCGCGGTAGGCCTCTTCAACGGCCGTGTCAAACATCCCTCGCCGCGCATATTCCTGGCTCAAAAAGAGCGATTCCAGCACCAGTTCCGACCCGGCGGTGAGCATATCGCCCAGCGTCATCAAACCCGCATCCGAAATCGCATTCAGTCGGCCCCGTGCTTCTTTAACCTTATCTTCCCACCCCTTATGACTCAGGAAATCCACCAGCGCATTGGCAAAACTCGTCGCCTGATCCACCTCACCCTTCGCCGTCAAACCTTCGGCCAGGTTTTCATACAACTCAATCAGGCGATCCGCCTGATTGTGCTGCACCGTACCCAGGTCCACGATTTTCAGCACATTGATGAAATGCTCGGTAGCTTTATCAATGTTGCCCCGCGCCCGGTAACATTCACCCAACGAAAAGTGACTGGCTAACCGGTATTCATGGTCTTTAACCGAAAACTCAAACTCACGAATGGCATCCTCAAAGCGCAGCTTATCCTGATAGAGAAGCCCCAGGTTAAAGTGAGCAGCGGCGCTGTTGATCCCGGCCGCCATCACCTGTTCATAGGCGCTGATGGCCTCATTGGTCATGCCCCGCCGTTGAAAATCCAACGCCTGGCTCACCAACGCCTGGCGCTTCAACATGCGCGCATCCATCTCCCCTTCGCCAAACAAATCCCCAGCCAACTGCTCCATAGCCATGCGGTGGGCATCCTGAACAGGAGTAGCGGCCTCGGCGCGTTTATGCAGCCCACCTTCGCCATCCACCGTCAGCCGTTTGCTCAGGCTGCCGATCAGTCCTGATGTTTCGGCAACCGGGGCAGCGTTGCCCCGGATCGGGCGGCCCGATTTGATCATCTCAATGGCCGTCAACACGTCGGCATTACGCGGGTCCAGACGCAGCGCCAACTGACAGGCTTGCAATGCTTTTTCGCGCTCATCTTGTTTGTTGAGAATACGGGCAATCGCCAGATATTCATGAATGGCGTTAGGGATAACACCCTGTTTTTCATAGACCGAGGCCAGCCGTTGGTGGGCTTTC
Organism: Chloroflexota bacterium; assembly: GCA_013112725.1. GTDB lineage: Bacteria > Chloroflexota > Anaerolineae > Promineifilales > Promineifilaceae > CAADGU01. The sequence goes on from JABFFZ010000036.1 coordinate 36,519, forward strand.
AACAGGTTGGGCTCCAGGCGCACAGCGCGCAGCCAGTTGTCCATGGCGTCATTCAGATGGCGGCGGTTGAGTTCCACCTCGCCAATAGCCATGTACGTTTTCCCCGCTTCTTCCCCGTGTCCCAGGCGCTCTTGCATGTCGGCCACCTGGCGCAAATATATGATGTCGCCACGGGAATAACGGGCCGCCAGCTTGAAATTTTCCAGCGCTTTGTCAAGTTTGTTGAGGCGACTATAAGCGGTACCCAATCCATCATAGGGAGCTGGTTCATTTGGGGCTAACCGCGCAGCAACCTCAAACTCCTTGATTGCCGCTTCCCATTTTTCATCCCATATGTAGGAATGACCGTTGTTGAGTGCCTCTTCGTAACGAATACGGTTACCTGCCACAGCAGCGCCTCCAAAGGTGTTGTTTGCTAATTAACCAACGACGAGGGGAGTATACCACAGGGGAAAAGTGACGAAAAGCGCCTTATCTGCTCCTGTCCCTCACGGCCGTACCGGGTATAATCTGCCACAATGAGCGTCTACCTCCCAGCAAAGCGCCCCCTTTCCGTAACTTTCATTCTTGGGGGGGTTATCCTTTTTGGTGTATGGAACGTGAGCAAAGCACTGGTGTTGATCCAAACCCGTCACTTGTTAGACCCCTTTGCTATCCGGCCTGCTCCGTTGTGGCAGGCGGCGTGGGCGTTGGTGTGGGCGGCGTTGTTTTTGGGGAGTGCGTGGCTGTTGCGGGGGCGACGGCCGTTTACCCAAACCATCATCCCCCTGTTACTTTTTTTGTTCGGTCTGTACACCATCAGCCTGCGCCTCATCTTTTCTCCACTCCCCTTTGCCGCCCAGGGCGGCCTGGTGATCACCCTGTTTTTTGCAGCAACGGTGTTATTGTCCTTTTGGGGGTTGAGGTGCGCCAGGCGGCGGCATTATTTTCAAGACGAGATTAAGAGATTGAGAGATTAGGAGACTGGGAGGTTGGGCAATCTCTTACTCTCCCAATCTCATTCTTCATAAAGTTATGAACCCTAAAATTGAACACCTGCGAAAACTGAGACATGAAGCCCACCAGGGGGGCGGCGCCGAGCGCATTGCCAAACACAAAGCGGGCGGTAAACTGACGGCCCGCGAGCGCATTGACCTGCTGCTCGATAAAGGCTCCTTTCACGAAATTGACGCCTTTGTTGTCCACCGGGAGCGCAACTTTGGCATGGACAGCAAAAAGTACCTGGGTGATAGTGTGGTGACAGGCTGGGGAACGATAGACGGCCGTCTCATCTACGTCTTCTCCCAGGATTTCACCGTCTTTGGCGGCAGCCTCAGCCAGGTACACGCCGAAAAAGTGTGCAAAATCATGGACATGGCTATGCGTAATGGCGCGCCGGTTATCGGCATCAACGACTCTGGCGGCGCACGCATTCAAGAAGGCGTTGTCAGCCTGGGTGGGTATGCGGACATCTTCCTGCGCAACACCCTGGCCTCCGGCGTCATCCCTCAGATCAGTGCCATTATGGGGCCGTGCGCCGGCGGCGCGGTCTATTCCCCCGCTCTCACCGACTTCATCTACATGGTCAAAGAGAGCAGCTACATGTTCATCACCGGCCCCGACGTGGTCAAGGCCGTCACCGGCGAAGACGTCACCTTCGAGCAGCTAGGCGGAGCCATGACTCACAATGCCAAAAGTGGCGTGGCCCACATGGCCGCCGAAAGCGAAGCCGACGCCCTCTTCCTCATCCGCGAATTGATGAGTTACCTGCCTTCCAACAACATGGAAGACCCGCCCTTCAAATCCACCAAAGACGATCCCCTGCGCACCGAAGCCGCGCTGGACACCCTGGTGCCGGACAACCCCAACAAACCCTACGACATCAAAGACGCCATCCACCTGATCATGGACGACGGTGAGTTTTACGAAATTCAGGAGCATTACGCCCAGAACATCGTGGTTGGGTTTGCCCGGTTGGGTGGTTTCCCAGTGGGCATTGTGGCCAACCAGCCGATGGTCTTAGCCGGGGTGCTGGACATTAACGCCAGCGAGAAGGCCGGGCGTTTTGTCCGTTTTTGTGACTGTTTCAACATTCCCTTGATTGTGTTCGAAGATGTGCCCGGCTTTTTGCCGGGCGTAGACCAGGAATTGGGCGGCATTATCCGCCATGGGGCCAAGCTGCTATACGCTTTTTGCGAGGCAACCGTGCCCAAGATCACCGTCGTCACCCGCAAGGCGTATGGCGGCGCGTACTGCGTGATGAACAGCAAACATATCCGCGCCGACCTGAACCTGGCCTGGCCCACGGCCGAAATCGCCGTGATGGGGCCAGATGGCGCAGTGAACATCATCTTCCGCCGCGAATTGATGGAAGCGGAAGACCCGGTGGCTAAAAAAGCAGAACTGGTGGAGCATTACCGTGAAGAGTTTGCCAATCCCTATGCCGCGGCCCGGCGTGGCTACGTAGATGACGTCATTGAACCACACGAAACCCGCCCCCGCCTGATCAACGCCCTGAACATGCTGCAAAACAAACGAGACGAGAACCCGCCGAAGAAACATGGGAACATGCCTCTTTGAGACGTAGTCCGTGAACCGTAATCCGTCAACCGTCGGATTACGGTTCACGGTTTACGAATTACGAAAAATGACAACCGACAAACTACTCCTCCAACGATTTGACAAACTCCTCATCGCCAACCGGGGTGAGATTGCCATTCGCATTGTGCGGGCGTGCCGCGATCTGGGCATTAAGACGGTGGCGGTCTTTTCAGACGCCGACCGGCAGGCGCTGCATGTGCGTTACGCGGATGAAGCATATAACATCGGCCCGCCGCCCGCGCGCGACAGCTATTTGCGCATTGATAAAATTTTGGACGTAACCAAACGCTCCGGCGCGGAAGCCATTCATCCGGGTTATGGCTTTTTGGCGGAGCGGGCGGAGTTTGCCCAGGCGTGTAATGACAATGGCATTGTGTTTGTCGGCCCACCGCCGTATGCCATTGAGGTAATGGGGGATAAGCAGTCGGCGCGGGAAGCGGTTAAACGAGCGGGCGTGCCGGTGGTGCCGGGCACAGAACCGGGACTGAATGATGCGGAGGTAATAGCCGCGGCGGCGGACATGGGTTTTCCGGTGCTGGTGAAGGCGTCGGCCGGGGGCGGCGGTAAAGGGATGCGCCCGGTGCATGATCCGGCGGCGCTGCCGGATGCGATTGCGGCGGCACGGCGGGAAGCGGCGGCGGCCTTTGGCGATGACACGGTGTACCTGGAAAAGATGATTCTGGACGGCCGTCACATCGAAATCCAACTCCTGGCCGACATGCACGGCAACATCATCTACCTGGGCGAACGGGAATGTTCCTTGCAACGCCGCCACCAAAAGGTCATTGAAGAGTGCCCGTCCTTTGCGATGGACGAAGAGTTGCGACGGCGTATGGGGGAAGTAGCGGTGGCGGCGGCCAAAGCGGTGAATTACGTCAGCGCCGGTACAATTGAGTTTCTGGTAGATAAAAACAAGAACTTTTACTTTTTGGAGATGAACACCCGCTTGCAGGTGGAGCATCCGGTGACGGAACTGGTGACGGGCGTGGATATTGTTCAGGAGATGCTGCGTATTGCCCGTGGGCGGCGGCTGCGCTTCAAGCAGGAAGACATTAAGATGAGCGGATGGGCCATCGAGTGCCGCATTAACGCCGAAGACCCATACAACAATTACCTGCCCTCGACGGGCAAGGTGACGATGAGCCGGGTGCCGACGGGGCCGGGGGTGCGGGTGGACACGGCCGTGTACCCCGGCTTTGAAATTACCCCCTACTACGATTCCATGATCGGTAAGCTGATTTGCTACGGCGAAACCCGCGCCGAAGCCATTTTGCGAATGCGTCGCGCCCTGGCCGAATATCGCATCATGGGCGTGCAGACCAACATCCCCTTCCACCAGCACATGGTAGAAACGCCCAGCTTCTGGACGGGCCAGTTTGACACCCGCTTTGTGGAAGAGCGGTTTAGCATGAGTGACCGGGAATCGCCGCGCGAGATGGAAGCGGCCGTCATGGCCGCCCTCATCGCCCATCGCCATAGCCAGCAGGCCAGCCAGATTATGGCCCCCGGCGGGCGTGATGTGAGTAATTGGAAATGGTACAGCCGGTGGGAGCGGTTGAGACGGTAATTGGTAATCGGTAGTCCGTAATCCGTAATCGGCATTCGGTGCGTGGTGGTTGGGATGAAATACTTTGCCAGAGTGAATGATAAAGAGTTTGAGATTGTGATTGACAGCGATCAGGAGGTGATTGTCAATGGCGTGCCATATGAGATTGACTTTCAACTGCTGCATGAAGATAGTGTACTCTCTTTGCTGCTGAATAACCGTTCGCTGGAAGCGGTGATCAACGAACGGGATGGTGTGTGGGAGGTGCTGACGCGCGGTGAACTGTATGCGGTGCAGGTGCAGGATGAGCGTATGTACCGGCTGGCGCAGGCGCGGGGCAGCGGCCCGGCGGTTACCGGCGAAGCGCAGGTGCGGTCGCCCATGCCCGGCGTCATTGTGGCCGTGGCGGTGGTCGAAGGGGATGCGGTGCGCCAGGGGGATAAGGTGGTCATTCTGGAATCTATGAAGATGGAAAATGAACTGCGCGCGCCGCGTGATGGCCTTGTCAGCCGGGTGAATGTGCAAAAGGGGGACAGTGTGGAGAAGGACCAGGTGTTAGTGGTGATTAGCGAACCAGGGGAAGAGGGATGATGGGTAATCGGTGGCCGGTAATCCGAAGTTCGAAGCCAGGTGTCGGACTGTGGGGTATACGGCCGTTGCCTTTCAAGTATAATGCTCTCATTCAACTATCTTTGAACACCAACATGGTATGCACATCATCACTCGTAAACGGATCAAAGAATTTATCGCTGAACATCCTGATAGCCGTTCTTCCCTGGAAAACTGGTATCGAATTATCAAGCAAACCGACTAAGATTCCTTCGACCACTTGAAACAGCATTTTTCAACAGTTGATTATGTGGTAACCGTTCAGTTCCTCTGGAGACTTGACAAGTTTTTGCGCCTGAATTGCAGCAACTGCCTCTGGTAATAGACTTGTCAAGTCTGAACGCTTACATTATGTGGACGGTTTTATGGTGTTTAACATCAGTGGTAACAAATACCGACTCCTTGCCGTTATTCATTTCAACCGCAAAAAGGTGTACAGTCGAGACATCCTCACTCATGCCGAATACAACAGAGACAAATGGAAGAGGTGAACATGTTGCAGACAGAGATGATTCATAATTTTGAACAGGCTGCCCGCTTTATCTTTGTTCCTGGCAGTGAAGATGAATATGACCAACTGGTGAAATTACTGGATGAACTGGCGGATATAGTCCGTGATGATGAAACTCATCCGCTGGCAAATTTGATGGATGTAGTAGGGGTATTGATTGAAGCCTATGAAAATGAAACCATACCAGAGTCTGTATCGGATCCGATCTCCGCATTAAAACATTTTATGGAAGAATATGATTTGAACCAGCAAGACCTGGCTGAATTGGGTGACCAGGGAATTGTGTCCGAGATATTAAGCGGCAAACAAGAGCTAAATGTCAGTCAAATTAAAGCGTTGAGTAAACGGTTTCGTGTTCCAGCATCGGTTTTCATTTGACTTGAAGTGAACGATTAGATGGCTGACTATCTGGAAGTGGAGGTAAAGTTTTGGGTGGCGGAACACACGGCCGTGCGCCAAACTCTCCTCTCGCTCCATGCCCAACTCACCAAACCGCGCACCTTTGAACGCAACCTGCGCCTGGATACCCCCGACCAGCAGTTGTTACAGAAGCGGCAGTTGTTACGGGTGCGGCAGGACACGGCCGTGACCATCACCTTCAAAAGCGACACGATTACTTTACCGGGCAGCGAGGCCAAAGTGCGGGAGGAGATTGAATTTGAAGCAAGTGATGGGGAGACGGCCGTGCTGCTCTTCCAGCGCCTCGGTTACAGCCCGGTGCAGGTATATGAAAAGTACCGCGAAACCTTCCAGTTCGGTGAGGTGGAAGTGGTGCTAGACGAACTGCCCTTTGGCAACTTTGTGGAACTGGAAGGCCCCGAAACGGCCATCAAAACGGCCGCTGCCCACCTGGGGCTGGAGTGGCAGCGCCGCCTGCTCACCAACTACCTGGCGCTCATGGCTCAACTGCAAGCCCACCACAACCTCCCCTTCCACGACCTCACCTTCGCCAACTTCGCCAATCAGCCCTATGCCATTGCCGATATTTTGCCTTGAGTGTGCCTGACGGCCGTTTTCATTCTTCTCCCTTCTCAACTATAATACTGAACGTGAACCCTCTCCTTTTGGTTGGCTCGAAAGGTGTTATATGGCAACTGTGATATCGGAACAAACAATAAGCCCAATCAAAAAACTCGTTCAATCCGCTCGTTACCTGGTAGATACCACCGGTGCTAAGACTGACGTGGTCTTGCCATTAGCAGAGTGGGAAACTTTCATGGATTGGCTGGAAGACTTAGAAGACAAAGCGGATATACAGGCTCAAATCGCCAGATTAGAGGCCGGCCCGTTAAAATCTGGCGCGTTACCCTGGCAAGAAGTCGCTGCACAATGGGACGATGACGCCGAAGTATAACCTGTATATTGAACCAGATGCCCACGCGGAACGGAAAAACCTACCCGGTCATGTTCGTCAGCGCATCCAGAGAAGCATTACGGATTTAGCGGAAAACCCATATCCCCCTCAAAGCCGCCAATTGGATACTTCTGAGTCAGGTATGCCTGATACCATAGCCATATATCGGATTCGACTGGACAAATGGCGGATCGTTTATGCCGTAAATGAAGACGAAGCATGGGTGTGGGTCTGGGGAATACGCCGACGCCCTCCCTATGATTATCAGGACTTGCCTGAGTTTCTAAACCGTTTCAGTTAATAGCAGTAGGAGAATCATGGAAATAGAAAGACCAGATTTGAGCCAGGTTGCGCCGGAGGTGGTGGCGTATATTGAGGCGTTGGAGGCGGAACTGGCGCAGTGCCCTGATGACCAGCCCGAACGCGCCCCCATCCCCCAAGAGCCGCCCACCACCATCAACGTCATTAGCCTCAGCCACCACGGCCGTGCCAAACGCACCCCGCGCCACTTCTACGGCCGTCAGCGCCGCGCCGGCATGGGTGTCTTTGACCTGGAAACGACCCCGCCTGACTTCCCCGCCCACCTGGCCCTGGCCGACGAAGAGGGTTATTTACTGTTGGTGAGTAATCACGGCCGCGCCTTCCGCCTGCCCGTCACCGCCCTGGTGGAAACCCCCGTCCGCGCCGCCGGATCGCCGGCATTGGGCAGCCTTTCCCTGCGCGAAAACGAACAGATCGCCGGTATTTTACCGGCGGACGGCGGCAAATACCTGGTCATGGTCAGCCAGCGGGGGTGGGTACAGCGCGTCCGCGATGGCTACCTGGGCAAGAGCCTGATCAACGGCATGAGCTTTCACAACGTCAAGGATGGCGGGCTGATCACGGCCGTCTGCTGGAGCAATGGCGATGGCGACCTGTTCATCGCCACCCGGCAGGGCAAAGGCATTCGCTTCCGCGAGAGCCAGGCGTCGGAGCGGGGCGGGCTGGGGCTGCGCGTGGAGTTGGGCGATGAGGTGGCGGCGGTCACGGCCGTGTATCCCCACAGCCGCGTTTTCATGATCACCCACGACGGCAAAGGGACGGTGCGCCAGATGGAAACCTTTGCCGCCAACAAAGCGCCTGGCGCCGGCGGCAAGGCGGTGATGAAAACGGAAAAACTGATTGGCGCATTGACTGTCAACGACGGCGATGACCTGTTCATCATCTCCCAACTGGGCAAAATCATCCGTTTCCCCGCCGATGACGTACCCGCCAAAGAAGGGGCCGTCCAGGGTGTGAACTGTATGGCACTGCGGAATGATGAGGTCACGGCCGTGACCATTGCCAAAGGTTCATAAACGTTCGTTCGTAGTAGGCGATTCATCGCCTTCTGCTGGCGATAAATCGCCTACTACAAACAGGAAGAGGAGAAAGTATGTTAGACAAAGCCAGAGAACTGCAAGATGAATTGATCCGTTTGCGGCGGGATATTCACGCCAATCCTGAACTGGGATTCCGCGAATTCCGCACGGCCGCGCTGGTGGCCGATACGCTGCACGAGTTGGGCATTCCGGTGCAAACCGGCGTCGGCCGTACCGGCGTGGTGGGCACCATTGGCAGCGGCAGCGGCCCCACCATCGCCATCCGCGCCGATATGGACGCCCTGCCCATCTGGGAAAAGACCGACCAAACCTATGCCTCCCAGAACGACGGCGTCATGCACGCCTGCGGCCACGATTCCCACACCGCCATGCTGCTCGGTGCGGCGCATCTGCTCAAACAAAGTCTGGTCGCCGAACAATGGCAGGGCACCGTGCGCCTGCTCTTCCAACCCTCGGAAGAATCGTCTGATGAAAGTGGCATCAGCGGCGCAACCGCCATGATTACCGACGGCGCGCTAGAGGGCATAGATGCGGTCATCGCCCTGCATGTGGCCTCACACCGGCCGGCAGGAGAAATTGCTTTTCACGATGGCTATTCGCTGGCCAATGTCGATTCCTTTGAGGCGTGGCTGTACGGCGATGGTGGGCACGGCGCGTATCCGCACCGGGGCAGCGACCCGCTGTTCATGCTCAGCGCCATCCTGCCGGTGTTGTATGGCATCCCCTCGCGGCGCATCAATCCGCTACGGCCGTGTGTGGTCAGTCTGGGCGAGATCAGCGGCGGCGCCGCCTCCAACGTCATCCCCAACCAGGTGTACATTCAGGGCACGCTCCGTTCCCACGACGCCGATGTGCGCGAGCAGCTTTGGGCCGAAGTGGAAGCCGCCCTCAAACTGAGCGAGAGCATGGGCGGCCGTTACAAATTTAACCTCATCAAAGGGTATCCGGCCATGTTTAATGACGCCGGCGTGAACAATTGGATGCGTGGTGTGGCTAAAGATTTAGTCGGGGAATCGGCCATTGTTAACAATGAGTTTGGCATGGGCGCGGAGGATTTTGCCTACATGACCCAACAGGCGAAGGGGGCCATGTTTATGCTGGGCGCGGCCATTGATGACGGCCTGATTCGCAACCACCACACCGACATTTTTGACATTGACGAGCGGGTGTTGCCCGTAGGCGCGGCTATCCTGGCCGAAACGGCGCGCCGCTTTGTGACCGGGCAACTGGGTAATTGAGTAATTGGGTAATTGAGTAATTACCCAATTACCCAATTACTCTCTCCACTTACGGCCGTACCCCCACACCACCACGCCACAAACCATCATCAGCAGCAACAATAGCCAGGGAATAGCAGCCGTTTGCGTGTGGAATGATTGCAGGGTCACGGCCGTGGGCGTGAACACCAGCCGGTAATCTTCCACCTCCCCTTCAACCGCCACCCCCGTTGGCCCGGAACCACACGCCGCATACAACCGCACCCGCAGATGGTAAGAGTGCGTGGGAGTAGGCGGCCCAGGCGGCGGGTCAAACGCACCGGCCGGAACTTCAAAGCTGTAATTGCCGCTACCTGTCGTTTCGCCGCGAATGGTGTACTCCAGATTCTCTGGCGCGTCGCTGTCATCAAACGCGCCATCCCCATTCCAATCAATCCAGGCATAGAGACAGCCATTGCCACTGCCCGTCACCGTGATGTCCAGTGAGCCGCCGCCCGGGCCCGGCTGCCACTGCCCGCCAGGGCCAGAGCCGGGGCCACGCTGCACGCCATCATCAGAGGCATCATCTGCGCCCAAGGTATGCACATTATCTGCGTCCCGTAACGTCCCCAACCGGATAACACCGCTGCCGACGTGCCAGGCCGTGCCATACACGCTGTCCAGGTCACTGTAATCGGCCGATGCTCCCAAATCTAACCCAATAATTACCGGATCATGGTCAGAAGCCCGATACGGGTCTGGGCCATACAACGAGATCAATTGCCCGGCCGATTTGAACTCCATGTTGTAATCCAGGGCGGAGGGTTCATCGGTATTGATATGCCAGGTAGTTGCACCCACCACCTGCGCCGTCAGGCTGGAGCTGCTCAGGGCATAATCCAATTGCCCGGCCTGCGCGCCAAAGACGTAGGAGTAGACGCCGGGGTTGATGTCCGCTACCAGGTTGGTATAGCCGTTGCTGCGCAAAAAGGTGATGGGGTCTTCTCTGGCGTAGGAATTCAGGTCGCCGATGATGAGGAAGTCGGAGTCGCCGCTGCCGGTAGGGTCGGTTGCCAGCCAGTTGTGTAGTTGCGCAGCAGCCATGAGGCGGGTGAGGTTGCAGTTGCCCTGCCCGTCGCCGGTATCCGGGTCATTGGGGAAGACGTTGTCGGGGTCATCCACCGTGCCATCGTTACAATCGCTGCCTTTTGATTTGAGATGGTTGACGACGACGGTAAAGGTTTCACCAACGGCCGTGAAGGTGGCGGCTAATGGCTGGCGGTTGCGGGCGGCAAATGCGCCTGTGCCATCAGTAGCGACACTGGTGAGGGTCACGGCCGTTGGCCGGTAAATCAGCCCCACCGCAATCTCATCACCGCCTAACGCAGGCAGGCCAGGATCAACATAGGCGTAAGTTCCGGCTCCGGCCACGGCGTTCAGGCCGTCTACCAGATCGGCAATGGCGCTGGTGGGATCATAACCGTCATTTTCAATTTCCATCAGGCCAATGATGTCGGCATTTAGGGCCAAGATGGCCGGGATGATTTTGTCGCTTTGGCGGGTGAATTCTTCCGGGCTGGATGCGCCGCGTGAAGTGGGGAAACCACCGCCCATCCCATCGCCATTGAAGTAGTTGAGGACGTTGAAACTGGTGACACGCAGGGTCCCGCTGATAGGTATAGGCGCAGTCAGGCGGGGATTGGCAGAGGTGTGGGTGGGCGGCGTCGTCGGGTGCAGCCGGTAGTTGTCTGTGCCGGGGAAGCCAGACCAGCTATAGGTGAGGATGCCGGTGATGCCGCTGACGCTATCGCCGCCGCGGATGGTATTCACGGCCGTCAACCCCGGCGCAGGATGGATGATGGGATCGGGGTTTTGGGCAGCACGGCCGTCATCCAAAATCAGCATGTTGCGCAGGTTGTCTGCCAGCATGGTCTGGGCGGGCAGGCCAGGGCTGACGACGTTGGTGGGAATGGTGAGACGGCCGTTGCTCAACACCAGTTCCCCGTACCGTCCTAGAAAATAGTTCTCGTTCACCGTTAACGTCTGCGGCAGTGTCACCAACATCCCTTCAGCCCGTTCCAGGTAGGTGGTGGAGGAAAAAGGCAGGGTGAGCGTGAGGGGGGTGGACACGGCCGTGTCGTCACACACCTCCACCCGGTACACATCGCCCAATTCCGTCAGACCGAAATACTCGGCTACCGTGCCCGTCGCTCGCACCCGCTGCCCTACGTTCACATTCACCCACAGCGCCGGGAAGTTGTCATACACAAAGACCCCCTCGGATGTGTCCGGATCGCCATCTACATCCTCATCTTCCTCCTGCACATAAAAACCGCGTATCGTCGCCTCCGCCTGGAAATCGCCCACGACCACCCCTTCGATGGTGTGAACCTGCCCCACCAACAGGCTGTCCATGCTGCTGCCCTGAATGGTATGAATACGCGCCGCCGGCTGCCCGCAGTGGTAACACCCGGCAAACTGACTGCCGTTAACTTGTGTGCCAGGGGAAAAGATCGCCCCGTTGGAACCCACGGCCGTGCTGTGCTGCACCAACGGTAATAATCCAGTGATGTCAGGGTCACGGGTTAAGGATTGATTATTGTTCCCTTCTGAACCATAGCTGACAATAGCCTGGGCTTCCGTACCATCGTGCAGCGTTATCGTATCGCCGGCATTGTTCAATGCCAGGGTGCTACTGCTGGCGATTTGTACCTGGGCGCTGCCAAAACTGCCGGTAGGCGTGCCGCCGCCAAATATGACGATAGCACAGCCATCGGAAATGATGGTGTTGGCCGGGAAGGTATGCCTGGTACCGACTAAATCGGACAAAGTCCAGCCGGAAATATCTAGATCAGCGCCGGTATTGTTCACAATTTCTATAAACTCGTCTTGGGTGATATTTACCACGCCATCCCCATTGGCATCACCATTAACCGGGTCAGGGTCGGCATAGATTTCGTTGATGATGGCAAAGCCGGTGGAAAAGCGCCAGGTGTAATCGGCGGCCATGTTGTCGGGCGGGTCGTCGCTGTCATCGTCCGTTACCTGGGCGGCGGGCAGGGTGACGGTACAGCTTTCGTTAGGCAGGAAGTCGGCGTGGGGCAGGCTGTACGCCAGGTTATCACCGGTAATGGGGGTGATATTTTGGAGGCCGCTCAAAGAACAAATGATGGGCACGGTACCGGCAATTGTGACGGCTTCGTTGAAGGTGACGGTCAGGGGCACATCCACAGTCTGGCCAATGGCGTTTGCCAATGGCGTGTGGCTGCTGACCACCGGTGGAAAATCGCTGACAAATGTGCCGGTAATGCTCAGATCATCAATGCCCACCCACTCATCATTGCCAACGGCGTTGGTGGTCATGATGCGCAGCATCACCAGCGGTTGGTTATCGGCGGCAGCGGGCAAGGTGATGGAAACGGCCGTGACCAACCCAGCCTGATTTGGCCCGGTCGTGGCATCCGGCACAAAAGCTGCCGGCACGTTGATGAAATTACCCGTTCCACCCACACGGAAATGTAACGCCATCGGTTGTATGGCGTCATCAGCCGAACCATCAATATCACGCAGGTTGTAAGTCACCTGAATGTTTTCGTAGTTGAGGGTGTTCAAGTGAATGAGCAGATAGGGGGCATCGGCCGCGCCCGATCCTTGCAAGGCCACCACCGTATCGGCTAAATGAAATTCAGCCACCCCGCCGGTTGCCAGGGTGTTGGGGTTGGTCTGGTTGGCGATCACGTCAATTGTGGGCGTGGCATCATCCATTAAAATCGTTTGCGGGTCTGTGCCGGTAGCTCCGGTCAGGCCATCTCCCTGAAAGCCCATGATACCCGGCACACCGGCCCAATCGTCGTTGGCAGTGATGAGGTTGGGATTGCTCCAATCCTGGGCAAAGGGCAGGGGTTGGGCGGTGTTGTCGGCCTGTGTACGGCCGTTACCCAACCCCACGAACAACAGGCAACCCAAACAAAACAAAGTGATCTGGCGCACACGCGACATGTTTCCCTCCATTTGGCAGGCCGGTTCTACGGCCGTTGCCGTTCAAAAATGATAGGATTTGTTGTACTACATTGATGGCTACTGATTGGCAGCCATTATACTATCAATGGTTTGCGTTCGTAAACTGTGATTTGTTGAATAAATCCGGCGGCTGAAACCGCAGCTGCCTGAGGCAAAGCTGACCTTCGTCAGCTGGGCGCAGACCGCGAAGGCGGTCTTTGCTGACGTAGCCGCGAATTTATTCGCCCGGCGTAGATTACCGATCACCGATTATCGGTTACAATTCCCCCATGATATGGGTTGGTATGGTTGTGGGTGTGCTGTTACTGGGGGTATTGTTGTATTACCTGCTGGTGGTGACGGAGGGGGTGTTTCTGGGGCGGCGGCTGGTGGTATGGTTATATGACCGGGTAGCAGGTACATATGACGCCCGCAAAGCGGTTGACCCTGACTATGAGGCGTTTTTTCTGGCACGGCCGTTGCAACACCACCTGAAACACATCCCCAATCCGCTCATTCTGGACGTAGCCACGGGCACGGGGCGGCTGCCGGTCGCTTTGCTGGCAGAACCGCTGTTTCACGGCCGTGTCATTGGCCTGGATGCGTCTGGGAAAATGCTGGCGGTGGCGGCGGATAAGCTACGGCCGTACCAGTTCCGCGCCGCCCTGGTGCAGCAAACGGCCGACCGGCTGCCTTTTCCGGCAAATTCATTTGCAGCCGTCACCTGTCTGGAAGCCTTAGAATTTTTCCCGGATGACGAAACGGCCGTGTATGAGATGGTGCGTGTCCTCAAACCGGGCGGCATTTTGCTGGTGACGCGGCGCAAAGGCGCCTGGGGCAAAGCATTCCTGTACCACTACCGGACGGTGGCCCAATTTGAAGCTTTTTTAAGGGTAATCGGGCTGGAAAAGGTGTATACTGTGCCCTGGCAGCAAGAGTATGATCAGGTGTACGGCCGTAAACGCCACGAAGGATGAAATTCATCCTTCATAATCCATAATTCCATAAAGGAGACACCTCGTGAAAAAAATATGGTTTTTGACAATTTTTATTGTGTTGGGCTTTTTCCTGGTACTCTTTCCAACCATTTCAAAAGGGCAGGATATAGCAGAGGCAGAATTGCCAACAACCCCACCCACAG
>JABFFZ010000037.1 GCA_013112725.1 Chloroflexota bacterium
CAGCCGCTATGTCCTGACCTGGTGTTTGTCCAACACGCTGGATGGCGCTTTTTGTCTGTCCGCCCTGCGGGAAGCATTAAACCATGCCCAACTGGAGATTTTCAACACTGACCAGGGCGTCCAGTTCACAGCCCACGAATTCACCCACACCCTGGAAGAGGCTGGTGTCCGCATCAGCATGGACGGCCGTGGCCGCGTCTTTGACAACTTGGTTTGACGGCAGGTATAGGCGGGGGAATATCGGGGAGCATCGTTGAGTATATCCCTATTGTGGGAACTAAATTTGACAACACTCATGAAGTAAAGTGGCATGCTACCGACTATTTGTATAATTCCAATTTTCCTTATGCCAATGGCTTTTTAACAGGTGGATACGATCTTCTGATGAGTCTAATCGGGAATTGAGCATTATGAAAATCTGCAAAAAAGCCAGACAAGTTAACATATGAGGATAATTGGGATACCTTGAAGAGTTCAGATAATGGTTATCTCCTTGAATACCCGGCCAGTTGGCCAGTTGGGTAGGGACAGAAATCAAAGCCAGCAGAGGAGCAGATTATTTACATGGACGAATTAATGATAACTATCTGTTGCCACGATCCTATAGGCTAATCTACACTGAACCTATGAATGATCCGACCTTCAAGTAAGGAACACTATGGGCAGAAGAAATACTCATAAAAGACTGCGGGTATATATGTTGGGGAAAATTGGAGCCAAAAAATGTTGGCGTGGGAGATTATCTTGCCCTAACCACAACATACGAGGAAAAGGTTAGTCTGGGACAGACTCTTTATAAAGAAGTAGTGGTTATTGTAGCCAGTGATAGAGTTTATATGCTGCAATTCAACACATATTATCATTCCCAATCGGTTGAAATGATTTTCAGCCGCATTCTGGATTCATTTGAAATCATTGAGGTAAAAGGCTAAGGGATCGGAGCGACTGCCTCTTCGATGGGGCGTGGTCTTTTGGGTTTGTTGCGATGTGGACAGGCTTTGTCAAGTCGCCAAAACAGAAGAAAGAGTGAGCAGGCAGCAGCCACCGGCGGAGATGCTTGACATAAAGCGATTCCGGTGGACATATAATAGTGGATAAGGGTAGGGACCAATTGCACCGTGGTTCACCACACAATCAACTGCACATTAACAGAAAAAAGAACCCGTCTCTTTATCTCACGGGCGACGATGCTGGCGAATCTGTTGCAAATGGTAGGTTTCGTCATACAGCTGCTTTCTTTGCTAGAGCGTCCAAATGACGGCCAGCCAGCGATTGGCCAGACAATGATAGGCCTGATTCTCCGCCAGGCCGCGGGCTTGGGCCTGGTTAAAACAGGTGGCGGCCCAGGCTGATTGGCGTACCGAGGTGATGTCAAACTGTTGGGCGGTGTGCCGGTACTCGTGGTTGCAAGCGCGGCGAAAGTAGACCTGTTTCTTCTTGCCACTCTGCACGGTGACGGGGCAGGCGCCAGCCAGGGTTTGGATGGCGGCGACGGTGGGGAAGCGTTCGCGGTGGTCGCCAAACATGACGAGCAGTTTGGGGGCAAGCAGTTCACCGGCGCCGGCTACGCTTACTGGCAGACGAACACGGCTAACACGGCTACCAACAGCAGTTATGCCCTCACCCAATCGGGAGCGATGGCTTACGAATGGCAGGCAACGTTTAACAGCGGCAGTACGGCGGCCGGACTGCACTTCATGGCCAGTACGGCCGCTGACGCCAACCACGGCAACAGCTACCTGGTGTGGCAGAACAGCACCATGATTAACATTTATGAGACTATTGGCAATACTCTGTACAACCGGGCCAGCGCCGGGCTGGTGGCTGCCAATGGGCAAACGTACCAGTACCGGGTGACATACAACAACGGCACAATTACGGTATGGCGCAACGGGGCGCAGGTACTCAGCTGGACGGACAGCACCCCCTTGACCAACGGCAGCTTTGTGGCCTGGTGCACCAACCAGAGCAACGTCAGCTTTGACAACCTGCGGGTAACGGGCAGCCCGGCCAGTTACAACACCCTGGTTTACCTGCACGGCGACCATTTAGGCAGCATTGGCGCGGTGACCAACAGCAGCGGCGCACTGCTGGACATGACGCGCTTTCTGCCCTTCGGCGGCTTCCGGGGCAGCGACCCCGCTTTTCTGACGGAACGGGCCTTCACCGGCTACAAAGCCAACAACACCGCCAGCAACGATCTGGGGCTGATTTACATGGATGCGTGCTATTGTCTACCTTAAAGTTGTCGTTTTTTCTGTCCTAATTTTTTAGGCCATTAGACTCACGGCTGGTAAATCCGCGTATCAGGCCGGAAAGCGGCCCAGGAAAACCAGAAATGGTCAACTTTTACAACCGGCGTTAGCGATTGACCGGCCAGTTCCCCGGCAACAGCCTGGCCGAAGATGTTCCAGGCGCTGCCCGTCTGTTCATCCACAATATCGTCCCCGTTCTTCACGAAAGTAAGCGTCTGGCCATTGAGCGACCGGCTGAAGACGCCACTGGCGCCCACGTCTTGTCCCTCGGCAATGCTGCTGCTGTCCAGCGCCGAAGCCAGCCCCGGTTGCCAGATGACCACCACGGCCGCATCCCCAATCTGGTCATTTACCACCCCCACCTGGGCCAGTACCTCGTTGGGGTAGGCCACCGCTTCATCTGCCAACACCACGGTCGTCACGCGGGCCATGGCCGGCAGTTGGGCGGGCGTTTCGCCGGCAAAGAGAAAGGGGGAACTGTTGATGTTGTCATAGCCCACATACGGATTTTGCCCGTAGCGGCGGTTAAAACCGGTTTCCCGCGACAATACCTGGGCTTGGGGGAACTGCTCCTTTGCCTCGGCCCAACTGATGATGTAAGCGGGTAGAAAGGCCAGTTGATGGCCGGTCAGTTCGCCAATGACGGCGTCGCCGCTGGCCTGCTGCCACCAACTTTCCGTTTGCCGGTCATACATCAGCAGGTTACTAAAGCGCAGCCGCCCGGTGGTGCCAAAGTCCAGCGCCTGCCCGTTAACGGTGGCGTCAAAGACAATGGCCGTGTTGCATAAGGGGCAAAAGGTGATGGCCACCGGCCGGCCGCCCACCGTATCGTTGACAATCTCGTGCCAGGTGAGAATCTGGAATGGGTAAATGCGCACATCATCCTGTTCCTGAAAGACCGTCACCGGTTCCAGATCGCCTAGCCATTCATCAGCTTCGGCAATGGAGATAAATTTGGGGTTGTCAATGGCCGGGATGCCATCTTTGGGCGGCCCGCCGGAGAGGATTTCGCTGAAAGGTATGGTGTGAATGGTGAAATCGGTGCTGAATTCGCGGGCGGCGCCGGGCGGCGGTGCTTCAGTGGGCAGCAGCGTTGGGGTTTGGGCAACGGTGGCCGGTTGGGTGGGGGAAACGGCCGTCACCCCTTCATCTATTGTTCCTGTTGTCGCCGCCGGCGCTATGATGGTGACAGGGCCAACCGGGGCACGGCCGTCCGGGTCAGTAGCGCCAGGAGCAGTACAGGCAACCAACGCCAGCGCCATCAGCCATCCTACCAGATATAACGGTAATGGAATCCGCATGAGTTCACCTCCATTGGAGATAGCTGACGGGTTCTTGAAACCGGCCAGCCATAAATGTAAGGAGAGCGTAGGTGAAAAACGGCCGTGCTCCAGAAACCAATCAGTTGCCAAACAGTGACGGCCGTTGCCATCAGGCCGTCAGGCAGCCAGCCGATAGCCCACGCCGCGCACATTCAGGATAAATTGTGGCTGATCGGGCTGCGGCTCCATTTTCTGGCGCAGGGTGTAAATGTGGCGTTTGATCAGTTCTTTGGCTTCCCAGGGTTCCGCTTCATAAGCCAACACCACTTTTGTCAAGGTCACATAATCCATGACAGCCCCACCCTGCTCGGCCAGCGCCAGCAGCAGGCTGTATTCGGTGGGGGTGAGCGACAAGAGTTCGCCCCGGTAATGCACCTCATGCGTGGCCTGGTTTATCACCAGATCGCCCATTTTCAGCAGGCCGCTCTCCCTTGCCGCAGTGGGTTGATCGGCGGAAGATGTAGCCGGTAACTGCTGTAGACGCTGTAAACCGGTTTGTAATGATTCCAACAGTGCCGCCTGTTCCCGCTGGCGGCGGGCGGTGGCCAGCGCCCGCCACACCACCTGGCGCAGGTCGTCTGGCCGGGCCGGCTTGAGCAAATAATCGAAAGCGCCTTCTTTCACGGCCGTCATCGCCGTTTCCAGCGTGCCATGCCCTGTCAGCATAATCACCGCCAGGTACGGCCGTTGCCTCTTCACCGCTGCCAACAGTTCCGTCCCCAACATACCCGGCATCCGAATATCCAATACGGCCACTTCGGCGGCAAAGGTCGAGAGCATATCTAGAGCGGCTACGGCCGTGCCCACATCTCGCACCTCGTGGCCGTCCTTCTGCAAAATCGCCTTCAGCCCTTCGCGGATATTCGCCTCATCATCCACCAGCAAAACTCTGCCAGGGTGCTGTCCTTCTTCAGCCATACACAACCTTGTTTTACCTTCTACCCATTGACCGGCAGCCTCACCGTAAATGTTGCCCCCTCTCCGGGCACACTCTGTACGGCCAGCATGCCGCCGTGATTGGCCACAATTTCATGGCTTACCGCCAGCCCCAGTCCCGAACCATCTGCCTTGGTGGTGAAGAACGGTTCAAACAGCCGCTCTTGTACCGCTGGCGACAAACCTGGCCCGGTATCGGCAAACTCCAGATCAACATGCTCACCCTCCCGGCAGGCCGTAATGGTTAACACGCCCCCTGCTGCCATTGCTTCGGCCGCGTTAAGAATCAGGTTCAGAAAGACCTGTTTCAACTGGCTTTCCACGCCAATCACCGCTGGCAGCGTGGCTGGCAACTGCTGCACCAGGCGCACCCCCGCCCGCTGCAACTGCTTTTCCGCCAGAATTACCACATATTCTAGCGCCGCCAGGATGTCTACGGGCTGTTTTTGCCCCTCTTTAGGCCGCTGTAAATCCAACAGGCGTTCCACAATGTTGGCGATGCGCTTAAATTCCTGCTGCACCACGCCCAGCCGCCGTTGACCGCCGGGCGAGAGGGATTCGTCAGCCAGTAATTGTAGATGAAGGGCAATAGCTTGCAACGGATTGTTAATCTCGTGGGCCACCGAAGCCGCCAGCCGCCCCACGGCCGCCAGCTTCTCGGCGCGTATAATTTGCGCCTGTTTTTCTTCAAGCTGGCGCGTCCGTTCGGCCACGCGCCGCTCCAATTCCGCCGTCCACTGGCGCAGTTCGCCGACTAGCCGCGCATTTTCCAGGAAAACGGCCGCCTGGTCGGCAAACACCTGGGCCAACTGCAACGCGGACTCGTCAAAAGCGTGGGTACTCGTTTGCGAAAAGAGCGTCAGCACCCCGGCCACTTTTTCGTGGCAGATGAGCGGCACAGCCAGCACCGATAATACGCCGGTGGCCACAACGGTGGGATGTACGCGTGCATCCAGGCGGGCGTCGGCAATCATCAATGGCTGGCGATGCTGCACCGTCCAGCCAGGTACGCCTTCGTTAAAGGCAAAGGTGATTCGCTCCACCCGTTCTGGCGGCAAATTGTGGCTGACGGCGACGCGATAAAGCTGGGCCGCTTCGTCCCAGACAAACAAAACGCCGGCATCCATAGGCAGGGTTTCAACTGCTTTTTGCATCACCACATGCAACGTGCGGTCTAGATCTAACGAGGCGGCAATTTCACGGCCGGTGGCATGAATGGCAGCCACGGCGCGGGCATATTCCCCATTCTGTTCCAGGTGGTTGAGTGGTGACATAGCTGTCCTTTTTTTGAAAATGGCGCGTAAATTTCTCATTTGCCTATACTGTACCATGTTCAAGCAAACCAGTGATACCCTAAAACCACACCGTCACCAATTCGCAACGAAACGGTTTCCGGGATACGGCCGTGTCGCCCCTACCATGAAAGAAAAAGAGCAGCCAGGTATAGGGTAAACAGCGTGCCTGGCACACCCAGGGAGAACTTTATGTCAACGTCAGACAATGACACCATTATCGTCTACAGCACCAACTGGTGCCCCGATTGCAAACGGGCCAAACGTTTCTTGGGCGAACTGCGCATCCCGTATATCAACGTAGACATCGAACAAGACCTGGCGGCCATGGCCTATGTGGAAAAAGTTAACCACGGCATGCGCAGTATTCCGACCATTGTTTTCCCCGATGGCGACATCCTGGTGGAACCCAGTAACGCCGCCCTGGCCAAAAAGCTGGGGCTGCACACCCAGGCCAAACGATCTTTTTACGATGCTGTGGTTATTGGCGGCGGCCCAGCAGGCTTGACGGCCGCCCTTTACATGGCCCGCGAGGGGATTGAAACGCTGGTTATTGAAAAAGCGGGTATGGGCGGGCAGGCAGGGATTACCAACGTCCTGGACAATTTCCCCGGTTTTGACGAAGGGATCGGCGGTGCGGAGTTTGCCGAGCGGCTCACCCGCCAGGCGCGTCGCTTTGACGCCGAGATTTTGCAGGCGCAGGAAGTGATTAACCTGGTCAAGAATGGGCCGTATTGGTGCGCCATCACTGCCAGCGGCCAGGAATATGCGGCGAAAGCCGTGTTGTTGACCACCGGCGCACAGTATCGCCGCCTGAACGTACCCGGTGAAGAAGAACTGCTGGGGTTGAACATTCACTTTTGCGCTATCTGTGACGGCGCTTTTTATAAAGGCAAAAAAGTGTTGGTGGTGGGCGGCGGTAACAGCGGCTTTGAAGAAGGCTTGTTCCTGACAAAATTTGCCAGCCAGGTTGATATTGTGGAATTTTTGCCAGAGGTGAAGGCGAGCCGCTTTTTACAGGAGCAGGTAGCCCGGCGCGAGAATATGACAGTAACGGTAAATCATGCCGTCAAAGCGTTCAAAGGCAAAAACCGGCTGGAAGCGGTGGTGGTGGAAGACCGGGTCTCGGGCGAAGTAAAGGAGTGGCAGTATGATGGCATTTTTGTCTTTATTGGCCTGACGCCCAACAGCTATCTGGCGCAGGGATTGGCCAAAATGAATGAGTGGGGTTTTGTGATTACGGACAAAACCTTGATGGCCTCAGCGCCAGGTTTGTTTGTGGCCGGTGACGCCCGCGAAGGCTCAACCAAGCAGGCAGCAGCGGCGGCGGGGGAAGGGGCCACGGCCGCTTTGATGATCCGCGAATACCTGAAGGAAGTGGGATGAACCTGCCCGGCAAATTTTCACGCCAGCCCGTTTGGCTGGACGGACTGCGGCAACATGGTGTGCCCGAAGATCAGGTAGGGGCTTTGCGCCGCCTGGTGGCCAAAGCAGCTAACCATGAACTGGTTCAGGCCAACCCGCGTTATCTGGCAGAACGGCTGGGGCTGCCCGAAAGAGAGGCGCTGCATCTGCTGGTCACGGCCGTTGCCGGGGGGCTATTCACCTTAGGCTGGCAAACAACGTGCCCGGCCTGTGACGCCAGCAGCGAAACCATCCAAAATCTGGCGGAGGTTGACAACCAGGTGCAGTGCCACTTTTGTCACTTTCAATTTGTGCCCCACCTGGACGATGAAATTTCGGCAACGGTGACGGCGACGGCCGTGCTGCGCCCATCAGAAAAGCAGCACGATGACCCCGCGTTTCGGGCGGATGTGGATGCCCGCCTGGGCAAGACGCCGGCCCTGGCGATGATTAACGTGCCCGGTTTCCGGCAGCTTGTTTTCAACCAGACCGTGCCGGAAGGGCAGTGGTTGGGCGTGAAGCGGCTGGTCATCTTCTTTTCTGATCTGCGCCAGTCAACCGCCTTTTATCACCGGCGGGGTGATGCTGACGCTTACCACTGGGTGCATCAGCATTTCCAGGTAATGTTTGCCGCCGTCGAGCAGTTTGGCGGTACGGCCGTGAAAACAATTGGCGATGGTATCATGGGCGTCTTCACCGAACCGGTGGACGCCCTCAACGCCATTGCCGCCGGCATGAAAGGGCTGGCGGAATTAAATGAGACGGCCGGGTTGGCCGACGATGATCCATTGTCGCTAAAAGTGGGCATACACCAGGGAAGCTGCATTGTGGTCACGCTAAACGGCCGTCTGGACTATTTTGGCGAGACGGTCAACATTGCGGCGCGTCTGGCCGGGCTGGCCCAAGGCGATGATGTCATCCTCAGCCAGGAAGTTGTGGCTGATGCCTACGTTTGCCAATTGACGGAATCGCTGGGAGATCTGCACCCCTTTGCCAGCCAGCTTTCTGGCCTGCCAGACTGTTTTGATCTTTACCGCCTGACTTTGAAATCTGCCAACCAGAGCGTTACTGTCTGGTAACTAAAGCGTTTCTGCGGCACGGCCGTTTCCCCTCTACACTCTGCTCATCACTTATTCCCACTGACTTTCTCGTCTGATAATCAGACAAAGGAGACTGACATGAACATTTTAGGTGCAATCATAGCTGGCGTTGTGGGTACCATCGTCATCACCATGGTGATGGCCATGGCCCCCAAAATGGGCATGCCCAAGATGGATATTGTGGGCATGTTAGGTTCCATGTTTAGCCCGGAAAGCAACCGCACATTGGGTATGGCCATGCACCTGATGATGGGTGTGGTGTTTGCCATTCTCTACGCCCTGGCATGGAACACTGGTCTGGGCACAGTGAGCCTGTTGTGGGGCGCGGTTTTTGGGGCCATTCACTGGCTCATCGCCGGGGCCATGATGGGCGGCATGGGCATGATGCACGCCGGTATCAAAGCCGGCGCCATGCCCAACCCTGGCGTCTTCATGCTGCATAACGGCGGTATGATGGCTTTCATGGGTGGCCTGATGGGGCACGTGATTTTTGGCCTGGTCGTCGCCCTGGTGTATGGATTGTTTGTGTAGGTGACTATATCTTCCCTCCTGACGCCGGGCTGGCTTTGCCATAGAAGAAGCCGCCCGGCCTTTTCTTTCCCTCCCTTTTCCCCTAAACTCCTTTCATCCGTTTAACTTTTCCAAAAAAGCTGAACGGATGTCTTAGCTGATCTACGTGGAGTATTCAACCATGTCCCTGACAGTCGAACAGCAACGCCTCCTGGCCCACCGCCAGCAAAAAACCAACTGGAAACTATGGGGGCCTTACCTGAGCGAACGTGCCTGGGGCACGGTGCGCGAAGATTACAGTGCCTATGGTACCGCCTGGGATTATTTTCCCCACGACCACGCCCGCAGCCGCGCCTATCGCTGGAACGAAGATGGGCTGGCAGGCATCAGCGACCGTCAGCAGTTCCTCTGTTTTGCCTGGGCGCTGTGGAACGGCCGTGATCCCATCCTCAAAGAGCGCCTGTTTGGCCTCACCGGGCCAGAAGGCAACCATGGCGAGGATGTGAAAGAGGCGTATTTCTACCTGGACAGCAGCCCCACGCACAGCTATATGAAGATGCTGTACAAATATCCGCAGGTAGCTTTTCCGTATGGCGAATTGGTGGCGCAAAACGGCCGTCGCACCCGCCATGAGCCAGAGTATGAATTGTGGGATACGGGGGTGTTTCATGAAAATCGTTACTTTGACATCACCATCGAATATGCCAAAGCCGACGAAAACGACATCCTCATCCGCCTGACGGCCGTTAATCGCGGGCCAGAAACGGCCGTTCTCACCCTGCTGCCCACCCTCTGGTTCCGCAACACCTGGACATGGGGCTACGATAAGGGGCCAATGGGCTACGTGGCCGGCAAACCGCGCCTTTGGGCCGATGGTGACAGCCGCATCATGGCCGATCACCCCGTCTTAGGCCATTATACCCTGCACGCCGAAAACCCGGCCAGCCTGCTCTTCACCGAAAACGAAACCAACGCCGAACGGCTCTTTGGTGTGCCCAACGCCACCCCCTACGTCAAAGACGCTTTCCATCGCGCCCTCATTTACGGCGAAAGCGGCGCGGTCAACCCGGCGCAAGAAGGGACGAAAGCGGCCGTCCATTACCAGTTGACCATTCCAGCGGGGGAAACGGCCGTTCGCCGCCTGCGTCTCACTCCCCACCCCAATACCGCCCCTTTCAACGACTTTGACGCTCTTTTTGCCCAACGGCTGGCCGAAACCGACGCATTTTACGCCGCCATCCAGCCATCCAGCCTCAGCGAGGACGAAAAACGGGTGCAGCGGCAGGCGTGGGCCGGCATGTTATGGTCAAAACAACTGTACTATTACGACGTGGAACAATGGCTGGATGGCGACCCGGCCGGGCCGCCGCCGCCTGCTGAACGACAAAACGGCCGTAACCACAACTGGGCGCATCTCAACAACTTCGACATCCTCTCCATGCCCGACAAATGGGAATACCCCTGGTATGCCGCCTGGGATTTAGCCTTTCATGCGCTGCCCCTAGCCCAAATTGACCCCGATTTTGCCAAGCGCCAGCTCATCCTCATGACCCGCGAATGGTACATGCACCCCAACGGCCAACTCCCCGCCTACGAATGGGCGTTCGGCGACGTGAATCCGCCCGTGCATGCCTGGGCGGTTTGGCGGGTGTACCAGATGGATGCGGCGCAAAACGGCCGTGCCGACCGCCCCTTCCTCGAAGCCGTTTTCCACAAACTGCTGCTCAACTTTACCTGGTGGGTGAATCGCAAGGACGCAGACGGCCGTAACGTCTTCCAGGGCGGTTTTTTGGGGCTGGACAACATCAGCCTCTTCGACCGCAGCGCCGCGCTGCCCACCGGCGGCCATCTCGACCAATCCGACGGCACGGCGTGGATGGGCTTCTTCAGCCTCACCATGCTGCGCATCGCCCTGGAACTGGCCCGCGAAAACCCCGTCTACCAGGATTTAGCCACCAAATTTTTCGAGCATTTCCTGGCCATTGCCACCGCCATGAGCCGGGGCTTTGGCGGGGAAGGGTTGTGGGACGAGGAAGACGGCTTTTATTACGATGTGCTGCATTTGCCCGATGGCTTATTCTATCCGCTCAAAGTGCGCTCCCTGGTGGGCCTCATGCCGCTTATTGCCGTTGAAGTTCTCGATGCCGAGATGCTGGCGCAAATGCCCGACTTCCGGCGGCGCATGGCCTGGTTCCTGCAAAATCGTCCCCATCTCAGCGGCAATATCATGTGTAGTCTGGATGAAACAAGCGGCCAGGAGCGCCACATTGTGGATATTGTCACCCCGGAACGGCTGCGGCGCGTTCTGGGCTACCTGCTGGACGAAAATGAGTTCCTCTCCCCCTACGGCATCCGCTCCCTCTCCAAAATTCACCAGACACCGTACCAGGTTCACGTGGGCGGCCAGACATTCCACATCGCTTATGAACCGGGCGAATCGCAGAGTGACCTCTTTGGCGGCAACTCCAACTGGCGCGGCCCGGTCTGGTTCCCCATCAACTACCTGCTTATCGAATCGCTGCACAAGCACCACCACTATTACGGTGATGAGTTCAAAGTTGCTTTTCCCACCGGTTCGGGCAACCTTTTGAACCTGAAAGAAGTGGCAGGGGAACTAACCAGGCGCCTGGTAGGGTTGTTTTTGCCGGATGGGGCGGGGCAACGGCCGTTTGCCGCCCACATCCCTCCCTTTCAACAAGACCCCCACTGGCGCGATCTGCTCCTCTTCCACGAATATTTCCACGGTGACAGTGGCGCCGGGTTGGGCGCAAGCCATCAAACCGGCTGGACGGGGTTGGCAGCGTCTTTGTTTGGGCAACCAGCGTAACTATTCCGTCACCAATCCGTTCCCGCCCCGCGCTCCTCGCCAGCCTATACTGATGCCATTCACTGAAGCAACAACAAAGTGAATAAAGTTATCCGTTTAGCTAACAAGGAGATAAAGAAAATGACTGCATTAACCGCACCAAAAGTTTCAACCGCCTCTTCCCTCAAGGCTGGCATTGCCGCCGGTCTCATTGGTGGTCTCGTCTTTGGCATGATGATGGCGATGATGGGCATGCTGCCGATGGTCGGCATGTTGGTGGGCACAGACAGCGCCATCGTGGGTTTCATCGTCCACATGGGCATCAGCGCCACCATTGGGGCTATTTACGGGTTGGTCGCTGCCCGCCTGCCGCAGAGTACTGTGGCTACGGCCGTTGCCGGCATCGTCAATGGCATCGTCTGGTGGGTTCTGGGCGCCCTCATTCTCATGCCGTTCCTGTTGGGCATGACCAGCATGATCTTTGTTATCGGCCAGGACCAATGGTTCAGCCTGATGGGCCACATCATCTTTGGCCTTGTTACCGCCTTTGCCTTTGTCCCCTTAAGCAAACGCCTCTAAGCATCCGCAGTAATCCATCACTTGCCGGTAGATTGGCGGCCACCTGAGCCGCCAATCTACCATGTTTCTTATTGTGGCCGGCGTAAATTGTTACGGAAGCAATTGCCCGGCAACAGCCAGCAAATCAGGGCCGATAATGTCGGGAATTTCAGCCGTACCGCCCAAGATCATGCCCGGACGGGCCACAAAAGCAGCCGTCGCCCCGGCGCGAATCGCCCCGGTTACATCCCAATCATGCGCGGCAATCAGGCGCATGTGGTTGATAGGAACTCCCAACTGGTCGGCCACAAAGTGGTACGCCTCTGGCGCCGGCTTAAACAACTGCACGGCCTCTACCGAAAATTGGCACTCGAAGAAATCGGTTAGACCGGCATGGGCCAACTGGCTGGCCTGGGCGGCCGGCGCAGAATTGGTCAGCGTCACCAGGCGATAACCGGCGTCTCGCAGCCGCGTGAGCGCCGGGATTACGTCGGGGTAGGGAGGCAGGCGCAGCATTGTACCCAGGATGTCGTCTTGCACGGCCGTGTCTAATTCCAACCCCTGTTTGCGCGCCGTTGTCACCAGGGCATCCCGGCCCAACGCCGCAAAGGGCCGGTACGTGCGTGTCACCGTGGCCACCAGCGACAGGCGCAGCATCAGGCCAAACCACTCCCCCATCACCCGTTTATCGCCAAACAGCCGCTCAAAGTGGGGCTGCAAAGCCCGCAAATCCAACATTGTTTCGTTCACATCAAACACAAGAATTTCTGGCTTTTTCATAAGCGTCACTATTCCGTAACTGAATGGTTTCCGGGAAACGGCCGTTTCCCGCCTACACTTACCCTGACCACTTTAAGCAGTTTATACCTCAAAAACAGGAGGAAATCATGTTAAGCAAACAAATTGTCAAGTCACGCCAGGTCGTGAAAGTAACCTTTGCCATGCCTCAGGCGCAACTGCCAGAGGGCATGGAGGTGTCATCCATTTACGTAGTAGGCGAGTTTAATGATTGGGACGAAACGGCCGTGCCCCTCAAGTATCACAAAAAAGACAAAACCTACCGTGCCGCCCTCGAACTGGAACCGGACCGCACCTACCAGTTCCGTTATCTCATCAACGGCGACACCTGGTGCAACGACTGGGCCGCCGATGAATACACGCCCAACAACCTCGGTCAAGACAATTGCATCGTCATCACGCCGGGCATTGAAGCCGATTCAAATGGAGAAAGCAGTAACTGAGCTTCCCCAGCTGCACAAACCGCTCTTTAGCAACTTCCCCTCATGTAGACTTGAGCCAATCTTCAAGATTGGCTCAAGCCTACGCCACCTATCAAATCCGGCGATTTTAATCGCCACTTTTAATCGCCACAAGGAAAAGTAATTTCATGATCAAAATAGCCCTTGTTATCCTCTCAGAAATCGAAACTCACGAAGGCTTAGGCCGTGTGGTCAACGCCCTGCAAACCGCCCGCGAATTCAAGGAAGCGGGCGACGACGTACAAATCATTTTCGATGGCGGCGGCGCCGCAGCGGCCGTCGCCCTGGCCGACCCCACCGACCAGCGCCATCAAGTTTACGCCCAGGTTGCTGACAAAGTGGTTGGCCTCTGCCGTTACTGCGCCAAAGCATTCGGCGCTTACGACAAAGCGGAAGCGCTGGGTTTGCCCTTCCTCTCCGAATACCATCAGCATCCCAGCCTGCGCTCCCGTGTCGCCGATGGGTATCAGATCATTACTTTTTAAGTGATACGTGATGCGTGATGCGTGTGGTCTCTTTGGTCACACATCACGTATCACGCCCCTTTGAAAAGGTTATGAATAAACACTCCTCCCGCAAAGAGAAAAAGCAAGCCGCCCGCGCCCAGGCATCGCGCCAAAAAATGATGCGCTTCGGCGGCCTGGCAGTCATCATCCTCATGGTCATCATTGGCCTCATTGGTTGGGGCAATATGGATGAATCAGCAGCCGGTGAAACGGCCGTTCACACGGCCCCCCTCCTCGACGGCCCGGCCGACGCCCCCATCAAGGTTGTCGAATACGCCGACCTCACCTGCTCCTCTTGCCGCCAATGGCACAACACGGGCATCAAAGAGCAGTTGCGCGCCGATTTTGGCAACCAGATCAGCTTTGAGTATCGCCACTTCCCGGTCATTACCGCCGCCTCACCCCGCTGGGCTGAAGCGGCACAGTGCGCCGCCGAACAAGAATTATTTTGGCCGTTTCATGACTACATCTACGAAAACTTAGAGCCATATCCCACCGTTAATGATGCCCGCTTGCAAGAAATCGCTGCCGCCATCGGCCTGGAAAGCGAATCATTTGAGAGTTGTTTGGCGTCGGGGCGGTATGACAAATTTGTAGTTGATGCCATCCAGCGCGCGCAGCGGGACGGCGTGCGCGGGACACCCACCTTTTTGATCAACGGCCAGCCGGTTTTCCCATCTTACGAGGCGATGGCGGCCACCATCAACAATCTATCAGGCAATTAGCCGAAAACAGAGTGAGTGATGGGCAGAGAACCAAAAAGAGTACTCGCTGCCTTTTTGGTGCCGTCGCGTTCTATCTCCCAATTCATCATTCGTGTGGATACTGCATTTTTCTTGTCTGGCTGAGCCAGTTATGGGCTGCTCCCAGGCGTAACCATTCGGTCACCAACGGCCGTTCCCTACCCCATCCCCTGCCACAAAACCTGCGCCTGCTGGATGGGCGACATCGTTCCTGCCAGATCAATCACCTGCGCAATGGGCAGCGTTTTCTGCGCCGCTGCTACCAGCTCAGGGCGGATAACGACAACGCCCTGACGATAATTGCCCAAACGAAGCCAAGCAAGCCCGTTCACCCAGCCAGACCCATGAAGCAGTTCCAGTGGACCTAACTCGTCCACAATCAACAAGTCGCACGGCACGGCCGTAGCCAGGACTGCATTGCCCCAATCCAGTACAGCGCGATCAAAAAGCCAACGCCCAAAGCGCAGATAAGCAGCGTCGTCGCCGCTCTCCGATGCATTGACGGCGGACTGAGCCAGCAGGCGTGTTTCGCCACTTTGCAAATCCTCGGCCATAATGCCCGTTTTCAGACCATCGGTGACAACGGCCGGTGACAACAGCCCGGCCACAGCCCAATTGGCGGCGCGGGCCTGAGCGATAAGGGTCTGGCAAGCGGTTGTTTTGCCCGCACCACGCGGCCCGGTCAGGGCGATCAGATGGCTCATGTCCACAACACCCGTTTGCGCCCATCTACTTCAATCAGGCGAATAGGGAGTTGATACAGGCGGCTCAGGGCGTCGGCCGTGAGTACCTGACCCACGGGGCCAAACTGCGGCGCAGCGCCTGCTGCCATCAGCAGCGCGTCGTCGGCCACTGCCAGAGCCACATCCGGCTCGTGGTTGGTCATCAATAGGGTGACACCCATGTCGCGCAGGCGGCGCATGATGTCAATCAGGCGCGCCTTGTTGTGCAAATCGAGGTGGGCGGTCGGTTCGTCCAGCAGCAGCAGGCGGGGGGCGTTGTCCGGCAACTGCCCATTGGTCGGTGAAATTTGCGCCAGCGCCCGCGCCAGCAGCATCAGTTGGCGCTCCCCGCCGGATAGTTGTGGCACAGGACGCCGAGCCAGAACGCCAATGCCAACCTGTTCCAAAGCATGATGGGCTATCTCGATATCAACGGCCGTTGGCATTCCTAATGGTGGTAAGTGCGGCGCACGTCCCATCAACACATATTCAAGAACCGTATAATCAAACGGGGTATGTTCACTCTGGGGAACCAACGCCATGCGGTGGCCGCGCTCCCGCGCTGAAAACTGTCGTAGCGGCGTGCCTTGCAGCGCGATTTCGCCAGACCACGCTGTCAACCAGCCCAACAGCAAGGCGAGCAGCGTGGTTTTGCCCGCGCCATTGGCTCCCAAAATGACGGCGATTCTGCCCGGCTGCAAGGCAAAATTGACATCTTGCAAAACCGGTTGGTCTGAATGGTAGCCAAACGAGAGGTGACGAATGGACAGAATCGGATCGCTCATGACCGGGGTCTTGTGGGCTGAAAGCTCATTAACAGCAGGAAGATAACCGCGCCAAACAGCGAGGTGAGAATGCCCAGCGGAATTTCTCCGGCGAACAAGGCCCGCGCCACATTGTCGCATAACATCGTGAAGATACCGCCCAGAAGCATGGCGGCCGGCAGGCTGTAGCGGGTGTCGGCGTGGAAGAGGCGGCGGGCAATGTGGGGGATGATCAGCCCGACCCATCCGATCATGCCGCTGATGGAGATAAGGGCGGCGGTGGGCAAAACGGCCGCAAAAATCAACAGCCACCGTTCCCGTCCCGGCGCCACGCCCAGCGAAAACGAGGTCTGCTCATTCAGCGAGAGCAGGTTCAGCCGCCAGCGATACAGGTAAATGATGGTTAAACCAATCACGCTGACGGGGAGGACGCTCAACAGCTTGGACCAGGTAATACTGGACAGGCTGCCCAACAGCCAGAAGGTAATTTCTTGTAACTGTGTCAGCGGGTCGGCCAGGTATTTAAGGATGCCCAGCCCGGCCGAAAAAAGGGCAGAAACGGCAATACCGGCCAGCACCAGCCGCAGCACCCAACCGCCAAAACGGAGGCGGCGGGCCAACAGGTAAGAAATTCCCAACCCCGCCAGGGCAAACAGGCCCGCGCCCACCTGCGTGGCCAGCGCCGCACCGCCTAAGAAAATAATGGCAAAGGCGGCGCCAAATGCCGCCCCTTGAGAGACGCCCAAAAAACCGGGTTCGACCAGAGGGTTGCTGAACAACAGTTGAAAAACCATGCCCGCCGCCGCCAGAGTCATACCCAACAGCACCGCCGTCAGCAGGCGCGGCAGACGCAGGTTGAAAATGAGCCGCTGGGCCAGTTCGTCTTCCATAATCTGATTGGGCGTTATCAGGCCGGGGGCCGGATAACGCCCAATCAGCAGGGAAAGCAGGAATAGGACGATCAGCAAAACCGCCAGCAGTGGAATGCTCTGGCGGGGGCTGAGGGTGGGCAGGTTGACGGCAAACGGCCGTTTGTCAAACGGCCGTTTACTGTATATCGCCCTGAAGCGCGGGAACCATGTTTTGTTCAACAAAAGCGGCATCCAGTCCGTACAAGGTTTGGTAGAAGATTTCCATCTCGGCAATTATATCCAGATCGGGGAACAGGTCAGGGTGAACTTTGCCCGCCAGCCAGGTGAGGCCGAGAATCCAGCGCGGATCGGGCTGGTCCCACAGGTACACGTCGCCGGGGAAGGCGTAGAGATTGCCTTCCTGCACGGCGCGCATCGCCTGCCAGTTGGGGTCAGCTTTTATACTTTCCAGCACCTCGTTTGGGTCAACAAAGTAGGAAACAACAAATATCTGATCGGCGTCCCAGGCGGCAATTTGCTCCAGCGTGACCTCAGTCCAGCCATCACCGGGGTTGGCGTCTGTCCAGGCGGGTTCGCCACCCGCCATTTGCACCATCGAAGTTTGCAGCCAGGCAATCGGCGGAACCCTGAAGGCGACAACGCCATCATTGTCGTTGTAATTCAGCATGAGGACGCGCGGTTGGGGGACTTCGGCAACAACGGCCGTTACCTCATCCATTTTAGACTGGTAGAAGGCCGCCACTTCCTCGGCGCGGGCTTCATCGCCAAAGACCTTGCCCAGGATGGCCAGATCGCGCAGGTATTGTTCCGGCGTCTCGAAATCAATGTAAACGACAGGGATGCCGATGGCTTCGATAGGCGCGCCCATGCTTTCAGCCAGGAAACTTTTCATAATCACCAGGTCGGGATTCAAGGCGGCAATTTGCTCTGCGCCGGCGTCTCTGTCGAGGACGGCTTTCGCGTCATAGGCAGGGTCAATCAACTGGATAAAATTGCCGGAACCCTGCCCGGTGTTGCCGATGCCCACGATTTTCTGCGCTGCGTCGGGGAAGATGTAGGCGGCGTCTGCTATCATGAACAAGGCTCTGCCGGTAAAGACGATGCGTTCGGGCGCAGCCAGCAGGACCACTTCGCGTCCCAATGCGTCCACGATGGTGACAGGGATGCCTGCTGGCTCTTCAACTTCTGCCGGTTCTTCAGTGGGGGTCGGTTCTTCGGTAGGGACTGGCTCACTGGTGGGGGCCGGTTCAGGTTCATCGGTGGGGATAGACGCCGTGGCCGTTGGTGAATCGGCCGCTTGTGGGCTGCAAGCGGCTAACAAAAGCAGCGCCAACAAACTAATAACTGTTAAACGTTTCATAAAAAGCTCCTTATGATGGAAAAGATTAAAGGGGGACAGGGGCGCTCAACGCCTGTTCGCACCTGTCCAACCATTGCAGCATGGCTTCAATCTGGCCGCGGCGAAACTGATATAACAACCACTCAAATCGCTGTTCGGCGCTAAAAGTGGCGGCCTGCTCCTCAGAAAGCGCCAGCCACGCCTGGCACTTTTGGCGCTGACTGGTGATGAGGGTCATCGCTGCGGGTGTGCCAATCTGAACGGCGAAATACAGTTTGGCCATGAATTCCTGGCGCACTTTGTGTGCCTGTGGTACCGGTGTTTGCAGCCAGTTAAAGAAAGCGGTTTCCCCAGAAGGGGTGAGATGCAAGATTTTGCGCGGTGGGTAGGCGTCCCCTGTTTCGGTAACGGCCGTAACATACCCATTCTGTTCTAACTTGTTCAGAAGCGTATAGACCTGGCTTTGCTTCACGCGCCAGATCAATCCTACCCCGGCGCTGGACAGCAGTTGCTGGTGAATCTCATACCCATGTCGTGGCTGCTGGTATAAAAAACCGAGTAGGGCATATTCAACGGTGAGCGGTAAATAGGGTTTCATTATGCTTAATAACCAAATACTCAAATTATAAGTAGTAAATTATAGCAGAGGACAAGAAGACGGCAACCGTGTATTTTTCTAATAGAAGCCCCCTGATTGCCCGGCGTGACCATCCCGTCACCATATCGTTTCCACAAAGCAGCCCAAACATTGCTATCGTTACGTGTAGTTATCAAACTTTCAAAAAAAAGGATACACGTGACCTTATGCACATACCCACTCCGGCGCAACGAGCCATCAATACCATCCGTACCTTAGCGATGGACGCCGTGCAGGCGGCCAACTCCGGTCATCCCGGCACACCGATGGCCATGGCTCCCGTCGCCTACACCATCTGGCAAAACTTCCTACGCTTCGACCCCAACGACCCCATCTGGCCCAACCGCGACCGCTTCGTGCTGTCCATCGGCCATGCTTCGACTTTGCTCTACGCCCTGCTGCATTTAACCGGCGTCAAGGCCGTCAATCCCAAGTACGAAACACTGGGCGAACTGTCCGTTGCCCTGGACGACATCAAACAGTTTCGCCAGCTCGACAGCCGCACCCCCGGCCATCCCGAATACCGCTGGACCTCCGGCGTAGAGACCACCACCGGCCCGCTGGGGCAAGGCGTGGCCACCAGCGTCGGCATGGCCATTGCCAGCCGCTGGCTGGCCGCCCATTTCAACCGTCCCGGCTTCGAGATGTTTGGCTATGACGCCTACGCCATCGCCGGTGATGGCGACATGATGGAAGGGGTCGCCAGTGAAGCGGCTTCGCTGGCCGGACATTTGCGATTGTCTAACCTGTGCTGGGTGTATGACAACAACAAGATCACCATTGAAGGCAACACCAGTTGGGCGTTTAGCGAGGATGTGGCCACGCGCTTTCTGGGTTACGGCTGGAACGTGCTGCGCGTGGGCGACGCCAACGACCAGGAGACGCTCAGCCGCGCCTTCCAGACGTTCAAAAACACAACCGACCGCCCCACGCTGATCATCGTGGATAGTCATATCGCCTACGGCGCACCGAACAAGCAGGACACACACGGGGCGCATGGCGAACCGCTGGGCGAGGAAGAAATCCGGCTGACGAAGCGCAACTATGGCTGGCCGGAAGAGGCGAAGTTCCTTGTGCCGGATGAGGTGCGCCAGCATTTTGCCGATGGCATAGGCGCGCGCGGTAAGGCACTGCGCGATGTCTGGTTTGTCCGGTTTGAGGCGTACAAAGAAGCGTACCCGGAATTGGCCGACCAGCTTTACCAGATACAGCACCGTCAATTGCCGGCGAGGTGGGACATGGATTTGCCGGTCTTCCCGGCCGACGCTAAAGGAGACGCCAGCCGCAATAGTTCGGGTAAGGTGCTGAATGCTATTGCCCAAAATGTGCCCTGGCTGCTGGGCGGCGCGGCCGATTTGGCCCCATCCACCAGGACGCGCCTGACGTTTGCGGGGGCGGGTGATTTTACGAGCGAGACGCATAACGGCCGTAACTTCCATTTTGGTATCCGCGAACACGCTATGGGCGCCATTCTGAACGGGCTGTCGTTGAGCAAGATACGGCCGTTTGGCGCCGGTTTCCTCATCTTCAGCGATTACGGCCGTCCCGCCATTCGTCTCAGTGCGTTGATGGAAATTCCCGTCATCCACATCTTCACCCACGACTCCATCGGCGTGGGCGAAGATGGCCCCACCCACCAGCCGGTGGAACAGATCGCCTCGCTGCGGGCCATCCCCGGCCTGATTGACCTGCGCCCGGCCGACGCCAACGAAGTGGTGGAAGCGTGGCGGGTGATCATGCAGCTGCGCCACCAACCGGCGGTACTCATTCTCAGCCGCCAGAACCTGCCCACCGTTGACCGGAGCAAATATGGGGCGGCGGCCGGGGTGGCGAAAGGGGCGTATGTCTTGGCGGATGGGGGAAACGGCCGTCCTGATGTCATCCTCATCGGCACAGGCAGCGAGGTGCAACTCTGTCTCGCCGCCTACGAACAACTAACAGCCGAAGGAATCAACGCCCGCGTCGTCAGTATGCCCTCCTGGGCGCTGTTCGAGAAGCAAGAGCAGGCGTACAAAGACAGCGTACTGCCCCCCGATGTGACCGCCCGCGTTTCCGTCGAGCAGGCATCCACCCTGGGTTGGGCGCGGTACGTCGGCCTCAGCGGATGTAGCATCGGCATGGAAACCTTCGGTGCATCCGCGCCACTGAAAGCATTACAAGAAAAATTTGGCTTTACGCCCGACCGGGTGGTGGCGGCCGCCAAAGAACAATTAAGGAAGTAAGACAATCCCATGACAAAATTACACGAACTGACCCAACTTGGACAATCGATCTGGTACGACAATGTCCGCCGGGCACTCATTCACTCTGGCGAACTGCAAGCCCTTCTGCACGAAGGCGTTACGGGTGTCACTTCCAACCCCTCCATCTTTGAAAAGGCCATCGCCGGCAGCGCCGATTATGACGAGGCGATTCGAGAATTGGCCGGTTCAGCCTATACGGATGAACAAATTTACGAATTTCTGGTGCTGGAAGATATTCAGCATGTGGCCGATCTCTTGCGCCGGGTGTATGAGAGTACCGGTGGTGCGGACGGGTATGTTAGCCTGGAAGTTAGCCCCATGCTGGCGCATAACACGGCCGGCACCATTGCCGCTGCCCGCCGCCTTTTTGCGGCGCTGGAGCGGCCGAACGTGATGATCAAAGTGCCAGCGACTCCAGCGGGCATTCCGGCCATTGAAACATTAATTAGCGAAGGAATTAACGTCAACGTGACCCTGATTTTCTCCCTGTCTCACTATGAAGTGGTGGCCGAGGCTTACCTGGCCGGGCTGGAAAAGCGGGCGGCCCATGGTGGCGACCTGAGCCGGGTGGCGTCGGTGGCCTCTTTCTTCATCAGCCGGGTGGATACGGCCGTTGACGATCAACTAGCCGCCGCCGGAAACGGTGACCTGCAAGGCAAAATTGGCATCGCCAATGCAAAGGTAGCCTACGGCCGTTTCCGGCAAATCTTCAGCGGGCCACGATGGGCGGCATTGGCCGAAAAGGGAGCGCGGGTGCAACGGCCGTTGTGGGCCAGCACCGGCGTCAAAAACCCCGCCTACCCCGACACCCTCTACGTGGATCAGCTCATCGGCTCCGACACGGTCAATACCGTGCCCCCGGCCACTCTCACCGCCTTCCGGCGTCATGGCACGGTGGCGGCGCCGCTGGGCAAAAATTTGGTCGAGGCGGCCGATCAGTTAGCCTGGTTAGCCGCTCTGGGCATTGATCTGAAAGCCATCACCCAACAGTTGCAAGACGATGGTCTGGCCGCTTTTGCCCGATCATTTGACATGCTCATCGCCAGCATTGGCGAAAAGCGACACAAATTACAAAACAACTGGCAGGGCATGACGGCCAACCTGGGACCTTATCAGGTATTTGTAGACGCCGCTCTCAAGGAGATACGCACCAACCGCATCTTCCACCGTATCTGGGGCCACGACCACACCGTCTGGAAATCGGAACCGGCTGAGATTGGCAACCGCCTGGGCTGGCTGCACAGCACGGAGATGATGCAGGCCAACTGCGTTCGCCTGCAAGCCTTAACCCAATCTGTGCTGACCGATGGCTACAGCGACGTGCTGCTGATGGGCATGGGCGGCTCCAGCCTGGCGCCGGAGGTTTTTGCCAAAACTTTTGGCGGCGATGGCCTCAGGCTTTCTGTTCTGGACAGCACCGATCCGGGGCGAGTGTTGGAACTGGACGCGCAACTCGACCCGGCCAAAACGCTCTACATTGTTTCCACCAAGTCCGGCGGCACGGTGGAGACCTTTTCCTTCTTCAAATATTTCTACAATCGGGTGGTAACGGCCGTTGGCGTTGAAAACGCCGGCCATCACTTTGTGGCCATTACCGACCCCGGCAGCAAACTGGCTGAAGTCGCCCGGCAACACCGTTTCCGTTACACCCTCATCAACGATCCCAACATCGGCGGCCGGTATGCGGCGCTTTCCTACTTTGGCCTCTTTCCGGCGGCGCTGGTGGGTGTCAATCTCGATCTCTTGCTGGAACGGGCGGCCACGGCTGCGGCCAATGCCGCCAGTTGCAACTGCCCCATTGAAGGGGACAACAACGCCGGTCGTCTAGGGGCGATGATGGGCGAACTGGCCAAAGCCGGTCGGGACAAACTCACCATTTTCCTTTCGCCGGCCATTGCCAGCTTTGGCGATTGGGTGGAGCAGTTGATTGCCGAAAGCACCGGCAAGGATGGGCTGGGCATTTTGCCCGTCGTGGGCGAGCCGGTTGGCCCGCCAGAAGTTTACGGCGCTGACCGCTTTTTTGTTTACCTGCAACTGGATGGCGACACGACGTATGACGCGGCGCTGGATGCTTTGGCCAAAGCGGGGCATCCCGTCGTGCGGCTGCACTTGCAAGATGTGTATGATTTGGGCGGGCAGTTTTTCCTGTGGGAGATGGCCACGGCCGTTGCCGGACAGCGCCTCCATATTCAACCCTTCGACCAACCCAACGTGGAAGCCGCTAAAATTCTGGCGCGGCAGATGGTAGCCGCTTACACAGAGACCGGCGCCCTGCCCGCAGGCCAGACCGCGCCCATCACCCCGGACGCACTGCAAAATTTTCTGGCACACAGCCAACCGGGTGATTACATCGCCATCCACGCCTACGTCCATCCCACCGCCGCCACCGATGCCGCCCTGCTTAACTTGCGTACCCACCTGCGTGATCAATACAAACTGGCAACCACCGTCGGTTACGGTCCGCGCTTTCTGCACTCCACCGGCCAACTGCACAAAGGCGACGGCGGCAACGGCCTCTTCATCCAGTTCAGCGGCAGCGCCAATGGCGACGCGCCCATCCCGGATGAAGCCGGTCGGCCAGAATCCAGCATGAGCTTTGGCGTGCTGAAACAGGCGCAAGCTCTGGGCGATGCCCAGGCTTTACTGGAGGCCAACCGTCGGGTGATTCGTTTTGATTTAGGGCAGGATGTAAACGGCCGTTTGGCAAGCCTATCGTGAGAAAGAAAGAACGGGAGACCAGGAGACCTCCCCGTTTTCCTTGCCCACGTATCACGCATGTATTGTTTATAAGGAAGAGAAGAATGACCCTCGAATACTGGTACATGCTGCCTGTCTCCATCCTCGTCGCCACCACGGCCATGGCCTCCGGCGTGGAAGGGGCTACTTTTTTTGCTCCCATCTTCATCCTGGTGTTGGGTTTGCCGCCAGAAGTCGCCATTGGCGTGGGGCTGATTACCGAAGTCTTTGGTTTTGCCAGTGGCCTGTTCGCCTACGCTCGCAAGCGACTGATTGATTACCAGATAGGCGCACACCTTTTGCTGGTGACAGTACCCGTGGCGTTACTAGGCACATGGCTAGCCACGGGTATTCCCGCCGACATTCTCAAGACGATTCTTGGCGTGGGGCTGTTTGCCGTGGCTCTTAGCTTTTTACGCGCCCCAGATCATGGCGATATGGCGCTGTCCAACACCGCCATTGATGCCGATTATGGGCCGGGCAAAGGGCAAACAAAACTGGTAACGGCCGCTGGCGAAGAAATCCGGTACACCGTTTGCAACAAAAACGAAGGCCGCCTCATCTCCGGCATTGGGGCCTTGTTTATGGGCATGATCTCCACCGGGTTGGGGGAGATGAACGGCTTCTTTTTGCTCCAACGCTGCCGCGTGCCCAGCAAAGTGGCCGTCGCCACCAGCGTTTTGATTGTGGCCGTGACGGCTTTGGTGGCCTCCGTGGGCCATTTCTACGCCTTTTTGCAGCAGGGGCCAGAGGTACTCAACACCGTCTACAGCTTGATTATCTTTACTATACCGGGGGTGATTATTGGCGGGCAGTTGGGATCGGTAGTTTCCAGCCGCATCTCGCAGAATGCGCTGATGCGGGGGCTGGGTGTTTTGTTTGTGATGGTGGCTGGGCTGACATTGGGCGAGGTGTTGTTGTGATTACGACGATGATTTTTGACCTGGACGGCACGTTGGTGCAAACGGAGCGGCTGAAAGCGATTTCTTATGCACGGGCGGCGGTGATGCTGCGCCCGGAACTGGAGGAAACGGCCGTTATCGCCGCTTTCAAAGAGGTAGTGGGGTTGTCTCGCCGGGAAGTGGCTCTCGGCCTGATGACCCGCTTTGGCCTGATGGAAGCGGCGCAAGCACGTATGGCCGAATTTGGCGTGGCTGCCCCCTGGCAGGCGTATGTGCAAATCCGGCTGCAAATTTATGAGGCGATGTTAGCCGACCCGGCTGTCATTCGCCGCAACCAGTGGCCGCACAACATGGCGCTGCTGCAAGCGGCACGCCATACCTGCGACCATGTCGCTCTGGCAACCATGTCATACTGCCCGCAAGTACAGCGCGTATTGCAGATTTTGGAACTTGAGGCGACCTTTGATTTTGTGGCCAGCCGGGATGATGTGGAATTGGGCAAACCTGACCCGGAGATTTACCACCTGGTGGCGCATGAATTGGGCGTCGCGCCGGCCGAGTGTCTGGTCATCGAAGACTCGCCGGCCGGGGTGCAGGCGGCGCTGGCGGCGGGGATGCAAGTCATAGCGGTGAGTACGCCATTTACGCGGCAGCGGCTGCACGAATCTGGCCTGCTGCCCGACAATTTGATTGTGGATGAGCCGGAGCGGGTAACGGCCGTTGCCGCCGCCATCGTGCAGGAGACAGTTTAATTGCTCTCTGCGGCCAGGCACGGTTCTCACTCATCCTGAATCTCGCAAGTCCTCGTTTGATCATCCACCAGCAGCCATTTGCCGGCCAAAACAAGCCCGCCGATGAACAAGATAATGGAAATAGCGTAAATAAAGGTACTGTTGTTGGCCAGCCAACCGCCAACGGCCGTACCCGCCGTCAGCGCCAGCACAATGGGCAGCGTTAAGGGCAAATGGCAAGGGCAGACCACAAAGGCCACTGCCCCGGCCACAAAGCCACGAATGGTTAACCAGAATTGCATCTCTTTTTCTCCCAGGCAAACAGGCAGGATTTACGAATTTTTCCTCGACTACCCTGATCCGCAAATCCGGCAAATCTGTCTCCCAGTCTTACCCGGCGCAGCAGCTTAACAGGGCCACATCTTTTTCAAAGCCGAGCAGGGCCAGCTTGATCCCTTCCACATTGGTCAGGTAAGGGAAGATGGTCTGGCGCAGTTGGCTGACGGTAATGCCAAAACGGATGGCCAGCACGGCCGTTTGAATCAATTCGCCTCCCTCTGGGGCCAAAATATGCGCCCCTAGCAGGCGGTCACTGTCCGCATCGGCCACCAGCTTGATCAGGCCGCGTGTGTCGCGGGCTGCCAGCGCACGCGGCACGTGGCTCATGGCCAGCGTGCTGACCTTGACGTTGTGTCCCCGCTCAATAGCCTGCGCTTCGGTCAATCCGGCGCTGGCAACCTGCGGGTCGGTGAAGGTGATACGGGGAATATAGCCCGTATCCAGCGGGTTGCTTAGCCCATTGAGCGCGTTTTCCGCCGCCAGACCGCCAGCGTAGGCGGCCACATAGACAAACATATCCTGTCCGGTCACATCGCCGGCGGCGTAGACGAAGGGATTGCCGGTACGCAGGGTCTCATCTACCAGAATTTCGCCGCGCCTGCCCAACTTGACGCCGTTCTCCTCCAGTCCCATGTTGGCAGTGTTGGGGCGGCGGCCGGTGGCGACCAGCAGTTGTTCGGCGTCCAGCGTCACTTCTTTATCTTGATGGATGCCGGTGAGGTGGTAACGGCCGTTTTCCTTCTGCACCTGTTTCGTGGCAAAACCGGTCAGGATACGCAGCCCTTCTTCTTCTAAATAACCGGCGAGGGCGGCGCTGATGGCTTCATCTTCAAAGGGGGCGATGCGCGGCAGCAGTTCCACCACTGTCACAAACGTCCCGGCGCGGGCGTAGGTTTGCGCCAGTTCCAGGCCAACGGCATTCGCCCCCAGCACAATCAGGGAACTGGGGCGCTCTTGCAAATCAAGGACGGCCGTGCTGTCCAGATAGCCCGCCTCGGCCAGCCCCTCAATCGGCGGCGCCCAGGGGCGCGCCCCGGTAGCGATGAGGATGCGGTAAGGGGTGTAGAGCTTGCCCTGAGCAGCGTCGAAGGGGCCGTTGATCTCCACGCTGTTTTTGCCGGTCAGTCTGGCGTAGCCTTCAATGTACTCTATGTCAGGATACCCGGCCAGCACGTCGGCATATTTGCCCTGGCGCAGCCTGGTCACCAGTTCATCTTTTTGGGCAATGACCTGCGGCCATTCAATCGGGCCGGGGATGGTGTGAATGCCCTGAAAACGATGCGTACCGGCCTGATGCGCCGTTTCCACAGCGCGGATGAGGGTCTTGGAAGGCACACAGCCTACGTTGACGCACGTGCCGCCCATCGTGCCCGCTTCCACAATGGCCGTGTGGTAGCCTAATTCCGCCGCCTTAATCGCCGCCGCAAATCCGGCCGAGCCGCCGCCAATCACCATCAGATCATAATCATAGCTGCCGTTCCGCGAGCCGGGCGTATTCAGCGGCTGGCGGCTTTTGATGGTCGCGGAATAGCCCGCATGGGCGACGGCCGCTGCCAACGCTTCGGCCGTTACACCGGGTGACGCTTTCACGGTCGCCTTGCCGGACTGCCAGCCGGGCACGGCCGTTTCCACCACCCCCTCAACTTCCTGCAACGCCTTTGTCACATGCCGGGCGCAGGCATCGCAGGTCATCCCTTGTACTTCCAGTTCCAATTGTTCTATTTCGTTCATGTATCAATCCTTTTTTTTGAAGTCAAGGAGTTCAACTCCTTTAGCAAAGTTGAACCCCTTAGTGGAGCCGTTCCTCAACCAGGTGGCAGACACAATTTTTGCCCTCAACGTCATCCAGGGGAAAGGTTTGCCCCAGCCGGTGCAGGTCACGCAGTTCTGTTTCCAGGCGCTGCAATTCGGCGATGCGCTGGCTGACCTCATCCGCTTTTTCGGCCAGCCGGTCTAGCAAAACACGGCAGGGCGCCTCGCGCTGGTCACGCAGAGCCAACATTTCCTGCACATCATCCAGGGACAAATCCAGGCGGCGGGCCGCGGCCACAAAGCGAGCGCGGGCTACGTCGTCCTCTGCGTATACCCGGTAGCCATTTTCCAGCCGCACGGGCGGGGGCAGCAGGCCAATCTCTTCGTAGTAGCGAATCGTTTTGGCCGGCAGGTTTGTTTGTTGGGCAAATTCTTTTATTTGCATCTTTTCACCTCACCCATCAGATTGTAAACCTTCCAGCAAGTGGAAGGTCAAGGGCGAAACCATTTGGTTACCGAACCGTCACTGGAAACAAACGGCGTACAGCCCGCCCAAGCCTTATACTGGTGTAAGCTTTTTCAAGGAGACAACAGTGACAACATACGACATCATCTGGATTGGCACCGGCCAGGCGACGGGCACGATTGTGCCCCGGCTGGTAAAAGCCGGTAAAACAGTGGCCATTGTGGAAGGCGGCCGTTTCGGTGGCAGCTGCGTTAATTATGGCTGCACCCCCACCAAAACGATTGTGGCCAGCGCGCGGGCGGCGCATATGGCCCGGCGCGGGCCAGATTTTGGCGTCATCACCGGCGATATACAGATTGACTTTGCCCGCGTTATGGAACGGCAAAACAAGATGCGTCACGGAGCCAGCGATGGCCTGGAGAATTGGCTGCGAAACATGGAGGGGGTGACGGTGTATGCGGGCTACGGCCGTTTTACCGGCCCCCACACTGTGCAAGTCAACGATGATGTCATTGAGGGCGAAACCATCATCATCAACGCCGGCGCCCGGCCACGCAAGCCGCCCATCCCCGGCATTGACGAAGTAGATTGGCTGGACAACGCCCGGCTGCTGGCCTTGA
Organism: Chloroflexota bacterium; assembly: GCA_013112725.1. Taxonomy (GTDB): domain Bacteria; phylum Chloroflexota; class Anaerolineae; order Promineifilales; family Promineifilaceae; genus CAADGU01. Next base: position 28,815 of record JABFFZ010000037.1, read on the forward strand.
CCGAATTGCCACAGCACCTCGTCATCATTGGCGGCAGCTATATTGGCCTGGAATTTGCCCAGGCATTTCGTCGCCTGGGCAGCGAAGTGACCGTGCTGGAAGGCGGCCCGCAAATTATGGCTCGCGAAGACGACGACATGGCTGCCGCTGCCAGGGAGATTCTAGAAAAGGAAGGCATCACCCTCTATACCAGCGCCAGGGTACAGCGGCTGGCGCAGGCCGCGCCACAGCAGGTTGATGTTTTCTTTGAGCTGGATGGGCAGAATGGGCAAGTGCGCGGGACGCATCTGCTGTTAGCCGTCGGCCGTATGCCCAACAGCGACCGCCTGAACCTGGAGGCCGCGGGGGTGGCGGTAGATGAACGGGGCTACATTCGCGTTAATGGGGTGATGCAAACGGCCGTACCCCATATCTTTGCCGTGGGCGATATCAATGGCGAGGGGGCGTTTACGCACACGTCGGTCAACGATGGCGAAATCTTCTGGGATTTTTACAGCGGCGCGGATGATCGCACCCTCTCCCAGCGGATTGCCACCTACGCCATGTTTATTGACCCGCCGCTGGGCCGGGTGGGCATGAACGAGAAGGAAGCGCGTGCCAGCGGCCGTAAGGTGCTGATGGCCACGCGGGCAATGAAGCATATTTCCCGCGCTAAAGAAAAAGATGAAACGGCCGGTCTGGTAAAAATCCTGGTAGACGCGGACACAGAACAATTCCTCGGCGCAACCATTTTGGGTGTAGGCGGTGATGAAATCATCAACATGTTTACGCCGTTTATGTACACGCGCCAGTCGTACAAGCTGTTCCGCCGGGCGGTGCTGGCCCACCCTACGGTGGCGGAATTGATGCCCTGGATTTTGGATGATTTACGGCCGTTGGCCTGAACACACCGTTCAACAAAAAAGTTCAAATTTCCCCAAAAGTTGAACTTTTGGGAACTTAAATAAGGAACAAACTATTATGGAAATCGCAATGGTAGGGCTGGGCAAAATGGGCGCCAATATGAGCAAACGACTGTTACAAGGCGGCCACCGGGTCGTGGTAGCGGATTTGAATGCAGAGGCAGTGGCTACGGCCGTTGCCGCTGGCGCTATTGCTGCTGATTCTTTAGAGTCGCTGCCCCGTTTGTTAGCCGCTCCGCGTGCCGTCTGGATGATGGTACCGGCCGGCGATGCCACCCAAAATGTCATTAACACCCTGGCGCGGGTACTCCGCCCCGGCGATATTATTGTTGATGGCGGCAACAGCAATTACAAAGACAGTATGCGCCGCGCGGCCGTGTTGCGTGAGATTGGCCTGCATTTTGTGGATGTAGGCACCAGCGGCGGCATCTGGGGGCTAAGCGAAGGGTATAGCCTGATGGTCGGTGGCAGTGAGGAAGCCGTCGCTCACTTGCGTCCGGCGCTAGAAACATTGGCCCCTGGCGCGGAAATAGGCTGGGGGCATGTTGGCCCCAGCGGCGCCGGCCACTTTGTGAAAATGATCCACAACGGTATTGAGTATGGCCTGATGCAGGCTTACGCCGAAGGGTTTGAGCTGATGAACCATAAAGAGGAGCTGGGCCTGGACCTGCACCAGATCGCCGAAATCTGGCGCCATGGCAGTGTGGTGCGCTCCTGGCTGCTAGACCTGACGGCCGATGCCCTGGCCGATAATCCCACACTGGCAGGCATTGCCGCCTATGTACCGGATTCTGGCGAGGGACGGTGGACGGTGGCCGAGGCGATTGAACTGAACTGTGCTATTCCGGTGATTACTATGGCTTTGCAGCGCCGTTTTCGTTCTCGTGAAGAAGCGCCGTTTGCCGATAAGCTGCTGGCGGCGATGCGTAACCAGTTTGGCGGCCATGCGGTGAAAAAAGCGGATTAAGAAAATCAATGACTGAACACAAGCAACCTGCCACTATCGTCATCTTTGGCGCATCGGGTGATTTAACCCGCCGCAAACTGATCCCGGCGCTGTTTCGCCTGTGTCGCCAGAACCTGCTGCCCGCGCCGTTTCAGGTTGTCGGCTTTGCGGTGACGGAGTGGGATACGGCCGAATTTCGTCGCCAGATGCGCGGCGGCGTGGATGAATTTGCCCGCGAGCCGTTTAGTGAAGCGGAATGGCAGACTTTTGCCGAACGTTTGCATTACACTCCCGGCGGTTTTACGGAAGCGGCCGATTTTGCCCATCTGCGCCAATTTTTAGAGGCAACGGAAGGCGAACTGTCTCACCGGCTGTATTACCTGGCGACGCCGCCCCGCTTTTTTGCCGACATCATTGCCCAATTGGGCGCGGCCGGCATGGCCCAGGATGTATACTGCGAAACGGGGTCTATGGCCCATGTGCCAGGCTCAGCCCCAGGGCAGACTGCCTGGCGGCGGGTGATCATCGAAAAACCATTCGGCCGTGACCTGGCCTCGGCGCAGGCGTTGAACCAGGCGGTACATGCTGTGTTGGCTGAACACCAGATTTACCGCATTGACCATTACCTGGCCAAAGAGACAGTGCAAAATATATTGGTCTTTCGTTTTGCCAACACAATGTTTGAGCCAATTTGGAACCGCAACTACATTGATCACGTGCAGATTACGGTAGCCGAAGCGGTGGACGTGGGGCACCGCGCCGGTTATTACGACCAGGCAGGCGTGCTGCGGGATATGTTCCAAAATCACCTGATGCAGCTGCTGGCACTGGTGGGCATGGAGCCGCCGGCTTCGTTTGACGCCAACGCGATTCGGGATGAGAAGGTGAAGACGATGCGGGCGGTACGGCCGTTAACCCCCACTGAATTAGCTAACCAGACCGTTCGCGCCCAGTACGAAGGATATGGCGCTACTGCCGGCGTGGTCGCCAACTCGCAGACCCCGACCTACGCGGCGCTGGAACTGTACATTGATAACTGGCGCTGGCAGGGCGTTCCTTTTTATCTGCGCTCCGGCAAGGCTTTGGCGCAAAAGACGTCGGAAATTATCATCCAGTTCAAACGGCCGCCGCACATAATGTTCCCCGTTTCTCTGGATGGGCCGCTGCGTTCCAACTACCTGGCGCTGTGCATCCAGCCACATGAAGGCTTTCACCAGCGTTTTGAGGTAAAAGTGCCGGGCCGGGAGATTGCCATGCGGCCGGTGGATATGGATTTTCATTACGACGACGCTTTTGTGCCGGACAGTGTGCCGGAAGCGTATGAGACGCTGCTGCTAAATGCCCTGGAAGGAGACGCCACGCTTTTTACGCGCAGCGATGGCATTGAAGCGGCGTGGCGGGTGATTGATTCTGTTTTGCAGGGGTGGGAAACGGATGATGCGCCGCCGCTGACCACTTATCGGCCGGGCAGTTGGGGGCCGGCGGCGGCGGATGAATTATTGGGGAGAAACGGCCGTTTCTGGCGGCATGGCTGTCTGGATACGTAACAAGGAAGAAATATGGAAGTTCCATTTTATACCGCCCCATTACCCGCGTTAACCACCATGCAAATGATCGCGGTGGATCGGGCGATGATTGAGGATTATGGCATTGACCTGATTCAGATGATGGAGAATGCCGGGCGCAACCTGGCCCATCTGGCCCGCGCACGATTCCTGGGCAGTGACCCACGCGGCCAAAAGGTCGTGGTTTTGGCCGGAACGGGCGGCAACGGCGGCGGCGCCCTGGTCTGCGCCCGGTGGCTGCACAACTATGGCGCTGATGTGCGCGTGATTGTCACCCGGCCAGATGGTGATTTTGCGCCTGTGCCCGCCCACCAACTGGCTATTCTGCGGCGCATGGACGTACCGGTGACGCTGGCTGAAGAGGTAGAAGCAGAAGGGGATACGGCCACTTCGCCGATGGACGCTGCGTCCGCTCTCAGTGCAAGCGTCCTCATCATAGATGGCCTCATTGGCTACAGCTTGCAGGGCAGCCCGCGTGGGGCCGCCGCGCACCTGATCCGCTGGGCCAACCGGCAGCCCGCCCCCATTCTGGCGCTGGATGTGCCCTCTGGCCTGGATGCGACGACCGGCCAGGTTTATGAACCGGCGATAAAGGCGGCGGCGACGATGACATTGGCTTTGCCAAAAGTAGGGTTGTTGGCGGGCGAAACCGAAGTGGCCGTAGCCCATGTGGGTGAACTATACCTGGCCGATATCAGCGTACCGCCAGCTCTGTATGCCCGCCCGCCTTTACAATTGACCGTTGGCCCAATCTTCGCCGCCAGCGACATTGTGCGTGTCCGTTAAGCAAAGAAGTTCAACTCTTCCCAGAAGTTGAACTTCTGAAATGTGGAGGAGAAAGGCATCATGGAGAAAATCATAACCCATACCCATATCACCTGCCCTTTTTGCGGTTTCAGGGAAATGTTAGAAATCCCGGCCGATTACTGCCTCTTTTTTCACCGCTGCGCCAACTGCAACATGCTGCTCAAACCCGTGCCGCGCGACTGCTGTGTGTTTTGCTATTATGGGGATACACTTTGTATTCCCAAACAGCGCGAGATGATGGAGGTAAAACATGAACAACTCTGATTTGTTAACCGCCTACAACTACGATGAATTTACGCAAGCGAAAGTGTTGCCCTGGCTGAATTTTGACAACAGTCCGCCTTTGGGCGAACCGGCGCCAGATTTTCCCCTGTGGCAGTTGGACGGCGTGGCCACGACCCTCGGCGAAATCTGGCGGCAAAATCAGCTAACGGTGGTGGAGTTTGGCAGTTTCACCTGACCATATTGTGGGATGGCGGCGCCATCCATGAATGCCTTGGCTGAGCAGTTTACCCTACATGGGGTCGGCTCCATCTTTTTGTACACCAATGAGGCGCATCCGGGTGAAAACTTTCCCCACCTGACGTCCATGACCCAGAAGTTTGAACATGCCCGTGCTTTGCGCGACGTGTTGGGAGTGAATCGCCCGATTCTGGTAGACGCGCTGGATGGGGCCTGCCACCGCGCCTATGGCTCCATGCCCAATATGACCTGGATTTTTAACCGGGCGGGCAGTCCGGTTTATAAATCGGATTGGACGGATCACAACAGTGTGCGCAATGCGCTGGCATATTTTATTGACGTGATGCAGCGGCGGCGCGGCCGGGAAAGACTGGTTCCTTTTCGCGTGGAACGGTTGGATTACCGTACCAGCGACCCGGACGGTTTTCAGGCTGGGTTGGCGCGCAGCGGGCCAAAGGCGGTACGCGAGTTTAAGGAATCCGGGTTGTGAAATTTGTAAGATTCTGGCTGCTCCTCTCATCTGACGGAACGATTCACCCGCCAAAAAACAATTTTAGGAGGTCTCTATTGAATTTAGGAACAAACCAATTCGAGTCCGCGCGCTGGTTCCAACGCTATGGAACAAAGTTGATCGCTTTTGTGTTCTGGATCACCGTTGTTGGTGGCTATTACTGGTATGCTCGCCGGAATGGGCTGACGCTGGAAGACAGCGTGTACCGCATGGCGGATTTGCTGGCGAACAGCCTGTATGGCCCGCTGCTGTATATGGTTTTATACGCCATTCGCCCCCTGGTTTTTTTTCCGGCCACCGTGCTGACCCTGTTGGGCGGTTTTTTGTTTGGGCCGGTGGGCATCATTTACACCATCATTGGCAGCAACGCCTCAGCGATGGTGGCTTTTGGTGTGGGCGCTTATTTTGGGCAGGGGATTTTAGAGGATAAGGAGAATGCCGGCGTCATCCAACGCTATATGCAGCGGATGCGCGAGAATAGTTTTGAAACAGTGCTGATTATGCGGCTTATTTTCTTACCCTATGATCTGGTGAATTATGCGGCCGGATTCTTGAAAATTAACTGGAAAGCATTTCTGGCGGCTACGGCCATTGGCTCGGTGCCGGGAACGATTTCCTTTGTCTTGTTGGGCGCTTCGTTTGGTACGCTGGCTGACTTGCTGGCGGGCGAGATTCAACTGAACCCGGTCACGGCCGTTGCCTCCGTCCTTATCATTGGCGTTAGCATTGCCCTCTCCCGCCTCATCAAAAAACGAGAATCCAGTCTGGCGCAACCCCACATTGAAGAGGAACCGGTATGACAACGGAAATCAAAGTACATCCTGATGATGAGTTTAACCAAACGCTGGTCAGGAATGCCCACCCGGCCGGCTGGCAAAATCCCATGCCCAACGGCCGTTACAATCTCCTGGTTATTGGCGGCGGCTCGGCCGGATTGGTGGCGGCTGTGGGCGCGGCCGGATTGGGCGCCAAAGTGGCCCTGGTGGAAAAACATCTGCTCGGCGGCGACTGTCTCAACGCCGGCTGTGTCCCGTCCAAAACGATCTTGCGCTCGGCTAAAGCTATCGGCGACATTCGCCGCGCCGCCGATTTAGGTGTCACGTTCAGCGGTGAAGTGGTGGTGGATTTTGCCGCTGTCATGGAGCGAATGCGCCGTATTCGCGCCGACATCAGTTACCACGATTCGGCGCAGCGGTTCCGTGACCTGGGCATTGATTTGTACCTGGGCGAAGGGCAGTTTACCGGGGCGAATACGTTTGCCGTGGACGGCCGTGTCATTACCTTCAGCAAAGCGGTCATCGCCACCGGAGCCAGAGCCGCGTTCATCCCCATCCCCGGCCTGCCAGAGACGGGCTATATCACCAACGAAGGTGTCTTTGAACTGACCGAACTGCCGCCGCGCCTGGCCGTCATCGGCGCGGGGCCGATTGGGCTGGAGATGGCCCAGGCATTTGCCCGTTTTGGCAGCCAGGTGACGGTGTTTGACATCCTGCCGGTGATGGGCGGCCTGCGTGACCCGCAAGGGCTGGCCCTCATTCGCGCCGCCCTGGAAGCGGACGGCATCCAGTTCTTCCTGGAAAGCCAGACGCAAAAGGTTGAGCGGGTTGGCGCGGACAAGGTTCTCACCTTTACCCATGCCGGGGAAACAAAAACGGTAGCGGTGGATGAGATTTTGCTGGCGGCCGGCCGCCGCCCGAACATTGAAGGGTTAAACCTGGAAGCGGCCGGGGTGGCATACAGCAAAAAAGGCGTCACCGTCAATGACTGGCTGCAAACGAGCAATCCGGCCATCTACGGCGCGGGTGATGTGGCTATTCCGGCCCAATTTACGCACACGGCCGACGCTACGGCCCGCATCGTGCTGCAAAACGCCCTCTTCCTGGGGCGCAAAAAGTACAGCGACCTGATTATTCCCTGGACGGTGTATACGGACCCGGAAATCGCCCACGTGGGGTTGTTTGCTTATGAGGCGGAGGAGCGGGGCACGGCCGTAGACACCTATACCATTCACCTGCAAGAGACGGATCGCGGCCGCACCGACGGCGAAGAAGGGTTCGTCAAAATATACGTCAAACAGGGCAGCGATAAAATCCTGGGGGCCACCATCATTGCCCGCCACGCCGGCGAGATGATCAGCGAGATCACCACGGCCATGAAGGCCGGCGTTGGCATGGGCACATTGGCGCAAACTATCCACCCTTACCCCACCCAGGCTGAAATGATCAAAAAAGCGGCCGAAGCCTGGAACCGCACCCGCCTGACGCCTACGGTGGCGAAGTTGTTTGCTAAGTGGTTGAGTTGGCGGAGATAGACAAAGAGAACGGGAGAGGGGGAGAGCGGGAGAATGTCTCCAAGTCTCCCGTTCTCCAAGTCTCCCATTCTCTCGTTCTCTTCAAAAAAGGAGCAGATATGAAAAAAGTAGTGCTGTTATTGCTGGTACTGTTGTTGGCTGCTTGTGGTGGGGCAACGGCCGTTTCCGAACCCACACCCACTCTCAACTCAGCTGTCATGCAATCCGCGCCGGAAGGGGCCGCGCCGCCGCCCGGCTATGAAGGCCAGGCATGGGCGGACATTGTAGCCGAAGCCAACGGTCAGGCGGTGAACTTTTACATGTGGGGCGGCAGTGACCTGATTAACGGTTGGGTGACGGGGTATGTGGCTGCGGCCGTTAAGGAGCAGTACAACATCACCCTGAACATGGTACCTGTCAGCGATGCCCCCGAATACATCAACAAAGTCCTGGGGGAAAAAGAGGCCGGCCGGGACAGCGGCGGTTCAGTAGACCTGGTGTGGATCAACGGCGAAAATTTCCGCACCATGCGCCAGGGGGATTTGCTTTACGGTAACTGGTCGCACTTTTTACCCAGTTCCGCCTATGTGAACTGGGACGACCCCAGTGTAGCCAATGATTTTGGCTTCCCGGTGGATGGCTACGAAGCTCCCTACGGCAAGGCGCAGTTTGTGATGATTTACGACAGCGGCCGCGTCACCGAACCGCCACGCACCATTCCGGCGTTGGTGGCGTGGGTTAAAGCCAATCCGGGGCAGTTCACTTATCCCGCGCCGCCCGACTTTACCGGCAGCGCCTTTGTGCGCCATATCTGCTACCATGCGGCTGGTGGCTACGAAGCGCTCCTGGGCGAATTTGACCAGGCACTGTTTGATGAGAAATCGGCCGCCTGCTGGCAGCTGCTGAACGAGATTGAGCCATTCCTCTGGCGGGAAGGGCAAACCTACCCGGAAAATCGCACCCGGCAGATTGATTTGTTTGCCAACGGCGAGGTGAGTTTTGATATGGCCTATAATCCGGCCGAAGCGAGCAGCCTGGTGGAAAACGGCCGTTACCCCGAAACCACCCGCACCTTCGTCTTTGATAGCGGCACCATCGCCAATACCCACTACGTGGCTATCCCCTACAATTCCGACCACAAAGCGGCGGCGATGGTTGTCGCCAACTTCCTGCTTTCACCGGCGGCGCAGTTGAGCAAAGCCCAACCGGAAAACTGGGGCGATTTGCCCGTCCTGGACCCGGCGCTGCTGCCCGCCGACTGGCAGGCCCAATTTGCGGCCATCCCGCGCGGTGTGGCTACCCTCTCCACCGAAGAATTGGCCGCTGCCCGCCTGCCCGAACTGCAAGCCCCCTGGCTGACGGCGTTTGAGCAGGGCTGGCAGGAGTGGGTGTTGCAGAGGTAATTCGTAATCCGTAATTGGGTTATGGCTTACGGGTTACGGGTTACGGGTTACGGTCTATTATGTCCCGTTTCCGCATCTTCCTCATGCTGGCTCCGGCGCTGGTCGTGATTGTGCTGCTGTTTGGCGGCGGGCTGCTGATGGCGCTGCGGCAGAGTGTGGGGTATGTGCCGGCTGTTGGGCAGACGGAACTGAGCCTGGAAGCGTACCGGCGCGTTTTCAGCAATCCGGCGTTTGGGCGGTCCTTATTGTTGACGGTGTGGATAGCGGGGGTGAGTACGGCCGTGTCCACCCTCTTTGCCCTCATCGCCGCCCTGGCCCTGTGCCGCGCCTTTCGTGGCAAACGGGCCGCCACCTTCATCTTCCAATCCAACCTGCCCATTCCCCATCTGGTAGGGGCGATTGGCATTTTGTTCCTCTTTTCCCAGAGCGGCTTCCTGGCGCGGTGGGGGCATGGCTTGGGTCTCATCCACACGCCGGCTGACTTCCCGGCGCTGGTTTTTGACCGCTACGGCCTGGGTATCATTCTGGAATATGTGTGGAAGAGCAGCGTTTTTATCGGTGTTATTTTGCTGGCAACCCTGCAAACCATCGGCCACGATTACGAGGATGTGGCGCGCACGTTGGGGGCCAACACCTGGCAGCGTTTCCGTTTCGTTACCCTGCCGCTGATTCGCCCCGGTTTGCTGGCCGCCTCGATTCTGGTTTTCGCCTTTACCTTTGGCGATTTTGAAGTACCGTTGTTATTGGGGGCGCGGTATCCGTCGGCGCTGCCGGTGCTGGCTTACCGGCTGTATACCGATGTTGACCTGAACGCTCGCCCGGAAGCGATGGCGCTGAGCGTGATTATTGCCGCCATCAGCGCCGCCCTGATTTTAACGTATATGAAATTGGCGCGACGGCCGTAGGCACGGGACCTCTATGAGGATTTATGGATAACCAACATTTTGATGTAGCCATTATTGGTTCTGGACTGGGTGGCTCGTCGCTGGCGGCAATTTTGGCGCGGCATGGGCAGCGGGTGATTGTTTTTGAGGCCAGGTCGCACCCGCGTTTTGCCATCGGTGAATCGTTGATTCTGGAAACGTCGGAGATGATGCGGGCGCTGGCTTATTTTTATGATGTGCCGGAGCTGGCTTATTTAAGTACGGAGAATTTTTTGTCATTTGCCGGTACTACGCATGGCATTAAACGTCATTTTGGCTTTTTGCACCACGAGGCGGGGCGGCCGCATGATAAACGCCACACTTTGCAGGCCGTCATTCCCCAAGAGCCGCACGGCCACGAACTGCATTTGTACCGGCAGGATTCAGACTATTTTATGATGAGTACGGCCGTGTCCTATGGCGCCACCATCCGCCAAAACACGCCTATTCAAGACATTGAGCTGCACGACGACTATGTGACCATCATCCCCGCCCAGGGAACGCCGATTACCGCTGGTTATGTGGTGGATGCCGGTGGCTTCCGCTCCATTCTGGCGCAGAAGTTTGGCCTGCGTGATTTCAATTTGCAGACTCACGCGCGGGGCATGTTTACCCACATGATCAACGTGCCCTGTTACCACCAGACCGGCGGCTCAAAAGAAAGCTATGGCCTGCCTTTTCGTATGTCTGAGGGGACATTGCACCACGTTTTCGATGGCGGCTGGCTGTGGGTCATCCCCTTTGACAACCATACTGCTTCCACTAACCCGCTGTGCAGTGTGGGACTGCTGCTGGACCCGCGCCAATACCCGCCCCGTGATGACCTGACGCCGGAGCAGGAGTTTTATGAGTTTATTGCCCAATATCCCACTATTGCCGCACAGTTTGCCCATGCCCGCGCCGTGCGTGACTGGACGCGGGCGGGGCGGCTGCAATATTCATCCACGCAGATCGTGGGTGAGCGGTGGGCGCTGATGGGGCACGCCGCCGGTTTTATTGACCCGCTGTACTCCAAGGGGCTGTATACCACGTTTACGGCCGTGTTCATCCTCTCCCATTTGCTGCTGCAAGCCAAAGAAACGGGCGATTATTCGGCGGCCGCTTTTGCCGATTTGCAAACGGTGACGCACCGCTTCGTCTGCACCGCCGACCGGTTGGTGGCGAACAGTTATCGCGCCTTCCGCAATTATCGTCTGTGGCAGGTGTACGCGGTGATGTGGCTGCTGGGGGCGTATACGGAACTGGTGAAGCTGAACATGATGCGGGCGCAGGCCATGCTGCGGGCGCAGGCCATGAAACGCGGCCGGCCGGCTGAAAGTCGCCAGGCTTATTATGAGCAGTTGGTGACGCTGCGGCTGGCGGGCGGCGGCTTTGCCGGGTTTACCCCCGTGGCTGACCAGGTAGATGCGATCATGGAAGCGGTGAATCCGGCGGACGAGACGGCCGTGACCGCCGCCGTAACCGAGATCAACCAGATTTTCCGTGGGTTGGACTGGATTGCCGACCCGTTTATTGCCCTGCTGGATGGCAAAACCTATCTGCCCAAAAACAAGATTCGCCTCAGCCTGCTGAAACCGGGGGCCGGGTTTATGCGCTTTGGCGCGTATAAAGAGCATTTTTTTGGGGACATGACCATGCTGGATTTGCTGCGTTATGGGGTAAAAGAAAAGGCGCGTTATGCCCGGAGTTACCTGAACTGGCAGCATAGGCAAATGTATCGGAAGCGCAATGAACCTTTGTGAACGGCCGTTGTTGGGGCACTGATTAGGATGAACACTGATAGGTTCCAGATCACAGCTTGCCAAACGGCCGCTTCTTCAAGTTGTTGGGGCACTGATTAGGATGAACACTGATAGGTTCCAGATCACAGCTTGCCAAACGGCCGCTTCTTCAAGTTGTTGGGGCACTGATTAGGATGAACACTGATAGGTTCCAGATCACAGCTTGCCAAACGGCCGCTTCTTCAAGTTGTTGGGGCACTGATTAGGATGAACACTGATAGGTTCCAGATCACAGCTTGCCAAACGGCCGCTTCTTCAAGTTGTTGGGGCACTGATTAGGATGAACACTGATAGGTTCCAGATCACAGCTTGCCAAACGGCCGCTTCTTCAAGTTATTGGAACACTGATTAGGATGAACACTGATAGGTTGGTGAGGGTTTTTATGAGATGTGGAGGTGGCCTTATGTCAGAATGGTTATATGAGAAGGAAATGGAGCAAATAATTGGATTGATATTTAAGGTGCGCAACGAGATGGGTGCCGGGTGGTCTGAGGAAATTTATCATCAGGCGCTGCTCTATCTGGCGCAAAAAAACGGAATTCCCGCACAATCAAAGCCGCATCGTTCGCTTATACATCGAGGGGTTGAGATTTACACATTTGAACCGGATATGATTATCTGGGACAAAATTATTCTGGAATTGAAGGTTCTGCTTAACCACAAGGGCAAGGAGTTCCCCCCGATCAATCAGGCGCAACTCTTGCAATATTTGAATTTTTATAAGAAGGAGCTAGGGGTTTTAATCAATTTTGCTCACCCGAAAGTTGGCATTAAGCGCATGCTGTTTGAGCCACCTGCTTTTGACATTGACGAGGATTATGAGCGCATGTTGCCTCATGTAACCGAAAGCGACAAGCAGATCTTGCGCGAGGTGCAGCGACATGTCAAGATGATTGCCGCGCATTATGGTCTCGGCTATTCAGAGACTTTATATCGTAAACTGATCCCGGTAGAGTTGGCCTATCAGAAAATACCTTGTATTAGCGATGTCACTGTCCCCGCTGTATGGGAAGATCAGATGCTTGGACGGCAATCAACCCCATATATGCTGATTGCTGACCGCTTTCTGCTGCATGTGCGTTCATCGCTGGAGATGATCCCCCCGCACGATTTTCTTAAAACCCGCACTTATCTTAAGGCTTTGAGCTTGACTGTGGGCTGGATTGTCAATTTTGGGCATAACCAACTCCAAATCTATGCCACGGCTGTAGAGTAAAAATGCACCCGTATCTGTGTCTATAAACTATGCAGACGTATTCACATTTGTTGCTTACGGCCGTATGGCGGCCCAAAATCCGAGACGATGAGACGCGCGCCTTGCTGGCCGGCTCCGTGTTGCCTGATCTCCCTGTGGTTTTGTTGAGCCTGGGGTATCTGCTTGACCGGCGGTATGTACGGCCGTACCTGCCAGACAAGACCCGGTGCAGCCCCACTTACAATCAGTTATATTTCCACAACCCCTGGTGGATTGCCGCCCATAACAGCCTGCACGCGCCGCTGCCTCTCTTTCTGTTGGGCGTAACCGGCTATCTGTGGCGCAGCCATGCCTGGGGACAGCGATTGTTGTGGTTTGCGGTAGGCTGTGGGCTGCACACGGCCGTAGACATTGTCACCCATGCCGATGATGGCCCGGTGCTGTTATTCCCTATGGATTGGCACAAACGGTTTCAATCGCCCATCAGTTATTGGGACCCGGCGTATGGTGGGTGGTGGTTTCGCTGGCTGGAACATCTGCTGGATGTGCTGCTGGTGGGATGGATGATTTTTCAACGCAGAGGCGCAGAGGTGCAGAGGAGAGAGCGCCTATGAAAAACAAGGCGCACTTCTTTCTTGTTGTTGCCATTTTGCTGGGGGTGGTAGGGCCATTGCTACCGTTGCTGCTCTGGTCGTTTGCTCATCGCTGGTTTTTCCCGGATGTGCTGCCAGCCACGTGGAGCGGGCGCGCGTGGTTTTATCTCTTTTCCAGCAGTTCCCAGGTGGGCCGGGCGCTGTTCAACAGCGTGACGGTGGCGCTGGCCGTGACGCTGCTGTCACTGGCGATTGCCCTGCCGGCGGCGCGGGCATTGGCGTTGGTTGACTTTCGCGGCAAGACGGCCGTCCTCTTTCTCATCTTGGCCCCCGCCCTTATGCCCGTGATTGCCATTGTCATGGGGCTGCACGTCACCTTTTTGCGGGTGGGGCTGGCAGACAGCCGGTGGGGGGTCATCCTGGCGCACCTGGTCCCGGTGATGCCCTACCTGGTGCTGGTGCTGACGGCCGCTTTTGCCAATTACAACCTGGATTATGAAGGGCAGGCGCGGGTATTGGGGGCACGGCCGTATCAGGTTTTCTGGCATGTCACCCTACCGGCCATCTGGCCTGGCCTCATGGTCGGCAGCCTGTTCGCCTTCCTCATCTCCTGGAGCCAATATCTGCTGACCCTGATTATCGGCGGCGGCCAGGTTATGACCCTGCCGGTGCTGCTTTTTACCTTTGCCAGCAGCGGCGACAACACCATTACGGCGGCTCTCAGCCTGGTGTTTATTGCTCCGGCGTTGCTGCTTTTTTTGTTTACGGCACGGTATTTGACGGGGCGGAATGTGGCGATGGTTTAGGGAAGAGGGGAGAGGAGGAGAGGGGGAGAGGGGGAGATAAGGAGATGGGATTTTGACGGAACTGGTGTTGGTTGGTTTGAATAAGCAGTATGGGAATCAGCGGGCGGCGGCGGTGGCGGATTTGTCGTTGACGATGCCGGGTGGGCGGATTACGGCGCTGCTGGGGCCATCAGGTTGTGGCAAGACGACGGCGTTGAAGATGATTGCCGGTTTGTTGCCCCCTACGAGCGGCGATATTTTGTTTAACGGCCGTTCCATCCTCTCCATCCCCGCCGAAAAACGTGGCGCAGTCCTGGTTTTTCAAAATCACCTGCTTTTTCCCACTATGAACGTTTTTGACAATGTGGCTTTTGGTCTGAAAATGCGTGGTGAGCCAAAGGCCATCATCCGGCAGCGGGTTGAGGAGATGTTGGCGCTGGTAAAGCTGAGTGGTTATGGCCATCGCCAACCCCACCAGCTATCGGGCGGCCAGAAACAGCGGGTAGCTCTGGCGCGGGCGCTCATCATTGAACCCAACGTGCTGCTGTTGGACGAGCCGCTGTCTAACCTGGATGCCCATTTGCGCCAGGAGATGCGTGACCTCATCTTCACCTTACAGCGGCAGTTGGGTATCACCACGGTTGTGGTGACGCATGACCAGGAAGAGGCGGTGATTCTGGCGGATTACATTGCCCTGATTTTTGACGGGCGCTTGCAGCAGGTGGGTACGCCGGATGATTTTTATGAACGGCCGTCAAGCCTGCCCATCGCCCGTTTTTTTGGCGGCGTCAACTTTATCCCTGGCATCAAACAAGATGGGCAGGTGCAAACCGGTCTGGGTGCGTTCCGGCTGGCGTTTCCCCACGCTCTGCCCGATGGCCCGGTGAACCTGACCATCCGGCCAGAGAATGTCCAATTGCGCCATTGCCCGGAACCGGAAAACAGCATTTCGGGGCAGGTTCTTAACCGTGTCTACGCCGGCACCCATACCCGCTTCAAAATTGTCACTACCGACCCCACACTGCCGCCGCTGGAACTGGTGGCGGATGCGGCCGCACTGCGCCAATTCCCCGATGGGCAGGCACTTTATCTATACTTTCCCCCGCCCCACATCTGGCTGCTGCCAGCAGAGAAAAACGGAGCGCCGGCCTGATGAAAGAAAATAAGCGTTCACCCTCCTGGCAAGACCCTAAGAGTTTCAGGAGTGATTTTAGCAAAGACCAGGGGTGGGAACCCTTAGGGTCTGAACGGGTAGACGGCACCAAAACCATTCTCATTACCGGCGCAACCAGCGGCATAGGGTTGTCCCTGGCGCAGCAGTTGGCTGTACAAGGCGTGCGGCTGCTGTTGGTCGGTCGGCGGCCGCTGGCTGACCTGAGCGAGCCGATTTTTACACCGGACACCTATTGCCAGGCTGACCTGGCCCGGCCACAAGCCATTGCCCAGATAACGGACTTTCTCGACCAGCAGCAGATCGGCGCATTACACGGGTTGGTACACAATGCGGCTGTTGGCTACTACGGCGACCTGAACGGCCAACCGGCAGCCAGCATTGATGATCTGTTGGCGATTAACTTGTTAACACCCATTCGCCTGACCCAGGCGCTGCGGCCGCGCCTGTTGGCCGCGTCTGGCACAGTGACATTTATCAGCACCGTGGCCACGGCCGTGCCCACCCCAGAATATGCCGTGTATGGGGCCAGTAAAGCGGCGCTGGAAGGGTTTGCTCGCTCCCTGCGCGTAGAGTGGCAGGGGCAAATTGGCGTGCAAATCATCCGTCCGGGGGCCACGCGCACCCCGATGCATGAAAAGTCAGGTATCCCGGTAGCAAAGATGGATTGGCGCAAATTTCCCCCGGCGGAAGCAACGGCTGCTTCTATTGCCGCCGCGCTCAGCCACCCCCGGCCAGCCATCACCATTGGGTTTAGCAACCAGCTGCTCCGTTTTGTCGGGCGCAACGGCCGTTTCCTGCTGGACCCTATCCGGCAAAAACAGGCCAGACGCAAAGAGCGGGAAAACGGGACAACAGGCGAGTGGGGCAAGCTCACCCACGCTCCTGTTGCCCTCATTACCGGGGTGGCGGATGGCATTGGCAAAGCGTTGGCCTGGCAGTTTGCCCGTGCCGGTTATGGGGTTGTGGGCATTGATGTAGATGAGGCGAAAGGGATTGCCACTACCGCCGAATTGACACGGGCCGGTTTTGCCACCCGCTTTCTCCACGCCGATCTGAGCTGCGACGGGGACCTGGCCTGGCTGGTGAAGGAGCTGCACGCGGCCGCGCCGCTGGATGTTCTTATTCACAATGCCGGTATTAGTGCCGTCGGCCGTTTTGAACAGCTTGATCTGGCGGCCCAAGAGCGGGTATTGGCCGTCAATTTACGGGCGCCGCTGCATCTGACGGCCGCATTGGGGCGGTCGGGGCTGTTCTCCGCGGCGCCATCACTGGTTTTTCTATCCTCACTTTCCCATTACACCGGCTATCCGGGCGCGGCGGTGTACGCTGCCAGTAAAGATGGGGTAGCTCATTACGGCCGTTCCCTCTCCCTCGCCTGGCCATATGCCCACACCCTCACCGTCTTCCCCGGCCCCACCCGCACCGCCCATGCCCGCCGGTACAGCCCGGACAACAGCCGTGAAACCAGCCGCATGCCCCCCGAGCAGGTCGCGGCCGCCATTTACCAGGCTGTACACAGGCGGCGGCCGCGTTTAATACCTGGTCTGGGCAACCAGCTCATTGCCCTGGGGGGGCATCTACTCCCCACCTTACTGGAATGGAGCATGAAAAAAGCGATTTTGGAGAAATTAGATGTTTGATGAACAGATGCGCCAGGTAAAAGAGCAGGTGTTCCACCCATTGGCCCGGCCGCTGCTGCGAATCCCCCCCTGGGTCTTTTCCCTGTTGGGACTGGTCATGGGGTTGGCGGCGGCGGCGGCCCTATGGCAGCAGGCATATGCTTGGGGCCTCCTGTTCTGGTTTCTCAACCGCGTCTTGGATGCCCTGGACGGTTCAGTGGCACGGCTGGTGGGCGAACAGAGTGATTTTGGCGGCTACCTGGACATCTTGCTGGACTTCGCCACCTACGCCCTGATCCCGATTGGGCTGGCCTGGGGACGGCCGTTGCCGGAAAACCTGCTCACCCTTACCTTCCTGCTTGCCAGCTTCTACGTCAACGCCGCCTCCTGGATGTACCTGGCGGCCGTGCTGGAAAAACAGCGCCACATCCCCGGCCACCGGTTGACCACCGTTACCATGCCCGCCGGCATCATCGGCGGCACAGAAACCATTCTCTTTTACACCGCGTTTATCCTGTTTCCGAACTACCTGGCCTGGCTGTTTGGCCTGATGGGGCTGCTAACGGCGCTGACAATTTTACAAAGAGTCCGCTGGGCAGCACGGCACATTTAGGTAATGGGGCGATGACCCAATGACCCAATTACAAAGGACAATTCCATGACTCGATTAATTCCCGGCCAACCAGCTCCGAAGGTGATCCTTGCAACGTTAGATGGTCAGGCCGTACCATTATCCTCTTATTGGGGCAACGGCCGTTCGCTGCTGCTCATCTTCCTGCGCCACCTGGCCTGACTGCCCTGCCGTGATCATGTGGCCCAGGTTGTGTCACATTACGCCGAGATTCAAGCCGCCAACGCGGAAGTTGTGACCGTCTCATTTGAGAGCGCTTACTGGGCGCAGGTTTGGCTGCAAGAAACAAACTCCCCTTTTCCCTTTCTGGTTGACGAGTCGCGCGCCGCCTACCGCCTTTACGGCTTAGAGTCTTCACTTTTACGCTCCTGGAGTCCGGCCACCTTGTGGTATTACGCCAAAGCGGCGTGGCAAGGGCGGGAGACCTTTGGCAAGCGAGGAGATACGCACCAACTTGGTGGGGACTTTATTATTGATGCCCACGGCCGTATTCAACTGGCCCACCCCAGCCGGGAACCCACCGACCGCCCGGCCATCCAGACATTACTCACCACCCTGCAAACAATCTGAATTTGGTATGAGCATGTCCACGCTTACACCTGAGAGCATTTCCCAGACACGGAATATGGCGAATGGTACGGGTATTTGAACCGCCGCGGTGAAGTGATGATGGTACACGCATCCTTTAAGGCTTTGGGAATCAAAGAGCCGGGGTTGGTTCTCATGGCATTAGGGGAAGTGCTGAGGGATGCAGGCGCCTTGCTGATGCCAGCCTTGTCTTATCGGCAGCAATCGTCAGACGTTCCCGACACCAACTGGACGCCAACGTGCGTCGGCTTTCTATCGGAGTATTTTCGCTGGCGACCGGAGACGGTGCGGAGCCTGCATCCCACACACTCGGTGTGTGGCGTGGGCGCACAGCTGTCCGCATGGTTGGGTGATCATCTTGAAGATTGCACGCCCTGTGGCCCACATTCACCGTTTTATAAGATCTTACATGCCCCCGGCAAAATTCTGATGCTTGGCTGTGGGTTGGCGCCAAACACCGCCAGGAAAAGGCCGCAATTCTCAATTTGCCCGGCGGTGGTAGATAAATCTACACCTACAAAAGGCAAAGTCGGCCTTCGCCGACTGGGCCCAGCCCACGAAGGTGGGCTTCGCCCTCTGTTGGTGCAGATTTATCTGCCGCATTGAGGAATAGGCGATTGCCCTGATGCTGTGCCCTGTTGAATTCAACTGTAAAGGACTTTTATGTATAATTCCTGTCAAGGGTCACGTGAAGTTCGCCCATGGATATATTTAACCTACACCGCCAACTATACCAACGGAGGGCATAATGTGACATTTTAGCCGGCGGTTGAAACCGCGCCTACAAGGGCAAAGTCGGCCTTCGCCGACTGGTCCCCAGACCGCGCAGGCGGTCTTTGCAATTGTTGCCGCGAATTCCATTCGCCGGGCAAAATGACACTTTATGGCCTTTGGCAGTATAATTGACGATTACAGCAGTTACATCGTAAGCGTTCAGACTTGACAAGTTTATTACCAGAGGCAGTTGCCGCAATTCAGGCGCAAAAACTTGTCAAGTCTCCAGAGGAACTGAACGGTTACGAATCAACGATGAACGGATAACTGATCACGTGTACAAGGAACTGGAAGCGGGTATATCATGGCCCGATCCCCTCATCCAACTAAACCCTACTTTTGAACCAGGCGCATGGATGAAGATGAAACGGTGCGCCAGATGGCGTGGGAGATAGGACAATGAACAGTGGACGTATCTTTTTAGTTGGTCAAGACGAAAGCCAGTAGATACCGATGGTGGAGACGCCCTACACCCAGGAAGAGATTTTGCAGCGCGCCCTGGCCCATTACCCGGATTTGCTGCCCGGCGATCAAATCAACCCGGAAGAGCCGCGCCGCTGGCTGCTGGTCAAACGGGAATTGGGCATCCCCGGCGACGCCAACAGCGCTTCCATCTGGAGTCTGGATCACCTTTTCCTGGATCAGGACGGCATCCCCACCTTCGTCGAATGTAAACGCGCCGCCGACACCCGTAGCCGCCGCGAAGTGGTGGCCCAAATGCTGGATTATGCGGCCAACGGCACAGAATACTGGTCAATGGATCGCCTGCGCCAGGCGGCCGCAGAAACCGCCCGCAGTCAAAATCTGGCCCTTGAGGAGCAAATTCAACAGCTTATCGGTGAAAGCGACGAAGAGCGGGTGGAGGCTTACTGGCAGTTGGTGGAAAACAACCTGCGCCAGAGTCGCATTCGCCTGATCTTTATGGCCGACACCCTGCCCCACGAGCTGCGCCGTCTCATTGAATTCCTCAACAGCAAGATGACCGATGTGGAAGTGCTGGGCGTGGAAGTAAAGCAGTTTGTGGGGTCAGGCCAGACGGCCATGGTCCCCCGTGTAATTGGCCTGACGGAAGTGGCCCGCACGATCAAACCCAATGCCTTCCGGCGGCATGTGACGCGCCAGGAATTTATGGAGAATTGTTCACCGGAGGCCGCCATGTTTTTCAGCGATATTTTGGATGACGCTGATAAAGAAGGGACATACCATTTGCTGGGGGACGGCCGGCTTCTCGATTCGTGTCCTGCTGCCCGCTGAACAAGGTCTGGCGAGCATCCTGTACGGCTATCTGCCCGATCGTTTTCAATTTTACTTCTCGCATTTGGAAACGGCCGTAGCCCCCGCCGACCTGACGAGACTGCGGCAGCAATTATTCGGATATGGCGTTTTTCGGGAAACGGGCAAAAAGACATTGACGGCGCGTGTCACCGCCGAAGACGAAACAGCGCTGCGCCAGGTGTATCCATTCGTTCTTAATTGGGTTGATACCCTGGTCAAAGTATAGGGGAACCATGAAATAAACCCGACGGTTGAAACCACAGCTACAGAAAGCCATGTTGGCCTGCGCTGACTGTAGCCAGACCGCGAAGGCGGTTTTTGCCTTGTGTAGCCGCGAATTTATTCGCCAGGCGCGGATTACCAAAACATTTTGTTTACTTTCATTAGCAGGTTTTTTATGACAGACGCCGGTTTGCAACCGGCAGCAATCAGGCGAAAATTTTTATATGAACGAGTGGCAAATTACCCAAAAACCGGCCTACCTGGCCGATTTCATCGAACTTAACCGGGACTTGCAGCAGGCGGTCATCAACGCCCTGAAGGAGTTGGAGCAAGACCCGATCACCCCGCGCGGCGACACCATCAAAAAGATGAAAGGGTATGAGAACGTTTACCGCTACCGGTTGGGTGACTTTCGCCTGCTGTACGCGGCGAATCTGGCCGCGCGCATGATTCAACTGCTGGCGATTGGGCCGCGCGGCAGCGTCTACCAGCGCTTTAATTTTCCGGGGTGGGATGCGCCGGACACGGCCGTGGAGTTTGGCCCGGAACTGGCCGCTCAACCGGATTGGCTGGCGCATCCCGAATGGTTCCAGCCGCCCACACCCGAACCGGCCAAAGAGAAACTGCCGCGCAAGCTGACGCCAGCCTTGCTGGAAAAGTGGCGCATTGATCGCCAGTACCACGAACCGCTCATGCGCTGCCTGTATGAAGATGACCTGCTCACCATCCCGGAAAACAAAGTGCCCGCCGACGTGTTGGGGCGGGTGATAGACGCCCTGTACCCGGCCACGGTGAGGCAGTTAGCCGCCCAACCGGATCACCTGCTCTTTGACCCGGAAGACCTGGCCCGCTACGCCGAAGGCACCCTCTCCGCCTTCCTGCTGCGGCTGGACGAGCAACAAGAACCGCTGACGCATTGGGCGCTGGCCGGGCCGACGCTGGTGAAAGGCGGGCCGGGGTCGGGCAAGTCTACGGTGGCCTTGTACCGGCTGCGGGCCATTGTGGCCCACCACCGGGCCGAGACGGGGCAGACGCCCACGGTGCTGTTTACCACCTACACCAATGCGTTGATCAACTCCAGCCAATCGCTGCTGCGCCAGTTGTTGACGGATGTGCTGCCCCTGAAAGGCAAACAGGAGCTGCCCAAAGAGATACGGGTGACGACGCTGCACAAAACGGCGCAATGGATTGCCAAACGGAGTGGACGGTCGTTGGCAATCTGAAACGACCGTCCACTCCGCTTGGCAATCCATTGCCCCGTCTTGTGCCGCGTCGTCACC
>JABFFZ010000038.1 GCA_013112725.1 Chloroflexota bacterium
TCCAGACCGGTGCGACTTGAGCCTGTTTCAATTGGGTCTTGACTTGTTGGAGCATTTTCTTAATGAATCCATGGAAATTCCTGTGGCTTTCTCTATGCCGCAGGCATCACATTAAAAATGTACGGTAGTGAAGCCAGTTCTTCAGAATTCCCATCCAGGCTAGGGTTCTGGCGTACTATGGTGGTAAATAGAACTAGCGTAACCGTTCAGTTCCTCTGGAGACTTGACAAGTTTTTACACTGGTAAAAAACTTGTCAAGTCTGAACGCTTACACCCATTCAATCAATACACCTGTAATTAAAAGGAAGCAATGAACAGACGACAATTTCTCACCATTTCTGCGGCTACCGCTGTGGCGGGGATAGTGCATTTATCGGTGGCACGTACGGCTGCTGCGAAGGGGCTGCTGCCCGCCTTGCGCCAGGCCACGCTGTATCAAGGCACCCAAGACGGCAAATTGTATGAATCTACCAATGGGGGCAAGATCTGACAGTTGGTAGCTAACTTTGGCAATCACTGCACTGTTGACCAGATTACTACCCCACGAGATGGCGGCGTTTCCCTCAGGCTGCTCTGTTCTGGCTATTCTTTTGACCTGCACTCAAAAAATGCGCGTGTATGGTACACTGCATAATCAATTAAAAACTGCTTCATAGATACGGCCGTGCCCATCTTCCCCCACCGGCACCAGGAAAATCATGTCAAGTTTTCCGATTGACTCATGTGCCAGGTTATACATTCGCTGTGGCAGCGCCGGCCGGGTTGGCCCGCGAAAAGTGAGGGTAAATCCTTCCTGGCGCAAGGTGGCTCCTTCCGGGGCCGCACGCTGATAACCAGAATATGCCGGGTGGGAGACCACACTGGTAAGCTGCAAGGGCACAAGGCCTTGTCCATCCAGATCAAGGTTGAATATCTGGTTTACATAAGGCTCAAAACTATCTTTGGTCATTTTATCAAGCATAAATCACCTTTCCAGACCCGACAGCTTTGCAAAAGCTATCAGGTCTATTTAACAGGATGCCCGATTATACCATCACCTTCCGCTCTTATACCGCTGCCGACCGACCCTTTATTCAGGCAGTTTATGTCACCTCTCGTGAGGCGGAAATGGCGATTGTGCCCTGGACAGAAGAAGAAAAAACGCGTTTTCTGGAAATGCAATGTCAGGCGCAGTTGCAGCATTATGAAGCCCATTACCAGGGGCGGAGCATCTGATCATTCTCAAAGACGAACAGCCCATCGGCCGCCTCTATATTCACCGGGTGGCTAAAGAGATACGCCTGATGGATATTACCCTGCTGCCCGTTTACCGGCGGCAGGGCATTGGCAGCCAGATCATCGGCGATTTGCTGCGCGAAAGTGAGCAGACCAACTGCCCGGTGACACTGCACGTGGAAATGATTAACCCGGATGCCTACCGGCTATATGAACGATTGGGCTTCACGGCCGTGAACCAGCGCGGCATTCACATTTTTATGGAACGTTTACCCAAACCGGTAGCCGTTCCCCTCAATAAGGAGGTCGTATGAGCGAACCATTTTTATCCGAAATCCGCATGATGAGCTTTGGTTTTGCCCCACGAGGGTGGGCGCTATGCAATGGCCAACTGTTACCCATTAACCAGAACCAGGTGTTGTTCTCGCTGTTGGGTACGACATTTGGCGGCGACGGCCGTGTCAACTTTGCCCTGCCCGATCTACGCGGCCGTGTGCCCATCCACGTCGGCAGCGGCCATACCCTGGGCGAACGTGGCGGTGAACAGGCCCACACCCTGAGCATTGCCGAACTACCCACCCACACCCATATCCTCCAGGGCGCCACCAACACCGGCAACACGCCCATTCCCACCAACAACATCCTGGCCGACTCACCCAGCCAGCTTTACACATCGCCTGCTAACCTCACCTCGCTCAGCCCCACCGCGGTGGCCAATACAGGTGGGAACCAGGCACATCTCAATATGCAGCCGTTTTTAACCATCAGCTTTTGCATAGCCTTACAAGGCATCTTCCCTTCCCCCACTTAATAAAGACCCAAAGGGTTTGAAAAAACCCTTCGGGTCTACACAAGGAGTAGACAACATGGCACAACCATACGTTGGTGAAATTCGCATATTTGTCGGGAACTTTGCCCCGGCCGGCTGGATGTTTTGCGAAGGCCAGCTTTTACCCATCTCGGAATACGAAACCCTTTTTTTCAACTGATTGGCACCACCTATGGCGGCGACGGCCAAAGTACGTTTGCCTTGCCGGATTTACGCGGCCGTTTGCCTCTGCACCAGGGGAACGGTTTTATCCTGGCCGAAACGGGCGGCGCGGAAGAAATCACCCTCACTGTGAACCAGATTGCCGCCCACAGCCACCCCTTATTAGCCAGCACAAACATCGCCACGCAAACCACCCCGACAAATAACGTTCTGGCCCAATCTTCATCTGCCGATCTCTACATCGAAGACACCTCTAATGTCAACCTGTCACCGGTAGCTATTACGGCCGTCGGCGGCAGCCAACCGCACACCAATTTCCAACCCTACCTCTGTGTCAATTTTATCATCTCCCTCTTTGGGATTTTCCCTTTCCCGACTTAAACAAAGGAGTTAAAAAATGGCCGATCTATTTGTTGCCGAAATCCGCATCTTCCCTTTTAACTTTGCCCCGCGTGGCTGGGCCTGGTGTGATGGGCAGTTGCTGCCCATCTCCCAAAATACCGCCCTTTTTTCGCTGCTAGGCACCACTTATGGTGGTAACGGTAAATCCAACTTTGCCCTGCCAGATTTACAAGGACGTGCCCCCATGCATCCTGGGCAAGGGCCGGGGCTGAGTTTGCACGATCTGGGAGAAACCGGCGGTTCCGAAACAGTCTCACTATTAGAAAGCGAAATCCCCTCCCACAGCCATGCAGCGCGGGCCAACTCCGACTTTGCCGATTTGTAAACACCTTCCCTGGCTCGCTCGTTAGCCCGTTCCCAAAACGCCTCGGCTTATCAGAGTACAACCAATCAAGCAATCGTCGCCCTCGCCCCTGAAGCTCTGGCCCCGTCTGGCGGCGACCAGCCACACAACAACCTGCAACCTTACTTGACGTTTTATTTCTGCATTGCTCTGCAAGGGGTTTTTCCACCCCGCGGTTAGAACCCGTGAACGGTAATCGGTAATCGGTAATCGGTAAACAATGGTTGATTACCGATTACTGTTCACCGATTACCAAATCTCAGGAGTCACACATGTCTAAACCTGTATCGCGCACAGTGGTTAAAATTTTCACGGCCGTTACCCTTCTCCTCCTGACCTCTTTTGCTACCACCAACGCCAGCAGCACCCCCCATGGCAGTCAGGCCATCCGCCAACAAACCCCGGCCTTAGCCCCAGAGGTTGTCACCGTTACCGCTACTAAAACCGACACTCTCTTTACCGACGTAAACAACAACACCCTCGTTGATCCCGGCGACACGCTGCAATATACCATCGTCGTGGGTAACAGTGGCGACGAAGATGCCCTTAATACCCTCTTCACCGATGTCACCGACGACACCGAAGTCACCGTCATTGCCGGTTCTTTGCGGGCCACGCCCATCGGCTGTAACGATGCCTACAATGTGATTGGCAATACGCACATCACCCATGCCGCCGGTGCTGGGCTGTTAGCCAACGACATTGATCCTGACGGCGGCTCTTTAACCGCTTCTTGTGCACCCTGCACCAGTACAAATGGTGGTGCTGTGACCCTCAATGCCGATGGCAGTTTCACCTACAATCCACCTGTTGGGTTTACCGGTTCAGACACCTTCACCTACACCGTCACCGATAATCATAGCCTCACCGATACCGGCACGGTTACATTCACTGTTACCAACCGCATCTGGTGGGTGGATAGTGATGCGCCTGGTGGCGGCGACGGCCGTTCCACCTCCCCCTTCAACACCCTCAGCGCCGCCCAAGCAGCCAGCGGCGCGAATGACATCGTATTTGTTTATAACCGGGGCGCAAACTACACCGGCGGTTTTGTTATGGACAACGGTGAGCGTTTGTGTGGGCACGGTGCTGCTTTAGCCACCTGTTCCGGCATCACACCGCCTGCCGGTACCGCCTTTCCTGGCACTTCCACCAACCCCACGATTATCAATGCGGCAGGCAATGGCGTCACCCTTGCTCAAAACAACACCATTCATGGTGTTACCCTGGGCAATACTGGCGCTGCCGCTAACTTTGCCCTGTCTGGCTCTAATTTTGGCACCTTAAACCTTGAGATCGTCACCATTAACACCAACAATGGGGCCATATCATTAAACACAGGTACAGCCACGGCTAGTTTCACCTCTGTCACCGCCACCGGTAGTACAAACAATGTTGCCTTAACCAGCGTCAATGGCAATCTGAACTTAGGTACAGGCGCACTAAGCGGCAGCAGCGGCGACGCTTTTGTGATCGGCGGTGGCGCGGCAGCCGTGAGCTATACCGGCACGATCACCAACAGCGCCGCCAGAGCCGTCAATATCCAGAACAAAACCGCCGGCACGGTCACCTTTGGCGGCGCAATCACCAGCACCGGCACGGGCATCCTTTTAGCTAATAACAGCGGGGCCACGATGACCTTTACTGGTGGTCTTTCTCTGAACACCGGCACAAATACCGCTTTTTCGGCTACCGGCGGCGGTACCATCAACGTGTCTACCGGCATCAACGCGGCCACAACGACTGCGGGCACGGCCGTGAACATCCGCAACATGACCATTGGGGCCAGCGGCGTCACCTTCCGCAGCGTCAGCGCCAACGGCGGCAGCAACGGCATTTACCTGGACAGCAATACCGGCGGCACCTTTACCGTCTCCGGTACCGGCAGCCCCGGCTCTGGCGGTACCATTCAAAACATGAGCGGCGCCAATGGCACCACCAACGGTATTGGCGTTTACCTGAACAACACCGGCAATGTTTCCCTCAACTGGATGCAGCTCAATGGCTTCAGTAACTTCGCCATTCGCGGTATTACCGTCAGCAATGTGACCTTCACCAATAGTGTGGTGAGCGGCCTAAGCGGTGACAGCGCCGCCGATGATGAAGGCGCGATTTCATTTACCAACTTAACCGGCACGTTCACCTTTACCAATAGAGGCGTAACCCGTAATCCGTAATCCGTAAACCGTCATACGAATTACGGATTACGGTTCACGGATTACGAGAATTCTGGAGTAATAAGATGCTACACACACGCAGCCGACGACTATTCATCGCTTTTATCATGGCTTTGGTTTTGACCGCTTTTTTCATGTTGCTGGGAGGCGGGCGGGGAACAGTGGCCGGGGGCGGCTTGCCGCCGCGCCCTGATGATCCCACGGCCACGCCGCCAGCACCGCCCATCCCAACGGCTACGGCCGTGCCCCCCACCAACGGCGCCGCCATTCGCCTGCACACATCCAAACCATCGGCCGGTGCGTGGACGGTGGTGCAGTGGCAAAACGAACATGGCAACTGGTATGAGGTGGAAGGCTGGCGCGGCCACCTGGACGAAGGCCAGGCGGACATGAAAACCTGGTGGGTGTACCCTACCAATTACGGGCAGGGACCATTCCGCTGGGTACTGTATACCAGCCAAAACGGCAAACAACTAGCCGTCAGTGATCCGTTTATTTTGCCCACGCGCAACGGGCAGATAATCAACGTCGAGGTTGAACTCCCCTAAATAGCCTTCGTAGACATCCGATTTCTTTGAGAAATCGGATGTCTCTGCCAACAGCAGACCTGACAGGTTACTCAAACCTGCCAGGTCTTTTTGTTTCATTGCCCACCACAATGGCTGTGGTAAACTTCCACTTCGGAAAAACAAGGACAGGATTGTAGTGTGATAAGTATTCAAAACGTTACCAAGCAGTTCTACCAGTTCAAAGCCATTGATAATGTTTCCTTCACCATTCCCAGAGGCGAAGTCGTGGGATTGTTGGGGCCAAACGGGGCGGGCAAAACAACGCTGTTTAAGCTGATCGCCGGTATTTTGCAGCCCGACAAAGGAAAAATCTATCCCCATGCCGGAACGTGGCCGGCCATCGGCTACAAGACTGACCGGCTGCTTTTTCCCAACCATCTGCGTGTAAAACAGTACCTCAAAATTGTGACGGAGTTGAGCGGCGCGCCTCCTTCGCAGACGGAACGGGTTCTCACCGAAGCCTTAGCCAGGGTAGATTTACTATCGGCAGCAAATAAAAAAATCGGCGCTTGCTCCAAAGGGATGCGGCAGCGGTTGGGGCTGGCGCAGGCGCTTATTGGCGACCCGCCGCTGCTGCTGCTGGATGAACCATCGAACGGGCTGGACCCGGCCGGCCAGGACGAGATGTACCGGCGCATTCAAGAGCTACACGCCGCCGGAAAGACGATTTTGCTCAGTTCCCACCAGCTACCGGAAGTGACCCAGGTTTGTACGCACCTGATTATTCTCAATCGCGGCCAGATTCATTACCAGAGCAGCATGGTGGATGCGCTCACCGTCAGCCCCTACGCCCTCATTGAAACAGACCGGCCTATTGCCAGCCCGCTGTTGTTGGCGGAACTGCACGCGCTGCATCCGGGCATTCAGGTGGAAGGCAGCCGCATTTATTTGCGAGATGCGGCCATGCGCCTGCGGCGCGATATTCTGGCGATGGTGCTGCGCGCCGGGTATGACGTGCTGCACGTGGAGCAAAAACACATCACCCTGGCGGAAATTTATGCGGAGGCAGTGCAGTAATGCGGCGAATCTGGACGTTGACGAACTATTTTACGGGCTACTTGTTCCGTTCGTTAACTGGCGTGGGGCTGGTGATTGCCACGCTGGTATTCTGGCTCTTGTTTTTTAATCCCCAGCAAAAGACGCCGGAGGCGGCGTATTATGTGCTGGTCATTGGTGTGTTTGGCGCGGGTATGGGGTTCCTGGTGACGATTATGCTGGCGACACGGGCGAACCATGCCAACCTGTATCCCTGGGTGGTGCGGCTGCCGAGTCGGGTGGAGTATCTGACGGCCGTATTCCTCAGCGCCCTCATCACCACCATCATCCTGCAACTGTTGTTGGCCTTGTTGGCGTTGGTGAATGGCCCCCAATTGAGCCTGCAAAGAATCATCGAAATTCCGCCGGTCTGGTTATCGCTGCTCATTCTGGCGATAGGGCTGGCGCTGCACGCCGCCGATCTGGTTGCCAGGGGTTGGTCACGGGTCTATCTGTTTGGCCTGCTGGCGATCTTTTTGTTTGCGCAGGGCATCCACAACAGCACCGTTCGCGGCGCCATTATGCAGTTGAACCGCATGGCGCTGAGCCAGGGCTGGACGGGTGTCAATGATAGGCTGGCGAATTATGCAATTACGTTGAATAGTAATGAGGTTAGCACGGTGGGGCAGTTGTTTGGCCTGATTTTCTGGCCTTTTCGGGCCTTGGCGGAAGCAACGGTGAGTGGTTATTTTACCTCCACCCAGGCATTGGCCCCCGCTATCTTGCTGCTGTATGCCACCATCTTGTTTATGCTGGCCGCCGATTTGTTTGCCAACAAAGACCTGGCGTTTGTGGAGTAGGGCGATTTGCCAAATCGCCTTACCTCAACGAAGGAGAGGATGGGATGGAATGCTGGCATTGTGAACGGCCGTCGCACGCGAACTGCAAATTTTGTGGCCGGGCGGTGTGCAAAGCCCACGCCCAAGAAAAACCGTACATTATTCACACCTACCGCACCACGGCCGGCGTCTACAAAGCCATTGTCGTTGCCGGCGCCGTCTGGTGCGGCGTGTGTAATCCCCAACAAGACCCCGTGACGCTGTTGAACCTGGAATAGGGAAGAGAGTTTAAGAGATTGGGAGATTATCAATCTCCCAATCTCCCGCTCTTTAGCGAGCGGCGGGGCGAGCCAACGATACCCCCATCACCAGCCCAATAATCAATACAATCAGGCATATGATGATGAGGGTAGAGAGGGTTATGGAAACTATCATCTCTACCACTCCTTTGGGTATAGTGGCTGGTTGCTGGTTGTTGGTGGCTAGTACCAGACACTAGCAACCAGCCCCTAGCCACCTATACTCAACCAGAAATTTCGGGGGCGCCGTCCGGTTTGTGCGACTGGTGGGTGCGGTATGTGCCGTTGTTATGGTGGGGTGGTGACACGGCCGTTTCCCGCGCCACTTCCGTTGCCGTCGGCTGCATCTGCCCATCCAACCCTGAAAAGAGCGTCACCTGCCCGTGATTCTTTTCCAAACCGGCTATCAACCCGGCGCGGATGGCCTGCTCGATCAACTGTCCTTCCTGCCCGTTTAGCGCCCGCAGTGTGTCCTGGTACTGTTTGGCAATCAGCAGCGATTCCCGGAATCGGGATGGCGCCAATGTTTCTTTGATAAAGACGCCATTGTCCAACGGTGTGATGCCAATCATGGCTAAGCGGGTGCGCAGCAAACGTACCAGGTCTCTTTCCACATGGGCCAGGGTGTCACCGCTGTAAAGCGTCTCGGCGTCAATGCGCGCCACCTGGCGGCGCAGGCCGTGTTCGGTGTGGTTGCGCACCACGCTTACCAACATCTCCGGCGCGGCGCGTACCACTTGTGGCTGCGCGGCGGGAATGGCGTTGGCCGGGTTAAAGTTAAACATGACGGTGATGGTAATGCTAAACGGAATCCCATCACGGCTCATGACTTCCTCAAATTTGAACTCACCCAGGCGCACCGCCAGACTGATGGCCGGCAGGGTGGTTTCGTGTAGCGGGTTGATGCGGAAGTAACCTGGCCCGGCCAACCGGTGATATTGTTCCATGCGCAGCACCGGCGCCACATGGTTATCTGGGGCAAATCGGGCGCCAAACCATTTGGCAGGAATCTGCACCATTTTCTTGATGAACCTCATCATGGTTTTCACCTCCTATGGAAATTATGAATTATGAAGGATGAATTATGAATTTCCATCCCTTGTGCTACGGCGACTAGCTTGCAATTATGCACATTATAGGGAAAACAGGCGGTGATTTTCGGGCAGTTATCTGGCATGAGAGACCTGACAGGTTTTTCAAACCTGTCAGGTCTCTGACTTACGAGGGGAGGCCATTGGGGTGGAGGCGGTAGCCACGGCCGTGGACGGTGAACAGATAACGTGGCTGGCGGGCGTCTGGCTCAATTTTGCGGCGCAGACGACTCATGGCGCTGTTCAGGCGGCTTTGCTCCGGGTCGTGGTAATCATACGGTTCGTGCAGCCCTTTTTCCACGATGTCGTGCCGTTCACACAACTGCCCGGCGTGGGCATACAGGTAAGCCATAATGTCATATTCCTGGGTGGTCAGTTCAATCTGCTGCCCTTCTACCCAGGCCGATTTGTTCACCTCGTCCAGCCGCAATCCTGGCTCCCCGGTGCTGATGGGGCCGGCGGTGGCGGTGAGTGGGGGGGTGAGTACGGCCGTTGCCAGCAGCAAATGGCGCCACGCCGCCAATGTCTGGCTGGTGTGGTACGGCTGCGGCGGCAGGCTGAGCAACCGCGCCAGGCTGCACAGATAAGCCATTTCCCGGTAAGCGCGCCAATCGCACCCGGCCAGCCGGGCCGCCTCTTGCCGCACCTGGTTGACCAGTTCCACAATGTGGGCTGCCGCTGGCGGCAGATTGGCGGTGGGTATGGGTTCGTCAAGTTGAAGCGGCTGCCACAGCCGTTCTTGCAAGGCATGAACGTGATGCAGTTCGCGGAGGGGGAAGAGATCGTGGGTTACGGCCGTTTCCAGCGTCACAAAATCTATCAGCAGCGGCGCCCAGTTCACCCCGGCAAAATCGAGCAGCCACACCTGCTGTTTGCGGTCTACCAGGATGGTGTCGGCATTGACACGGCCGTGTGTGACCCCCCAGACCGCTTCCCCTTGCCAGGCAAAATCCTCCGCATCCCAACAGAGCGCCGGGTGAGGCAGGGTGAGCGTTTCACCATCCAGGTGAAAGTGGAGGGTAGTGGCGGTGGCGCTGAGGCGTCCGGTCTGGGCAGCCAGCGTATCCGCAACCTGGCGGATGCGCCCGGCCATCTCAGGGGGCGGCGGCAGGTGCAGCCAGCTTTGCACAAAAGGCAGCAGGTCATGGTCTGGTTGGGGCACGGCCGTTTCATACCAGGCCGCCAGGTTTTGGGTATAGAGGGCGTGGATAACGGCCGTGACCTCGGCTGCCGGGCGATTCTGGCTAAAGAAGCGCAATGTCTGGCTGGCCGCCAGATCATCACCCATAAAGGTGTAGGCAATGGCCGCAAAACGGGCCGTGTCCGCCGTGTGCAGTTTGCCAATGTTTTTAATGCCAAACCGCTGCGGTACCAGTTTTTCATACTGGCTGTTTTCGGTCTGCACGGCCGTGCGCAGGCCACAAGAGACAATGTGCCGCGATTCCATACCCTGCGGCGTGAAGGCATACACCGGCAGGATGAAATGCTCTGGCGTAAAGGTCAGCGCCGGGCCAATGCTGATCTGGGCATAGTCGTAAAACAACTTGCGGAACACATCTTCTAATTCGGCCGCTCGCTCCGGCAGCTCAGTGGTGGGCGTTTCCGGGGTGAGCCATTGTGCCATTTGCAAGAAGGCAGGCACCGTTTGCCACTGAATGGTGAGCTGCCAGTTGATGCGTGCATATTGGGCCAGGGCTTGCTGCACGGCCGTGTGCAGCATCTCCAGCGTCGTTTCCGGTTTGGTCAGATATTCCACAGCCGGCGGCGTGGCCCCTTTGAGCGACTGCACCGCATCGCGCAGGCTGGGCCAGGCCGTCAGGATGATCTTCGGTATGCCCGGCGCTTCGGTGCGGGCGATGTTGTAACCGCTCATATCCTTGTCATCCTCTTCCCGTTCCAGGCGCATATCCAGCACCGCCAGATGGATGCGTCGCTGGCGCAGCGCCAGCCGCGCCTCCTCGGCATTGGTGGCGGTGAGGATGTGGTAGCCAGCTTTATGAAAAAATTCGCTATAGAGGGCCAATGATTCGGGTGTATTATCCGCCCATAACAGGCAAAACTGGTTCATATTCATCCTTCCATAGCCTCTCCACAGATTTGCCTGATTTGCACCGCGTCAAACGTATGGCGGATGTAGTCAGATGCGCCGGCCATCAGCACGGCGCGGGCATGCTGCCAGGTGGGTGAGGTAGAGGCTACAATAATGGGCATTTTTTCCTGCTGTTGGTGTAACCGTTCTACCAGTTTTACCACGTCTTGGGCAAAACTGCTGGCATCCAGGAATAACAGGTCTGGCGGGTTTGAGGCCAGCACAGGCCATAGCTCTGCCTCATCGTACACCGTTACGTCACCCAATGGCTGAATGGCGGCAATGACGGCCGTCACCCACGGCGACGCAGTATTTTTGGTCAAGATAAAAAGGCGTTTCTTCTCCACAAGTACAGCCTCACTATTCATCACTAACTTCCCCCGATAGCCCACCGCTCACTGCTCACCGCTCACTGCTAACCACTCACCGCCTCATGCACCGGCAGCGACAGCACCAGCGTTGCCCCCCGGTCTGGTGCATTGCGGGCGAAGACATCGCCCCCGTAAGTTTGCACAATGGCCTGCACCATCAACAGCCCGCGCCCTAAGTGCCCTTCGCGGCGCGGCCGTTTGAGCGCCCCCTTGAATAACTCTGGCAGCACTGCGGCGGGGATGCCAGGGCCGGTATCCTGAACGGCAATTTCCACCTGATCCTGGTTCAATGTAGTTTCAATGGTCAGCCGCTGCACGGAAGAATGTTTCATGGCGTCAATGGCATTGTCAACCACCAGGTCTAGCGCCAGCCGCAGCCATTCGGCGCTGGCCCACACCAGGACGCCGGCGCTGGCTTCTAACCGCAGCGTGGGCGGCGACAAAACGGCATATTTGTCATCTTCCCACAACTGCGCCATGCGCTCCCGGATCAAATCGTTAATGACTAGCCGGGCGGCGCCTTCTTCAGAGGAGAGCGGCGGCGTGATGGGGCGGCTCATCACCCGCTCGGCCAGGGTGTGGATCATGGTTAATTTGTCTTTGATGGATTGGCGCTGTGTTTCATCGGGCACGGCCGTAGCCAATGACACATTGACCATATCGGCCGCATTGCGGATATTAACCGCATCAGCCGTAATGCTGTGCCGCCAGGCATTGCTCGCCATGCCCATCCAGGCCAGCGCCGTATAGGCGCCCACCTGCCCTCTGGTCTTTTTTAGCTCTTCCAAATGGCGTATTTTGGCAATGGCCACTCCCGCCTGCGCTGCCAGCGTTTCCAGCAAGGCAATCTGGTTACGCGAGTAGTGGCGGGGCAAGGTGTTAAAAATGTGCATCACCGCGATCACATTGCCTTCGCTCAAAACTGGTATGCCAATGAGCGAGCGCCGTCCTTTTTGCACAATGGTCGGATTGGCGTTGGTTACATACAGCGCATCGTAGATAAAGACAGGGCGGCGGGTGCGCACCACATTGCGCGTAAAACCGCGACGGCGCGCCGTTGTCTGGTACGGCCGTAACGCCTGCCCCGGCTCGTCCACCGTATACGCCGGCGAAAAACGTTCGTTCGCCTCATCCCAAAACAAAAAACTGGCCGAAGAGGCGCGGGTCAATTTCAGCGCCGCCGCCAATACCAGTTCCATCACCTCATGCTCATCGGCTGCCCCCGCCAGCGAAGAGGCCACCTCTTGTAAAATTTGCGCCTCGCGGTAAGTGTTGGCATTTTGAATGGCAATAGCCGCCTGAGTAGCCAGCGCCACCAGCGTTTCCTGGTCGCGTTCATCAAATGCCCCCGGCTGTGAATGTTCCACATTGATCACCCCCACCACATACCCCTCAATCTTGATCGGCACGGCCAGTTCCGATGTGGTGTCTTCGCTGTACGGTAGATAATGGGGGTCTTGCCGCACGTTGGTCACTAACTGTGGCTCGCCTGTTTTGAAGGCGTGGCCGGTAACGCCATATCGCTGTGGCTGGCTCAAATCAATACGGCCCGGACGCTGGCGCAGCCCGGCCAGTGTCTCCGGCGGGTAGGCGGCCTCAAAGGTAAGGTAGCTGCCGTTTTCCAATAACAGGCAGCTAAACTCGGCCTGAAGCCCCTGTGTGCCCGTCAGCTTCCACGCCTGTTCCACCAGATTGGTGAGAATCTCATCCAAATTAAGCGACTCCACTACCGCCTGCCCGGCGTCATACAACGCCTGCAAGGTCACGGCTTGCTGCCCGGCCTGGCTGTATAACTGGGCATTGTGAATGGCATTGGCAATCTGGTTGGTCATCATTTCCAGGGTGCTGATTTCGTCTTCTTGCAGGCCGCCAGCCCCCCGGTGCTGCAAATCCAGCACGCCGATTACCTGGCCGCGGGCGATGAGGGGAAAGGTGGTTTCGGAACGGGTGTGCAGCAGTAAGGGGTTGCGTAAATAGCGGTCATTTTGGCTGACGTCGCTCACAATCAGGTAACGGCCGTCTTGCGCCACCTGCCCCACCAACCCCTGTTCCCCTACCTTGAGCTTGTAGCCATCTCGCACCATCAACTGCCCATTTTCCGAAGAAGCAGCGCGCATCACCACATGCTCCCGCTTCTCATCCATCAGGAAAATGGCCACATGGTAAAAGCCAAAATCGGTGGCAATGGCATGGACGATTTTCTTGAGCAGCTTTTGTTCATCCAAGGTACTGTTGGCATGACCGGCAACCTGGGCCGCCAGATGCAGCAGCCGGGCCTGGCGCACGGCCGTGTCATACAACTGCGCATTTTTCATAGCAATGGCTGCCTGTGCCGCCAGCGCCTTCAACGCCCGAATATCCTCTTTGTCAAACGCGGCATACTCCGCATGTTCCACGTTGATAATGCCCACCACGTCCTCTTCCAGGATGATAGGCATCACCAGTTCCGAGCGCGTTTCTTTGTGCGAACGCAAATAGTCGGGGTCATCATCCACGTTGGCCACCAACTGCGGCTGCCGGGTTTTGTAGGCGCGGTGCATGATCCCGGTACGGCCGTGATCCCCCGCCGCCCAATCCACAAACGGCCCCACCGCCTGACGTGTCTTTTGCAGCTCCTCCCGTGGGTAAGCAGAAACCACCCTGGCCCGAACCCCCTCTTCCACCAGCCAGATGCTGCAATAGCCAATGCGTCGTCCGGTGAAACTCACCAACCGCCACGACTGTTCGGCGATATGGTCCAGAATTTGTTGCTGGTTTAACGAGGCCGTCACCGCCTGCCCCGCCTGGTAAAGCGCCTCTAGCGCCGCCGTGCGTCGTTGTTTCCGCTCATACAACTGCGCATTGTGAATGGCAATGGCCGCCTGATTGGCCGAAAGCTCAATGTGCCGCAGTTCATTCTCCGTAAAATGATGTGGCTGGCGGTAGTTGATAAATAACATCCCTACCATTTGCCGGCTCATTTGCAGCCGTACTGCCACACAAGAAACCACCTCCTCCTCCAACCGGAAGTGACTTTCGGCAAACAATGGATTAGCTAACGTATCTTCCACCACGATCAATTTGGGGCCTTGTTCCAACAAAGTGCGCACCAATCGGCTGGGCCGCATGTCCGATTCCACCTCATAGTGCAGTACGCCGTGCACCGTTGGCGGCGGAATCAACAAATCCCGTTCCTGGTCATATACATGAATCGTCACCAGGTCACAATGCCAGGCATGGTAAATACCGGCGGCCACCGCGGCCAACGTTTCCGGCAGATCGGCCAGGGTGGTGGCATCGGCAATCAGGGCGGTGGTTTCTCTGGCCTGCCCCAACTGCGTCAGCAGACGGGCATTGCGCAGCGCCAGCGCCGCATGATTGGCAAACGTCTGGGCAATTTCCTGTTCTTGCGCGGTAAAGGTTTTGGGCCGGTTATAGTTCACATACAACGTGCCCAATTTTTCTTCACCCACACACAAGGCCATGCCCTGAAAGCTGCGCACACCGGCGCCGCGCAGCAGCAGCAGCGTGGAATCGCCCATAAAGGGGTATGTTTCCAGATCGTCCACATTGTGCATGCCCAGCCAGCCCATTTGCAGCACCGTGTCGGTGGTGCCGCCGGGGCGGGGGCCTTGTTTACGCGAACGCAGCCAGACATCTTCGGGAATGCCATAAACAACCGAGTCTTCCGGTATAAATTCCAAGCGGGATTCATCATAAGACCAAATGACGGCCGAATCGGCGCGCAACACCTGGCAGGCGCTTTCCACAATCTGGTTGAGGACGGCGGGCAGCCCGTCGGCGTGGGCCAGCATTTCGGCTGCCTGGCGCATATGCTCCAGTTCGTTCATTTTGCGCGCGTTTTCATAGGCGATGGCTGCCTGGTTTACAAATAGCTGCATCGCTTCAATTTCACTGTCGCTAAAGGTGCGGGGTGAATCATAATAGACCCACATGACGCCCATGCGCTCGCCTTCAATGGAGACGGGCAGCCCGGCGGCGGCCTGAATGCCGCGCACAAAAAAGCTGGGGTTGGCCCGGTCGCGCGCCTGTTGGTAATCCTCCACAATTTGGGGCTGCCCGGTGCGCACTACCTTTGTGGAGAGACCGTTAGGGCGGATGACGCTTTTGACGTTGACGTGGTCGTCTTCAGAAATGAGCAGGTCTGTT
This sequence comes from Chloroflexota bacterium, assembly GCA_013112725.1. GTDB lineage: Bacteria > Chloroflexota > Anaerolineae > Promineifilales > Promineifilaceae > CAADGU01. Next base: position 15,511 of record JABFFZ010000038.1, read on the forward strand.
ACCTGGCCGGTGTGCTGGTCAATGAGGAACATGCGCACCCCGGCAGCGGCCGTCACTTCTTTGGCCTGGGTGACAATATCTTGCCACACCTGCCGGGGGTCATGCGAGGAGACGAGGGTGTTGCTGGCCCGGTAGAACTGGTGCAGCCGCTGCCGTGCCTGTTCTGATTGGTTGAGTAAGCGCGCTTTTTCCAGGCCAATGGCGGCTTGCAAGGCAAAACGTTCCAGAATGTCTATGTCGTTGGCAAAGAGGCGGTGAGCTTGTTCGGCATCGGCGATGAAGAGCACGGCCGTTACCCGCTGCTCTTGTGTGAGGGGAATGGCGACGACGGTTTGCAGGTTTAGCCCGGCAAAGAGCGCATCCTGTTCCGGCCAGTGGGGGTAATCATTGGTGCTGAGGGTGCTGCCGGTGCGGGCGGCGTGCCCCAATATGCCCTCTGTCTGGCTGATCTGGCGGCCAACCCATGCCGGCGGCAGGCCATAGACATCGGCCAGTGTCAGCGTGTTACCGGCGGCATACAAGAGGCCGCTGGCCGTGCAGCCAACCAGTTCCGCCGCCAGCCGGATCACGTCCTGGCGCAGGCGAGCGGTGTTTTGTTGCGCCAGGATGCGGCGCGAAGTTTCGTCCAGCGTCGCCAGCAGGTGGCTGCGCCGCTGGCTTTCTTCGTGGGCTTGCAGGCGTTCGATGAGGACGGCCGTTTGCCGGGCAATGGTCAGGGTAAGTTCAATCTGGCTCTGGTTAATGGGGGCGCTCTGCCAGGGGCGCATTTCGCCCAGCGCCAACAACCCCAGCGTGCGGCGGCCTGAACGCAGCGGCGCCACGAGCATGGATTGTATGTCGGTTTCCAGCTCTAGCTGGCGGGACCAACGCTGCAAGATGCCCCGCCCGGTCTGGCTGCTCGTTTTGATGACGCTGTAGGGGTGTTCATAGAGCAGTTCGTTCAGGCGCGGCCACTCGGCCACGGCCGTTGGCCGGCCCAACCCTGGCTGCCAGCAAAAGGTGGTGGGATCGTCGGGCAGGGGGGAGACGGCGACGGCCGTGAGATACTCATTTTCCGGGTCTAACAAAAAAATGTGGCAAAAGGATGCGCCCATGTGTCTGACCATCAGGTGCGCCAGGTCTTGCAGGCCGCGCGTCAGGTTTTCCGCTTCGGCCAGTAAATTACTGGCAGCCAGCAGTAAATTGAGCCGCTGCTGCGTTTCCCCCATTTCCCCTTTCAGATTGTTGGCGGTTGGGCCATCCTGCCCGATGATCAACAATTGTTCATAGGGAATGTCTACATGGAGGTCGCTGTGGGATTGGTCGGTTTTGCGCATAAACCGTCTCCTTCGGAATTAGGAATTATGAATTATGAAGGATGAATGATGAATCTTTATCAAGGAAACCAGGGCATCCCCCCCGATTACCCAACCCCCAAACCGGCGGCTGACAGGTTGTTTATATCATATTGTACCCGCACCGGAACGGGTAATTGTCTGGCAATTTTCTGGCAAAAGGGGAGATAAGGGGGTGAGCAGGTGTAGGGGTGATGGGGTGAAAGGGTGATGGGCCGATGTTTCGTCGGCTACGAACAGTCGGTAATAGAACCGTGTCATTCCGAGCGAACTCTTCGGAGCGAGGAATCTCTACCCCTCGATTATTCCAGAAACCATATTTGGCTCTACAGGATTTCATGGGGTTCGGCGTGACATGTGACGAGTGATGCGTGTGGTCTCTCTGGTCACGCATCACTCGTCACGCATCACGGCCTGTCAACTCCCTGAGTTCCCAAAGAACCCCATATTTCGAATTACTGAAGTCCATGCTTGAGAATAGTGAAGATGGGGTTATAATTCAGCCTTGTACCGGAAGCCGTTAGTTGTTACACATTCCGAGTCGTGTGTTAGCCGTGAATTGTAATCCGTGATCTGGTGCCCAATGCCGAATTTCAGATTATCGATCACCGATTACTGTTTACCGCCAACACTGGAGGAGGGTGTCATGTTCAGGCGACTGTTGGGGTTAACAACCGCTGTTATTTTGCCATTACTGCTTTTAGCGGCGCTGCTGGCTGTGCCCAGGGCGGCAGCGGGCAGCTCAACTGTACTCGTTGACGCCGTGTTGTACGATGGCTATGAGTTGAGCGATACGGATGAGGCGGTGCGCATTCGCAATGTGAGCCAGCAGGTGGTGGATATTTCTGGCTGGCAGTTGAATGATGGTGAAAGTTCCACGATCGTTATCCCCTTTACCATCACCCTTGCCCCCGGTCAGGCGATCTGGCTGGCCAAAGATGGCGCTGCTTTCCAGCGCCAGTTTGGTTTCCCACCCGATTTTGAACGCAATGATACCCTGCCCGGCGTGTCCAATCTGGCTGGTTCCTGGCCCAGTCTGGCCAATACCGGCGACCAGGTGATGCTGCGCGATGCGGCCAATGCACTCATAGATTGCCTGGCGTATGAAAGTAATCCCAATGAGCAGTGCGGCGCTGCCTGGGTTGGTCCGGCCGTGCAGCCGTATGCACCCAACACCAGCTTTAGCAGCAATGGGCAGATTCTCTACCGCGCCCGCGACCAGCAAACCGGGCTGCCGTTGCCGGATACCAACAGCGCCGCCGATTGGGCGCAGGGGAATACGGATGTTAGCGACGGCCGTAAGGTACTGTTCCCTGGTTGGGATTTAGACGAATTTTTCTGGACGGCGCAGATGACGGAAACGGCCGTGCTTACCATTGCCATCGCCCCCGATAATGCTTACCATGCCATCGTTGACCAGATTGCCGCTGCCCAAACCAGCATCCAGATTGAAACCCAGACCTTTGAGAATGTAGCCATTGCCGAGGCGCTGTTGGCGGCGCGGCAGCGGGGGGTAGCCGTCACCATCCTCATGGAAGCCGAACCGGCCGGCGGCGTCACCGACCAGGAGCGGTACATTTGCCAACGGTTAGCCAATGTCGGCGCACACTGCTGGTTCATGTTTAACGAAAGCAGCCAGCAGATTTATGATCGCTACACATATCTGCACGCCAAATTCATCCTGATTGATGGTGAACGGGTGGTCATCAGCAGCGAAAACCTCAGCCCACGCAGCCTGCCCGATGACGATAAAAGTGACGGCACCTGGGGACGGCGCGGCGTGGTGCTGATCACCAACGCGCCCGGCGTGGTCAGCCACGTGCAAACCATCTTCAACCGCGATTTTGACCCGACTGCCCACGCGGATATTACCGGGACGCATCTGATTGGTGCGCCACCACCCGATTTTGTGCCGGTGACGGTTACGGGCGGCATTAGTTACCCGGTGCGGTTTACAGCGCCGACGGCCGTACACGGAACCTTTGCCTTTGAACTGGTGCAGTCGCCGGAAAACAGCCTGCGCCGCAACGATGCTTTATTGGGCCTGGTGAACCGGGCCGGGGCCGGGGATGTGGTGTTGGTGCAGCAATTGGAGGAACGGCCGTATTGGGGTTCTTCGCTTTCGAACCCGGTGGATAACCCCAATCCCCGGCTGGAAGCGTATATTGCCGCTGCCCGGCGCGGCGCGGTGGTGCGGCTGCTGCTGGACAGCTTTTTTGATAGCCCCACAAGCCCCATCAGCAACAGTGCCACCTGTGTTTATGTCAACAACCTGGCCCTGACCGAATCATTAGATATGGTGTGCAAAATGGGCAACCCCGCCGGTTTGGGGATTCATAACAAGATGGTGTTGGTGTGGGCCAACGGCCGTGGCGCCATCCACGTCGGCAGTCTCAATGGCTCCGAACTTTCCAGCAAAGGCAACCGTGAACTGGCGCTGCAAGTGCAATCAGACGCCGCTTATGCCCTGCTGGCCGAAATGTTTTGGGGTGATTGGGGCTACCGGCTGCACATGCCCCTTGTTATGCGTGATTACTTTCCCCCGGCTCGCCATGTACTCATCAGCGAAGTGTTATATGATCCTCGTGGCGCCCAAGATGACGCAGAATTCATTGAACTGGTGAACCCCACCGGACATCCGGTTGACCTCAGCAATTTCAGCCTGGGTGATGCAGTTCATCCGACCGATTTTGAAGATGTGCGCCGTTTTCCGGCCGGCGTCATCCTGGCGCCCGGACACACCCTGGTCATTGCCACAGCCGCGACCGCATTTTTCGCGGAATATGGCTTCAACCCAGACTTTGAAATTCTGGATACCGATCCCCTGGTACCGGATATGATTGATGATCTGGCCTGGGGTGACCCTAATACATTTTTGCGTTTGGGAAACAGCGGCGATGAAGTGATTTTACGCGACTCCCACGATCAGGTGGTGGATGCCATTGCCTACGGCACGGGGGTTTTCCCCGGTGTTGTTAGCTGCAACCTTGTTTCCACCTCCAACGTCAGCCTGGAACGATACCCCTATTGGATTGATCGCGACAATTGTCTGATTGATTTCAGGGAATGGCCTTTTCCCAACCCTGGTGTGCTGCCCTGATAAAAAAGAACCTGCCTGAAGGCAGGTTCTTCATACATAAAGGAACAAAGATAACAAAAAAGAGATGACTAATCGTCGCCAAATAAATCCGCCGGATCTACTACGCTGGTATTGCCGTCTGGGACAGGACCGGGGGAACCGGCGCGTGTATTGATTTTGCCTTTATAAATGATTGCAGGTGGTTCATATGGGGTACGGCTATCCACACTTGTTGCCTGATCATCATGTCCTGATGCATTTTTCATGCCTTTTCTCCTGTGAAAATTATGAATTATAAAGGATGAATTATGAACTTTCCTTCCCCGTTGTGTGCTTTGTATCTGAGAAACCGGTGAAGAAAGCCATACTCAAATGGGATTAGCGTGCCCTCTATCTCTGGCTGTTAATTTAGCTTGAACATTCCAAATGAAAGCGTGCACAGAATATAAAAAATTTGTAAACAATTATCTTTAAATTGATAGAAAGTGTCAACCTGATAGTAACCGTTAACCGTTCAGTTCCTCTGGAGACTTGACAAGTTTTTACACCTGAATTGCGGCAACTGCCTCTGGTAAAAAACTTGTCAAGTCTGAACGCTTACACCTGATAGACTGCATACTTTTTATGCCAGATAGCTTACAAAATCCCTGGCTATTTCAGGGCAAAAAGGGCGACTGGAATGTAGTAACGGCTTCAGCCGGTTTCCGGCTAAAGCCGTTACTACAAACTATTACTTCGAACTGCTTATATGTCACAGTTACCGGCCAGGCAGGCCAGTTCTTGGGCGGCAGTGGTTAAATCTTCTTCTTCATATCGGTAAATTTTGGAAAAATCTATCTCCGGGAATTTAGCCACTAACTGTTCGTATTCTTCCTGGTCAATTTCCACATAGGGCATCTGGTCGTATTGGGCATCGAAGGCGGGCAGGAAGGCCATACCGCCAATTTTGTCCTGGTTTTCCCACACCCAACGGATGATGTCCAGCACTTCGTTGGGCTGGTAGGTGATGGTGACGCTGGGGTTGTGTTCGGTGTAGTGGATTTTGTTTTGCAGCCAGAATTCGCATTGTTCCAGGGCGGTGCGGTCGTTGCGAGTCACGGCCGTAGCCGGCGACTTCACCGGGAAATGTACCACCCAGGTAATGGCTGAATCGCGTGTTTGCCCATTTTCCGGGTCCATGGGCGCACCCGCATCTTGCAGCACTTTGAACACCGGCGAATGCGCGCCCACGCGCACATTGCGGATGTAGTAGGGCGCCCACCGCGCATGAAGCCCGGACGACGAATCCACCAACTGCGAAGAATTCCCCGATGGTTTGACGCACGTCACCGAAGCCGATTGCTTGATGCCCAACAATTCAGCATAAACCCGGTTGGTTTCCACGGCCACTTCGCGCAAACGCAACTGTACATCCGGCTCCTGTACCGTCAGGCTGTCCATTTGTCCATTCAGGTCTACACCTAACAGCCGCTCCTCCTCGCAGTTCTTTTGCCATTCGCGGCGCAGGCCGGGGAAGTAGGTGGCCATAGATTGGATGGTGCCGATGATGGCCGCCAACTCCACCTTATCGCGCAGGCTTTCGTAGTCGTCGCCGGCGCGGGCAATGGCGCTGGTGAGGTTGCAGAATTGATATGGCCGTAAAATAATCTCGCCACAATTATGCACATACAGCCCATTGGCGTCAAAAGCGTGAACGCCGGGAATGGTGCAATCATACACATCTTCGTGCCCCACCAGGGCGATAGATTTGATGTGAGCTGCAAACCTTTCCCGGTTAGGCACACGCCGGTAAACGGCCAGTTTGTCGGCTAATTTAGCTGCTTTGGTTGGGTCAGAAAAGCCAATTCGCTGCTGGAAAGGCTGTAAATTATCGTTGCTTATAACCAGTTCATGCTGTGCTTGAGTCCAATGCTCACGCAGGCCACCTTTGCCATCCGGCAGCAGACGGTAGCCTGCTTCACGGCGATTCTGGTAGATGGTGCTGTTGATGCCCAGACGAAGCAACATGCGCTGCACCGCCTGCAACAGTTCCAGGTTGGATTGGGACAGGCGCACACTAACCCCTTTTTCCTGGCTGCCAGTCACTGTGCCGTCGGCGTCAAACAGGCCACGCAAGAAACCGGTGTAAAAGGCGCTGGAGGTTTGCTCGATGGCGGGGGTGATCGTTTTGTTGCCCGGAGAGAGGCCATACCGTTCGGCAATGGCGTTTAAGCCGGTGGAACCCAGTTGCCAGTATTGATTGGTCTGATGGTACAAGGGTTGCAGATCGCTGCGTGTAGGCACGTTGGCGGTTAAAACGCCATGCGCCATTTCTACCATCAGGCGGCTGTTTTCACCCCAGAAACGCAGGATGGCTTGATTGCTTTTGGATTCATGGCGCACAAATGTACCGTCGCCCACCAATAGACCCAAAAGCCAGGCGGTGGCTGCGCCTTCATCGTTGCCTGCCCACACGGCCGTGCGCTGATTGTGCAGGCGAATCATATCTCCCGGCTGCAATTCGGCGACCGGTAGCCATTCTGTTGTCTGCTTTTTACAGGTTTGGGCGCTGATGTGCAAAATAGGGTGGTCGGCTGTTGCCTTGAGTGTATGCCCTTCTTCGGTTTCAATGAGGTAAACGGGCTTGTGGCCGGTGTAAAAGAAGCCATCCTCGGTGGAGCGGTGGGCACGGCCGTCTACCAATGCCATAAACGGTCTATCTATCAACTCGCTCACCTGGCGTGGCCCGGCCTGTGTCATCACCCAGGTATCGGCCGTGACACACGGGTTGGTCCCAAACTCAGCCGCTTGCCGCCGCGCCGGGCGGTTTTCCACGGCCGCGCGCCGGTTAAAAATGCCCGGTTCACCCCGGCCCGACTCCACCATATCCAGCACAAAACGGGTGATTTCTGCCTGGCTCAGTTCGCGGCTGGGCCAGACGGCGCTGTTATTGGCGTTCCAGCGCTGGCTGTTGTTGCGCCAGAAGTCGCCATCCTTGCAGTGGCGCATTTCCAGGTCGTCGTAATCAAAGAGGGAGATCATGGCCGTGCGGCGCACGCCGCCGGAAACGGCCGCATTGCCCACCGCACACATGATGTCATGGGCGTCTAACGGCCGTAAAAAACTCCCCTGCCGGGCAATAATCCGCCCCCGCGCGAACTCCAGCATCTGCCGCAGTGGTTCCGGGCCGGAAGCGCGCCCACCCTTCACCCGCAGCGGCATACCCGCCGGGCGTACTTCTGAAAAATCAAACTTCACATCCTCGCCATTGAACCAGGTTGTCAACCCCAGGCGTAGCGCCTCTGCCCAACCTTCTGAGGTGTCTTTGACCACATGGGTCGGCGCCGGTTTGCCAGATTGCCGGACGATACGCGGGAACTGCTCCACATACTGCCGTTCCACAGAAAAGCCCACGCCACAGCCACTCATGGAAATGATGAGCGCCTCCACAAAGGAATCAATGCTGTCCACGGGCATATAGGAGCAGTTGTAGATGGCGATGTTGTTACGCCGGGCCGCCGGGCCGGCCATGGCCAGCAGCCGCATGGAGGGCATTACTTTCATTTCCAGAATGCCCTGGCGGATGCGGTCGTAGACGCTGGCGGGCAGCCGGTAGTCTGACAATTCCCGCAAATAGTCCACCGCCCGGTTCACCGTTTCCAGCCACGTTTCACGGCGGCCTAACTCATAATTGAAGCGCGAATACTTGTCATAAAATTGGAATTTTTGCAGTTGGGTGGGGAAGTATTGGTCAGAGGCGGCAAATGCTTGGCGTATTTCGTCCGGGACGGGCCGTTTGGCGCGGATTTTAGCGTGTTCGGCGCGGTAGAGGATGTAATGTTTGGCGGCTTCATATTCACCGGCGGCTTGCAGCACCATCTCCACAATATCCTGCACACCTTCCACAGTGGGCAGGTCAAATTTGGCAGCGACCACGTTCACCACCTGATGGGTGATGTCATCAATGGAAGTTTTGGGTTCCCGCCCCAGGCTGGCAAAACAACGTTCCAGGGCATTGTGGATGAGCTGATCGTTAAAGGGGACAATACGGCCGTCACGTTTGACAATGCTGGCGGGCACAGCAACCCTAAAGTAAATGCTGTTCGCCCCCAACTCATGTTTGCCATTTTTGCCGTTGCTCCCATTTTTGGGTGCAGCCGCTTTGACTGCCTGAACTTGCGCATGTTGCGTATCTGACATCTTTTCCATCTCCTGTTTATGATTTGGGTATACAGACTGAACAAACGTGACTTGTTGAATTCGGTCTGGTGGGTTCGGGTAGGTGGGTAAACAGGTAATTGGGTAATTACTCAATTACTCTTATGGAAATGACATTTCCACTCGTTTGTATCAGACATCCGATTTCTTTGAGAAATCGGATGTCTGGTTGCAACTCAATTACTCAATTACGTCTTCGTCGCGCGTAATCGGTCAATCTCTTTCCGTATGGCTTCCAGGTCATCCAGATTCATATAGACGGTGACGTACCGAATGTAAGCCACCTCGTCTAGCTCCTTCAATTTTTCAATCACAGAGTCGCCCACAAACTTACTCGACACTTCCGCTTTGCCTAGCTGTTGTAATTCTGCTTCCACTTCGCCGGCAATACGTTCAATATCGGCGGCGGCTACCGGTCGTTTGGCGCAGGCAATGCGCAAACCGCCCATAAGCTTCTCGCGCGAAAATTCCTCGCGTGTATTGTCTTGTTTTACCAGTAGCGGCGTCGCCAGAACGGGGCGTTCATAGGAACTAAAACGCTGCCCACAGTTGTCACACACCCGTCGTCGCCGGGTGCCACCGCGCGCATCGTGGCTGGTATCTATGACGTTTGTTTTGGGGTTGTGGCAGTATGGACAATGCAAAATAGCCTCCAGTTTTGGACAAACCCAGATATGGAACGGGTCTCGTTAAAATGGCTGGAAAGCGCCATATATGGTGCTTATTACTGCTGAATCCCCCATATTTGGTGCAATGGCGGACATTATAACACACGGCCGTACCCCTGACAACCTACATTTTCCCCCAAAATTTTCTCCCTCGTTAAAGAGGCGTTAATTGTTGGAATCGGCAAATGGATGATGGGGCACGACCATGAACTCACTGATTTCCCTGTGGATGCTAGAAGGGGCTGGGGGTGAGGGTCGGGAAAAGGGTGATACTGGCAGGGGATAGAAACAGCTATTGAAAGAACGGCCGCGCCCCGATACGGCCGTTCTTTTTATCAGCAATGGGCAGCAAATCCACCGATTACCGATAACGGATTACCAATTACTGATTCTCCCGTTTGCGCAAAAAAGCCGGGATGTCCATATTATTCGCCGGATACGTGGCCGTCTTACTCTGCGTGGGTTGTGTAGGTGCGGGCCTGTAGCCAGAACCTGTAGCCCCTGGGCTGGCCGGTGGTGCTGTAACTCGCGCCGGGGAGTGAGTGGGGCGACTGGCCACGCGCGTATCGGGCCGGGTAATCCGGTGCATCAGCGGTGAGCCATGTTCAAAACCGGTGGCAATCACCGTTACCCGCACCTCATCATCCAGCGTCTCGTCAATCACCGCGCCAAAAATCAGATTTACATCCGGGTGCGCCGTCTCCCGAATCACCGCTGCCGCCTGGTTGATTTCATGCAGGCTCATATTTGTACCGCCGGTAATGTTGAACAAAATTCCCTTGGCCCCATCAATGGTCACATCTAGCAGTTTGCTGGAGAGCGCCGTTTCCGCGGCAATCCGCGCCCGGTCATCACCTTTGCCGCTGCCTACGGCCATCAACGCCGCCCCGCCCAAAGACATCACCGTTTGCACATCGGCAAAGTCCAGGTTAATCAGGCCCGGCACCGTAATCAATTCGCTGATGCCCTGAATGCCCTGGCGCAGCACATCATCCGCCAGCCGGAACGACTCCAGCAGCGAGACGCGCCGGTCGCCCATTTCCAGCAGGCGGTCATTGGGAATGACAATCAGTGTATCCACATGCTCCTTTAACTGCTCTATGCCCGTTTCGGCTGCGCGCATGCGCTGGGTGCCTTCAAACATAAACGGTTTTGTCACCACACCAATGGTCAGAGCGCCTTCTTCACGCGCCGCTTTGGCCACAATCGGCGCCGCCCCCGTGCCCGTGCCCCCGCCCATGCCGGCCGTGACAAACACCATATCTGACCCCTGCAACACTTCATGCAGTTCTTCCAATGATTCCTCGGCCGCTTTGGCGCCAACATCGGCCTTGCCGCCTGACCCTAACCCGCGGGTGGCCCGTTCGCCAATGGCCACCCGCGTGCGGGCGTTGCTGCCGCGTAACGCCTGCTGGTCGGTGTTGATGGCGATAAAGTCCACCCCGGCAATGTTGGCCTCGATCATGCGGTTGATGGCATTGCTGCCGCCGCCGCCCACGCCCACGACCCTGATCAAAGCTGACCCTTCAGCAACGGGCATCCGCTGCAAAGGTAACTGCTGTGCTGTTCCATTTTTTGTTTTCATCTCTACGACCCTCTTTTTTTAGTTAGCAGTAAGCGGTTAGCCGTGAGCAGCCTTCGCCACTGCTCACGGCCCACTGCTTACTGCTCACTGGTACTAACCTGGTAATAGCGTCTTCAATAACGATCCTACCCGCCGGCCCCATTCCCGTTGTTGGCCGCGCGGCTGGTAGAGGTGGTTATCGCTCATGGCCCAGCGCAGCAAGCCCACGCTGGTGGCGTAAGCAGGTGAATGGAGTTTATCTATCATGCCTGTCAGGTTGCGCGGCTGGGCCACACGGGCGGGCACGTTCAACACCCGTTCGGCAATATCGGCAATGCCGCGCAGCTGCGCCGTACCGCCGGTCAACACAATACCGGCGGGCAGCAGCCCTTCGTAGCCGCACCGCTTCAAATCTTGCAATACCAATTGGAAAATTTCTTCGACGCGGGCTTCGATCACATGGGCTAAATCCTGGCGGCCGACCTGGATTTTTTCGCCGCCAAATGGTTCGACGGTAAAGACGTGTTCCGGGTCAATTTTGTCCGGGCGGCAGTCGCCAAACTGGATTTTAACCTGTTCGGCTACGTCATAGGGGGCGCGCAGGCCAATGGCGATGTCGTTGGTGATGTGGTAGCCGCCCACAGGGTAGACGCGGGTATACCAGGCTTTGCCCTGGGCATAGAGGGCAATGTCGGTGGTGCCACCGCCGATGTCGGCCACAATAACGCCCATGTCGCGTTCGTTTGGTTCCAGCACGGCTTCGCCGGAGGCCAGGGCATTTAGGACAAATTCGGTGGAATGGATGCCGACGTTGTGGGTGCATTGGGAGAGGTTTTGCAGGGCAGGCCTGTCGGCGGTGACAATGTGCGCCTCCACTTCCAACCGGAAACCGTGCATCCCCAGGGGACTGCGCACGCCGTCCTGGTCATCAATTTTGAAGCCACGTGGAATGATGTGGACGATTTGCCGGTTGTGGGGCAGGGGGATGGCCTGGGCGATGTCCAGCGCTTTTTCAATGTCAACGGCCGTAACGCCATGGCTGTTGCGGTTGATGGGTACAATGCCGTTGTTGTTGGTGGAACTGATATGTTCCCCGGCCATGCTGACCAGGGCTTGCGACAGGTCGTAGCCGGATGTTTGTTCCGCCTGTTCCACGGCCGTAGCCAACGCCAGCGACGCCTCACCCACATCAATCACCATCCCCTTGCGCATCCCGCGCGAGGGGGTAATGCCCAGGCCAATAATTTGCAGTTGCCCTTCGCGTACTTCACCGACAACGGCACAGATTTTGGTGGTACCAATATCCAGTCCAAAGATAATATCTGCCATGTGCCCTCTTCTTCAGTGAGCAGTTATTAGTGAGCCGTAAGCAGTGGGTTGTTTTCTGCTCACTGCTTAAACTGCTCACTGCTCACTTCTTAATTGCTACGGTAAAACGGCCGTTCCTGATTTGCCACGCTTACATACGCCGGGGTTATGCCACGACTTTGCAGTTGCTCAATAATCGTTTCGTAGACGACCAATTTTTGTTCCATGTCCCACCCACTACCAAAGTAAGCGCGCCAGCCACGGCCGTCCTGGTAACTCAGGCCGTTGCCCGGTTGGTAATATAGCCGGTCAATGTTGGGGCGCAGCGCCCGTAGTTGTTGCGCGCCTGCCAGCACATCGGCCGGAACAAAGGCGGTACTCGCGGTGGGGACGCTGTTATTTTCGGCAGTGGGTATGGCCGTAGCCACCGGCTGCATCCCTTCGGCTTCAATCACCAGCAATCCCAACACATCGGCGCGGGCGGGCAGTAAACGGCCGTTAGCCATAACCCAATACTGGTTCCCGCCCTCTACCCACACTGCCGTTGGTGAGTCTTCCTTAATTTGAATGTGTACCTGGTTTGGCCACTGCACCGTCACCGTCGCCGACAACACACCGGGCACGGCCAAAATGCCTGCCGCTGCCCCGCCCGGATCGGCCGCAAAAATATGCTGCCGCGCCAACTGGCTGGCGGTCACAATCTCCGCTGCCGGGATGGCGCCGGCCCCATCCACCGGAATTGTGGCCACGTAAAACTGTTCGTCCAGCCCAATGAGAATGAGGGCATACACTACCATCGCCAACAGCAGCATACTCACCCAACGCGCCGAAAAGATCACCTGCTTAATGCCGGTGGTGGGCAGATGAATACGCCGGAAATTGCGCCGTCGCCGCTTGCGCGCCGTCTTGGGCACTTGCAACTTCGGCTGGGCCACAAACGCCGCTGCTTCCAGCCGTCGCATCTTCGGCTGTTTGCGTAGCCGTGGTTGAGTGGTGGGTCGTCGTGTTCTCATAAATGGGATATTGGGTAATGAGGTAATTGGGTAATTGGGTAATTACTCAATTACTCAATCTCAAAGCTCTTTTTCAACTTTTCTTTTTCCTCATGCCGTGCCATTGCCAGTTCAATCAATTTGTCCAGCAGGTCACTGTAGCTTAGGCCGCTGGCTTCCCACAGTTTGGGATACATGGAGATGCGCGTAAAGCCGGGAATGGTGTTGATTTCGTTGATGTACAACTTACCATAATCTTTATCCAGCAGTAAATCTACCCGGCCCAGCCCGGCGCAATCAATAGCCCGATAGGCCTGTACCGCCAGTTCGCGCACCTGTGCCGCCATTTCTGGCGTTAAGGGCGCGGGAATAATCAGTTCGGAATCGTCGCTGATGTATTTGGCGATGTAATCGTAAAAGTCGCGGCGCGGCCGTATTTCGCCAACCACGCTGGCGAGGGGATCATCATTGCCCAGGACGGCCACTTCCAGTTCACGGCCGTTTATCCCCTGTTCCACCACCACGCGCCGGTCATACCGGGTGGCTTCGTCTAGCCCGGCGGTCAATTCGGCCCGGTTGTGGCATTTGCTGATGCCCACACTGGAGCCGAGATTGGCCGGTTTGGTGAAGACAGGGTAGGGTAGTTCCGCTTCAATCGCCGCCAGCGTCGCTTCCGGCTGCGCCTGCCATTGGCTGGCCAGTACCAATCGCCAGGGCAGCACCGGCAGCCCACTGGCGGCCATCACTTGCTTGAAAATGGCCTTGTCCATGCCCACGGCTGAACCAACCACACCCGCGCCCACATACGGCAAGTTTGCCAGTTCCAGCAAACCCTGTACCGTACCATCTTCGCCATAGGGGCCGTGCAGTACGGGGAAGATGACGTCTAGTTCGGCTACGGCCGTCAATCCTGTCACCCTACGCTCTCTTTCTTCAACCTTCATCAATGTGGCCGACTGCGGATCGGGCAGCAGGGTCGCCGGTTGCGAAGCCCGTCCTTCGGTCAGCGCCAACAGGGGATCGCCGGTCAGCCAACGGCCGTTCTTGTCAATGCCAATGGGCACTACTTCATACTTCGCCGGAGCCAATGCCTGCATCACCGACTGCGCCGATTGCAGCGACACTTCATGTTCGCCTGACCGCCCGCCGAAGATGACGCCGACTCGTATTTTGTGACCCTTCTCTACCATGATTACTCGTGATGCGTGATATGTGATGCGTGACACCATCACGGGTCACGCCTCGCGTATCACGTTTTACGCTTCAAAATCCCACTTACCCACCAACTCCACTTCCAGTTCCATTTCCACGTCAAACTGTTCGCGCACGGTGTTCCAGGCTTCGGCAATCAGGGTGCGCACGTTTTCAGCAGTGGCGTCTTCGTCATTCACAAAAAAGTTGGCGTGTTTCTCTGAAATGTGCGCGCCGCCCACGCGGTATCCTTTTAGTCCGGCGGCTTCAATCAGATACCCGGCGTAATAATTTTCCGGGTTTTTGAACATGGAGCCGACGGTAGCGCCGCCGGGCTGCGTTTGTTTGCGATGGGCAGTAAAGCCTTCGGCACGGGCGGTAAGAACGTCCACGCTCTCCGGGGTCAGCACTAATTCGGCGGTTAAGATGACGCGGCGGAAAATTTCACGGCCGTGTTCCTTCTTCAAAATGCTGCTGCGGTAGCCGTACTCCATTTCATGGTTATTGTAAATACGGACGCCGCGCCCCGGTTCCCACACCGTGGCTGCCCGCAGGGTAGCCGCCATATCGCTGCCATGCGCCCCGGCGTTGCCCACCACCGCACCGCCCACCGTGCCCGGCACACCAATGGCCCATTCCAGGCCACCCAGCCCCTTGCCAATACACTGCCGCGCCAGCGACGAGAGGTTTGCGCCTGATTCCACCGTGCAAACCACATGCGCGCCAATGTGGCGGTAGCTGATGTTTTTGGCCCGGTTCATAATCACCAGGCCGGGTACACCATCATCTGAGACCAAAATATTCGAGCCGCCGCCCAAAATGAAGTAGGGGATTCGTTCGGTGTAAGCCAGTTCTACTGCTTTTTGCAGGGAGGCGGCATCGTACATCGTCAGGAACATTTCGGCCGGGCCGCCCACCCGCGCCGAGGTATACCGGCTGAGCGGCACATCAAGCTGCAACGCATCACCAAATGTTTCATAAAACAATTTATAGGTAGCCAGACGGATCGTTGTTGTTGTGTTCATGCTTTCTGGGAGGCAACCGGGTAATTAAGTAATTGCGTCATTACCCAATTACCCAATTACCCAATTACTAAATTACCCTTTCTGTTAACCCTTCCAAAACCCATTTTCCTACTACATTGCCATCCCCGGCGCTTAGCGTGAGGATGACGTCGCCGGGGCGGACGCGCTCCAGGAGGTAATCGGCGGCGTCGCGGTGGCGGGGGATGTGGACGGCGTGAGGGTGGTTCATATTTTGCACGATCACGGCCGTGTCCATGCCCAACGTCTCACTTTCCCGGCTGCGATAAATGTCCAGCGCCACTACCCGGTCGGCGGCGGCAAAACAGGTGGCAAAACGGTTTTGCAGCAGCCGGGCGCGGCTGAACGTATGTGGCTGCCACACCGCCCACAAGCGACGGCCCGGATACCGCTGCCGGGCCGCCTGTAACGTGGCCTCGATCTCTGTTGGATGATGCGCATAATCATCAACTATGGTTACGTCACCCACTTCGCCGATTACTTCAAAGCGCCGGTTTATACCATTGAAAGCGGCCAATGCCGTGCGGATGGTGTTAAAATCTACGCCTACATCCAGCCCCACGATGGTAGCGGCCAGTGCGTTCAACACATTGTGCGCTCCCGGCGCCCGCAGCCGCGCCAACCCCACCATCTGCCCTTCTGTTTCCACCAGGAAATCTGTGCCCCCCAACTGATTGGGGCGCAGATCAACTGCCTGATAATCCAGCGGAATGTTATTGGCCTGCCCCAGGCCATAGGTGGTCACTTCCACGCCGGGCAGGGTTAGCTTTTTCAACAGTCGGGCCACACCGGGGTCATCGGCGCATACAACCAGCCGCCCGCCTTCAGGTAGAAGCGCCGCAAACTGCTGGTAGGCATCTTCGTAAGCGCGGGCGGTGGGGAAAATGTCCGGGTGGTCGTGTTCAATGTTGGTGATGACGATCAACTCAGGGCGCAGTCCGAGAAACATATGGTCATATTCATCGGCTTCAATGACAAAATAGTCGCCCTGCCCGGCACGGCCGTTGCTACCCACCGCCGGCAACACACCACCCACAATCACCGTGGGGTCCAGACTGGCCTCCAGCAAAATCTGGGCGATCAGGCCTGTCGTGGTCGTTTTGCCATGTGTGCCGGCGATAGCAATGCCAATATGCCCGGCCATCAACTGCCCCAGAAAGTTGGCCCGCTTCAAAATGGGTATGCCGGCAATTTCGGCGGCTACAATCTCGGCATTGCCCGGCGCAGCGGCTGAGGTCATTACCAGCGCATCGGCCCCGGCGATATGATCTGCCTGGTGCCCTTCGTAAATGACAGCGCCTTCGGTTTGCAACACGGCCGTGACCTCATTCAACTTCATATCCGAACCTGAAACCTTAAATCCACGCCCTAACAATACCCGCGCAATGGCGCTCATACCCGCCCCGCCAATACCGAGCAGGTGAAGGTGCATACCAGGTTGGAGCGTGAACTTTGTCATTGGTAATTGGGTAAATGCGTAATTGGGTAATGACACGACTACCCAATTACACCTATATCATCACAATAATCACAAATAAAAACATCAACACCATCAAATATGGTAAATAGGGCGATAGCAGCGGAATAGGCATACGCATCACCATATTGGCTGCCGTCGTGCCGACTGCCGGGCGCACAATGACCACCGGATCAAAAGGATACGGCACACCCGGCGACAACTGTATCCACTGCGACGCGCCTGTGTTGGTATATTCCAAAAAGGCCCAAATGGCGCCGGCAATCAGGTAGCCATTGACGCCGCCAACAATGGCGCCTAACAATTTGTCCTGAAACGTATCGCGCGGCCGCAAACGTGCGCCAATGGTGCCGGACAATCGCGGACTCTGGTAACTGAAAAAGGCCAGAAACATCAAGATAGCCGAGTAGATATAAAATTGCCGCTTTTGGGCCAGTATCGGGTCGTTTAAGCCGGCTGGCGTCTGGCCCAACAAACTCAAAATGGTAAAGCCAAACTGGTTGATGATAAACAGTGCTAATACCAGCCCCGACGTGGCCACAATCTCTCTGGCCCAGCCGCGCAGCGCGCCCACCAGGGCAAATGCCCCCACGGCAATCCAGAATAAAGCCGACAAACTTAGCATCTATGATATCCTTCACGGTTCGTAATACGTGAAACGTAAAACATAAACACCCTTACGTTTTACGTTTTACGTTTTGGATAATCAGTTGCGCCAGCCTTTCTGCTCCATCTGGTTTGTCCAGGGCGCGGGCAGCGGCGCGCATACGGGCCAGGGTGGGCGGGTCATCCAGTAAACGCAGGATGGTGGGTAGCAATTGATAGGCCAGGGTGTCATCGGTCAACTGCACGGCCGTGCCCCGTTCCGTCAGATAATCCGCATTCACCTTCTGGTAACGCCAGGCCCAGGCCAGCGGAATCAAAATGGCGGGCAGGCCAAACGCCGGGCACTCACCCAACATGCTGGCCCCGGCGCGGGCCACCACCAGGTCAGCCGCCCGGTAAGCCGCTCCCATCTCTTCATGCAAATAAGGATACGGCCGATACCACCGTTTCTGTTCCTCGCTGAGACCCTGCCAGTTGGCCGCTACTTCCGGCCAGGTCAGTGTGCCGCTGACGTGAATAATTTGCGCCCGCGCCAGCAGGTCCGGCAGACAGCCCATCAGCGCCCGGTTAATCTTTTGCGCGCCGCGGCTGCCGCCAAAGATGAACAGGGTAGGGCGGCCTGGCGTCAGGTCAAACCGGGCCAGCGCCGCTTCTTTGCGCAACTGCGTGGCCGCCCGCAGTTCCGGGCGCACCGGGTAGCCGGTCACTACCAGCTTGTGTGGCGGTACGAACTGCGCCGTGCCATCGGTGGTTGCGCCAATTTTGCGGGCAAACCGCAGCGAAAAACGCACCGATGCGCCTGGCTCCACATCCGGCAAATAAATGACAATGGGCACACCCAGAGCGCGGCAGGCCAGCGTGACCGGCGCGGCCATATAACCGCCGGTCATAAACATCACATCTGGGCGAAAACGGCGCACGATGCGCAGCGATTTGGGCAGGCTGGCTGCCAGCCGCGCCCCGTTTTTCAACTTCAGGGGCAATGGCACCCCGGCAATGGCGCCGCCGCTAATCGTTTCCAGCTTCAAACCAGCGCGTGGCACTAATGTCTCTTCCATTTCACCTTTTGTGCCAATCCACAAGATGTCCTCCGGGACAATGCCTATCTTTTGTAATTCGGTAGCGGCGGCTAAAGCGGGATAAATGCCGCCACCTGTGCCGCCCGCGCAAATGAGAACTCGCATTTTAAGAAGTTAACAGTGAGCAGTGAGCAGTGAGCAGTAAACACACGCTCACTGCTCACTGCTTACTGTTTATTGACCGGCTGCGGCCGTTTCTGTATCGCCTGGTCGCGGGAGATGTTGAGCAAGATGCCCACGGCGATGAGCGAGATAACCAGGGATGAGCCGCCGTAGCTGAGGAAGGGGAAGGGGATGCCGGTGAAGGGGATCACGGCCGTGATCACCGCCACATTCATCAACGCCTGGTACCCTAGCCAAAAGGTAATGCCCAGCGCCAGCAAAAAGCCGAAATTGTCCCGCGCCAGGCGCGCCGTCCGCAGCCCGCGCCAGATTAACATAATCATTAATCCTAAGGCTATCAGACTGCCGAATAAACCTAACTCTTCACCCAACACGGCAAAAACACCATCCGTGTGCGCCAGCGGTAGTGGACCAAACTTTTGGGCACTCTCGCCCAGACCAACGCCCCAAATACCACCACGCCCCAGGGCAATCAGCGTTTGCTGCACGTGCCAGCTTGCCTGTTCCGGGTCACGCAGGGCCGTGGTGTAAGCATCCATACGCTCGGCGGCGTGCGGCAGAGCATAGGCCAGAAAGACAAAGGCCAGCCCACCCACCAGCCCGGCAATGGCAAACTGCCGCCAGTCGGCCCCGGCTACAAAAAAGATGGTGAAGCTAACAATGGCGATCAGCCCGGCTGTACCCAGGTCTGGCTGCTGCACAATCAGGGCGCAAATAACGCCGGTTATAATGGAAAAAGGAATGAGACCATATGTCACCAGCTTGATGCGGTCGCCTTTGGTGGAGAGCCAGTGGGCAATGTACAGAATTGTGACCAGCTTGGCTACCTCTGAAGGCTGATACGAACCTTCATAAAAACCACGCTGCGCCCCCAGGAAGCTCTCGCCGAAAAAGAGGACGAAGAGTAAGCCAAATAAGGTGAAGGCCATGATGGGAATGGAAAAGCGGCGCAAGATGTGGTAGTCAAACTGCATCACAATGAGCAGGCAGGCCAGACCAATGACCAGGGCGACGATTTGCCGCCGGAAGTAATAGGTGGCGTCGTCTTTGAAACGCAGGCCGTAGTCAAAAGTGGTGCTGTATACCATCAACATGCCAATGACCAGCAGTCCGGCTACAGCCAACAGCAGCCAGTAATCAAACTGGAGGCGCAGCGTGGGGCTGACACGGCTGCTTTTTTTGCGAATAACGGTTACGTTTGCCATAGCTTTGGGGGTAATTGAGTAATTACTCAATTACCTAATTACTCAATTACAACTCATTGACCAACTCTCTAAACTTCTCCCCTCGTTCGGCGAAATCTTTGAAGGCGTCATAGCTGGTGCCGCCGGGGGAGAGAAGGATGATGTCGCCGGGCACGGCCGTACTTCCGGCCACGGCCACCGCTTCCGCCATCGTCTCCACCCGCGTCACCAGACATCCGATTTTTTCAAAAAATCGGATGTCTTCGAGCTTTCTTTCCAACAAATCGGCCAGTTCGCCAAAGAGGATGACCTGTTTAACGCGCCGGGACACCACCCGCGCCCACTCATCCCACTGCATTTCCTTGTCACGCCCGCCGGCCAGCAAAATGAGCGGCTCGTCAAAGGCTGCCAGCGCCGCCAGTGCCCGCTCCGGCGCGGTGGCGATGCTGTCATTGATGTAGCGCACACCGTTGAGTTCCCGCACCGGTTCCAGCCGATGTTCTACGCCGGTAAAGGTGCGGATGGCTTCATATATGGCCGCGGCGGGAATGCCGGTGGTGTCGGCCAGGGTTACGGCCGCACACACGTTTAGCAGGTTGTGGCGGCCCCGCAGCTGCACGTCTTCCACCCGGCATACGGCCGTTTCGTGCCCGTTGCGCAGCCAGATTTTGCCGTTATGCAGGAATGCGCCATCGGCTACCGGTTTTTCCAGGCTAAAGAGGCGTAAACGGCCGTGAACCAACGGCCGTAATGCCAGCGACCCGGCATCATCCAGACAGAGTACGGCCGTGCCTTCCTCATCCTGAAAGCGCAAAATGTTGGCTTTGGCGTTGGCATAGGCCGTCATCGTCTTGTGCCGGTCGAGATGATTGGGCGTGATGTTTAGCACGGCGGCAATGGGGGGGCTTTGCTCCCAAATTTCTAGCTGGAAACTAGACAACTCCTGCACTACTACATCATCCGGCTCCATTTTATGTAAATCAGCAATGAGCGGGCGGCCAATGTTGCCGCCTACCCAGGTGCGCCGTCCGGCTACCTGCGCCATCACCCCCGTCAGCGCCGTTGTTGTGGTTTTGCCTGCCGAGCCAGTAATGCCGATCACATCGGCCGGGGTACGGCGGATAAACTCTTGTTCATCGTTGGTGAGGGGGATGCCCCGCGCCCGCGCCGCTTGCACCAAGGGGGCATCGGCCGGTACGCCGCCGCTGATGGCTAAAATGTCTGTTCTCTCTAATAAAGTCATCGGATGTTCTCCTAAGACCAGTTCAATCGGCAAATCGCGCAATTCGGCCAGGTCGGCCTGCAACTTTTCCGCCGGGCGCAGGTCAGAAATCGTGACCACCGCGCCCACGCCAACGGCAAAACGGGCCAATGCCTTGCCTTGCCGCGCCAGACCGAGGATGAGGAGTCGTTTGCCTGTTAAAGCGTCCATGGGTAATTGGGTAATTGAGCAATTGGGTAATGACTCAATTACCCAATTACCCAATTACTAAATCAAAGCCAGCGCCATGCCAATCATCGCCCCGGTGAGGCCAATGAGCCACCAGCGCTGCACAATCTGGGTTTCGCTCCAGCCGAGTAGGACGAAGTGGTTGTGCAGGGGGGACATTTTGAACGGCCGTATATCCCTGCCCAAAAAGCGCCGAGACAGCACCGCCGACGACACTTGCAGCACCACCGAGACCAATGTGGCCAGGGGGATAATGGCGATAATGGGTAAAATGAACCATTGGTTTGTCAGCAGCGCCACCACACCGAGCGCGCCGCCCAACGGCTGCGAGGCCACGTCGCCCATAAACATTTGCGCCGGATGGGCGTTGTACCAGAGAAAGGCAAAACAAGCACCCACCGTCACAAAGGAAAAGGTGATGAGAAATTGCTGGTCTTGCATAGCAGCCACAATGCCGTAAGCCACAAAACAGGTGGCGGCAATCAGCCCGGCCAACCCATCCAGCCCATCGGTGAAATTCATGGCGTTGGCCGAGCCGGCAATGACGATGACGGCAATGGGAATGTAAAGAGGGCCAATGTCAATCAGATAGGGCACGGTGGGCAGGGCCATATAACCGTGCCCATCGTTGACCACAAAGTAGATGGTGAGAGCGGCTGCCAGAGCAATGCCTAGTTGGAACCAGATTTTGGTGCGGGCCAACATGCCCACGCCCGGTTTCTGGCGAATGCCCTGGTAATCATCAATGCCGCCCAAAATGGCATAGGCGATCATGACACCCAGGGGAATGACGATGCTGCGGGCGATCTCAATCGTTTGCACCAGGGCGACGATGTTGACGACAATAGTGATCGTCACCACCCATCCCACAATGAGGATACCGCCCATGGCCGGCGTGCCCATTTTGGTCATATGGGATTGCGGCCCTTCAATGCGGATTTGTTTGCCCAGGCGCAAACGGCGCATCATTTCGATGAACGGCCGTCCCCAGATGACGGCTAATAAAAAGGTAAATCCACCGGCGGTTAGTGCAAAAGGCATAAAAATTTATAAAACGTAATTGGATTACGTTTTACGTTTTCAATCATATCTTCCCAACGCGGTCACAATGCGGTCCATGCGCATCCCATAAGAGCCTTTGATGAGGATAACATCTTGCGGCTGGATGCGCGCTTCAATAACGGGCACGGCCGTGACCGCATCCGTGGCCAGGGCCACATGGTCCGGCGATAGGCCCGCGTTTACCGCCTCTTCGGCGATCCAGCGCGCCCGCGGGCCAACGGCAATGAGTACCTGGCACACATCGGCCACGCGGCGGCCAATCAGCCGGTGCGACGGCTCTTCCAGATAGCCCAGCTCCAACATATCACCCAACACCGCCACTTTGCGTCCCGGCAAATCTTCCAGCAAATTAAGCGCCGCCAGGGTGGATTCCGGGTTGGCGTTGTAGCTGTCGTCAATGATGAGCGATTGTTTGGGGCCGGGGGCCGAGACGACGCGTAGTTCCACGGCCGTATGCTGCAAACCACGCACAATGCTGTCCCAACTCATGTTCAGCGCCAGACCCACGGCCGTCGCGCGCAGCGCCGTATGCACACTGTGGCGGCCAATGAGGGGGGCTTGAATGTGCAGATGGTCACGGCCGTGGTGCAGCACAAACCGAATGCCAGCCAATCCTCTGGACTCAATCCGGTCGGCCCACAAATCGGCGCGCTCATCCAAGCCATAGGTGAAAATCCGCGCCGCTGTATACCCGGCCATACCCATTACCCGGTCATCATCCCGATTCAAAATGGCGACCCCATGCGCAGGCAGCGCTTCCACCAATTCCCGCTTGGCGGCCACAATCGCTTCCATACTGCCGGCCCGTTCCAGATGCACCGCACCCACCAGCGTCACCACGCCGATTTCCGGCTGTGTCATCTCGCACAAGGTGGCAATCTCGCCGGGCACATACATTGCCATTTCCAGCACTGCTTTTTGGTGTTGCGGCTCCAGGCCAAACAGAGCCATCGGCAGCCCTAAAACACTGTTGCGGTTGCCGGGTGATTTGAAAGTATTAAACTGCTGCGCCAGCACCGCATGTGTTAGCTCTTTGGTGCTGGTTTTGCCCACACTGCCGGTAATGCCGATCACCTGCACCGCGAAGCGAGCGCGCCACGCTCTGGCGGATGCCTGCAAGATGGCAATGGGATCGCTCACCACCAGGCAGACGGGCGTGGTCACGCTGAAGGGCAGGGGGTACGGCAAAGGCTGACCAGCGCGAAAATCTATGGTTGCGTGGTCGCCGGGTAACGGCCGTGCCACCAATGCCGCAATCGCTCCGCGGGCAAAGGCGTCGGCCACAAAGTCGTGCCCGTCTACCTGTTCGCCTTTATAGGCCACAAACAGGCAGCCAGGCCCCACTTCGCGGCTGTCCATTACCACAGCCGAAACCACCGGTTCATCACCGGTGGCCGCGTACTCTGGCATCAGAACTTGGAAAAAATGAGCAAGTGTTAACATAAAAATTATGAATTAGGAATTATGAATTATGAATTATGAAGGGGTTTCATAATTCATAATTCATAATTCCTAATTCCCCCGCGCCTCCATCACGTCCGCCTGCAAACGGACGTTGTCGGGCGGGATGTCCAACAGCACCACTAACTCATCGGCCAGGTCAGCGAAGGCAGGAGCAGCCGTCATAGAACCCCACGGCTGTGTTTTAGGCCGATCTAGTTTGACAAAAACAATAATCTCCGGATTGTCGGCGGGCAGCCAGCCGATAAAAGAGCCGATGGTGTCATCGGGTAAATAGATGCCATTTTCAGCAATTTGGGCGGTGCCCGTTTTGCCGGCGATGGTGTAGCCGTCAATGCTGGCGGCGGTTACTTCACGGGCCACGGCCGTGATCGCCATGGCGTTTACCTGCTGCGCCACCTCCGGGCTGATGGGGCGACTCAATTCTCTGGGTTCACGCACAAAGGTGCCGTTTTCGCCGCGAATTTCTTGCACCAGGTACGGCTGCATGATGACGCCATTGTTGGGGATGGCCGAGATAGCGGTGATCATTTGCAGCGGGGTGACGGCAATACCCTGGCCGTAAGCATTAGTCGCCAGGAATGATTCTGTCCAAAACTCAGAGCCGGGCAGCCACATGGTGCCACCCGCTTCCGCCATCAGGTCTATGCCCGTCGGCCGGCCGAAACCAAATTTTTGCATATAGCTGTAATACAGGTCAGGCCCCAGCGTGGTGGAAAGGGTAGCCGCACCTACGTTTAATGAGCGGGCCAACAAGGTAGTCATATCGGTAATGCCTGGCCCACTGCGGTCCCAGTTGTAAGTGCGGTGGCCGCCTACTTCCAGCACCCCGGCGTCGTAATAGGTGGAACTGGGCGTAAATAGGCCGGAATCGAGGGCGGCGGCCATGGTAATGAGTTTCATTACCGAGCCGGGTTCATGCTGCTGCTGCACCGCCGGGTTTTGCAAGACTTCCCGATCCTGCTCATAAAATTTGTACGGGTCATAACAGGGGGAACTGGCCATGGCCAAAATGGCGCCGGTACGTGGGTCCATGACAATGATGGAGCCGCTGCGGGCGCGGTAGGTTTGCAGGGCGTTGGCCAGATGCTGCTCCACCAGGTACTGGATGGAACGATCAATGGTCAGCACCAGGTCTGCGCCCTCGTGGGCGATGACGTTGCGTTGTTCGGTGAGGGGGGAGATGTTGACAACGGCCGTAGCCGCTTCCCCGGCCAGTTCCCGCTGGTAATATCCTTCCACGCCGGCGCCGCCCCGGCCTTCAAAATCCACATATCCTAACACATGGCATAGCATTTCCCCCTGCGGGTAGAAACGGCGGGGCAGGGGGTCTATCTGAATTTCATCGGCATATTCCAAAGTACGAATGGTGTCCGCAATTTGTGCAGAGACTCGGCCAGACAGTAGCACATAAGGCGCGTCGCTTTGCAGCGCCCCTAAAATTTCATAACGTGGTTTTTGCAGAATGGTGGCCAGGTCGGTTGCCATCTTTTCGGGATTGGAGATGAGGTGGGGCGAAACCCCAATCTGATAATCGGCGGCATTGGCCGCCAGCACTGCACCGTTGCGATCATAAATAATGCCCCGGTCTGGCCGGGCAATGACGCGCACTTCATTGGTGGCTTTGTCTGCCCAGACGCCGGCCTGCACCACTTGAAACAAAATCAGGCGCCCCATAATGATGATGGTGGCCAGGGTTAATCCCACGGTAATCAAGGTCAGGCGGCGTTGTTGACTTTTATTCATTGGCTTCTCCCTGCACAAAGCCATTAATGCGGCTGCGCAACGCCAGCCAGAGCGCGCCGTTCATGGTGTCGGGTGGCGGCGGCAGCGGGGTAGCTGTTGGCTCCATGGCGACGCTGCTGTTCACTACCGGGTAGTTGGGCACAATAATGTACTCAATGTCATCCGGGCCGGCAGGCACAAAACCCAATCGCGCTGCTTCCGCTTGCAGGCGGGTCAGTCGCTGTGCTTCGGCAATTTGGCGCTCCATCGCGGCATTTTCCCGCTTTAATGTTTCCATCTCTGCCTGCATCATCTGGATACGCCGCCCCACGCTGGCCGTGCGGCTGGCCTGGCTGACGTAAATGGCGCCTACCAGGGCTGCCAGCACCAAAATGACGGCCCAGCCCAACACGGCCTGAGCCTCCGTCAGGGTGCGAAAACGGCGTAACTGGTCGCGGGAGTGTCGAGCCATCATAGCTGGTGCCAGACCCTAAGGGTTTCAAAAACCCCTAGGGTCTGATTTTCTCCACCACCCGCAGCCTTGCACTGCGGCTGCGCGGGTTTTGGGCAATTTCTACGGGCGATGCCTGGATCGCTTTTTTGGTGAGCAGGTGCAAAATGGCCGGGCCGCTGCCGGCTGTGGCCGGGTAACCGGGCGGCGGGGTGCGATCCTGGCTCAGGGTGCGGAAAGTTTGTTTGACAATGCGGTCTTCCAATGAATGAAAACTGATGACGGCCAGATGGCTGCCGGGGGCCAACAATTCTATGGCCACCGCCAGCCCCTTTTCCACTTCTTCTAGTTCGTGGTTGACGGCGATGCGCAGCGCCTGAAAAACCAGAGTGGCCGGGTGAATGTGTTTGGGTGTGTGAATGTGGCTGGCGATGCAGTCGGCCAGTTGGGTGGTGGTGGTAAACGGTCGTGCTCCCACCACCAGCCGGGCGATTTTGCGGCTTTGCTGTTCTTCGCCATACTGCCAGAACAGGTCGGCCAGTTCGGCTTCAGACAGGTTGTTGATCAGGTCGGCGGCCGTTTCCCCTTTGCTGGGGTCAAAGCGCATATCCAGCGGCCCCTCTTTCATAAAGGAAAAGCCGCGTTCAGGGTCATTCAACTGCCGTGAAGAGAGTCCCAAATCCAGCACAATGCCGTCTGGTTGGGCAAAACCCATGAGCGGCGCAAACTGGCCCATTTTGGCGTAACTGGCATGGACAAAGGTGACGCGGTCGCCAAAAGTAGCCAGCCGTTCCTGGGCAAAAGCCAGGGCGTGCGGGTCTTTATCGAACGCCAACACCCGCCCGGAAGGAGCCGACTGCTCCAGGATACCGGCCGTATGCCCGCCAGCGCCCACCGTGCCATCTATATAACGGCCGTTGCGCACCGGCAGCAGCAGCGCCAACACTTCGTGCAACAAAACGGGTTGGTGTTCGATGGCGGTCATCATGGCTTAAATTCCTAAATCTTGCCAGCGGCTGGCATCGTCCTGCCGCTCAATGGATTGGCGCACGGCCGTCCAGGCGTCGCTGCTCCACAATTCCAAATAGTGGAACATGCCGGCGATGACCACATCGCCATTGATGCCGGCAAAGTCGCGCAGGTAGGGGGGCAGCAATATGCGCCCCTGGCGGTCGGGCAATAAGTCGGTAGCGCCGGAAAAGACGCGGCGGCGGAACATGCGCATATCTTCATCGGCCAACGGCCGTGCCGCAATCCGCTGTGCCAACTCCTGCCAGCCATCTAGCGGAAACAACATCAAATTCTGGTCAAAGCCGCGCGTCACCACCAGCCCCGAAGCCAGCAGGCCTCGGAACTTGGCCGGAATGGTCAGCCGCCCTTTTTCATCAATGGTGTGGGTATATTCGCCCAGGAACATCAGTAATCCGTTATCGGTAATCCGTTATCGGTGACCCGTAATCCAATTACGGGTCACCGATAATGGGAATAGAACATATGTTTCAATTGCGCCATTTTACCATACAATTGGGTGGGTTTTTGTGCTAATACGTCCCACAATGCCCCACTTTTTACCACAATAGGCCACAGTATACACCAAAGCCCCCTTTATGTGAAGGGTTGGCTTCAAACAAAAAGGCTCTTTGGGAATTCACGGGGTTGACAGACCGTGAAGCATGACGAGTGATGCGTGACCGGAGAGACCTCACGCATCACTCGTCACATGTCACGCCAAACCCCACGAAATCCGAAAGAGCCAACAAAAAACCTCCTGGTTGAATTCCAACCAGGAGGTTCTGTCATTTTCTTTCAGAGTAGTTCAATCTCCAAGATTGAACCACTCTCGTTGGCGGCGTTACTTTTCCAGATAGGGCAGGCCATCCACTGTAATGCGCCAGACATACGTGTCCTGATAACCGGCCGTAGCGTGAGCGGTCAGCCGCCCCCCGTAAAAGGGCACACAATCCGGGTCGTTTTGCGGGTTGCCATAGTCACAATTAGCTATATTGCCGCCCGGAACTGTAATTTTGTAAGAAGGGGTCACCCATTTATTGTTGCACCCGGTGCCTGGGGTACAGTTGCGTGCTTGCCCGTCGGGGTCGGTTACGCCGGGCATTCCGTATTGCAATTCCCAGTCATCACGGGAGATGGAGTCAAAGAAAAAGGTGATGGGCGGCACGGTGTCATTCTGGTCGTAGTCAAATAGAGAGACATAGATGTTCCGGCCGGCCATTTCCGGCCCCACGTAAACCAGCGGAATGTCTATGGGGAAGGCGAAATTGGAGTTCAACGGCAAGATGCCGGAAGCAAAGATAGAGACCCCTTTTGAACTATGCGAGCCGGGGTTATTGAGTACGTGCAAATTTCGGGCATTCACCGCCCCCGGCACCGTATTGATATAGCCAGGCGGGCCAGCCCATAATTCAAAGCCGTTTTCAGATGAGCCGCTGATTGTTGTGACATCCAGATTCAGGTAGCGGATGCCACTGCCTGCTTCTACAACAATGCCGGGTACGCTGCTGCTTAAGTTGATCTCAAAGCTGCCGTTATCGGCCGGCACGTCGGTGGCGCCGGGAATAGTATAATAATCGAAGCTTTGTTCGACAGCGCCAGGGGAAACCCACTGCATATCGGTTTTATGGCTGCCGTTGTCACGCACGCCATCGCCTACTTGCCCGGTATAGCTGGCCAGGTTGTTTCTAATAATGGCGCCGCCGGCCTGCTGCTGGAAGTAATACAGTTCGTACAGGGTCTGGGTATTATAGGTGGCCGTGTAACTGCCAGGTTCGCCGCAATTGCCGGGGGTGGCGCTGCCGCGATTTTCATCCATGCGGATGAACCAATATGGATTGATGGAGGCCAGGGGCAGCGTGCCGTTGTTATATAAAGCCAGTTCGCCGGTGCCCACTAGGCAAGGGTTTTTACGATTGTTGGTTTTCTCACATGTGCCGCTGCCGGTTGGTTCCAGGCCGGCATTTTGCGCCGCCTGGGTACGGGTATAGTTAAAGGGACCGCTGGCATTGACGTTGATGGAATCGGGGTCGAGTATTTCTACGCGCAAGATGGAGGTGCCGGCGCGCTCTTCATAATCCGGTGGAATCATGATGCGGTACTTATAGGTGTAAGGCCCGGGCGCCCACGCACTGTTAAAAGGAGAATAGGGGTCGCCATAATTTGTGCAGATGTTGGGGCCAAATATACCCTGACTGGAGGTATTGATGATGCCATTTTCAATGTGGCGGCTGGTATAGACATTAGCCAGGGAGAAGACGGCGGCCGTAGCCGACCGGGAAAGGTTGATCGGTTCCCGGAAGCCGATCACCTTCAGGAAAAATGTCTCCACCGGCCAGGTGCCGGTGATGGTATAAGAGGTCACCCCCAACGCGCTCTGACTGACGTGCAGGTTTTGTGTTTGATTTAGCGAAAGGGTAACGGACAGGGGCATGCCGTTGGCGTTCAAAAATTGGGCAGATTTGGTGCGGGCGGTGGCTTCCAGCGCCTGGTTGCCGGGGTCGTTGGGTGACCAGCCGCTCAGTTCGTTGATGCCGGCCAGGGCAGCGGAGTCTATGGCCGCTTGCAGTTGTGAACCCCGCATGAAGATAAAACCTACGTCCAGGGCAATACCCATAAAGGCGACAATACCCACTAGCGCCAGGGCAATGAGGACAATGCTCTGTCCGGCCTGCCGGTGGTTGACGCCACATGGCGTGGCGCTATGTGGCGCGGCGCGTTCGGGAGAGTGTCCACTGCCAGGTGTCTGCAAAGGAGTGAATCTCAAATGAGGTTGACTGTTCATAACATTTTCCTGTTTATCTTTAGACCCTAAGGGTTTCAGAAAACCCTTAGGGTCTTAACCATCACTAACTAACTAGGGACCGGTAACTGTCTGGCCGCAAGAGTCATCCCAGCGAATGAATTCGGCCAAAATGAAGGAGCCTTGCTGGCCATTGGCACTGAGCTGGAAGCCGAGTAAGCGGAAGATGGCAAACCCACTGATTTGATAACGCGCGTTACTGCCCGTACCTGTAAAGTTATTATAGAGGATCAAACGTAACTGCCGGCCACTGTCTATGTGTCCTTGCAATACGTTTCTTACACCTGCGGAATTTACCGCGCCGGTATCGCTCATCACCCAATCGCCAATGTTCATGCTGGTGTCCCAGGGATCATTGTAATCTATATAGCCATATACCTTGTGTGGAAATGGGGGGTTTGGTGGATTCTGCCCGCTCGTGGCCACGGTGGTATAGTCTTTGCTGTTACCCGGCCAGGTAAGACTATTTTCCAATATATCGGAGCTGGCGTTTATGTATTGATTCCAGACCAACCAGCCAAAACCACCACCACCCCCGCCGTTTTGCACCAGATAGATGTCACCTTCATGCGCCTGACTGAAAGGTTTGTCTGGGCGGTGATTGTAAAAAGTGACGTATGCTGGCGCCGGCTGCGGATAAAAGTTTGGAGAGCCGACCACAACGGCATTATAAAGCGCTTCGGTTACGGAACGCTGCCCTTCTTCCACAACAATGGGAAAACCATCGCAGCCATCGGTAGCGTTGAGGCCAAAGCCCAAGACGCGCATGACGGTCAGCTCTTTTACCGAGGTGATGTTGGCGAATTGGGGCAGGGCGTTTAGCCCCAGGATGGAATCTATGTCATGCATGGCATAGGCGCCGACGAACTCGATGTCGGCGGCGATACCAGCCTGCTGGTTGCCCAGTTCGTCTCGTTGCAGTTGTTCCAGTACCTCTTGCTGGATGGCCGCTTCGTCCACGGTGTCGAACTGCTGGGTGTTGGAAATACCATACACATGGCTGAATTCCCAGGAGTCAATGGCGTTGCCGTCGCTGTTGACAGTGCCGCGCACCACCCAGACGTCCCAAAATTCCTGGTCGAGTTCCAGCGTTTGGGTGACGGTGTTGAGAACGACGTTTTTGATGCCTTCGTTTTCACCGCCGTCGGCGCCAAAACGGGCGCCGGCGCGGGTGGCGCTGCTGACCCGGTTTTGGGTGATGATGATGTTAGATATTTCCACCACGCCGGCGAGCATGATGATGAAAATGGGGAAGAAGAGGGCAACTTCCACCAGGCTTTGGCCGCGTTGGGCCGGTTTATGGGGAACGATGTGTGTGCGTTTCATGATTACCTCACTTGTAATTACAAACTTACGGTACGGTTTTGTTTTCTAAAATTTCGCCAGAAGTGGCGTCAATTCGCATTTTCAGGCCACGGCCGTGTTGAGGCGCAATCAGGTTCATTTGCCATTCCATACGGCCGTCGCCCTCACTATCATCCAGCGTCAACATCATGGTTAACGAAGCCACGCCGGTCTCGCTAAAAAACTGGCTGCCGCCCGCCGCCAGCATGGTCGTGATCGCCTCCTGGCTGTCCAGGTTCCAGCCGGTGGCGTTTAACAAATTGCCGGTCTGTTGGTAAGGCCCCTGGGAAACGATCCGGGCGGCGTCTTCTACCACCGAGATGACGGCGATTTCCTGCGCGGCCGGAGAGTAAAAGGTAAATCCCCACGTCGTTTTGCCATCGCGCAGTTGTTGGGAATTTGCCAGTTGCGGCCAGGTGGCCTGCGCGTTCAGCAGGCGGGCGTCTGGCTGCCAGGCAGCGGCGGTGCTCTGCGCCCGGCCATAGGCCATCAGCGATGTTTCCCCGGTAAAAACGGAGGTGGGGGCGACCACGGCCGCCTGCTGGGCAATGACCGTGCCGGTGTTAGCTGCCGGTTGGAGGTGAATGGTGCTGCCCTGGGGTCGGAACCAAAAGACCAGCGACAGGGCGGCCACTGCCAGCAGCAGCACCACTAAAACAATGCCTAAAATCCATTCCAGACGATTCATAATCGAATAGTGATGCGTGATGCGTGACCAGAAAGCCTTCACGCATCACGTATCACGCATCATTTCTTACGGTTTCCGAATAACCGGCAGGTAAACGGCCGGATCATTACGCATAAACCAGACGGTGCGTGTGCCATTGCCTTCCACTTTTTCAAACACCATATAAATGAACCAATTATTCTGCGAAATCATTTGCGGGTTAATGGCAGCCTCGTTTGCCGGGGTAACGGTGTCTCGGCCACCGGCGCTCCAGTTGCGGCAGCTGTTAACGCCAAAAATTTGTTCATTGTTCAATGTGGGCGACACGCCGTGAAAGTAGACATACGTGCAGGCGCCCACTCGCGTTAAGGTAGATTTGACACTGAACGGATTGATGCTTCTTTCCTTCAGGGCTGCGCCGGACACCGGATTGGCTGTAGATTGCCAGTTGGCTACATTGGTACAGCCGGTGGTACATTGGATATAATGGACATATTGTTTGTCAGGATTGTTATCTACCCAGTCGGTGAACGAGACGTGGATGACATTCCCATCGAGGGCGATTTGTGGCGTCCATGCCTGTTGTGCGCTGCTGCGGTCTGATATGGGTACCGGGGTAGTCCAGTTAACTGTGTTGCCAGATACTGTGCCTTGCGTGTACATGATGTGCTGCGGGAAAGGGGGGATTCCTCTTTGCCAGACCAGGTGTACACGACCGTCGGCGCCAATGACCATATCCGGTTTCAATGACACATTGACCTGCGGCGAAACCAGGCTGTTTGCCGACCAGGACGTGCCGCCATTGGTGGAAAAGCGATAATAGATTTCTGTCAGGCCCAGAGCCGGGATCTGGTTATCTTCCGCCCAGACAACAAAAACCCTGTTGTTACGGGCGGCAATGGCCGGTGTGGTAATGAGTTGCGGGTCTTGAACCGTAGAAAACGGCGTGACGGCCGGCCAGGTATTGTTGTTTTCGCGGGCATAATAAATGTTGAGCGTATTAGGGTTGCCGGATAAAAGATCCGTCCAGACAGCATGGGCAACGTTGTTATTATCCACCGCTACGTCCAGGAAAGTGGTTTCGGCCGGCCCGTTGGGGACAATGGCTACGGCATTGCCCCAGGTAACGCCATTATTGGCGGATTTGCGGACGTAAGGAACCGTATCATTGACATTGGCGGACATCTGGCTGATGTAAGCGGCAAGGACAGTACGGCCGTCTGGTCCCACTTGAATCACCGGCAGTTTGCCGCCAAAGGTGGTGTGGCTGAGCCGCTCTGCTGGCTGCCATACGGGGCCACCACCGGTTACTTCTGCCGGTTCATCTGGCGTGGCCAGCGCCGGCGTCGTGGCCACAATCAGCCCCGCCAGCAAAGCTATGACTATCAATGAAACAAGTGCGCGTTTGCTCATCATGGGCAAGGTCCCTTAAACATGACCAGAATTACCATCAGGCTGGGCGGTGTAATGCCGTTACGGAAGCCAAACCAGGTTTCACCATCAATGGTAATACAGCCGGTGACTGTGTACGTGCTGCCACCGGGTACGCCGCCAAATGAAAAGTATCCATACTGGTCGGTTATTGTGGTGGCAATGGTACGGCCGTCGGATTCGTCAATAAGCTGCATAAAGGTGCGGAAGCGTGGAATTAAATCATCCTCAAAGGTATAAGCCGCGCCGGCGATGGTGTTAGCCCCGCCCGGTGTTGGTGATGGTGTCGGTGTAGCCGCGGGTGTCACCATCACCCACTGCGCGTCGGTAATGTTGTTGGTTTCATCGGTTTCAATAATTTGTTCCAGTGAATCAGCAAAACCGTAGACCGCTTGCGGCGTGGGGGTTATCAGGGGATTTGGAAAACCCAGGTAGGCTGTAATAGTCACCACGCGACTCTCACCACCCCCCAGGAAACTGATGGCTGAATAGCCATCACTTTCTTCAATAGGAATAGTGGTACTCAAGACAGAGGATGGATCCGGGTCCAGGTAGATGTCCACGAAGAACTGGGTGTTGATGTTGACGCCGCCGGTATTGGTGACGGGCAGGCGGAACTGCACCGGCTGGTAAGCGACAATGGGCGGCGTACTGATCAATTCCGGCGGGCCAAAGACCAACAGGTCAGGCGGGTTGGGGGTGTGGCTGGGCGTGGGCGAAGGCACCGGTGTCTCGTTACCGCAGGGGGTAATGTATTGGGTGGTGAAGGTACCGGAGCCAGCGCCACCTATAGCTGTTACCGTATAAGTAGTTACCGTCTGCGGCACATTACGGGTGTATGTTTTGGAAAACGTGCCGGAGTGCTGGTTGGGCAGCCAGAAATCAATCTGTGTCCCATTCCAGGTCAGCGTCAGGGAGCGATTAATTTGCCAATTGACAAAGAAGACAGTAAAGGTGACATTACCGGGGTTGGCAGGGGGCCAGCCACAATTGGGTTGCAGGGTGATGTATTTCCCGACCGGCGTGGCCGATGGCAGTGGGGTGAAGGTGGGCGAAGGCGTGGCCGTTGGTAGCGGGGTGTTGGTGGGAACAGGTGTGTTGGTAGGCGGCGTTCCCAAGACAACGGTGACATCCACGGTGCCGTCGGTCAGGTTTTCCACGACCAACACATGCCCGACAATCAATAAATTGGGATCCACGGGCAACCCGGCAAAACCGGGGCATTGGAAAGAGCCACCTTCTTCCAGCGTACCAGAAGCAATAATGGGCTGGCCACCGGCGGACTGGTCACGCACCACCACCTCACTGCCTACTGCGCCGGTGATCCAGAGGGTGTTGTGGGTATCCAGAACAAAAGAAGCAAACTTGACCGCACACGGCGCGGGCGGCTCGTCGGTAGGCGTTTGGGAGGGGGTGGGCGTTTCCGTGGGTGGGGCCGG